>JANOQT010000030.1:0-2351 GCA_031415015.1 Paracoccaceae bacterium
TCGCCATTGGCCGGTTGGTCCGAAGGGTCATTTTGGCACCATCTGGCCCGTCGTCCAGCATCCCGGGAGGAGCTGGTTTGCGCCCCTCAAAGGCCGCAAGCAGGATCATGTCGGACTGCCTGCTGCCGTTGCCGCGGCGGCGGACAATGCGCCGGATCACGCCGCGACGTTCCATGTCGGCCAGCACCCGCCGCACCGTGCGCTCGCCCAGCGCGGTCTGAACGGCGAGTGAATTTTGCGACTGCCAACTGACGCCGAACTAGTTGGCATAGTTGGCCAGCACGAGGAGCAGCACCTTTTCGGTGACGCTGCCCGCGGCATAATCCAGTGCCCAGGTGATGGCCTGAACGCTCACAGCGCGGCCGTCACCGTGAGGCGTTTCACGATGGCGGCCATCAGGGCGATGCGCTTGTCGGCATCAGCCTGGCGCATTTTTCCGGCCCGGACGCGGGACCAGTAGACCTGTCTGCGCAGGTCCAGCTCGCGCTGGGCCTGGGCGATCAGAGCAGTGATCGGCAAGGCGCCGTCGGGGTTGATCTGCGCCATGATCGCCCCTCAACGCCGACCGGCGACGGCGCGGCTGACACCCGCCTTGCGGGCCTCTTGATCGCGCAGCCAGTCCCTGACGGCCTCCATGCGGTAGAGCACCTTGCGCCCCACCCGGACGCAGGGCGGGCCCATGCGGCGCGTCTCCCAGCGCTGTAGCGTATCGACTGACAGGGTCAGTTCCCGGGCAAGGTCGGCACGGTCCAGCCAGCCGATCAGCAGGCCGCTGTCCACCGCCGGCGCGGCGTCCTCGGCAGAGCTTAAGTCAATCTTTTTCATGTCTTTTCTCCTTCACCAGCGTGCCGCGATCGGCGCGCTAAAATCAGTGAGTCGAGACAAGCACGGTCGGGGCACCGGCAAAGAGGCGGAAACCGGCGGAAACAAACGGGGTAATTATTCCGGACTTTTATCCACAGCGTTTCGCTGTCTGCGGCCCAGATTTCATTTTGAACAAAGCCGGAACTCTGACAACTTCGAGGAGAGCAGTTCACAACCAGAATCGCCAGATGGTCACCCCACCGAGAGGCTGGGGCTTGGTCTCGTTCGACCCGAGGTCATGACCCTACCGGCGGTCAAAAAAGGAGGCAGGGATGGCGTTTCCGGCGCAGGTTTTCTATTCGATTCATGAGGTTTCGGTGCGCTGGGGATGCAGCGTGACGCAGGTGGTGAACAACGCCATTGCCGACGAACTCGATCTGGTTACCGGAGTCTCGCAGATCATGTTTGGTGAGGAATGCGTTGTCGGCCTGATCAGCGTGCCCGGCTGCGCGATCCGCCCTTTGTTCCGGCCGTTCGGCAAGGGCGCCAAGAAAATCTACCTCACCCAGGCGCGCCTGTCGCCGAATGATCCGTGGCGGACGATCACCGAACCAGCCCGCGGGGTGCGGCTGACTGCGGCCGACATCATGATCACCGCCAAGGGAATCGACCGCTTCGAAGAGGATCACGGTATCGGCCGAACCCGCAGTGTCGGGCCCGGTGCCCCGCTGAAATACGACTGGGACGGTTTCTATATTGCTGTTCTGAAACGCATTTATGCCAATGGCTTCCCGGCTCGGCAGCGCGATCTTGTGGTGGAAATGCAGGAGTGGTTCATCGCGAACTCCGCCGAGGGTGATGCGCCGGACGAAAGCACAATTCGCCGGAGGATTCAGGCGGTCTGGAAGGAGTTGAACCCCGCCTGAAGCCGCTTTGGCGCGGTGTTGGCGCGTCCGGAATAATTGCCCGGTTTGTTTCCGCCGGTTTCCGCCTCTCTGCCGGAACCCGGCGTGGAGCAGGTTGCTCTTTGCCGATTCTCGATCCTCAGTCGGCCTGAACTGGAGGGCCCGCATGGGAACGCATCTGACGGAACGTGTTGTAAAAGCTGCCGAAATCGGCACGCGCAAGTATGTGATCTTCGACGAGGCCTGCGCGGGCTTCGGGCTTTGCGTGTTCGAGTCCGGCCGCAAGACCTTCATCCTGATTTATCGCGCCGCCGGACGGCAGCGGCGCATGACGATCGGGACATGGCCCAGCTGGTCAGTGATCGCCGCCCGGGAGGAGGCCAAGCGCCTGAAGCGCGACATCGATCGCGGCGAAGATCCGATGGACACGCGGACCAATGCCCGGCAAGCGCCCACCGTTGATGAACTGGTCGAGCGGTACATCGACGAACATCTGCCGAAACTGTCCGCATCCAGCGCCAAGGATCAGGCCAGCATGCTCAAGACGCTGGTTCTTTCCGAATGGCGGTCGCGCAAGGTCTCCGACATCACGCCGACCGACGTCTACCGGTTGCTGACCATGGTTGCGGCAGGACGGTCGCG
>JANOQT010000031.1:0-39872 GCA_031415015.1 Paracoccaceae bacterium
GGAACACGGCAGGTGTCTAGGAAACTAGAGGCACCTCAAAGAGTAGATCGAACTGTTCTACAACCCGCGCAGACGGCACTCGAAGCTGGGCTACCTCAGCCCCATGGAGTTCGAGACCCGCGCTATGCCAGCTTAACACAAGGTGGTTATCCCCTTGACACAAGTATGCCGCAGGGGTAGTTTGGTTGCTTGGAAAAGAGCAAATCATCAAGCCCCGACTTTAGCGTCCGCGCGTTCTTCAAGCGTTTCCCGGATGACGAGGCTTGCCTTGTCCACATCTTCAACGTCCGCTTCGGTGAACGCCATGCCTGCCGTGCTTGCGGGGTCGAAAGCACATTCCACCGCATGAGCGGACGCCGCGCGTGGGCCTGCGCGGCCTGCGGGGATCACGTCTACCCGACTGCCGGCACAGTGTTCCAAGACACGCGAACGCCCCTGCAGATGTGGTTCTATGCCATCTACCTCTTTGTGACGACGCGCCACGGCGTGAGCGGCAAGGAACTGCAGCGCCAACTTGGGGTGACCTACAAAACCGCATGGCGCATGGGTCACATGATCCGCGAACAAATGGGCAAATCAGACTTTCAGGGGCTTCTTTCGGGCCATGTTGAAGCAGACGAAACCTACGTCGGGGGCAAGCGCTCTGGCGGCAAGCGTGGGCGCGGTGCGCCGGGCAAAACCGTCGTTATGGGCATCAAGGAACGCGATGGCGCGGTGAAGGCGACTGTTGTTCCGAACGTGCGGATGAACAGCCTGCGCGGCGTGATCAATGATCAGGTGCAGAAAGGTTCGTTCGTCTCGACCGACGAACTGGCATCCTACAACTTACTGACTGGTGACGGCTACACCCACGGGCGGGTGAGCCACAGTGCCAAACAGTGGACCAAGGAAGATGATGCCGCCGGCGAACTGATCAGCACCAACTGCATTGAAAGTTTCTGGCGCATGTTCAAGGTGTCGGTGCGGTCCACCCACATCTTTGTGTCGGAACGGCACATGGCGCGGTATCTGCCAGAGTTCACTTTCCGGGCGAACCACCGGCAGGAAGTGAACCGGATGTTTGATCGGCTGGTGGCGCAGTTCTGATCACCTTCGCGGCAAGATCGTCAAAGTCGGCCTCTGACACGGGGCCGACCCCCGCTGACTCTTGCTGAACAACGAAATCCTGCAATCGGCCAGCGCGGATCGCGTCCGAAAGACTAATCATCAGGAAGCCATCCCATATTTACGGAATACGTCGTCTGACGCCGCAATCTCTATAATATTGGCCACGTCTCCAACCATCTGCGCTTTAGCATCTAGTGCCTGAGTGTTTTCGACTACGGCGTTCAGGGAGACAAGATTGCCAGCCTCTCTTAGGTCGCTGAACATCAGAAACTTGCTTGATACAGAGTTTGGGTGCTTGCTCATCGGTTCAAATATGGCGCGCCGACCATGCAGAAGCACTACGTTGTGGGCTTCCCAAGCACTTCGTTTGCCGTGCAGTTCATGTGATCGGGTGACTGACTGCCGCCCAAACACATGCGAAACTCTTTCAAACACCACATCTTCCTGCCGTTTGTGGTGTGCTTCCGAAGCCAGCCGCACGGCATCAGATGCGGCCTGCACTGACGCGTTCGCAACGCATATGATTGCCGACTCAATCCGTTCGATTGGTGCCCAGAGAACGAACATAGCAGCGCCATCGTAGCCAACGCCAAACTCTGCCGCCTTATTGCGCGCGACGTGCTTGTAGGACTCAAGTGCTCCCATCATCTGCGCCTCGGTGCGGCCCATACCCATGTCAGAGACCCAGATTTTGTCCCCGTTCATCTCGACTTCCACGACAGCGGCCGAGCCGCTCGGGTAGACGACCGGCATGTCCAGAAGCATCTTCTCACCAGGTCCGCGCCGACAGCTCATAAGTCTGCCAACGGCCTCCTCAAGCCGACGCTTAAGCGCTTGATTGGCAACAGCAACTGTCAAAGAAGACTACCTTGAGTGCGCGGATAGGGCACGTCGCCCCCGTTTATTATGTTGATTCAACTACAGACTCTCGCAAGAGCGGTAGCGAAATCGTGAGGTGGATCGACAATGGGTCGCGCCTGTTCGCAGGATACCGTCCGCAGCGCGCCGTCCATCGTGCGGCTGTCGTGAAAGTCATGCTCATGGGTTTCGCCTGCATCGAAGTAACGGCCATTTATGTCGTCTGGACCATACAGCTTGTTTGGATGAGGACGAAATGGGGCAACTTCCAGTCGATATAGGGTGACGTGAGATCGAGTGTCGGGGCGATCACATTCTAGTTGGAACGTCAGCGAATTAATGAACTCTGGATACGTGACGATGCGAAAGATCACACCGCGCGGGATGACAGTTCCGTCCATTTGAACCCGGCATTCCACACACTTCTGGTTCTTCCCGTTCCACGACGAGGAATCCCAAACCACTGGCCCCAAAAGCCTCTTTTGGCGACGTGAAGATGTGTTCCGCCTCAGCACAAGGGATCGGCATCCCGGCCTTCTACCCGAAAGTCTCAATGTTGACGAGGCAAACTTGCTTCAAGGGGATAAACCCCTAAATTTTTGAGATATGGGAAGAAGTGGTGGCGAGGGGGGGACTCGAACCCCCGACCCTGCGATTATGAGTCGCATGCTCTAACCAGCTGAGCTACCTAGCCATTGAAGGGCGGAGTAAGGCTGCGCTGGTCAGACGTCAAGGGCTATTCGCGGCGGACGCGCCGGGGGGGGGGCATCCCCGGAAATCAGGCGTCCAATCGCATGTGCCCGCAGAATTCAACCCATAGCACGGCGATGCGCAACGCTGCCACAAACAAGGGGTGGCCGCAGTCCGGCGCGATCCGCGCCTGCCGGAACAATCAGTCCCCGTGCGCCACGCGGGGCCTTCCTGACGCGGTGGCGGTGACGGTGGCCTCGATGAACATCGTCCGCCCCTCGACCATGGCCTCCCGGACCTCGCGGCTGACTGTAACGCGCAGATCGACCGCCCCGGCACGGCGGGCGCGGTCCGACGCCTCGGCCACCAGTGCCGCTTCCATCGCCGCCAGCGCCGCCTCGCTGGTGACAAAGCTTTGCAACCCACCGGCAAGATGCGCCGTGAACCGCCCCTCACCCGGCGAGGAGACAAGGCCGGTTGCCCGCTGGCTGACCTGACCCGCCACCGCCCCGATGGCATTGGCCACCCCGGCATGTTCCGGCAGGATCATCTGGCAGCCCAGCCGTTCCCCGACGGCACCGTAATAGGATGGGGCCGACGCCCCCAGCCCGATCACCGGCACGCCCAGCCGGGCCGACATTTCGATCACCCCGCGGTGCTGCGCCAGACCCGCCTTGGTCAGGACATGCCGCGCCAGCGCGTCCGGTGCCTCTTCCGCAAAGGCCGGGTCCTCGCCAAACGCCGCTTCCAGCAGGCAATCCACCGTCTGCGCGGTCAACTGATCCACCACCGCCCGGGCAAACGCCTCCGGCCCGGTCGCAAACCGCTCTCCCGACCCTGTCCGCCGCCGCGCGATCAGCCGCACTGCCTTTTCCGCCGCCAGTGCATCCCACGCCCCAAGCCGCCCCAGAACGTGGCTTGCATCCGACGGCGTCACGCCCGAAATCATCACCAGCCCCCGCGCCACCAGCCGCTCCAGCGCCGCCACTTCCAGCCGCGAGGTCAGCGCCTCGGCCATCGGCATCGGGCCCGCAATCCGCGCGAGCACCGCCGCCTCGCGCGGGGTCAGGCCCCCGGCCGCGCCCGCCATCGGCACAACGAACCGCCCGTCCATTTCGCCCACCGCATCATTGGTCAGCCAGCGGT
This sequence comes from Paracoccaceae bacterium, assembly GCA_031415015.1. GTDB lineage: Bacteria > Pseudomonadota > Alphaproteobacteria > Rhodobacterales > Rhodobacteraceae > JAUYQR01. Next base: position 3,802 of record JANOQT010000031.1, read on the forward strand.
CAAGGGCTGCATGCACCATCCGCCCGTGATCCACCGCCAGCAGCGACACCGGGATCAACCGGCGCGGCCCGAGGCGCAGCCCCCCGCTCAGCCCTTCGGTGATCAGATGCACCTCACTGTCGCCGCCAAGGCCGCTGGTCCGCATCGCCACCGCCTCGACCATGGTGCGGAACCCGCCGACGCGCGCGCCTTGCGGGTCAATCTCGGGGAGGCCGCCGCGCAGCAGGGCCACATCGGTCGTCGTGCCGCCGATGTCGCTGACCAGCGCGTCCATGGCCCCGGTCAGCCAGCGCGCGCCGACGATGCTGGCCGCAGGGCCGCTCAGGATCGTCTCGATCGGCCGTTCGCGCACCATCGCGGCAGAAATCAGCGCCCCGTCGCCGCGCACCACCATCAAGGGCGCGTCGATCCCCACGGCCTGCAGATGCCGCTCACAGGCCGCAACCAGCCGGTCAAGCATCCCGATCAGCCGCGCGTTCAGCACTGCCGTCAGCGCCCGTTTCGGGCCGTTCAGGTTGGCCGACAACTCGTGCGAACAGGTCACCGGGCGGCCCGTTACCCGACGGATCACCTCGCGCGCGGCAATCTCGTGCGCGGGGTTGCGGGTGGCAAAGCGGGCGGCGACGGCAAAGCCCGTCACGTCGTCGCCAAGCGCCAGCACCGCGGTTTCCAGCGCCGCAAGGTCCAGCGGCGCGCTTTCCCCCCCGGCATGGCTGTGGCCCCCGGGCAGATGCACCACCGGGTCGCCCTTCAGCGCTTCGATCAGCCCGCCGCGCCCCAGATCACTCTCGTCGAACCCGATGAAGATCAGCGCCACCCGCGCGCCCTGCCCTTCGACCAGCGCATTGGTGGCCAGCGTGGTGGACAGCGACACCAGCGCCACTTCGGCAGCCGTCACCCCAGCCGCCGCAAGTGCCGCGTCGACTGCCTGACCGATGCCGACCGCCAGATCGTGCCGGCTGGTCAGCGCCTTGGCCTTGCCCAGAACGCGGGTGGCGCCCTCGTCCAGGATCACCGCATCGGTATAAGTGCCACCGGTATCGACACCCAGAAGATAAGCCATGCGTCGCTGTCCATCGCTGCTTTGCCATGCCTCAGCTACAGCATGATCCGGCAAGGGGGAAGTCGCGAGCGATGTGCCCAAAGGCAGCGGGTCCACCCACAGAGCGGTCAGAATTCCGGCGATACGACACGCGACGTCCCCCCACGAACCCACTGGATGCCGGTGACAGCCAAGACAGCAAGCAAAACTCCATTCCGCCCCGAGGGCTCACAACCAGCAGGCCGTGCGCCCGTGGGGTATCCGCCGCCTGATCCGCTCGCGTTTCAGCCGTTGCAAGAAGCTTCCGGCGGCCGCGGGCGGTGCTTTGACATGGGCCGCCAGATGATCATCGGCAGGGCTGGAACGGCGACGTCAGCTGTCATCGGCAATTGCATCGACCAGCCCGCCAAACGCCATGAGAACAGCTTGACGACGACCGCCGGACCTTGGCCATCCCGCAATCGTCTTGGCGCAGGGGATGTCGCTCGCCATCGTCTTGGGGCCAATCGCGGACCATGGATCGCCCCTGACCGTGTCCGGTGATGCCGGTCAGATTGCCGGTCCACGGTGTTCTTTACGACCAGCGCCGGTCTCGCGCCGGATTGTCCGGGGCGGCGCTTGCAAATGATCGACGCTGCAATACCGGCCACTCCCGTCAACCACGCCACTCGGTTCTTTCTCCGGGATTCGCGCACAAAGCACCTGGCGACCGTTCTCGGGGAGGCGTGCCCTCGGTGGCACGAGCCAGGCCCTTCTTCATCCGCTGCAGCTCCGCCGTCAGGCCGGCCACCCTGATCCGAGCCACTTCGGATATCGAAAACAGCGCCTTCCACCTTTGCCGTGACCCGGTGCTGATCCCCAGCCGCGCAACACCCCGCGCCACAGCGTCCCCTTGAACGCGTCCGCAGTCCGACCTTGCCTGCCCGTCCGCCCCTCTCCCTGATCTCAAAACGTCCGCTGAAAGACGTCAGCCACTCTGCGTTCTCGCAGCGCGCTTCCCGCGCCCGGCGGGCCGCACTTTCCGACGGTGCGCTGCGGGCAAGCCCAGCAGGCCGCGATACTTGGCCACCGTCCGGCGCGCTACTGGCCCGCCCGCCGCCGACAGAGCCGCCGCCAGCGCCTCATCCGACAGGGGCCGCGTCGGGTCTTCGGCCGCCACCAGCCGCGCCAGCGTCTCGCGCAGGGCCGCTGCCGACGGACCGTTCTCGGTCACCGACTGGGTGAACAGCGCACGCAGCCACCATGTGCCCTTCGGCGTATCCACCGACGCCCCGGCGACAACCCGGCTGATCGTGCTTTGGTGCAGGCCCACCGCCTCCGATATCTCCGCCATGGTCATCGGCACCAGCGCCCCCACACCCGCCTCCAGCGCCGCCGCCTGCCGCATCAGGATCTCGCGCCCCACGGTCAGCAACGTCGCATTGCGCCCTTCCACCAGCCGGATCAGGGCCTTTGCCTCGGCCCGGCCCTTTGCCTTGACCTCCGCCAGCGACAACGACGGCAGCGCCGACCGGTTGAGCGAGATTTCCCATCCTGCCTCGCCCTGCTGCGCCATCAGATCCGGCTCGCGCACCGGGGCGGCACAGACCTGAAACCCCGCCCCGGGCTTCGGGTCGAACCCCCGGATGATCATGATCATCCCACGGATCTGACCCTCGGTCAGGTCCAACTCCCGGCCGATCCGCGCGAAATCGCCTTTCGCCACCAGATCCAGCCGCGCCAGCAGCCCCGCCATTGCCGCGTCCAGCTCGCCTGCCTCTTCGGCCTGCAGGATCAGACATTCCTGCAAGGACCGCGCGAAAAGGCCCGTCGGCTCCACCTGCCGCTGCAATCGCTGCAGCAGAGCCTCCGCCTCCGTCAGCGTCACCCCGGTCGCTGCTGCGATCCCGGCCAGCGGCCTGCCCAGCCAGCCGGTCGGCTCCAGCGCCTCGACCAGCGCCAGCGCCAGCGCCGCGTCCCGGGCTGGCAGCCGCAGCGCAGCGATCTGCCCCAGGACATGCGCCACAAGGCTTGGCCCCGCCGCTGCCGTTTCCGGCATCTCACCGCCGCCTGCGCCACCGCCGGCAAAGCGCGCCAGCGCATCGCGCCAGCGTGGCAACCATTCGCCAGCGCTGTGCTGTCCCAGCACCAGCTGCGGGTTGTTCGCCGCCTGTTCCTCCAGATAGCGCGACAGCCCCGCTGCATCCGCCCGCAGGATCCGGATCGAGGTGGCAAGTCCGGTGTTCAGCGACAGCCGCTGGGTCTGCTGAACGGTAATGCGGGGTGTCGATTTCATCGCGGCCTGCCGTCCTCCACGTCGCCGATCCGTGACACAGTGATTTCACAGCCGGCGCAGCACTTCAACGCTCTCGCCCATCCCGCGCCCTGCGTCAGCGGAGCCAAGCGGCCCTGCCGCGCAGGCGACAGAAAAGTCTTGCGGCGGTACGCCGCTCCGTTTCGAAACAGGTGGCGGGTTCGAAACAGGTGGCGGGCCGGGCAAAGGATCACACAAAGCACCCCTCGCAATACCAGCTTTCCGACACGGCCCCCGCCTGACCGTAAAACAACAGCAGCCGCGTGCCGCCTTCAACCTCGATCCGCCAGTAATCGCGGGTGCCCGACCGCCAGTCCGGGTCGTCCAGCCACCATTCCGGCTGGATCCGCTCGGGCCCCACTGCCATCCGGGTGGCCAGATCGCGGCGGCGCCAGCGGAATCGGGCGGGCGGCTCGGGGCTGTCCGGTGCGTCCACCATTTCAGGCCGGAACATCACCAGCGGCCAGCGTCCGGCAGAACCGGATTGCGGCCCCGATTGCGGCCCCGATTCAGGCCCCGATTCAGGCCAGGCCCCGGCATGGGGTGCGCTCCATGCCGCCGTCAGCGTGATCGACGACCGGGCCGGGATGTGGCTTTCCGACGGGTGCAGGCGGGTCACCGCCTCTGCCCCCAGCCGCGCGCCCAGTTTGCCGATCAGATCATCCAGCGCCAGTGCGGCGGCAGGCCCCGCAACCGAACCCCCCGCCCCTTCCAGAACCCCGCGCTGCTGGTCCGGGCTCAGCGCCTCGGTCGCCAGCGCCGACAGCCGCAGACAGTCGATGCCGAACCCCGCGTCGATCTGATCCAGCTTCAGCGCCAGAAGCGGGCGGATGCGGTCCGGCACTGCGGCAGCGCGGGCCAGTCCCACCTCTACCGCCTGCACCCCGCCATCGGCGCGGAATACCTGCAACTGCACCCGCCGCGCCCCGCGCCCGCGCGCCTGCAACCGGGTACACAGGGCCGGCAGCAGACGGTCCAGCGCCGCCTCGACATCCGTGCGCAGGCCGATCGGGTCGGGCAGGGTCAGCCGCACCGCGAAATGCAGATCGGCGCGGGCCGGGCTGACCGGTTCCGGCTGCAACCCCAGCGCCTGATCCAGACGGCGCAGCGTCTCGGTCCCGAAGCGCCGCGCCAAGGCGGCCCGCGGCATGCCCGCGATGTCCGACACCCGGCGCAGGCCAAGCCGCATCAACCCCGCCACCGTTTCCGGCGGCAGACGCAGCGCGGCAATCGGCAGGTCCGCAATCGCCTCGCGCAAGCGGCCCGCCGGGGCGATCACCGTTCCCGCAACACCGGGCACCGCCACTCCCGCCGGGGGCTGCACTTCACCACCGCGTTCCCAGCCGCGCCGCTTGGCCGCGCGCGACCGGGTGGCGCGCGCCTCTTGCTGGATCGCGTCGCCGTTGCGCACAGGCTGCGTGCCCCGCCCCGCATACCGCGCCAGCGCCCAGGCTGCCCCCGGCGTATCGGCAATCCCCGCCCGGAAGGTCAGGCCAAGCTGCTGGCAATCCGCCGCCACCTCCTCCAGCAGCGGGCCCTCGCCGCCGAACAGATGGTCGCAGCCGGTCAGGTCGATCATCAGCCCCGCAGGCGGCTCTTCGGCAACCCAGGGCGAAAACTTGCCCGCCCAGCGCCGCAACACGGTCAGAAACATCGCCTCGCCCATCGGATCGGCGGAAGCGGTGTGCAAGCCGGGGCAGATCGCGGTGGCATCGCGCAGGCCTTGGCCGACCGCGATTCCCGCCGCCTCGGCCATATCATTCACCGACTGGATAACCTGCGCCCCGTTCAGGTCGGCCACGATGGCCAAAGCGGGCGGCACCACATCACCACGCCGCCGCAGCACCCGCTCGGCAGCCAGACGTGGAAACCACAGCGAGAGGATGCGCTTTGCAGCCATGGCACACCTATGTTCACATAATGTTCCGCGTATGCCACCCCCGGATTGCAGAGTCGAGTCCCTCCCTTGGCCCAAGAACCAAAGGCAAAATCCTCCGGGCCGCGCCCCTCCTTCCACACGATGACAATCGCGTGAGCGGCGTCATTCCTCGCAACAAGCTGACTTCCGCGACAGGGTGTCGCGCCTATAGTGACCGGGCAAATCCAGCCGGGAGCCAGATATATGAAATTCACCAAGATATTCGCCGTTGCAGCTGTCCTCGCCGCAGGCATCGCCTATGCGCAAGAGGAACCGACCGATCCGAACGCGGTCGCCCGGTCAGAGTTGATGAAAATGGTCGGCAAGAACACTGGCATCCTCGGCGATATGGCGGGCGGTAAATCCGTTTATGACGCCGCCGCCGCCGAAGCGGCCAAGGCCGCCCTGATCGACGCCTCGGCCAAGATCGAGGCAACCTTCATGACCCAGGGTGCCACCGACCCCGCGTCCGAAGCAAAGCCTGAAATCTGGACCAGCTGGGATGATTTCCTGAAAAAGGCCAGCGCCCTGAACACCGCCGCCACGGCGATGGACGTGTCCTCGGTCGAAACCATCGGTGCGGGCATGGGCGGCATCGGCGGGGCGTGCAAGGACTGCCACACCACCTACCGCGTGAAGAAATAAGGACAGCTGCGCACCCCGGATCAGCCGGGGTGCGCGGCCTTCAGATCAGCCGCAATAAACCTCGTCGATCCGACCGGACCGCCCGATCACGATATTCAGCCGCTCCGGACTGAACTCCTCGGTCACGGCTGTGTCTGGATAGATAACGCGGGTGCCCAGCGGAAAAGTCATCGCCGCCAGAATATCGCCGGACTGGCCGACAAGGCTGGCGCTGCCCGACGCGCGGCAGGCATCCCGGTCGACCGGATCGGGTTCGGTAACGGGAACGCAGGCCGCAAGCGCGACCACAACACATAGCAAAGCCTGAGCTACCAAAGCGTGGCGTAACATGATCTCTCCGTTGCGTTAGCCGCAGGTGACGCGGTCGATGAAGCCGTCTTCATCCAGCCAGATGTTCAGCCTTTCGGCGGAATAGTCCATCGTCACCGCCATTCCGAACTCAACAATCCGCACCGGCCCGGCAAAGCGCATCGTGCGCAGCACGCGAGAATGCTGCCCGAGCAGCCCCTGCAACCCCGAAGCCCCGCAGGCGTCCTCGACCGGATCTACCGGCACCGGCTCGATCACCACGCAGCCCATCAGGGCCAGCGGCAGGATCAGAATGGGCATGAAGTGTTTCATCGTGGTCTCCCTCATCGGCCGGTGCCGCGCGACGGGATGTCGCGCCCTGCCGGTAACGAACGCAAAACTACAACGCCCGAGACCCGGAAAGGTTTCCTCCCCCCGGTTTCCTGCATTTCCGCCGTTGCGTCCGCCATCAGTTTCGCACAGCCTGCGCGCAAAACTAAAGGAGGGAATACCTGATGCGCACCCGTGCCGCCGTCGCCATAGCCGCCGGAAAACCGCTGGAGATCATGGAGGTCAACCTCGCCGATCCCAAGGAAGGCGAAGTTCTGGTCGAGATCAAGGCCACCGGCATCTGCCACACCGACGAATTCACCCTGTCCGGCGCCGATCCCGAAGGCCTGTTCCCCGCGATCCTCGGGCATGAAGGCGCGGGCGTGGTCATCGCCTGCGGCCCCGGCGTGAAAACCCTCAAACCCGGCGATCACGTCATCCCGCTGTACACCCCCGAATGCCGCGAGTGCCCGTCCTGCCTCAGCCAGAAAACCAACCTCTGCACCGCGATCCGCACCACGCAGGGTCAGGGCCTGATGCCCGACGGCACCTCGCGCTTTTCGATGCTGGATGGCACGCCGATCCACCATTACATGGGCTGCTCCACCTTTGCCAACCACACTGTCGTGCCCGAAATCGCGCTGGCAAAGGTCCGCGACGACGCGCCCTTCGACAAGATCTGCTACATCGGCTGCGGCGTCACCACCGGCATCGGTGCTGTGATCAACACCGCCAAGGTGGAAATCGGGGCCAAGGCCGTGGTCTTCGGCCTCGGTGGCATCGGCCTCAACGTCATTCAGGGCCTGCGCATGGCCGGGGCCGACATGATCATCGGCGTTGACCTGAACAACGACAAAAAGGCCTGGGGCGAGCGGTTTGGCATGACCCATTTCGTCAACCCGAAAGAAATCGAAGGCTCGGTCGTCCAACACATTGTTGACCTGACCAAGACCCCCTTCGACAAGATCGGCGGGGCGGACTACTCCTTCGACTGCACCGGCAACGTCAAGGTGATGCGCGACGCGCTGGAATGCACCCATCGTGGCTGGGGCCAGTCGATCATCATCGGCGTTGCCCCCGCCGGGGCCGTCATCGAAACCCGCCCGTTCCAGCTGGTCACCGGCCGCATCTGGAAAGGCACCGCGTTCGGCGGTGCACGCGGCCGCACCGACGTGCCGAAAATCGTCGACTGGTACATGGACGGCAAGATCGAGATCGACCCGATGATCACCCACATCCTGAAATTGGAAGACATCAACAAGGGCTTCGATCTGATGCATTCTGGCGAATCGATCCGCTCCGTCGTGGTCTACTGATGGCCCGCGATGGCGCAAAACTCCTCGCCGTTCTGATCGACGCCGATAACGTCCTGGCCCGCCACGCCGAGGCGATCCTCAAGGAAATCAGCACCATAGGCGAACCAGCCCTGCGGCGCGTCTATGGCGACTGGTCCAGCACGCAACTCGCCGGGTGGAAAAATCAGGCGCGCGATCTGGGGCTGGTGATGCACCAGCAATCGGCCAACACCAAAGGCAAGAACGCCTCCGACATCGGCCTTGTCATCGACGCGATGGACATCCTGCATGCGGGCAAGTTCGACGCCTTCGTGCTGGTCAGTTCCGACAGCGACTTTACCCGCCTCGCCAGCCGCATCCGCGAAGACGGGCTGGAGGTGGTGGGCATCGGCGAGGCGAAGACGCCCGAATCCCTGCGCAAAGTCTGCAACCGCTTCATCCTGATCGAGAACATCATCGACGACGCCGAACCCGCCACCGAGACGAAGCCGCACCCCGCCAGATCGACGGGCGACGCGCCCGCCCCGGCAGAACGCACCAAGACCCCCAAGGAACCGGCATCCAACGCCATTCCGCTGATCATCGCGGCAATGCGGGCGATTGATCCAGATGGCGAATGGTACTCGATGGGCCAGATCGGCCAGTACATCACCCAAGGCGCCCCCGATTTCGACACCCGCACCTATGGGTCGGCAAAACTGTCCGACCTTACCAAGAAACTGACCCGGTTCGAGGTAAAGCCCGGTCCCAGCGGCCAGCTTCTGGTCCGCGACAAGGCGTAAGCCGACACCTCCCCTCCCCCTCGGGGGGGGAGGGCCACCCGCGCACAGAAGCCCGCGCTCAGAAAATCGTCGCCAGCCAGTCCACGAACTTATCAACTGCCGGTCGCCGCGCGCCTTTTGGCATCACGGCGGCGTAAGTCAGCGATGCCAGACCCGTCAGCGGCAAGATGACCAGACGGCCCGCCGCAACATCATCGCGGCAGATGATCTCGGTCGCAAGCATGACCCCCAACCCCCGGCGCGCCGCCGACATTTCCAGATGCGGGCTGCCCAGCTTGACCAATTTCAGCTTGCTCTGGTCGATCCCGGCCGCCTGCAACTGTGCCTGATCCCAGGAATTGCCGACCTCCATGATCCACGGCAGATCAACCGGATCGGTGGGGCCACCGGCCAGAAGCGACGGCGCACAGACCGCCAGCAGCTGCGTCCGCACCAGCGGTCGCACCTCCTCCGCCGCGTCAGCGATCCAGCCGTCAGACATCGCCCGCACCGCAAGGTCAAAGCCTTCGCGGACAAGATCAGCCTTCGCCTCACTGGGGGACATCGCAACATCGACACCGGGATGCAGCGCCCAGAATTCCGGCAACCGTGGCATGATGCGCGTTTCGGCGATGAACGTGGTGGTCGCCACGCGCAAAGGCCGCCGCCCTTCGCTGCGTTGAAGGTCGTCGATCCCGGTGCTGATGATGGCGAAGCCTTCGCCCAGCGTTTGTGCCAGCCGTTGGCCCGCCTCTGTCAGACTGACGCTGCGCCCGATGCGCTCCACCAGCGCCACACCCAGTTCCGCCTCCAGCGCGCGAACCTGCTGGGTCACCGCCGCATGGGTGACGTTCAACACCCGCCCCGCCCCGGTAAAGCCGCCATGCCGCGCCGTCGCATCAAACGCACGCAGGGATGACAGGGAAGGCAGGTTGCGCCAGCGCGGTGACATGTAAGTTCAACTTTCGTCTTGCGGAAATTCCTGAGTCGCTCAGGCAGCATTTTTGTCAGATAAACACCGGAAATCCAGCTAAAGAAAGCAAGTCCGATGTTACATGTCGTCAATCTGAACATGATGCACGCCATGGCGCGTCATTATCCCGACGGCCGCCCGAAAGATGTGCACGAGGCGCATCGGCGCGACCATATCCTCCTGCGCAGGCAGGCGCGGCGGCAGGCCCTGCTGGCGCTCATACAAAGGATTGGCCGGACTTTTGGGCGCGGTGCATCCTCCTTGCGGCGGCATACAAGCCCCGCGCAGCCGACGAAGTGTTAAGACTTCGTGAATTCGATCTTGTAACTCATTGATTTCATGTAGGCTACTTTTTGTCCACGCGTGGACACCGCCTCAATCCTCGATCTCCACCGTCACCCAGGTCTCAAAACAGACCCCATTTGCCAGGGCCTGAACCCCGATCGTGGCCCTCCCCCCCAATCCCCTCTCCCGCCCGAAAACCTCCACAAACAGGTCCGACAGCCCCGAGGATACCTTGTGAACCTCCTCATATTCCGGGGTGCAGACCACGAAGTTCAGGCTGCGGACGACCCCCTTCACCCGGTCCAGCGACCCCACGGCCTGCCGGATCCCCCCCAGCACGTTCAGACCCGTCTGCCGCGCGGCGGCGTATCCTTGCGTCGTGGTGAGGGTCGCCCCAAGGCGCCCCTTATGGGTGATCTCTTCCCCGATCTGCGCCACGTGGCCGGACAGGAACAACAGGCTCCCCACCCGATGAAACGGTTTCATCGTGCCATAGTCCGCCCCGTAATACCCGATGCGGCCGAAGTCAGGAATGTCGAGGCCCATGTGCAGGGCAAGATGTTCGGGTGAGGTCATGGCGCGGCTCCTTTGCCAGGATCATTTACTGCGAGGAACCATCTGTCGAGAGTGCGCCTCTGCGCGGTGACCGTGCGGCAATGCGACTTTGCTGGCGGGGGGCCGCACCTTATGTTGGCGAACAACAGGAGGCTTTTCATGACGCAGGCATCAGAAGTATCGCTTGGGCTCGACACGTTCGGCGACGTCAGCCTTGGTGCGGACGGGCAGTTGAAGCGGCAGGACGAGGTGCTGCGCGACGTGGTGGACGAAGCAATTCTGGCCGATCAGGTCGGCATCGACTTCATCGGTCTGGGCGAACATCACCGCCCGGATTTCGCGATCTCATCACCCGAGATGGTGCTGGCGGCCATTGCCGGGCGGACCCGCCGGATCAAGCTTGGATCGGCGGTGACGGTGCTGTCGTCGGATGATCCGGTGCGGGTGTTCCAGCGGTTTTCCACCCTGAATGCGGTATCGGGCGGGCGGGCTGAGGTGATCCTCGGACGGGGGTCGTTCAGCGAGAGCTATTCTCTGTTTGGCTATGACATGAAGGATTATGACGTTCTGTTCGAGGAGAAGCTGGACCTCTTTGCCAAGCTGGTCCGCGAAAAGCGTGTAACCTGGCAGGGTCAGACCCGAACAGCGTTGACGGATCAGGTGGTCTACCCGCCGCTGGGGCCGGAGGGGATGCAGGTCTGGGTGGGCGTGGGCGGTAGCCCGGAGTCGGTGGTGCGGGTGGTTCGGCAGGACCTTCAGCTGATGCTGGCGATCATCGGCGGCGATCCGCGGCGGTTCGTGCCTTATGTGGAGCTGTATCATCGGGCGGTGAAGCAATTGGAGCGGGAGGCGCGGCCTGTTGGGGTGCATTCGCCGGGCTTCGTGGCCGCGACGGATGAGGCGGCGCAGGAGCAGCTTTGGCCGCATTATCAGGCGATGTTCGGCCAGATCGGGCGCGAGCGGGGCTGGCCGCCGGTCACGAAAGACCGGTATCTGGACGAGGTCAGGAACGGGTCGCTTTATGTGGGCGGCCCTGAGACGGTGGCGCGGAAAATCGCGGCGACGGTGCGGGCTTTGGGGCTTCAGCGGTTCGATATGAAATATTCGACCGGGCCGCAGCCGCATGATCAGCTGATGGAGGGGATCCGGCTTTATGGGGAAAAGGTGATCCCGATGGTGCGGGAGATTCTGGCGGCGAAGTCGGCAGCCTGAGCGGATGTCCACGCGTGGACAAGTTTGTGAGGCACGTGTTTTCAATGGGTTAACCTGCATGGATTAAGTCTTTCTTAGGAATTGCCCCCTCGACACGGTGCGCTGTAGCGCACCCTGCGGCGTCCGGCCGGGCAGTCGGGCAGTCGGGCAGCTTGGCGGCTTGGCTCACCCAATTGGAGACCTGCCGTTCGTCCAACACATCCGCCTTATGGCCATCAATCCCGCGCGCAGCCTTGCTCACCTCGCGCAACGGCCGCTTTGATCAGCCGGGAAGTGGCATCCTGGGGTGCGGGGTCGTGCCGGTAAATTGAGGCCTGACTGGCTACACACTCAAGTTCTGGAGTGACTGGCCGACTGGATTGGTGGCGTGGAACCAAACCCTACGCGCCGAGGTGGCGTTTGCCCATGGCGGTGGCGCGGGTCATCTGCTGCTGGCGCATCCGGAACCGGGCGCGGTCTGCGGCGGTGTGTTCGGCCTCGCAGGCGGGGCAACAGACGCCGTCTTCGAACGCCGGATGCAGGCGGTCTTCGGGGGTGACCGGGCGGCGGCAGGCGCCACAGGACCCGAGGCCACCGGGGATCAGGCCATGCCCCACCGATACGCGGTCATCGAAGACGAAGCATTCGCCTTGCCAGAGGCTTTCCGTCTGCGGCACCTCTTCGAGGTATTTCAGGATGCCGCCTTTCAGGTGAAACACCTCGTTCACACCTTGGCCGAGCAGGTAGTTGGTCGATTTTTCGCAGCGGATGCCGCCGGTGCAGAACATGGCAATGCGCTTGCCGGCAAGGCGGTCCTTGTTGGTCTGCCACCATGCGGGAAATTCGCTGAACGATCTGGTTCCGGGGTTAACCGCGCCGGTGAAGGTGCCGATGGCCACCTCGTACTCATTGCGGGTGTCGATGACGACGGTGTCGGGACCTGTGATCAGGGCGTTCCAATCCTGTGCCACGACGTAGTTGCCCGTGCGCGCGGTGGGGTCGACGTCGGGCTGGCCCATGGTCACAATCTCGCGCTTCAGGCGAACCTTGATGCGGCCGAAGGGCATTTCGGCGGCGGGGCTTTCCTTGTGTTCAAGGCCGGCACAGCCGGGCAGCGCGCGAATGTGGGCGAGGACGGCGTCAATGCCGAGGCGGGTTCCGGCAATGGTGCCGTTGATGCCTTCGGGTGCAAGGAGGAGCGAGCCTTTGACGCCCTGTGTCTGGCACAGGGCCAGCAGCGGCCCGCGCAGGCAAGCGGGGTCCGGGAACCGGGTGAAGTGATACAGCGCGGCGACGGTCAGCATTTCGGCGGGTTATGCGGTTCGCGTGAAAAGGGCAAGGGCGCGGGCAATGGCAGGCTTTCTGTTGACCCGGCCCGGATGCAACTTTACGCATCTTTGTGAGACAGGGAAGGGATCCCCAGATGCGAGCCGGAACCGAAGCGCTGATCGTGATCGACGTGCAGAACGATTTCTGCCCGGGCGGCGCGCTGGCCGTGGCGGGGGGCGACCAGATCATCCCGCAGATCAACGCGCTGATGACCGAATTTGCGGTGGTAGTGCTGACGCAGGATTGGCACCCCGGCACGCACCTGTCGTTTGCCGACAACCACCCCGGCACGGCGGCCTATTCGATGATCGAGATGCCGTATGGCCCGCAGGTTCTGTGGCCGACGCATTGCGTGCAGGGCACCCGGGGGGCGGAGTTTCATGGCGCCTTGCGCACCGGCCCGGCGCAGATGGTGATCCGCAAGGGCTTTCGCCCCGGGATCGACAGCTATTCGGCGTTTTTCGAGAACGACCGGGTGACGCCGACGGGGCTTGAAGGGTATTTTCGGACGCGAGGGGTGACGCGGCTGGAACTGGTTGGGCTGGCCACCGATTTTTGCGTGGCCTATTCGGCGCTGGATGCGGCGCGGCTGGGGTTTGCGGTGACGGTGCGGCAGGATTTGTGCCGGGCGATTGATCTTGACGGCTCGCTTGCGGCGGCGCGGGCCCGGATGGCATCGGCGGGGGTGCGACTGGACGGCTGATCTGGTTTTGACCTTGGCGGCCATGTTCGCATAGACAGGGCGGATCAGGGAGTACCGTCATGGTCGATATCGCCACCCGCGTCTGGAACCACAAGTGGAAGATCGACCCGATCGTGCGGTCCTTGATCGACACGGATTTTTACAAGCTGTTGATGTGCCAGTCTATTTTTCGCAACAAGCCGGATACGACGGTGGTGTTCAGCCTGATCAACCGGTCCACCAAGGTGCGGTTGGCCGACATCATCGACGAAGGCGAATTGCGCGAACAGCTGGATCACGTGCGGTCGTTAAGCCTGACGCGGGGGGAGAGCACCTGGCTGCGCGGCAACACGTTCTACGGCAAGCGGCAGATGTTCCGGCCCGATTTCATGGAATGGTTCGAGGGGATGCGCCTGCCGCCGTATCACCTTGAAAAGCGCGACGGCCAGTTCGAGCTGACGTTCGAGGGGCGCTGGCCCGAGGTGATGTTGTGGGAGATCCCGGCGCTTGCGGTGCTGATGGAGCTGCGCGGGCGGGCGGTGCTGAACGAGATGGGCCGGTTCGAGTTGCAGGTGCTGTACGCCCGCGCGATGACCCGGCTTTGGGAAAAGATCGAGCGGTTGCGGGGCATTGATGGCCTGCGGATCGCCGATTTCGGCACGCGGCGGCGGCATTCGTTCCTGTGGCAGGACTGGGCGGTGCAGGCGATGCAGGAGGGGCTGGGCGCGAAGTTCACCGGCACGTCGAACTGTCGCATCGCCATGCTGCGCGACATCGAGGCGATTGGGACCAATGCGCACGAGTTGCCGATGGTGTACTCGGCGTTGACCGATACGGATGCAGCGTTGCGGCAGGCGCCGTATCAGGTGCTGGCGGATTGGCAGGAGGAGCATGAGGGCAACCTGAGGATCATCCTGCCCGATACCTATGGCACGGAGGGGTTCTTGCGGAACGCGCCGGACTGGCTGGCGTCGTGGACCGGCATCCGCATCGACAGTGGCGATCCGGCGGTGGGGGCGGAAACCGCAATCCGCTGGTGGAAAGACCGGGGCGAAGATCCGACGCAGAAGCTGGTGATCTTTTCCGACGGGCTGGATGTGGACAAGATCGAGGAGCTGCATCTGCAGTTCCGGGGCCGGGTGAAGGTGTCCTTCGGCTGGGGCACCATGCTGACCAATGATTTCCGGGGGTTGGTGGCGGATGACCGGCTGGCGCCGTTCAGTCTGGTCTGCAAGGCGCTGAGTGCGAACGGGCGGCCAACGGTAAAGCTGTCGGACAACCCGGCCAAGGCGATGGGTCCGGCGGAGGAGATCGAGCGCTACAAACGGGTGTTCAGGGTGGGCGCGCAACAGGCGCTGGAGGTGGTGGTCTAGCGCATCAGCCGTTCGGCCCACATCACGGCACGGGCCAGGTGGCTGCGGTGGATCGGGTCATCCGGGGCCAGACGCGGCATCGTCCAGCCGACGGAGGCGCAGGTGCGGGCGAGGGTGAAGACCTCGACCATCGCGGTGTCGGTGGTGCCGTAGCCGGACATCAGGGCATCGCGGATTTGCGGGTAAGCGGGTTCGTAGAGGTTCTGGCTAAGCACGGTGCCAAGGTCATAGAGGCGAAAGCCGAAGCCGCTGTCGTCGAAGTCGATCAAGGATAGTGAACTTCCGTTCACAAGGACATTTTCGCGCAGGACGTCAGCGTGAATCAGACCGGTATCGCCGCCAAGCCGTTCGCGCAGGAATTCGCGGGCGCGGAACAGAACTGCGCGCTGATCCGGCGTTGCGGCGGGGTGATCCCAGAACCGGCCCCAGAACGGGGTATCGCCAACAAGGCCGTCACTGTCCCAGCGGGGCCGGGTGAAATCGGCTGGCAAGGCGAGGGCATCGGTGGCCCGGTGCAACTGTGCCAGAAGCTGGCCAAGGCTGTGGTGCAGCGCCAGCGTTTCGGCAAGGGGACGGGTGAAGGGACAGCCCGCCTCGCCCAGCGGTTCGCCGTCCATCCATGCAATGACGGACGCATGGCGACCGTTGGAGAGGGTCACCAGCAGGTCACCGTCGCGAGAGAGCAGGGCGGCGGGAACCGGCACGCCAGCACGGGCAAGGCTGTCGTACCACCAAAGTTCGGACCGGATGGCGGCAAGGTTCTGATAGCCGGTGCGATGCAGGCGCAGCGCGGCGCGGCCGGACGGCAAGGCGATTTCGTACACCACATTCTCGCGGTCGCTCAGCAGGCGGGTGAGAGCGCCGCCCCACTGCGCTGCGGCCTCGGCGGCAAGAGCGCGGGTCACTCCTCGTCGCCGATCTTGCCGCGCAGGGATTTTACCTCGCCGCGCTGGGTTTTGGCGGTAATGCGGCGGCGCTGGCTGCCAAGGGTCGGTTTGGTGGCAATGCGGCGCTTTGGCGGAACCAGTGCGATGCGGATCATCTCGACCAGCCTTTCGCGGGCAATCTCGCGGTTCTGGGCCTGACTGCGGGTGTCTTCGACCTGCAGCACGATGGCGCCGTCCAGTGTCCAGCGACGGCCAGCCAGCTTTTTGAGCCGTGCCTTGACCGAGGGCGACAGAGCGGGAGAGCGGTCCGCCTCGAACCGCAGTTCGACAGCGGTGGAGACCTTGTTGACGTTCTGCCCGCCCGGACCGGAGGCGCGCATGAAGCTTTCGGAAAGCTCCCAGTCTTGCAGAGCGAGGGTTTCGGTGACGTAAAGCATGGCGCACAAGCTCTGACAGAAATGTGGGAGTGTAGCGACGGGGCGTCCTGAAATTTTTCGACGAAAAATCTCAGGTGGCGGCGTTTGCGCTGGAAACGAGAAAGGGTTGCCGGAGTGCGGCAACCCTTTCCGAGATCTAAGGAGATGAGCCAGTTAGGCATCAATTCCAATCGGTGGTTTGTTTCACTGAAGGGCTGCCTTCAGAAAACACCCCTCCCGACTGTCCCGACACGTCTCTCCAATATCACTCTAGACACTGGGTCACCTCCTTTCAATTGGTTGCCGATAAGGCGAAGGTGACACAGATTTTGTGTTTGTCAAAACAATTTACGCTACCCTTGTGACCAGCCGCCCAACGATGAGGCGGAATGGCACAAGTGCCACCAAAGCGAGCAAAAGCTTGACCAGCCAGTCTGCGACCGCCATCGACACCCAGAATGGCGCCGTCGGGCCAAGGCCGATCAGGGCTGCGGGTGCGGTGGCCCAAGAGACATCGTTGGCGGGTTCCAGCACGGTCAGCGCGGCGGAAAAGGCCACCGTGAAGAAGATCGCGGTATCGACGGTGGAGGAGATCAGGGTCGAGACGAGCGGCGCTTTCCACCAAGATCCGGCGCGCAGGCGGTTGAACACGGCGACGTCCAGCAGTTGCGCGGTCAGGAAGGCAAGGCCGGAGCCGATAGCGACGCGGAAGGTCACCAGGGGGCTGTAGGCCCCGATGATCAGCGAGCACAGGATGCCGGTGACAAACCCGGCCAGCACGACGCGGCGGGCGGCGGGTGCACCTTGCAGCCGGTTGGTCAGGTCAGTGACCAGAAAGGCGAAGGGGTAGGTCAGCGCCCCCCAGGTCAGGTAGCTGCCCAACGGGTGCAGAACGAGGATGTTGGAGGCCACGACAATGGCCGCCATGGCAAGAATGCCGGGGATCAGAGAGCGCATGGGATATGTCCGTTTTTACAAGGTCGCGGAGACTTGGCCCCCGGGGATCGGGAACGGGCGCGGGGTAATCCCGGCGGTGGGCGCTGTCAATCCTTTAGTCTGAAGCGGGCCTTTAGTCCGCAGCCAGCCTTTAGTCTGAAGCCCGTCTTTAGTCCGTAGTCAGCCTTTAGTCTGACGAAAGCACCTTGGCGCATTGCTTGGGCAGATCGGCCATGGTGAATTCGCGCGGGCCCTTCTTGCGGGGTGCGTCGTCTTCACTGGGTTTCTTCTTCTTGGTGTCCTTGGGCGGGGTCAGATAATCGGTCACCCACCACGTCAGGGTGTCGTCGCAGCCGTTGCCGTTGTTGGACAGGTCCGCCACCGTCGGCGTCTGGGTCTCGCACAGTTTGGCACCCTTGGGGCACTTCAGGCGGACGTGGAAATGGGTGTCGTGGCCAGCAACGGGACGGATCTTTTGCAGCCATTTCTTGTCGGCGTTGGTGGCGGTCTTGCACATCTCGATCTTGACGGCGGCGGCGACGAAGATCCGGTCGACGCGCTGGTCTGAGGCGGCGGCTTTCAGCAGGCGGTGATGAGTACGGGTCCAGTTTTCGGTAACCGATCGCTGATCGGCCGAGCGGACCGGGATCGAACTGATCGCCTCGCGTTCGTCATAGCTGAGGTTCAGG
The DNA here is from genome assembly GCA_031415015.1 of Paracoccaceae bacterium. Classification (GTDB taxonomy): domain Bacteria; phylum Pseudomonadota; class Alphaproteobacteria; order Rhodobacterales; family Rhodobacteraceae; genus JAUYQR01. The sequence goes on from JANOQT010000031.1 coordinate 21,690, forward strand.
CGGCGGGGCGGCAGCATCCAGACGTCGGCATCAAGGCCAATCTGGTGGCTGGCGTGACCGCTTGTCATCGGGCCGCCGCGCGGCTGGCTGATATCGCCGATATACAGGCCGCCCCAGCCAAGTTGCTGCGCGGTCTGGGACAGGTCCACCAGGTATTGGATCATCACCGGCTGGCCGAAGTTGCGGCCGCGCGACAGGCGCATCGCTTGCCAGCTGGGCCCGGACTCCGGCAGTTCCATCATGCCCGCAGCGCAGCCGCGCGCGTAAGAGCCGACGGGCATCGGGTTTTGCGCCGAGGGTGCGTCCGCCGCGCCGAACAGCTTGTTGGCCAGCTTTTCGGCTTGCGCCGGGATCGGGGCGAGAAGGACAAGGATCAGGGCAAGACGCGAGATCATCATCAGGTGGTCAGCTCCCCTTTTGGTTTCACCCAGATTAGCAGAATGAGGCCGACAAGGAACAGCAGGATCAACGGTGAAATGCCGATGCGCTGCGAGCCGCTGGCGGTGGTGGCGAGTGCTATCAGCGCGGGCGACATGAAGCTGGCCACCTTTCCCGACAGCGCGAAGAGGCCGAACGCCTCGGTCGCGCGGTCGGGGGTGGTGTGGCGGACCATCATCGTGCGCGAGGCGGCTTGCAGCGCGCCTCCGGCGGCACCGATGAGCGCACCGCAGGCAAAGAATATCTGGTCGGAGGTACGCGAGGCCGGGTCCATGGCGATGCCCCAGACGGAGTCGCGGTCCATGCCGACGATGATCAGGCAAACGCTGATCAGCACGCAAATGCTGAACGCGATGACCGGTTTCGGGCCGAAGCGGCGGTCGGCACGGCCGCCGAACCACGCGGCGATCATGGCTGAGACCGCGCCGACGATGCCGAAGATGCCGATGTCGATGATCGACCAGTTCAGCACGCCCGAGGCGTAGACCCCGCCAAACCCGTACAGCGCGTTCAGTGCATCGCGGTAGAACAGCGACGACGCCAGATAGGCCGCGAGGCTGTGGCGGAACCGTAGCGACCGGAGCAGGTCCTTCAGGCTGGCCATGGCGCGGCCCACATGCAGCGGGCGGGCGTCGGTTTTCGGTTCCTTCACCCACAGGAAGAACGGGATCATGAACACCACGAACCAGATCGCGGTGAAGGGCCCGACCGCACGGGTACCCTCGCGGGCCTCGGGGTCAAGGCCGAACAGGGGGTCGCGGCCCAAAAGCGTCAGGCCGCTGTCCGCACCTTCGGCGAAGAACAGCAGCATCAGCACCAGCGCCAGCAGCCCGCCCAGATAGCCGAACGCAAAACCGGAGCCGGAGATCGCGCCCAACTCCTCATGGTCGGACAGGGTGGGCATCAGCGCATTGGTGAAGATCGTCGCAAACTCCATCCCGATGAAGCCGAGGCCGAACAGGGTCACCGCCCACAACAGCATGCTGGCATCGCCCCCCGGAGCAACCCACCACAGGCCGAAGGACCCGACTATGTAGAACAGCGAAAAGATCCAGACCCAGATCAGCCTGCGTCCGGTGCCGTCCGCAATGGCCCCCAGGAACGGCGCGAGGATGGCGATCCCGAGCGAGGCGATGGCAAGACCCCAGCCCCAATAGGCTTGTGCTGCAGCCTTGGCGGCCTCTTCCTCCATCCCGGTGCCCATGTAGTAGCCGCGGGCGATTTCCGCGAAGTAGGGGCCAAAGATAAAGGTCAGCAGCAACGTGTTGTAAGGCTGGCTGGCCCAGTCGAAAAAGTACCAGCCCCAGATGCGTTTGCGTGCGCTGATCATGCCGATACCCCTGATTGTTCGGGCCGGAGTGAACCCGGAAACTCGAAGGCATGCAAGCGCCGCTCATTGCCCCCTTGCGGGCGCTCTTCGCTGGAGGCCCGGGCGAGCAAGAAGCGCCTGCGAGGGAGCGCCGAGCGGGCCGTCAGCGGGCGGGTGGCCAGGGCCGCGTCGCGTCAGCAGCGATCCAAGCGGTGACCCAATCGGGTAGGGGTGGGCTTTGCGGGGCCGCACCCAGTGCCGTGGCCATCTCTGACGGGTTGACCATGCCTGACTTCGACACGATGGCCGAGCGGATCAGGACGTGGGACGTGCATTCGTCGCCCTTCCACATGCTTTGCTCCATATACAGAAACCGCGCGTCCCAGCCGATGCAGCGGGTGTGCATCGCAAGGCGGGTAAAAACGGTGACGCGGCGACGGTAGCGCACCGAACTGCCCGCCACCGTCAGGCCCCACCGCTTTGCGATCAGCACGCGGTCAAGCCCGGTGCGGCGGCCAAGGGGCAGGCGGCCAAGGTCATAGAGCGTCAGCGTGCGGCCGTTGTTCAACTCCATCCATGGGTCAAGGTCCCATGGCCAGCAAAGGTGGTGCGAGATGTGGGTGTCGAAGATGCCCAAGGCCGGGGACCGGCTTGCGAGGAACAATTCCTTAACCATGCGCAGATAGGGATACATCGGGGCCTCCGTTCCAGCGGAGGGGTGGCGAAGGATCGCGCCCGCGTCAAGCAGAACGCGGCGTGAGGGCATTGCTCTTCCCCAGCGCGGGCATTACCTGTGCGCACAGCCTAAATGTGGAGCAGCCGATGACGTCCATTTTCCAGATCCTGATGCTGATCCTTGATATCGCGCAGTTCATCATTCTGGCGCATATCATCATGAGCTGGCTGATCAACTTCCAGGTGCTGAACCTGCGCCAGCCGCTGGTCGCGTCGATCTGGGACGGGCTGAACCGGCTGCTGGAGCCGCTGTACTCCCGCGTCCGGCAGTTCCTGCCGCAGATGTCGGGGCTGGACCTGGCCCCGCTGGTGGTGATTGTCGCGGTCTACGCGCTGCGGATCATCCTGATCAACAACGCCGCCGCCTTTCTTTGAGCGTCTAGGGTGGATCAGGCGGCGTCGCTTCTTCATTTCGTTTTCGGGTTCCCGGAGTTTCGCCCCGGTCAGGCCGAGATTGTCGAGGCCGTTCTGGCAGGCCGCAACACGCTGGCCATCATGCCGACGGGGGGCGGAAAATCCCTGTGTTTCCAACTTCCTGCGCTGTGCCGTGACGGGGTGACGGTGGTCATCAGCCCGCTGATTGCGCTGATGCGCGATCAGGTGCGCGCGTTGCGTGAGGCCGGGGTCGAGGCGGGGGCGCTGACCTCGGGCAATACCGATGAGGAAACCGAAGAGGTTTTCGCCAAGCTGGACGCCGGGCAGCTGAAGCTGTTGTACATGGCACCCGAACGATTGGCCTCGGGGGCCACGATGGCAATGCTGCGGCGGATCGGCTGTTCGATGATTGCCGTCGACGAGGCGCACTGTGTCAGCCAGTGGGGTCATGATTTTCGCCCCGATTACCTGCGCATCGGCGATTTGCGGCGCACCTTGGGTGTGCCCTTGGCCGCCTTTACCGCGACGGCGGATGAGGAAACGCGGGCGGAAATCGTCACGCGGCTGTTCGACGGTGTGGCCCCGGCGACCTTTCTGCGCGGCTTTGACAGACCGAACATCCATCTGGCTTTTGCGGTGAAGGACAAGCCGCGCGAGCAGATTCTGGCCTTCGCCAAGGCGCGCAAGGGGCAATCAGGGATCGTCTATTGCGGCACCCGCGCCAAGACCGAAACGCTGGCGCAGGCGCTGCGCGAGGCGGGGCACGGGTCGGTCGCCTATCACGGCGGCATGGAGGCCGAGGCGCGGCGTGTGGTGGAGGTGCGGTTCCAGCGCGAGGATGGGCTGATCGTGGTGGCGACAGTGGCCTTCGGCATGGGGATCGACAAGCCGGACATCCGCTGGGTGGCCCACGCCGATCTGCCGAAGTCGATCGAAGGGTATTATCAGGAAATCGGCCGGGCCGGGCGGGACGGCTCGCCGGCCGAGACGCTGACGCTTTACGGGCCGGATGACATTCGCCTGCGCCGGTCGCAGATCGACGAAGGCGCCGCCCCGCCGGACCGGAAGATGGCAGATCACGCGCGGCTGAACGCGCTTTTGGGGCTGGCCGAGGCAATGGCCTGCCGCCGTCAGGTGCTGCTGGGGTATTTCGGCGAGGCAGCGGAGCCGTGTGGCAATTGCGATCTGTGCGATCGGCCTGCGCTGCTGTTTGACGCCACGGATGCGGTACGCAAGGCCTTGTCGGCGATCCTGCGGACGGGGGAATGGTTTGGCGCGGGGCATCTGATCGACATCCTGACAGGGACGTCCACGGCCAAGGTGCGCGAACGGGGGCATGACAGTCTGCCGACCTTTGCGGTGGGGCGCGATCTGTCGAAGCCGGCCTGGGGCGCGGTGTTTCGGCAGATGATGGGGCGCGATCTGGTGCGCCCCGACCCCGACCGCCACGGTGCGCTTCGGATGACCGAAGCGGCGCGGCCGATCCTGCGCGGCGAGGCGCAGATCACCTTGCGGCGCGATACCGTGAGTTCGGCGGTGGAGCGGGTGTCGGTGCGGGGGCAGGTGTCGGACGAGGACACGGCGCTTCTGTCGCACCTCAAGGCCAAGCGGAGGGCGCTGGCCGAGGCGGCGAATGTGCCGGCTTATGTGATCTTTCCCGACCGGACGCTGATCGAGATGGCGGAGCGCAAACCGGCGACGCTGGACCAGATGGCGGGGATCACCGGGGTGGGGGCGAAAAAGCTGGAAAGCTATGGGCCTGCATTCCTTGCGGCAATCAACGGCGCGGTGGAAAGCCTGCATCCATCGCGGATGCGGCTGGTGGGCACGCCGGAGGGGCAGGTCTTCGACCGGCTGGCCGAGGTGCAACTGACGCTGGCGCGGGGCGAAGATGGCATCGGCAAGCCCCTGTCTTGCACCCATTCGACCTTGCGCCAGATTGCCGAGCGGCGGCCGTCGACCTTGGCGGAACTTGACCGGATACAGGGCATGGGCGGGCAGAAGACGGAACGGTTCGGCGCGGCGTTTCTGGCCGTGTTGAGGGGGGACTAGATGCTGACCGTGATCTCGCCGGCGAAAAAGCTGGACGAACGGGCCCGGGTGCCGGGCGACGGGCCGTTGACGGAACCGGTCTTCAGCGCCGAGGCGATGCGGTTGGTGGCGGCGGCGCGAGAGTTGTCTGTCGCCGATTTGCAGGCGCTGATGGGGCTGTCGGAACCGCTTGCGTGGTTGAACCGGGACCGGTTCCGCGCCTATCGGCGCAAGCCTGAGGGGGCGTTTCCGGCGATCCACTGCTTTGCAGGCGATACCTATCAGGGGCTGGACGCGGCGACGCTGTCTGCCGATGCGCTGCGTTGGGCGGACGGGCATCTGCGGATATTGTCAGGGCTTTACGGGGTGTTGCGGCCGATGGATGCGATCCAGCCGTACCGGTTGGAGATGGGCTCACGGCTGGCCACGACGCTGGGTCCGGACCTGTACGCGTTCTGGGGCGACAGGGTTGCCAAAGCGTTGAACACAGCGGCGGCCGAGGCCGGAACCGGGGTTCTGATCAACTGTGCGTCGGTCGAATATTTCCGGGCGGCGGATCGTAAGGCGTTGAAACTGCGTGTCATTGCGCCGGTATTTCTGGACGGCGAGGCGGAGACTGCAAAGGTGATCTCGTTTTTCGCCAAACGCGCGCGGGGGGCGATGGCGCGGTTCATTGCGGAGCAGCGGCTGACCGACCCTGCCGACCTGCGCGCCTTCATGTCGGGCGGCTACATCCACAGGCCGGACCTGTCGGGCGAGGACAGGCCGGTATTCTTGCGTGCCACGGCGGCGGAAGACGCGGCCTGACGGATCCTGCTTCCGGTTCAGGCCGCGTCTTCCGCCAGTTGGACCGGCGCGCGTGCCACCGGCGGGCAGTGCTGTGACAGCGCGCCTTCAATGGCAACCTTGCGCAGCGGTTTCGTCAGGTATTCGTCGATGCCCGCCGCAAGGATCGCGTCGGCGTCGCCGTCCATCGCATGCGCGGTCAGGGCGATGATCGGCACATGCGCCCGTCCGCCTTCCAGCGCGCGGATCGCCTGAGCGGCCTCTTTCCCGTCCATTTCCGGCATCGAGATGTCCATGAAGATGACATCCGGCTTGAAGGTCTGAAACAGGTCCACCGCAATCCGGCCATTGTCGGCAAAGATCAGGTCGATATCCAGCGACTTCACCATCTTCTGAAAGACCAGTTGATTGGTCCGGTTATCTTCGGCGGCCAGCACCCGCATCTGGCGCAGCCCGGTCGGGGCGGCGGGGGTCGCCAGAATGACCTCCACCGGGGCGTCGGCGGTCAGCGATTGCAGACGGCGGTAGAGTTCCGACCGCAGCACCGGCTTTTGCAGCATGCCGGCGAAATCCACATCCTGATCGCGCAGCGCCGCCGGGTTTGAGGTCAGCAGCAGCACTGGCAAGGTACAGCCATCGGCCCGCAACTGGCGCAGGAATGCCACGCCGTCCATTTCCGGCATTTCGTGATCGGTCAGGATGACGTCGTAATCGGCATCTGCGGCCAGCCGTTCCAGCGCCTCGGCCCCGGACCGGCACAGGGTCACCTCGATGCCGCAGGGGGTCAGCTGGCGTTCCAGAATGGTGCGGTTGATGAACTGGTCATCCACCGCCAGCACCCGGCGGACAGAGACCGGAATCTGGACGGTGGTCGCCTCTTCGGCGATGGGCAGCGTCACGCGGAAGCCGAAGGAGGAGCCCGCGCCCAGTTCACTGTCCACCCAGACCGCGCCACCCATGTGTTCGATCAGCCGCTGGGTGATCGCCAGACCCAGACCGGTACCTTCGAACTTGCGGTTCGCCTCATCCTCGACCTGATTGAACTCGCCAAATATGTGGTCAAGGTAGGCTGGCGGAATGCCGATGCCGGTGTCCTCGATCGTCACGTGCAGGGTCTGGAGACCGTCTTCCGCTTCGATCCCGACGACGCGGGTCAGCACATGGCCGGTCTCGGTGAACTTGACCGCATTGCCGATCAGGTTGGTCAGCACCTGCCGCAAACGGCCCGGATCGCCGACAAAGCGGGTCGGCAGGAACATGTCGAAGTCGATCATCAGGTCGATGCGCTTTTCCCGCGCGCGGGGCTGCAAAAGCATCGTGACTTCGTGGATTGTGCGTTCCAGATCAAAGGGTTCCGGTCGCAGTGTCAGGCGTTCCGCCTCGATCTTGGAATAATCCAGAATGTCGTTGATGATCACCAGCAACGCCTCACCGGAGGAGCGGATGGTTTCGGCGAACAGGCGCTGTTCTTCGGTCAGGGTGGTGTCGCATAGAAGTTCCGCCATGCCGACGACGCCGTTCATCGGGGTGCGGATCTCATGGCTCATGTTGGCGAGGAAGGCCGATTTGGCGCGGTTCGCAGCCTCAGCCGCCTTGCGGGCGGTTTCCAGTGCGGCCTGCTGTTCCTTTTCATGGGTGATATCGACGCGCAACCCCACTCTGCCACCGTCCGGGGTAAGGTGATCTTCGGCTTTGATCCAACGGCCATCGGCCAGCAAGATCTGCACCGGCGCGCCGGGACTGCGATGTTGGCGCAGGCGTTCCGCGATCCACGCCTCTTCGCAGCCGGCGGCGTCGGGGTGCAGCCCCGCGTCGACACAGGCGCGCACGACTTGTTCAAACGTGGTACCGGGCACCATGATCGACGCGGCGGCGGGATAGATGTCACGGTAACGCTGATTGCAGGTCAAAAGCCGTTCCTCTCTGTCATAAAGCACGAAGCCGTCGGGGATCGCCTCGATCGCGGCCCAGATGCGCATCTGATCGGTGATATCAAGCGTCAGGCACACCAGATCACCGTCGCGGGCGCGGCGGTCCTCCAGCTTTATCCAGGTGCCGTTGCGAAGTTTCAGGGTGACCGGTTCAATCGGATCGCGGTCAAGCCGGGCCAGCATTTCGGCGACGAAGTCTTCGGGCGCCTGATCGCCGAAGTCGACCGAGCCTGCGGTGCTGATGATGCGCAAAATCTGATCATAGCCTATGCCGGGGGCGACGGGGTGACCGTCGAACTGCGCCTGATAGGCCCGATTGGCGGAGACTAGTTTCAGTGAGGCGTCGAACACCGCAAACCCGTCGCGGATGGTGTTGACCGATTCCCACAATCGGCGTTCGGCCATCACCGCGCTGGTATGGGCGCGGTCAAGTTCGTTGACGAAGCGGTGATTCTGATCCTTCAGCACCTCGGCCTCGGACAAAGCGGAGCGGACGACGATTCGCTGTTCGACGATCTGGTCGGACAGCGAGCGCGCGTGGATGGCCAGCTTTTCATTGACGGTAAACAGCTCGCGGCTTTTTTGTTCCAGCAGGCGTTCCGCTGCCAGCCGCCCGCGCCGTTCCCGTATCAGACGTTCCGAAAGATCCATTCCCGCCCTGTGCCGACATGCTGCCCGCCCCGACCGCACCACTTCAGGCACAAACGTCAGGATTCCGGGACTACCCTGCCCCAGCAAAGTGAACCAAGACTTAACGACGACCGGCGTCACGCGGCCTTGCCAGCCTGCGCCCCGCCATGCGAGATTCGACTCAATCAAAGAAGGAGGCATTTTCATGCGTTGGTTTCACAAAGCCGTTGTCGCGGCGCTGTTTTGCGGCTTTTCCGGCCTCGCATCGGCGCAGGATCTGATTCCCGAGCGGCGGGTGGTGGTGACGCAGGATCAGGACCTGCCGGGGGGCGACATCGCCTCGGTCTTTGACACCACGCTGGATGCCTGCGAACGGGCCTGCCTGACCAACGCGCGCTGCACGGCGTTCACCTTCAACACGCGCAACGGATCGTGTTTTGTGAAAAGCGGGCCGGGTGAGGGGGCGTTTTTTCAGGGCGCCTATTCGGCGTTTGTGATCGAAGGTGATGCCGCGGCGAGGGCCATGGCGGCGGACCGGCGCAAGGAACTGGCCTTCGTGCCGGATTGGGACGTGCAGGGTGCTTATGACGTGGCCGTGGGCCTTGGCCGCCAGCACACCACCGGGCCATGGACCGCAGAGGAGCATCTGCAAGCCGCCGCCGAGGCGGAAGCGCGGGGCGACTGGGTGCAGGCTGCGGCCTTTACCGGGGCTGCGCTGAACCTGACCGACGATGGCGCGACCTGGGCCGAGTTTACCCGCCGTCAGCTGGAGGCTGGGAAGACTTCGGTCAGCAATTCCGGGTTTTACCTGAGCCAATCTTACTATTCGGCGGTGAATGCTTACCTGCGCGCGGAAAACCCGGCGCTGCGGCATTCCATTCTGGTGCTGATGGGCGATTCGCTGGAACGCAACGGGCGTGGCCGCGACACGGTGCAGGCGCTGCGTCTGGCGCAAAGCCTGCAACCGCGTGAGGATACGGCGGCTTTGCTGGATGATGCGATTGGAAAATACGGCTTCCGCATTGTCGAGAACATCGTCGAAAGCGATCTGGCGCGGCCGCGGGTGTGTGCGACATTCTCGGAAGACCTGGTGCCGTCGGGCGTGGATTACGCGACCTATGTGCAACTGCCCGAAGCCGGGATGGCGGTCGAGGCGGGCGGCTATCGCCAGCTGTGCGTGACCGGGTTGCAGCACGGGTCGCGCTACACCGTCACCTTCCGCGAAGGGCTGCCTGCGGCGGATGGCCAGACCATGGCAAAGTCGGTGGACATCACCCAATACGTGCGCGACCGGAACCCCGGGGTGCGCTTTCCGGGGCGCGGCTATGTGCTGCCCAAGGCCGCCGAGGCGGCGCTGCCGGTCGAGACGGTCAACACCGACAAGCTGAACCTGACGCTGTTCCGGGTGACCGACCGCAACCTGTTGCGATCCATTCAGGACTACTACTTCGGATCGCCGATGCAGGAGTATTCCGAAGGCTATTTCACCGACACGGTGGGCGAGGAGATCTGGACAGGCACGGCCACAGTCGGGCAGGACGTCAACAAGGACGTGACCACGCGCCTGCCATTGGGCGAGGCGTTGGACGGGATGCCTGCGGGCATTTACGCGCTGAAAGCGGCGGTGCCGGGGGTTGATCCTTATGTGGTGCCCGCCGGGTGGCAGTGGTTCGTGGTGTCCGATCTGGGCGTGACCACGATGTCGGGCGTGGACGGGCTGCATGTCTTCGTGCGCAGCCTTGGCACGGCGGGGGCGAAAACCGGTGTGACGGTGGAGTTGTTGAACCGCGCCAACACGGTGCTGGGGACGGCCACGACCGACGACCAGGGTTATGCGCGCTTTGATGCGGGCCTGACACGGGGGACCGGTGGGTCCGCCCCGGCGATGGTGGTGGTCAAGGACGGCGCGGCGGACATTGCCTTTCTGTCGCTGACCGATCCGGAATTTGATCTGTCGGACCGTGGGGTTGAGGGCCGCGAGGCTGCCCCGCCGGTGGATGTGTTCCTGACCACCGACCGGGGGGCTTACCGCGCCGGTGAGACGGTTTATGCGACCGCACTGGCGCGTGATCCGGAGGCTGCGGCGGTGGAATCCCTGCCGTTGACCGCGATCCTGAAGCGGCCTGACGGGGTGGAGTATTCGCGCCAGCTGGTGGCGGATGCTGGCGCTGGCGGGTACGTGTTTGCGATGCCGGTGGGCGGGTCTGCCCCGCGCGGCGTCTGGCGGCTTGAGGTGCTGGCCGATCTTGAGGCTGCACCTTTGGTAGCGAAGACCTTTCTGGTAGAGGATTTCCTGCCCGAACGGATCGACTTTGATCTGACCATTTCGGACACCCCCTTGATGCTGGGCAGTGAGGTGACTGCCGATCTGACGGTGGAGGCGCGCTATCTGTTTGGCGCACCGGGGGCCGGGTTAGCCATCGAGGGCGAGATTCTGCTGCGTGCGGTGGAGGGGCTGGAAAAGTTCCCCGGCTATGTCTTTGGCCGCCATGACCAGCCGTTCAGCGGCGAGATGACCTCGCTGGACGCAGCCGAGACGGACGACACGGGGGCGGCGGTGCTGCCGATCTTGCTGCCCGTCGTCGAAGACCCGATGCGCCCGCTGGAGGCACGGGTGACGGTGCGTGTGGCCGAAGGATCGGGCCGCCCGGTGGAACGGCAGGTGATCAAGCGGCTTGTGCCCTCGGGCGCGATGATCGGGGTCAAGCCGCTGTTTGACGGCGTGGTCGGCGGAGGTGACGATGCGCGGTTCAGCCTGATCGGTATTGGCCCTGCGGAAACCGCCGTGCCGATGACGGTGACGTGGCAGGTGAACCGGATCGAGACGGATTACCAATGGTATCAAAGCTATGGCAACTGGAACTGGGAGCCGGTGGTGACCCGCAGTCTGGTGGCCGAGGGCGAGGCGACCCTTGGTGCCGACGCGGTGGAGATTGCGGCACCTGTGACATGGGGCGAATATGAAGTGCTGGTGGAGCGGTCGGACGGCGCGCTGGCCGCGACCTCGACTACGTTCTACGCGGGTTGGTATGCGCCTGCGGATACCTCGGCCACGCCCGACACGCTGGAACTGTCGCTGGACAAAAAGGCCTACAAGCCGGGTGAGACAGCGACCTTGCGGATCGTGCCGCGCGCGGCGGGAACCGCGCTGATCACCGTGCTGTCGAACCGGCTGGTGGCGATGCAGGCGGTCGAGGTGAAGGAGGGCGAAAATCTGATCACCCTGCCCGTCACCGACGAGTGGGGCGCGGGGGTATATGTCACGGCTTCGGTCCTGCGGCCGATGGACGTGGCGGCGGGCAGGAACCCGGCGCGGGCGCTGGGGCTGACCCATGCGGCGATTGATCCGGGCGCGCGGGCGCTGAAAGCCACGGTCGAGACGGCGGCGGAGGCGCTGCCGCGCGGGCCGCTGGAGGTTGCGGTCAAGGTCGAGGGGCTTGAGGCTGGCGATACCGCTTATGCCACGATTGCGGCGGTGGATGTGGGCATCCTGAACCTGACGGGGTTCGAGGCACCTGATCCGCAGGGGCATTTCTTTGGTCAGCGCAAGCTGGGTGTCGGCATCCGCGATATCTATGGCCGTCTGATCGACGGGCTGAACGGGGCTGAGGGCACGGTGCGTTCGGGTGGCGATGCGGGCGCGCAGGCGCGGCTGGCGGCTCCGCCTCCGACAGAGGAGTTGGTGGCGTATTTCACCGGGCCGGTGCAGGTGGGCGCGGATGGCTATGCGCGGGCCAGCTTTGACCTGCCGTCGTTCAATGGCACGGTCAAGGTGATGGCGGTCGTCTGGTCGAAGAAGGGCATCGGGCAGGCGAGCGCCGATGTGCTGGTGCGCGACCCGGTGGTGGTGACCGCCAGCCTGCCGCGCTTTCTGTCGCCCGGCGATGAAAGCCGCTTGCTGCTGGAGATCGTCCACGCCACCGGGCCTTCGGGCCGGATGAGCCTTGATGTGACCGCTGCGGGCGTGAAGCTGGGCGAAGTGCCTTCGGGCTTTGATCTGGCGGACAATGGCAAAGCGGTGTTCGAGGTGCCGGTGACTGCGGGGTCGGTGGGCATCCAGACGATTGATGTCAGCCTGACCACGCCCGACGGCAAGGTGCTGAAAAAGACGCTGACCCTGCCGGTGCAGGTGAACGATCCGGAAGTGGCCCGGATTTCGCGGCTGGAGTTCAAGGCGGGCGAGACGTTCACCTTTGACGAGAACGTGTTCGCCGGGCTGGTCGCTGGCTCTGGCAAGGCGACGATGTCTGCGGGCCCGCTGGCGCGGCTGAATGCGCCGGGGCTGTTGGCCTCGCTGGACCGCTACCCTTACGGGTGCACGGAACAGATGACGTCACGCGCGCTGCCGCTGTTGTACTTCGACGAAATCGCGCGGGTGATGGAGTTGAAGGGCGCCGAGGATATCCAGAAACGGATTGACGAGGCGGTGGCGGAGATATTGACCAACCAGTCGGCGGAAGGTGCTTTCGGTCTTTGGGGGCCGGGCAACGGCGACTTCTGGCTGGACGCTTATGTCACGGATTTCCTGAGCCGGGCCAAGGCGCAGGGCTATGCGGTGCCCGACCTTGCCTTGCGCAACGCGTTGGCAAACCTGCGCAATCAGGTGAACTACCAGCCCGATTTCAGCGCCGAGACCAATGGCGGCGGCGAGGCGCTGGCCTATGCGCTGATGGTCCTGGCACGCGAAGGGGCCGCTGCGGTGGGCGATCTGCGTTATTATGCGGATGTGAAGGGGGACGATTTCTCGACCCCCATCGCGCAGGCGCAGCTTGGGGCGGCGCTGGCGTCTTACGGTGATCAGGTCCGCGCGGATGCGATGTTCCGCAAGGCCGCCGCCAAGATGGACGCGCTGCAGGGCCGCGAGACGGAGCAGCTGTGGCGGGTGGACTATGGCACCCGCTACCGCGATGCGGCGGCGCTGTTGACGCTGGCGGTGGAGGCCGGATCCGAGGCGGTGGACCGCGAGGCGCTGGCCGACCGGATTGCAACGTCGGGCACCAACCTGTCGACACAGGAGGCAACCTGGGCGCTGCTGGCGGCGAATGCGCTGATCGACCGGCCCGGCGCGGATGGCATCAGCATCGACGGTAAGCCTGCTGATGGGCCTTTGGTTCGGGTGCTGGATGCAGGCGACGTGACGCCGGTGGTGGTGAAGAACGAAGGTGTAGACACGACGCTGACGATCACAACCTACGGCGTGCCGTCGGAACCGGAACCGGCGGGCGGCAATGGCTATGCCATCACGCGGACCTATTACACCATGGCCGGTGAGGAGGTGTCGCTGGACGGTGTGGCGGCGGGCACGCGGCTGGTGACGGTACTGGAAGTGAAACCTTTCGCCTATGGCGAGGCGCGGCTGATGGTGTCTGACCCGCTTCCGGCGGGCTTCGAGATCGACAACCCGAACCTGATCTCGGCGGGGTCGACGTCGGAATTGGGCTGGCTGGATGTGCTGTCGGACGTGCAGCATTCCGAGTTCCGGCAGGACCGGTTCCTGACGGCGGTAGACTGGCAGTCGGATCAGCCGTTCCGTCTGGCCTATGTCGTGCGGGCGGTGTCGCCGGGCACGTTCCACCATCCAGCGGCGTCGGTCGAAGACATGTACCGCCCTGATTTCCGCGCCCGCAGCGATGTGGGAACCGTCACCATCGCGCCGTGATGAGACGCGTGATGGCCATGTGCAAAACAGGTTCGCGCCCTCCCCCGGGTGGGCGCTGCAACGGCGGGTGCAGGCGATTTATGGTGCCGCACATTCCACCGGAGATCGGGCTTCAGACGCTGAAAAGCGCCCTCCCAAGGGGGAGGGAGGGCCATGCCATTGGTCGCTCGAACCAATGGCGCAACCAATGGCAAACCCGGCGGGCTTCGCCCTTTGTTCCGGGCCAAGGTCAGATGAGCGGATAATGCGCGCGCGCTGGATCATCGCCGCTGTCACGGGCCTCTGGCTTGCCGCCCTTGGCCGCGACCGGGTGGATGTCTGGATTAATGCCACGATCCTGCCGCCGTTGGCGGTGGAAACCTCGGTCGAAGTGGTGGACCGCAACGGCGACCTTTTGCGCGCCTATACAGTGGCGGACGGGCGCTGGCGCCTGGCGCTGTTGCCGCAGGATGTGGACCCTGACTACATCGCAATGCTGCTGGCCTATGAGGATAAGCGGTTCCTTGACCATCCCGGGGTGGATGCACGGTCAATGCTGCGTGCTTTGGCTCAGGCCGCCTGGAACGGGCGCGTGGTGTCGGGCGGATCGACGCTGACCATGCAGGTCGCGCGGCTGCTGGAGGAAAGCGGGACGGGGCAGGTTGCGGGCAAACTGCGGCAGATGCGGGTGGCGCTGGCGCTGGAGCGGCGGCTGACGAAAGAGCAGATATTGCAGTTGTATCTGCATCTGGCACCTTTTGGCGGCAATCTTGAGGGGGTACGCGCAGCGTCGATTTCGTATTTCGGCAAGGAACCGGGGCGCTTGACCCCTGCAGAAGCTGCGCTTCTGGTGGCCATCCCGCAATCGCCGGAAAGCCGCCGTCCCGACCGCGCGGCGGACCGGGCCGAGGCCGCGCGCAACCGGGTTCTGGCGCGGGCGGTGGGCGAAGGCGTGATCGACGCGGACGAGGCAGAGGCGGCGCTGCAGGAAGAGGTTCCGGGCCTGCGCAAACCCTTTCCCGCACTGGCACCGCATCTGGCGGACCGGGCGCGCGCCGAAAACCCCGGTGCCGGGCGGCATGATCTGACCATCAACCGCAGCCTGCAGCGCAAGCTGGAACTGCTGGCGGTGGCGGCTGTCGAAGGCCGGGGCGAACAGTTGCAGGTGGCGATTGTGGTGGCGAACCATGCCTCGGGCGAAATCCTTGCCTCCGTCGGTTCCGCCGGGTTTCAAGCCGATGCGCGGCAGGGATTTGTCGACATGACCACAGCGTTGCGCAGTCCGGGATCGACGCTGAAACCGCTGGTCTTTGGGCTGGCCTTCGATGAGGGTCTGGCGCACCCCGAGACGCTGCTGGAGGACCGGCCGACCGTTTTCGGCACCTACGCGCCGCAGAACTTTGACCGGCTCTATCGCGGCACGATCCGCGCCCGCGAGGCGTTGCAGATGTCGCTGAACATACCCGTGGTGGCGCTGACCGAGGCGCTGGGGCCGGCCAAGCTGATCTCGGGCATGGAAAAGGCCGGGATGCGGCCCGAGTTTCCGGGCGGGCAGCCCGGACTGGCGATTGCGCTGGGCGGGGTGGGCGTGACGCTGGAGGATATGGTCGGGCTGTATGCCACCATCGCACGGGGTGGGGTGGCGCGGCCTTTGACATGGCGGATCGACGGCGCGGCGGGGGAGGGGCAGCGGGTGATCTCGGCGGTAGCGGCGTGGCAGGTGGGGGATATTCTGGCGGGACTGGCCCCACCGCCGGGGGCACCGAGCAACCGGCTGGCCTACAAGACCGGCACCTCTTACGGGCACCGCGACGCCTGGGCGATCGGCTTTGACGGAACGCATGTGATCGGCGTCTGGATGGGCCGCGCGGATGGCACGCCAGTGCCGGGGGCGTTCGGGGCGGATGTGGCGGCGCCGGTGCTGTTTCAGGCGTTCAACCGGCTGAAGCGGGACCTCGATCCGCAGCCGCCTGCCCCGGCGGCTACGTTATTGGTGTCGAACGCAGAATTGCCAGTGCCGTTGCAGCGCTTCCGCTCGCGTAGTGCTGCGTTCGAGGTGGGGCAGGACGCCCCGGCGGTCGCCTTTCCACCCGACGGGGCCGAGGTGGAACTGCTGCCCGCAGGCCTGATGGTGCGGGTGCGGGGCGGGACAGCACCGTTCACCTGGCTGGCGGATGGCGTGCCGCTGGCCGTGGCGATGCGGGAGCGGGAGGTGATGCTGACCTTGCCGGGCACCGGCTTTGTGACGCTGTCGGTGATTGATGCCGAGGGGCGGTCAGCGCGGACGAAGGTGCGGGTTTGGTAACGGGTGATGGGCAGATTGCCCATCCTACGGGGTGTAGGATGGGCAATCTGCCCATCTTCCTTCACCCCCGCTCGATCGCCAGCGCTATCCCCTGACCGCCGCCGATGCACATGGTGATCAACGCGGTCCTGCCGCCGGTCCGTTCCAGCTCGTACAGCGCCTTGACGACCAGCATGGCACCGGTTGCCCCGACCGGATGGCCGAGCGCGATGGCTCCGCCGTTGGGGTTGACTCGCGCGGGATCAAGGCCAAGCGCGCGGGTGACGGCTATGGCTTGCGCGGCGAAAGCCTCGTTCGATTCCACCAGATCGAAATCGTGAGGCCTGATCCCGAGTTTGGCGCACAGTGCCTGCACCGCCGGGATCGGGCCAAGGCCCATCACCTTTGGGTCAACCCCGGCATGGGCATAGCCCATGATCCGGGCGCGGGCGCCCTTGTCGCCGCGTGACAAAACCAGTGCCGCCGCCCCGTCGTTGATGCCCGACGCGTTACCCGCCGTGACTGTGCCATCCTTCTGAAAGGCGGGGCGCAAACCGGCCAAAGCCTCGGCGCTGGTGGCTTTTGGGTGTTCGTCCTGCGCAAAGGTGACCGGTCCCTTGCGGCCGCCGACGTCCACCGGAACAATCTGATCGACGAAGCGTCCGTCGGCAATCGCCCTTGCGGCGCGGGTCTGGGACTCAAGCGCGAAGGCGTCCTGATCGGCGCGCGTGATGCCGTGCTGGGCGGCGACGTTCTCGGCCGTCACCCCCATGTGGCCGGTCCCGAACGGACAGGTCAGCGCCCCGGTCATCATGTCCAGCGCCCGGACATCGCCCATCTTCTGGCCAAAGCGGGCAGCGGGCAGGATGTAGGGCGCGCGGCTCATGCATTCCGCGCCCCCCGCCAAGGCCATGTCGGCATCGCCCAGCAGCAGCGACTGCATCGCCGAGACGATGGCCTGCGCACCAGAGCCACACAGCCGGTTGACGTTCATCGCGGGCGTGGTTTCCGGAATACCCGCCTGCATCGCCATGACGCGGGAAAGGTACATGTCGCGCGGCTCGGTATTGATCACGTGGCCCATCACAACATGGCCGATCTGGCCGCCTTCCACCCCGGCCCGGTCCAGCGCGGCTTTGGCCGCGTGGGTGGCGATGTCGATGGGTGGCATTGCGGCCAGTGCTGCGCCGAAGGACCCGATGGCGGTGCGGGCGGCGGAAAGGATGTAGACGTCGGGCATGATGACCTCGCTTGCGGGCAACTCATGCACCTTGTGCCACAGTTTGCGCCGGATTGGGATGGGACGTCGCGTCAGGGCTGACGTTGACACCATCCGCCCGGCGAGAGACACCGGCCCGTCAGCCGGGAGAGTTGCAGTGAAAGACCTGATCAAGGCCCATGCGGGGCTGCTGTTCGCCGGGGTGGCGACATTCGTGATGATGGGCGCAGGGCAATCGCTGTATGGCCCGGCGCTGCCTGCCTTCTCACGCGAGTTCGGGGTGACTGTGGGTCAGGCCGGGGTGCTGGTGTCTGCGCATTGGGTGGGGTGTTTCATTGGCGTCGGATACATGTATTTGCGCGGCGCCGGGATCACCCCGCGCCATGTGCTGGCGCTGATGGCGATCGGGGCCGCAGGGGTGGCGGTGCTGGCGGGATGGTGGCTGACCATTGCCGGGGCGGTGGTGTACGGGATGGGCTACGGCATGGCGACGGTGGTGTTCAATCCGCGTGTGCTGAGCGCCTTCGGACCCAGAGGGCCGTCGATGCTGAGCCTGCTGAACGCGACCTTCGGGGTGGGCGCAATCGCCGCCCCGCTGATCTTTGTGGCGCTGGGCAGTGACCCGCGCTGGTCGTTCGGGCTGACGGCGGCGGTGATAGCGGTGATCTGGGTGTTTGCGGCGGATGCCGGGCGCACCGGCGGGGTAACCGCAGGCGCGGCGCAGGCATTCCACCCCTCCTGGCCGATCCTGGGCTTTGGCATGGTCGCGGTGGGGCTGGAGGCCTGCCTGATCGGGCTTGGCCCCAC
>JANOQT010000032.1:0-4242 GCA_031415015.1 Paracoccaceae bacterium
GCCGTTTGTCCTCGCGGGTCACTGTGAAGTGGTCCCAGACTGCATCACATCCAACAAAGTCAAGCCCGTGATTCTTGATGTTCAGTTTGCGCTTTGGTTCGTCCCATGTGAGCATATTTAATTGTATCTACAAAATAAAAAACCCGCAAGGAGAGATTTAACGTTGAAGGCCACCAGCAAGCAGCATACGCCGCGTAGCGGCAACTTGATGCTGCTTGTCTGTGTGGGCCGAAATGTTAGACCTTGTGGTCATGAACAACCAGCTACTGGACATGGCCCACCCTCGCAGCTTGGGCGTACTGCCTCAGCTCTGGAGCCCGGGTGTCCGCATTGAGGAGAAATCCGTCAACAATTCTTTCTACCCGCTCAGGATAGGAGGAAAAAATGTGCCCAAGCCCATGCAGCCCGCTCTCGACACAGGCGCGGTTCGAAGACCGCAGGGAATTCTCGAGCACATCACAGACGGCACTGTAAAACACCGCACGGTTTTGACTCCGCTCCCAGAACGACAGCGGCGAAACGTCCCAAAGCATGTAGCAGATGTAATTCAGGGCATTTCCTCCCGGCTCGCCAATATGTCCGAGTACCGGCTCGCAGCGGCGCTCAAAGATTTCCGAGTAGACGTGCTTCAAAGAGCCAATTGCTCTCAACCGCAGGTCCGTTGGCACGTCCTCAGACATGAGGGCAAACACAACATCTGACGCAACGTTCTCAAGAATGTATGAGAGCCCAAATCGAAGTTGATCGTTCGAGTACGACGAGAGATCGCGAGCACAGTTCTCGAACGTACACGCTACAAGCTCCACCAACTCACTCTGTTCGGCTTCGAACGGCTCCAGCTCATCCTCATCGAAGTACCAGCCGTTGGCAGTTGCGGGCCGATCGAATACGTACTTCAGCCAATCGATATATCGCGAATGCATAGCAAGGTCTAACGTTGGAGGCCAACGGCTCGCAGCAACTGCCGCACAGCGGCAACCTGCTGCTGTGTGTCCGCGTGGGCCGAAATGTTAGAGATCATTCGCCAAAATGGAATCAACGACTTTGCCGCGACTGTGAATGCACACCGTCCAAATCCCAAGCGGCTCACTCGATGGCATCAGAGCATTTAGAGCCAACGCAACTGACTTGCGGTCATCTTTGGTGAGCCTGACAGTACTCAAATCTTCGGGCAGGTCAACCATCAGCAGCAATTCGGACTCCTGAATTTCGGTAGTGGGACGAGGCCACCCAGGCGGTGCAGCAAGAATAAACACGTCCTCCGCCAACTGAGCAAGCGCTTCGTTCATATGAGCTCTAACGTAGACGTAACCGGCGACTTGCGGCACGAAGGCGCGCAGCGCCGAGACGCCGCAAGGCGTCCGGGTTGACGGCCTTGTTATGCCGCAGTTGGCGCAGACTATCTAAGAGCATCCAATTGCCTCCGCATTCCATCCAGTTCGTGGAGAGCATCTGCGGTCGATCTTGCCGTGGTGGGAGCACCGCAGCCGTGGAATTTGTTGCAGGTATCCTCGTAGGTGCCGAGGAGCGTCTGGATTTCAGAGCACAGCAACTGAACGCTGGGATGCAACGGCGCGCCGTTGAAGGTGCTAGAGATTGCTACGGAGACGACTCGATCCAAATGGCTAAGGTAGTCCGCACCCAGCAACACAGAGGGTCGGCCCTGGCCGTGGATCGCCACAATCGCTCCATCGTCTCCCTGCTCTAATACCGCGAGCTCTTCGTACTGGTTCAGCATGAGTGGGCTCCTGCGGCATAACGTTGGAAGCAACCGGACCACACCACTCGCGGCGAAGCCGCCTTGTACAGGTGTGGTTCCGTGTTGGCTGACATGTTAGGCCGGACCGTCCCCACTACCAGCCTCGCTTTGCAAACTTTCCCATCCGATCCCACACTCCTTGGTCGATATCGTTGCGCCAGACGCCACCAAGCAGAAGCGCGAAGTCCGGATTGCGGCGGGCGTGAAGTTCAACTCGATCAATCATCGTTGTTCCATGCTCAGACATTAAGTCCTCGAGCGGTCCCGCAGCAAGCAACCCCAAGCGCCGATCTTTGATGTTAGCGCCAATTTCCGCCAAGGCCTCAAGTATTGCGAGCCACGCGAGATCGGGTTGCTCGCGCGGGAGATCCCAATCCAAAACGCTTCCACCAACTCCGGGACCAACCTCCGACGTTTTTCCATCGGACCAAGCCTCGACCCACTCTTTCGCGATCTCGGCTGGAGAACGAACTTCCATGTACGACCTAACGTAGAAGTGACCGGCGTGCCGCCACGTCCGTGTCGACTGCCAGGTTAGAGATCATCAGCACCGCGACCAACCCCGGGGAGGGTTCCGGTTCGTCGCCGCAGCACGCGCTCGTTCAGCTGCTTGCGCGTTGCGGTCCAGAACAACCTTTGCAACTTCTGGAATCCTTTCCATGTCGTGCGCGATGCCAGTCAACAGCAGACTTTGTTGAACCGCGACGAGGTCCATCGCCTCGCGAACACAGCCCTTCCCGAGAAGGTCGCGCAAGGCGTCGTAGGTCTCCAACCGTCCGACATCATTGAAGGCTTCAATCTTGCGAGTCTCTTTGGCCATTAGCGCAATCACCTGCCTTGTCACGAACGGCTCATAAGCAAGCTTGACCGCGATCCAGCCAACCACCACGATGCCTAGGAGCGAAACCGCCGCCTTTGTGTAGCGATGCATACTGATCTCTAACGTAATGTATACCGCAAGATCTGCGGTATAAAAATGGCGCTGCAACATAATCTGGGCATCAAAAACTCCTGAAATTGGCTTGCCTGTTGGGTTTCAAGATCATATACTGTAATTTTATACAGGTATAAAAGAGCCATGAAACCCCGCAACCCGCCTTTGCAATCTTCACGCTTGCTTGACCAGGTCAGGGAGCGGATTCGTTACTTGCACTATAGCCTGAGTACTGAAAAAACCTACCTGTACTGGATCCGGTTTTACGTTCGCTGGCATGGCCGCAATGGCAAGATGACGCATCCGCGCGACATGGGGGCCAAGCAGGTTGAGTCTTTTTTAACCATGCTGGCGACTGAACGCAAAGTATCTGCATCAACCCACAACCAGGCCTTGAGTGCGTTGCTGTTTTTGTACCGTGAAGTGCTGGAAGAAGATTTACCGTGGCTAACTGACATCAACCGCCCCACACAGGTACGACGCATCCCGTCGGTATTGACCAAAGATGAGGTTGCTGGCTTGCTGGCAGCGATGGAGGGTGTCACGGCTTTGCTGGCGCGCTTGCTGTACGGCACGGGTATGCGGCTGATGGAGGGCATGCGTTTGCGCGTTAAAGATGTTGACTTTGACCGCCACGTCATCATCGTGCGCGAAGGTAAAGGCAACAAAGACCGTGTAGTCATGTTGCCGCGCTCGTTGGCGCCGGCTTTACAGCAGCAAATGATGGCAGCACGCAAACTGTGGCAAGCCGATCGCCAGGCGCAGCGCGCCGGGGTACAGGTGCCTGATGCACTTGAGGTGAAATACCCGCGCCTTGGGCAAACTTGGGGTTGGTGCTGGTTGTTCCCCTCGCCTACGTTGTCAGTTGACCCGCGCAGCGGCATTGAGCGGCGGCACCATTTGTTTGAGGAGCGGCTGCAACGCGCTTTGAAGCTGGCGGTGCCGCTGGCGGGGATCGTCAAGCCTGTTTCGGTACACACCTTGCGCCACAGCTTTGCCACACATTTGCTGCAATCGGGCACAGACATTCGCACAGTGCAAGAGCTGCTGGGCCACAGTGATGTGAGCACGACGATGATTTACACGCATGTGCTAAAGGTGGCGGCTGGGGGCACGGCCAGCCCGCTGGATGCGTTGGCGGCTTAGTTTGCCATCGACTAATTCGCTATTAATTCAGTAGCTGCTTGCGCCCGTATTCATTAGGCTAGAGCCCTAAAAGATATCTAAAAACAGGCTGAAAACCCCGTTTTTAAGCCGTTTTAAGCAACTTCAAACCAGAATATCAGCCGTCAGCCCCGACAAACCGGACTCACAGGCGTAGGTGAAGATTTGGGCCGCGTGCTCCAGCGTGGGCATGTCAGCTGGGGTGTACTGCATGCGCAGGTAGGCTTTGCCGCGCAAGATCATCAGCATGAAGGGCACTTGCTCATTGGGGGCGGGTTCGGGCCAGTTCATCAGCAGGTCGGCCAGGTGTGGGTCTATCCAGGCCACGGCTTGTTCGCGCTTTTCGGCCAGTACGGCGTAGCGCTGCCAGAACTCGGGCGGCAAG
>JANOQT010000033.1:0-3127 GCA_031415015.1 Paracoccaceae bacterium
TGCTTAGGCCGCCCGGCGTCGTCGCGGTAGGCTTCAACGAGCTGGACGTAGCTGCGTGATCCGGAGCGGGTGAGCTTGACAAACACACCACTACGTTACGGCTCCTCCTATAAGGAGCAAAGTGGGTATAAACCCGGCAAAACGTGCCATTAGAAGAATTACCGCTTCTCGGTAGATAAGTGGCTGATTTGATTGAAAGAGTCGGCGCTCTTGCCGCCGTGGACTTTCGAAGTCGGGTGGCCCAAGACTGCCTTCAGACTCTGGGCGAATGGCGAATGTGACACAAGTGACACCAGCTGCATTTGGCCGAATGGTGGAAACTTCTTCCAGAGCAGTTGTGTGCCAAGTGCCTCCGCAGCGAGCGTCAATAGCACGCCTGCCGCTCAACTCCTAGATTAAGAGGATGGCCAATATTAAAGAACGTCTTCTGCGCCCTATTCCTGCTTTCTTGCCTGGGCGGATGCGCTGTCGGTTCCATGTCTGCGCCCGTGTCCCCTGAATTTCGAGCGATCCCGAGCCAATTATAGGCTCTGGTGTTCAAACACCTCGCCGCCCCCATCCATTATCACACAGTCGCATCAATCTTTAGGAATAAAGCGTGAACTACAAACTTAGAGCCATAGTTACCATCCTGCCGCTCACATTAGCTATGACAGGATGCGCCCAGATGATCGCCGATAAAATGTTTGGGGATCAGTATCTAAAACCTATCACCATGACACGGGCGATTGCAGCAGATTCGCAGAGGGCCGCCGTCAATGCCGCAGTCAGTGCAGCTGGCAAGACGCAGTGGACACCAAAGACAATCTCTGTAGAGACAGGCTACCTATTTGCCGAATGGACGCCGACAGTAGGGGCCATGAACAGCGCGAGAAATTATGCGTTTAAGTTGGAGGTTCGTCTTCCTGAAACAGGAAAGGGCGATGCTTCTATTTCAATCACTCCGCCGCAGGGTTTGATCTCCAAGGAGATCGCGATGGATGGCCTAGCCAAGACATACCTAGACGCGCTGGAAGCCGATTCAAAGCCGAAGAAGAAATGAGATCCAACTCTAAGCCACATTGACTAATAAATGCGCCCCAGCCGGTGCCCAGCAAGTTACTGAGTATACAGTTTCTTGGTTGATGTACGATCCACACAGTAATTCTTATCAAAGCAGTATTGGTTATGCCATTCAGCGGCAACTGACCAAAGGTGGCCGCAACGGAAGCTTTCAACAAATATCTATCAGCGGCATCGTACAAGTGCCGTGTCAGCTGATTCTGGAAGGCCACTTTCGATAAGCTTTCTCTGATCTGTTGAAGTCCAGCTTGCACTAACCCAACTGGAAAGTCGCCTTGAGGGAAATTCAGTGAGCAGAAACCTTCTGGTGCGCGCCAAGTAGTCGATCGCTTGACTCGTCACAGCGCTGCCTGCCTTCTGCGGTGGCGGTAGCAGCGGCGAAAATAGCGCTTCTCCGGCGGGTGATATTACTACGACAGTCAATGGTGCCCTTTTCCGGAAATTGTAAGTTAACGGTGACTTTTGTCGCCGCTGAATGTTCACGAATATCAGGCATACCATGAGTGTGGCACGGTCGGATTGACCTATGTTTTTGATTAATCAGGTGGTGCGGAGTCAGTCGTTGGTAGTTGGTCGTATGCATCGCTGGCTTCCATATACCTATCATGCCGCAGCGCTTAGATAAAAATAAGTAGGCGCTCTGGTGAAGTTTCAGCTCAAGTCACAATGCGAGTGCGCGAATTCCGTACAGGGAATAATATGTTAAAATTAGCGGTCGTTGGAGCAGTCTGTGTATTCCTCACTTCATGCGGCGGGGGCGGCGAGAGTGCAACGGGGACAGTAGCTCCAGCGCCAACGCAGATCGCAACAATTGCGAGTGCCACAATCGGGCCTACCGGCGGTGCACTTGCAACTTCTGATGGCGCCGTTCGTGTGTCTATTCCAGGCCAAGCGGTTGCATCCAATACTTCCTTCGAAATTGCTATATCGCCGAGCGCTCCAGCCTCGGCCGCTGTCGGGGATCGCACCATCAGCCTTTCGCCTACTGGAGTGGTATTCGCAACACCTGTCGAATTGAAAATTCAGTACGACTCGGCATGGCTTGCTGAAGAGTGGTCGCCCTCAGCCCTGACGCTGGCCAAGTGGGACGGTGCCATTTGGGGCCCGGTGGCGACGACCGTGGACGAAGCGAACAAGTCGTTGGTGGCAAAGATCTCTGGCTTTAGTACATGGGCGCCGGTTCAGGCTGGCGGCACCAATAGTTCACCCGACTATGCTTGGCAGGCCAACGGCGGTTGCCTCCGAACCACGGCGGCGGAATACAACGCCAAGCTTGATACTCTCGGATCCCTCTTATTCAAAGTGGCACCGACATCGCAGATTGCATGTGTAACTGGACCTTATCTGGAGACGGGTTACAGTCGCTTTATAAGTAGCATGCAAAACCACGCTGGTTATGACTTCCGCGCTCCTGCGGGTACTCCCATCTATGCGCCAATTGATGGCAAAGTAGTTGAGCAAATATTAACACCCGCGAGCTCACCGCCGGCATCAACCTTGACGCTGGAAAGCGTGATCGCGGGTCAGGTATATAGATTGCTTTTTCTGCACTGCAGTTCTCATGAATTGGTGAGAGGTCAACAATCGTTAGGCATTCCAGCCCTGGGAACAACTGTGCAAGCCGGCGACCGTATCTGCCTTGCCGGTAAGGTGGGTGCCCTTTCGGCGCATCTGCATTTTGAGATGAAGCGGTCCGACCAAGACTTGGGCAACTTGCGGGCTATGAGCGGCTCCCGCGGCGCATGCACCAAATCTTCCTTCGATAAAGGTTGGGATAATGCGACACAAACGTACACCCGTGCACTGACACAGCCCGGTTGCTCACTGACCGACATTCGTCTCAATACTGTCGATCCAGTCTTGGTCCTGCCAATTTTCAGCCTGCTGTCCCAGACCATCACCTTCACTGCGCCAGCAACCCAGACTATTGGCATTGCTGCGGCGGCACTGTCAGCCACGTCGAGCTCAGGCTTACCGGTCAGCTTCGCGTCCAGCACGACGGCAGTCTGCACGGTCAGTGGCACGGCAGTGACGCTTGTTTCCGCTGGAACCTGCACCGTCACTG
>JANOQT010000034.1:0-14224 GCA_031415015.1 Paracoccaceae bacterium
CTGAAATCGCTGGAAGAAGTGGCGCTTGCCCCCAACGCCATGATGGCGGCGGAAATGGCGGTGATCCGGCTTACCCATGTGGCCGACTTGCCCGATCCCGAAACCCTGATCAGACGCCTGCAAAGCCAGCCGCAGCCTAACGCCCCGTCGGGTGGCGGTTCTGGCGGCGGCATGTCCGCCAGCCCAGCCCCGCGCATGATGTCCCCCGCGCGCGGCCCATCAAACGCGCCGTCGATGTCAGGCGCCGCGCAGGCTGTCGCATTGTCGACTGACGCACTTAACAGCTACATAACCTTCGATCAGGTCGTCGCCCTGATCCGCGAAAAACGCGATGTGCAATTGCTGGTCGAGGTGGAAACCACCCTCCGCCTCGCCCGCTATTCGCCAGGCAGGATCGAGTTCGAACCTGCTAACAACGCCGCTCCCGATCTTGCCGCGCGGCTAAGCCAGCGCTTACAAAGCTGGACCGGCGGGCGCTGGGGCGTATCAGTCGTGTCCACCGGCGGGGCGCCGACAATTGAAGAAGACCGCGACAAGGGCAAACTGGCAGCCGAGGCCGAGGCGATGCAGAACCCGCTGGTGCAGGCGGTGATGCTGGCCTTTCCGGGCGCAAGGATCGCCGAAATTCGCACCCCCGAAGCGCTTGCCGCCAATGCCGCGGTCGAGGCATTGGCCGAGGTTGAAGATGAATGGGACCCGTTTGAGGATGATTGAATGCTGAAAGGTTTGGGCGGTCTTGGCGACATGGCCAAGATGATGAAGGCCGCGCAGGACATGCAGGCCAAGATGCTGGAACTGCAGGAAGACCTGTCGAAAACCGTGGTTCTGGGCGAATCCGGTGGCGGGCTGGTCAAGGCGCGGGTGACGGCCAAGGGCGAGGTGACCGGGCTGGACATCGACCCGTCGATCCTTGTGGCGTCGGAAAAGGAAGTGGTCGAAGACCTGATCCTTGCTGCGATCAAGGATGCGCAGATGAAGGCGCAAATCCGCAGCCAGCAGGAAATGGCCAAGCTGACCGAAGGCTTGGGCCTGCCGCCCGGCATGAAACTGCCGTTCTGACATGGCCGACGATACCGGCATCGAAGCCTTGATCGACCTGATGGCCCGGCTGCCCGGCCTTGGGCCACGCTCGGCCCGACGCGCGGTGCTGGTGCTGCTGAAAAAGCGCGCGCAACTGATGGCTCCTTTGGCGCAAGCGATGGCCGAAGTGGCACTAACCGCCAAGGACTGCCAGATTTGCGGCAATATCGGCACCTCCGACATCTGCAGCATCTGCGCCGATCCCCGTCGTGCGACGGGCGAGATTTGCGTCGTGGAAGACGTGGCCGACCTGTGGGCGATGGAACGCGGCCAGATGTTCAAGGGCCGCTATCATGTGCTGGGCGGCACGCTGTCAGCCCTCGACGCCATCGGCCCGGACGAATTGCGCATCCCCCGGCTGATCGCCCGCGTCGCGGATGAGGCCGCGCGCGAGGTGATCCTGGCGTTGAACGCCACCGTCGATGGCCAGACCACCGCGCATTACATCGCCGATGCGCTGGAACCGTCCGGCGTCCAGATCACCTCACTGGCGCAAGGCGTGCCGATTGGCGGCGAGTTGGACTATCTGGACGACGGCACCATTGGTGCTGCCCTGAAAGCCCGGCGCAAGTTCTGAGGGCGGCGGCGTCAGATCCCCGCATACCACTCATACCCCCGGTCCGCCCAATAGCTGCCCTTGCCAAGCCCGAACGGGGCGAGGCTGTCGACCAATTCAATGGTATGCACATACTTCGCCATCTTGTATCCCAGCTGCCGTTCCACCCGCAGCCGCAACGGCGCGCCATTGGCCACGGGCAAGGGCGCGCCGTTCAGACCGTAGGCAAGGATCGTCTGGGGGTGGTAGGCGTCGATCAGGTCGATGCTTTCGTAATAGGTCACCACACCTGACAGGCTTTTCTCGATGGCGTCGTAGCAGTGGAACACCGCATAGCGCGCCGTGACCTTGGGCTTGGCGAGGTTCAGCACGGCGCCCAGCGGCACGCCCGTCCATTTCGCGATGCAACTCCAGCCCTCCACACAGTCATGCCGGGTGATCTGGGTACGCGCGGGCATCGCCGTCAGTTGCGCATAGGGCAGGGTCACCGGCGCCTCGACCAGCCCCGTCACCGACAGCGCATAATCGCGGAACCCTGTGCTGACCATGGCACGGTATTCGCCGCTGTCGGGATCGGTGCTGCCATTCGGCCGCTGGCCCTGGCGGATGTCGGCTTCGGTGTATTCCGGGGCCAGACTGTCACCCATAAGCGCGCGCTGGCTGGCTTCGGTCAGCCCCGCCACACTGGAAAAAATGGTCCGCAAAGCGCTGTCGGCCTTTGACGCGCTGTCGAATATCTTGCAGCCAGACAGGGTCAGCGCCGCACTTCCCAGCAAAAGATGTCTGCGATTCAGCATCACTTATCCTCCCCGTCAACGCGGTACCAACCGCTGATGATTGACCGCAGCTCGTTCAGCGGTCCTGCTGCCAGGATCATCAGCATGTGCACGACAAAGAACCCGATCAGCGCCACCATGGTCAGGAAATGGATCGTCCGTGCCGTCTGCCGCCCGCCGAACAGATCCAGCAACCACGGGCTGATCGCGTTAAAGCCGGGCGACATCGACAGCCCCGTGGCGATCATCAATGGCAAGGCCACAAACAGCACCGACGCATAGGCCAGCTTTTGCAGCACATTGTAACGCGCGGTATGGTGGAAACGCAGCCGCGCATGATCCGCCACATCACGCGGCAGGGCGCGCAGGTCGGCCAGACTGGGGATCAATTGCCGCAGATGTCCGTTCAGGGCCGAGGCAACCAGCCAAAGCGTCAGCGTGCCCACCAAAATCCACGCAAAGAAAAAATGGATCACCCTCCCCGTCGCAAGGCTTTGCTTGGACGGGATCGTCAGCGCCGACGGAAACGCCCGCGCCTCGCCATTCGACGCGCCAAGGAAACCCGTCGTATCGAACTCGGACCCGAAGACGCGCGTCACGCCTTGCAGTTCAAGCCCGTTCTGCCGCGTCTCGACGGCGAAGATGGCGTTATCATAGTCAAACCCGGCCTCAAGCCCGACATGCAGGCTGGGAAAGGCGTTGAAAATCTGCAGCCCGGTCAACAGCAGGAAGAACAGGCAGATCGCCCAGATCCAATGTGTCATCCGGGTAATCAGGCGCTGGCGGTAGATCAGTGGTCCGTTCGGCATGGCAATCCCTCCCCTGCTTGACGAAGTAACGGTATAGCCGCTCCGAAGTTTCACTGCCAATGCGATTGCCGCACTGATTGCATTTCCGCCCCGTGCGGCTTATCTGAGGGCTTCAGCGCAAGGGCAGGGTTTTCTAAGTATGAACTGGATTTCCAACTACGTCCGTCCGAAGATCAACTCCTTGTTCTCGCGCCGCGAAGTGCCCGAGAATCTGTGGACCAAATGCCCCGAATGCGGGACCATGCTGTTTCACCGCGAGTTGGCGGCCAATCTGAACGTATGTTCCAATTGTGATCACCACATGGCAATCACCCCGCGTGACCGGTTTTCCGCGCTGTTCGATGGTGGCATCTTCACCGAGGTCAAGGTCCCCGATGCGGTGACCGACCCGCTGCATTTCCGCGACCAAAAGAAATACCCCGACCGCCTCCGCGCCGCGCAAAAGGCCAGCGGCGAGAAAGACGCCATGCTGGTGGCCGAGGGCGAAGTGGGCCGCACGCCGATCATCGCTGCCGCGCAGGATTTCAGCTTCATGGCCGGGTCCATGGGGATGAATGTCGGCAACGCGATCATTGCCGCCGCTGAACGTGCGGTAAAACTGCGCCGTCCGCTGGTGCTGTTTTCCGCCTCTGGTGGGGCGCGGATGCAGGAAGGCATGCTGTCGCTGATGCAGATGCCGCGCACCACCGTGGCCGTGCAGATGCTGAAAGAGGCGGGCCTGCCCTATATCGTCGTCATGACGCACCCGACAACCGGCGGCGTGACCGCCAGCTACGCGATGCTGGGCGATGTGCAGATTGCCGAACCCAATGCGCAGATCGGCTTCGCGGGCGCGCGGGTGATCGAACAGACCATCCGCGAAAAGCTGCCCGAAGGCTTTCAGCGCGCCGAATACCTGCTGGATCACGGCATGCTGGACCGTGTGGTGCACCGCAAGGCGATGAAGGATGAACTCGTCACCCTGATCCGCCTGCTGATGTCGCTGCCCCCGGCCATCAAGGGCGACCTGCCCGCTCCGGTCGAAGTGCAGCCGGTTGAGGCGGCGGTCGTCAAAGCGTGACCACCGGGTCGGATGCCATCCTTGAGCGGATGATGACGCTGCACCCCAAGGTCATCGACCTGACCCTGGGCCGCGTCGAACGCCTGTTGGCGATTCTGGGCAACCCGGAACGCAAGCTGCCCCCGGTGATCCACATCGCCGGAACCAATGGCAAGGGTTCCACTCAGGCGATGATCCGCGCCGGGCTGGAGGCGGGGGGCGACCTCGTTCACGCCTACACCTCGCCGCATCTGGCCCGGTTTCACGAACGCATCCGGCTGGCGGGAGAACTGATCAGCGAACCCGCCCTGACCGCCCTACTGGACGAATGCGTCACCGCCAACGGCCCGGACGAGATCACCTTCTTTGAGATCACCACCGCCGCCGCATTCCTGGCCTTCGCCCGCACTCCGGCCGACTGGACACTGCTGGAGGTGGGCCTTGGCGGCAGGCTGGACGCCACGAACGTGGTCGATCACCCAAAGCTGACCATCATCACGCCGGTCAGCCTGGACCATCAGTCGTTCCTTGGCGACACCGTCACCGCCATCGCGGGCGAAAAGGCCGGGATCATCAAGCGCGGCGTCCCAGTGATCGTCGGGCCGCAATCTGACGAAGGCTTGGCGGTGATCGAAGCCAAGGCGGCTCGAATGAGCGCACCGCTCCTCGCTTACGGTCAGCACTGGCATGTGTCCGAGGATCGGGGCCGTCTGGTTTTTCAGGACGAGACCGGCCTGCTCGACCTGCCCCTGCCCAACCTGCCCGGCCCGCATCAGATTCAGAACGCCGGGGCCGCAATTGCCGCCCTGCGCTTCCTTGGCCGGGATGAAACCACCATTGAGGCCGCCGTCACCCGCGCCTTATGGCCCGCCCGGATGCAACGCCTGCGCCACGGCCCGCTGGTGGACGCCGCCCCCAAGGTAGAGCTGTGGCTGGACGGTGGCCACAACCCGGCAGGCGGCGCGGCGATTGCCGCCACCCTCGCCCGGATGCCCGCGCGCCAAACGCATCTGATCTGCGGCATGCTGAACACCAAAGATGTGACGGGCTACATGACGCCCCTCGCACCGCACATAACCCGGCTTCACGCGGTGTCGATCCCCGGTGAAAAGAACACCCTCCCCGCCAATGTCACCCGCGCCGCCGCCCTCGCTGCCGGGATCGACGCAGTCGCCGCCCCGTCGGTGGCCGAGGCGCTGGCCAGCATCGCCAGCACATCGCCCGACGCCCGCGTCCTGATCTGCGGGTCGCTGTATCTGGCAGGATCGGTGCTCAGGGAAAACGGCTGACGGCCTTCAATCAGCCGCAATTAGGGGGAAAACTACTGGAAATTGTCTTTTGTGGTAGAGCGTTATGTCTGAACTTTTCTCCACTGGACCCACGTTGATTTCCCACGGGACGAAACCCAGAGTTGCCATTTTCGTCGATGGCGACAACGTCCCAAGAAGCAGCCTTCTGATGATCGAACAGAACGCCCTCAGGTGCGGTGAGGTTACGATCCGCCGCGTCTTTGGCGATATGGCCCTTCACAAGGATTGGGCGCAAGACACCAACTACACGGCCACCCATTGCGCCACATCGGCAGGCAAAAACCGGGCTGACATGGCGCTGGTCGTGGCTGCTTTGGATTTTGCATATCGCGGCTTGGCGCAGGCTTTCGTCGTGGTGTCAGATGACCGTGACTTTGGCCCGATGATCAACCACTTGCGCGAGCAGGGGTATAGGGTCGAATGGCTTGGAAAACCAAAGCCTGTTGCGCGGTCAGCTGTTGAGGCGAAGCAAGCGCTCCCTAAGCCCCCGGCTCTGTCTTCGCTGGATCAGAAACTGAAATCTGTGATTTCTGCTCAACCAGACTATCTGGCCGGGGTGCCAATGGTCCGCCTTGGGCATCTGATGAAGGGGCAGACAGTGAAAGATCAAACCGGGAAGGCTACTTGGCGCGCCTATCTTACGGAGAAGCCGGGCCTATATGTAATTGACGGAACCGGCCCAGATTCCCGGGTCCGGCTCAAGCCCTAACCCCCACCCCATAACGCGCCAAAAACATCTCCACCGCGCCGCAAACACTGCGGTGAACGTCTTCAGGGGTGATCGACTGCGCCATCCCGAAGATCAGCTTTTCATGGATGGACGCCTTGCACAGCTGGGCGAACTGATCCGCCGCCAGGTCGAAATCCTCGATCTTCAGCTGGCCGCCGTCCACATAGCAGCGCATGTGATGCACCAGCCGGTCATGGATAAGCCCCGGACCATACTCGTAAAACTCGCGGCCCAGGCCCGGAAAGCGTTCGCCCTCGCCCACCACGATGCGGAACATCCGCTGGCCGAATTCCGACATCAGGAACGACGCGATCCGCTCCGCCGCGATGGTCAGCATCAGCCGGACCGGCACATTGCCATCGACCGACGCCTCGGCCTCCTCGGTCTGGCGG
The DNA here is from genome assembly GCA_031415015.1 of Paracoccaceae bacterium. Lineage (GTDB taxonomy): Bacteria > Pseudomonadota > Alphaproteobacteria > Rhodobacterales > Rhodobacteraceae > JAUYQR01. The sequence goes on from JANOQT010000034.1 coordinate 6,693, forward strand.
TGGCACTCGCAGCGCGCCACCTCCAGAAACAGCAACTGCTTGTCGGGGAAATAGGCGTAGATCGTCGCCTTGCTGACCCCGGCCTCGCGCGCGATATCATCGACTGACGCGCGCTCAAACCCGTCGCGCAGAAACACCGTCCGCGCGCCGTCCAGCACCTGATCAAATTTACGGCCCCGCCGGACCACATGTTCTGCGACTGCTGTCATAGGCTCCCCCGAAGGAAACCATAGAGCATCGGTGGCCGGTGCGGCAAGCAATCCGCGCGTTGGCGTCATTCGCCAAGCTGGCAAACTTGGGTGGTGGTCTGAACCACCTCGCAGCCTTTGGTCGAGGGGGTCAGCGTGCCGGTGGGAAAGCTGATCGCAGGCAGCAGGACGGTCAGGGTCTGCGCAGCGACGGGGGTGCCAAGAAGGGTCAGGGCAACCAGAATTTGTGCAAAGCGGGTCATGATGGTCTCCATATGTGAACTCTCCGGTTCAATTACAGTTCTGAACTCTTCGGTTCACCTTTGCAAGCAAAAAATGAACCGCACGGTTCACTTTTGTCCGTTGCCAATTCCCAACGCCCCTCTAGATTAGAATCATTCTAACAAAGGTCACCACCGTGCTGTCTGCTCTCGTTTCTCGCCGCCGCTTTGCCGACCTGTCGGACCAGGAAGTTCTGGCCCTCGCCATTTCGTCCGAAGAGGATGATGGCCGGATCTACCGCAGCTATGCGGATCGGCTGCGCGGCCAGTATCCCGCATCGGCAGCCGTTTTTGACGGGATGGCGGTTGAGGAAGACGGTCACCGGCAACGGCTGATTGATCTGCATCGCACCCGGTTCGGCGAGGTGATTCCCCTGATCCGCCGCGAACACGTCGCGGGCTTCTATGCCCGTCGTCCGGTCTGGCTGGCCGAAACCCTCAGCCTGGATACGATTCGCGGTGAGGCGCAGGCGATGGAGCGTGCGGCGGAAGACTTCTATTCCCGCGCCGCAGCACGGACAACTGACGCGGCGACGCGCAAGCTTTTGGGCGATCTGGCCGCCGCCGAGGCCAGTCACGAACGCCATGCAGACGCGCTGGAAGACAAGCATCTGACGGAAGACGCGCGCAGTTCGGAAGATCAGGCTGCAAAACGCCAGTTCATCCTGACCTGGGTGCAACCGGGGTTGGCGGGGCTGATGGATGGATCGGTGTCCACCCTCGCACCGATTTTTGCCACGGCTTTCGCAACTCAGGACACCTGGACAACGTTTCTGGTCGGCACGGCCGCCTCGGTCGGCGCGGGCATCTCGATGGGTTTTACCGAAGCGGCGCATGACGACGGTGTGTTGTCGGGACGGGGAAGCCCCCTGAAGCGCGGTATCGCCAGCGGGGTGATGACGACGCTTGGCGGGATGGGCCACGCGCTGCCCTACCTGATCCCAGATTTCTGGACGGCGACCTCGCTTGCCATGATCGTGGTCTTTGTCGAGCTGTGGGCCATCGCATGGATTCAGAACCGCTACATGGAAACACCGTTCCTGCGCGCGGCCCTGCAGGTCGTCCTTGGGGGCGCGCTGGTCTTTGCGGCCGGTGTGTTGATCGGGGGCGGGTGAAGCTTCGTAAGGCTGATGTCAGGTATCCGGCATTGCCGTTGCCTGACCGCGTGCAAAGGGACGAAGCTCGCGCGCAGATGGCAGGCGAGGTCTTTCCGATCCTCCAATGAAAGCTGCGAACCGCAAGTGGACCTAAGACGAGGAACGCGCCCGTTATCCGGGGAGTGCGGGTGACGAATGGCCGGCCGCGCTAAAGCCATTCAGAACCGGGGTGTCCACGCCGCACCTCACCGATGCGCCGTGGATGACCTTCCCCCACGCCCCCCGCTTCGACAGTTTGGACCCACCCTGCGACACGGTCAGATCCCGGGCTTCGCCTCTTCTGCGTAAAGGGCCGAGATCTTGATCATTTCTGCAAGCTTCTTGTCCAGAAGATCGAAAATCCTTGCCTGCGTTTCAACATCCACGCTGCCCGGACCGGTGACCTTGGTTATCTCGGCCTTGATCACAGTCCAGTTTTCCGAACTTGCGTCCAGAAGCGCCTTGATCTCGGGTGTTGGCGGCGGGTTGATCCCGGCTTCGGGCAAACCGTTGCGCAAGGCGTTAAGCGAGACCTCATACATCTCCATCGCCTTGGACAGGTCCTCCGGGTTGCCAAGCGACGCGTTGCCTGTGGCCACGGCGCAGACCAGTTTGGCGATCTTTTGGGTCAGCATTCGCTGGCGGGCAGAGATATCGACCAGCATGGCACTGGCCTGTGTCAGCTCGGCAGGATTGGCGTATTCGCCCGCAATTTTGCTGGTCAACACGTTCGCCTCTGCCAGCAGCGCGTCGTTGTTCGCGGCGATGTATGCGACATTCGTCTCAACGTCGGTGCCCGCGATGATCCCGTCCAGTGCGGCCTCGAATGGTAGCCAAAGGGCTTCGACCTTTTTGATCTCCGCAAGCGTTTTGCGTTGGGTTTCGGCACCGATGATGCCCATGCCTTCATCGCCGTTGACCAGCGCGGTCAGGATTTTGCGAAACTCAGCCTTGCTGGCCTTGAATATCTCAAGCGAGCGTTCCGTCGCGACACCCGCGACATAGTTGCACGCCACCACCGAGACCCGCTGGCTCAGCATGCGCAGCTTTCCTGCTGCCGCTATGCGTATGCTACCTCCTACATCTTCGAGGATCAGGTTTGCCATGTGCGGCGCCATGTCACTGGGACGGGCGTCCACCTGAAGCCGCTGTATCGCCAGCGCGCTGAGGCCGTTTGCCCCGGTCACCTGTGCGGTCAGTGGCTGCGAAAGAGACGCGGTCAGTGTGGCGGCAACAGCCAGTGCGCCAACTGCGCGTCGGCAGGATAGTGAGGACTTGATAAACAACGCAATTTCTCCTTAGCAGGTTGTGACGATGGGTGTGATCGTTGTCGGCTGAAGCGGTCAAAGACCTGCGGCGGCAAACTCGCGGTATTGCTCGGCCACCTGCTGCATGCTTTCGCGCAACGTTTCGAAACGGCCGTACAGGTCAGTCCCGGCTCCGTCAGCAGCTGGCCCGGTCGCGGCGAAAGCCTCTACATCAGCCTTGATCCCCTGCCACTCCGTCATCGCGGCCTGCAGAGCACCAGCCAGTTCGGGTGTTGGTGGCGGTATGATGCCCGCGTCCGGCATTCCGTTCAGCAATGCGGTTAACGAGGCGTCGAACAGACTGACAGTCTGCAACAACGTTTCCGATGTGCCAAACGCCGGATTTGCCGTCTCGATACCACAAACCTCTTTCGACATCTTTTGTGTCAGCATGCGCTGACGTCCGGCAATGTCGATCACCATCGCATTGGCCTGCGTCATCGCAGCTGGGTCGGAGTACTCGGCGTTTATGGCTGACGCGAGGTCTGAAGCCGCCTGCAGCACGACTTCGTTGTTTTCGGCGACATAGGCGAGGTTCTGTTCCACATCCTGACCTTGGGCGACCGCCGCGGCTGCTGTGCCGAAAGGTTCCCAGATCGCCACAAGCCCGTCGATCTGCTTGATCGACTTGGCTCTGGTTTCCGGGCCGAAGATACCCAGGGACTCGTCCCCGGCCTGCAAGGCCAGAAGGTACTGCCTGTACCGCGTGATGGCATCGGTCAGCATGTCCTTGTGGACCTGATCATCTGGCCGGGCCGCAAGCGCGCAGGCATTGGCGGCGATCTTCTGGCTGAACATCCGCAGGCGACCGGAATAATCGACGCGGGCCGTCCCGCCAGCGTCTTCGATTGCCAGCTTGACCGGGGTTGGCGTCGCTTCCTGTGCCGAGCTCGGCAAGGCGGCGTATCCAACAATCGACAGGGCAACCAGTGCAGTCTTGCCCAGCGTGAGCGTGAGCGTGAAACAAGTCTTACGGTTCATGAAAGCGGACCTTTTCAGGGACAGGACAGCGACCAAAGCGCGCCCGTGCTTGTGACAAAGCAGGACCTGGCGTTCAGGCCCAATCTGAATCTGTATTGAAAGGGGGGGGCATAGCCCCCCGCCCAATCGTCAGACCTTTGGCTGGCTGATCCAGACCTCGACCCGGCGGTTGATTGCCCGGCCGTTTTCCGAACTGTTGCAGGCCGAAGGGGCGATGGAACCGTATCCAAGGGTAGCAAACTCGATCCCGGGCAGGCTGTCTCCGGCCAGGGTTTTCAACTCGCTTACCACCTGATTGGCGCGATCAAGGCTCAGCGACCGGTTGGATTCAAAGGCACCGATATCGTCAGTAAAGCCGACCATCGTCACCTTGGTGCCCTCCGGCAGATCCTTCAGATAGCCCGCCAGACGTCCCATATCCTTGACACCGCGTTCGTCCAGCGAGGCAGAGCCGAGCCGGAACCGGAATGTCGTCGACAGCCGGTCCGATTCGGTCATCGCGGACAGCATTTCCCGGATCACGTTGCCTTCGAAGGCATCGACATCCGCCGTCAACAGCATCTTCGCCCGCGGGCTTTCCAACGATTGTTCTCGCTTCTTGATGCCAAGGTCGATGAACCCCGCTTTGGCGATCACCGCGTCGGAGGCTTCGTTGTCGGTGAACTCCAGGAACTTCTTCGTCGCCTCATCGGCATCACTGGTGGAATAGAGGTACAGACGACGTTGCAGCGCGTATTCTTCGGTCTTGGCCGAAAAGGCGTCAGGCTCGGATGCAAGTCCGCACTCGTTGACCAGTGTCAGTGATTTCGTGCCACGCTGGAACGCGGCGCCGACGTACGCGATTGCGCCAAGCGTGTCGTTGACCATTTGCGCCGCAACGTTGGCATCCGAGGCAAGAGTGAAGTTCAAATTTTCCGGCGGTTCGTTTTCACCAAAAACGCGATCAGTAAATACAGCGTAGGTGCCTGAACCCGGGTCGCGGGTCACCACGGTGATTGGAATATCCTCGCCACCTAGCTGCGACCAGTTGGTAACTTCGCCCGAGAATATGCGCTGCAGATCCTGGATCGAGACCGACGTGATCGGGTTTTCCGGATTCACGATCAGGACCAGGCTGTCGACCGCGATGATATGCTCCTGCTCCACGCTGACCATGTTGCCCTTTTGCGCATCTCGCAGCGAGCGGGCTTCTTCGGGCGTGATCCTACGTGACGCCATCCCGATCGAAGCGGACCCGTCAAGCAGACCCTTGAACCCATCCGACGTCTTGGTCGAAGTGACCAGCACCGACCCAAGGTCATCGCCAAAGCCGCCGTCACCGATGAACGCAGCAAGAATCTGGTTTTCGACCTGCGTGTTGGTGATCGTGGCCTCGGCATTCAGGAACCCGCCATATCCGCTCATCAAAAGCGGCATCAAGCCAAGACCGATGGTGTCCGATCCGGCGATCTGCAGGCCTGCGGTCGCCGTGTCAAAAGTCGGGCAGTCCGCCCCTTCGCAGCGCACCCGGCTGGCAGCAATGCGCAGATCGCCCAATGCAGTGCGGATGACATAGTTGTCATCCTTGAATTCAACAAACTCACCGACCAGGTTAACCGTCCCATCGGCAGATTTCAGCATAACCTCTCCGGCCGACACGCCCATCGGAAAGAGAACAATTGCCGCGCAACCCGCAGCTCGAATGGCAACCCTGCCAGCGTAGTTCAGAACATTCCTCATTTTACCACCTCTTGATTGACCAAATCCTGCAAAGCTGTGTCGCGCGGAATGCCCGCACATTCACCCGATTACCCGTCCAGCGTGACGGATTATCCGGTATCCAGTTTGCTTTCTGCACGTTACTTGTGCAAATATTGAGGTCACAATGCGGCTGTTTTTGGATTTGCCATCAGACTGTTGCAATTACTTGAATTTAATAGATTCTTAAATAGAATCTTAGCAGATCTGATGAGGGAGGCGGCGTTCCGTAATTAAATCTAAGGTTGTTCTTAGAACAGTTACGCAATCTTGAGTTGCTTTACAAATTAAATCCTCCTGATCGCGTGAATTCAGAAACATCCGCAGCTCCGTCGTGATCTTGACAGGTAACCTTCGCAGGAAGCCAAGTTGCCAAAAGTGCAATCTGCAGGCTCCTCTGTCAGAACGGTAAAATCCAGGCATCCGGGACTTGATTAAATACTACGCTGTCCCGGTAATGAAAAATGGCAGGAAGAAATAAATCTTCCCGCCCAAATCCACTTCTCGCAAGCTCACTTGAGGATTGCTATTCGTCTTGGTTTCAATCTGGGTTGCGGGTCGGGGTCTTGCAAGGCCTGGCTGGCCTTCGCGTGCCGCGCCTTTGGTGTCTCCAGCTTCAGCGGCGCGTCCGCCCCCGTCGCCCGCTGCATCGTCTCCGCAGCCGGCCCCGGCTGCGCCATTTCCGGGCTCGCCACCTCTGGTATCGCCATCTCCGGCTGAACCACCTCCGGGCTCGCCGCCTCCGGTTTGGGCGCGTGCAGCGGCACCACAACCGGCTCGCTGACCACCGTCGTCAGACGGCGCGGGCGGCTGACCGCCATCGAGCGGCGCGCCGTCCGCGCGGCCTTGGGCCGCACCGAGGTGTCGTTCACCTTGATCACGCAGAACGAAACGTTGTCCTGGTCGGGGTCGTCAAGCTTGTGGATCTCCTCCAGCAGAACCTCCGCGATCTCGGTCGAGCGCTTCTTGCGCACCCGCCCCAGAACCTTCTCGATCTGCGCATTGGTCAGAAACTGCAACCCGTCCGACGCGCAGATCACGATGTCGCCCACCCGCAGCACCATCGCCTGCGCCGGGCAGTCCACCTTGGCAATCCGCTGCCCCATCAGCACCGAAATCAGGCAGTTGCGGTCCGGATGATTGGCCCCAACCTGCGCATCCATCAGCCCGGACTTCACCATGAAGTCGATCTGCGGCGCCATCGAATGGTCCTCGTTCAGCTGGCTCAGCCGCCCGTCGCGGTACAAAAACAGCGGCGAATCCCCGACCGAAATCCAGAACAGCCGGTTCTCCACCATCACCGGAACCACCAGCGTCGCCCCCATCCCCTCCGTCTCGGGGTGGGTCCGCGTGTGCTGGCGCAAGGTCTCGTTCGCAAGATCCGCGATCGAGCGCAAAATCTCCGGCGCGCGCGCCTCGAACGTCTCGACATCCGCGTATTGGAACTTCAGCTCGGAATACACCTCCGTCAGCACGATCTTGCTGGCTACGTCCCCCGCCGCATGCCCCCCCATCCCGTCCGACAGCACCACAAATCCGGCATCCGCACCCACCAGAAAATCCGAGGTGATCGCGTCTTCCTGATAGTCCCGCGCGCCCTGGCTTATGCCCGAAGCAACGTCATAGCGCGGCTCACGCGATCGCCATATCATGCCCGTCCCCCCCCGCTTGCGCCGCAGACCAGTTGAATTCCGCCGTGCACAGCACCTTCAGGACCAGCGTCGTCTCGCCAATCTGAATCTCGTCCCCGTCAACAACAGCCTCCGTCGACAGCAACGGCTTGCCGTTCAGACGAACAAGGTTCGACTTGCCCCCATGACCCACATGAAACTGATGCGTCGCAGGGTCATACGCAATCGCCGCATGGTTGCTCCGAGAAATCGTCATGTCGCCAAAATCAAG
>JANOQT010000035.1:0-18937 GCA_031415015.1 Paracoccaceae bacterium
CCTATTCCGACAACTCGACCGGCAACATCGTCGTGGCGCTGCCTGCCTCGGTCGCCGCTGGCCGAATGATCGAAATCCCCACGCCCGGACCGCTGGCCATCAAGTCGATCCAGAGCGTGACCCTGTCCGCCACCACCGGTACGGCGGGCAGTTTCGGGGTGACGGCCATGCGCGTGCTGGCGTCGCCCACGGCCTTGTCGGCTATCATCCCGACATCGTTCGACTGGCCTCAGCTTGGCCTCACGCCGATCGAAGACAGCGCCTGTCTGTTCCCGGTTCTTTTGGCCATCGGATCCACGAACGTCGGCACGACCGTCGCCCGTCTGAAGATCGGGGTGCAGTGATCCGCCATGGTGCTTGATCTTCGCAGTCCGTTTATCCGGAAGCCACGGGGCGGGTCGCCCCGGTGGTACGATCCTGCGTTCAAGCCATTCTTCGCCGATCAGTTCTTCGATGCCCCGACACCTGCCGTCGCGGTGGTTTCCGGCCTTCTGCCGCTGTCTGGCAGCGCCGCCGCAACAGTCCCGACCGCCGCACAGGCCGCCGGGACGATCCCCCTGACCGGGTCGGCCGTGGCCAGCGGGGCCACGCTGTCGACTGCGCAGATCACAGGCACGCTGGCCCTGACCGGCGGTGCCACCGCCACCGCCCGCGCGGCCGCGCAAGCCGCCGGTACTGTCGCGCTGACCGGGGGTGCTGCGGCCGTGGCGCGGGCGGCGGGGCAGGCCTCTGGCACCCTTGCCCTGACTGGGGTTGCCATCGGCGCCGCATTGGCCGGGGCGCAAGCGCAGGGGAGCCTTGCCCTGTCCGGGGCGGCGGGGGCTGTCGCGCGGGCCGCAGCGGGGGCTGCTGGCATTCTGCCCCTGACCGCAAACGCCCAGGCGCGCGGCAGCGTGACGGCGGTGGTTGCTGGTTTTCTGCCCCTGATCGGCACGGCCCAGGCGACTGCCCCGCCGCTGCCGACCTACACCTCCGGCCGACTTGCCTTTGCGGCTATCGACCCCCGGCAGGGCGACATCCTCAACACCGGCCTGCGTCGTGGCAGCGTCCTGAACACCCGTCGCCGCATCGGCACGATCCTGAATGACAGCCAGCGCACTGGCACCATCCTCAACCCGTCCCGCGCGGGCGAACAGCTGGAGCTGACCGCATGAGCAGAACCTTCACCATCCGCACCGGCGACCGCCTGCCTTGGCTCGCCTACAAGTTCCCCTTCAGCCTCGAGACGGCGGTGGGCGTGACCTTTTCGGCCCGCGAGGAGCCGGGATCGGCCCTGTTCATCGACCGCCAGCCCGGCGTGATCGCCAACGGCACCTATACGATCGAGGGCGTGTCCACCGTCCTGACACCTGCCGACGGCGTGGCCTTCTACCCCTGGGGGCCGACCGACACCGCCATGGTGCGCAAAAGCTGCATGGCGCTGTTCCACGTGATCTGGCCGGGCAGCCTGCAAGAAACGGTGCCCTCGGAAGGCTACGAGAAGTTCATCATCGCCGACAATTTCTGACCGCCTTCACGGGTGGTTGAAAGGGTGCTTCAACACCCCTTCAACACGGGGCCGGATTCGAAGAGCGCCCCCGCCGACCACAGCGAATTCATGGTCGCACCCGCCCTGTCATGGTCGGGCCGAAGTGTTAAGGAATCGCCCTCGATGCCCGCCCCTGACATCCAACCCATCCGCCTGATTGCCCCCTACCTCGGCGGCAAGCGCAACCTCGCCCGCCGCCTCTGCGCGCTGATCGACCGGCACGATCATGCGACCTATGCCGAGCCCTTCGTGGGCATGGGCGGCATCTTCCTGCGCCGCACCAAGCGTCCGGCGGCCGAGGTGATCAACGACCGGGGCCGCGAGGTCTACACCCTGTTCCGGGTGCTGCAGGAACACTACGTGGCCTTCCTCGATCTGTTGCGGTTCCAGATCACCACGCAGGCGAATTTCAACCGGCTAGTGGCGGTCGATCCGGACACCCTGACCGACCTGCAGCGCGCCGCACGGTTCCTGTATCTGCAGCGTCTGGCCTTCGGCGGGAAGATCAGCGGGCGGAATTTCGGCGTGGCCCCGGACCGCCCGGCGCGGTTCAACCTGACCACGCTGGAGCCTGATCTGGAGGCGCTGCATTCCCGTCTGTCCGGGGTCACCGTGATGAACCTGGACTACGCCGCCTTCATTGACCGCTTCGACCGGCCCGGCACGCTGTTCTACCTCGACCCGCCCTACTACGGCAGCGAGGGCGACTATGGGAAGGAGCTGTTCAGCCGCGACCGGTTCGAGGAGATGGCTACGCAGCTCGGCCGCCTGAAGGGTCAGTTCCTGCTGTCCCTGAACGACCACCCCGATGTCCGTTCGATCTTCGGCAAATTCCACCTGACCGAAGTCCGGACGACCTATTCGGTCGGGTCGAAGAAGACGCTGGAGGAGGCCGGGCGTAGCGAGCTGATCATCGCGAACTGGAGGATTGGAAGCGCCTGACCGGACCCGTCGGAGGGGCGGCTGGAACCGACTTCAACCGCCCCTTCAAACCCACATTTCCGAAAATGCACTTGATGCAGGTTCTGCTGTCAAAGTGTGCGGAACCTGGTGGCGAGCCACACTCAGGCGAGTTTTCCACAGAAGAAATCGAAGAAAACGCTTTACAGGCTTTCGCTTTGCTCACACCATATCTAGTAAGGGAGGCGTCGGGCAAGCGCAGACCCTTGCCAGACACCCAGCTTCTTGTGGGTCGCGGCCCTCCAGAAGCTTCATAATGAGGCCGGCAATGTCCCTTTCTGAAGATCTGGCGTCGATGGATGATCTGCATCCGATCGATATCGTCGAAACGCTTGCCGAACACCACGCATGGGAGTTTGATCGCGTCACCGACGATCAGATCGCCATGGCGGTCGAAGGTCAGTGGCGAACCTATTCGCTGACCCTTGCCTGGTCGCCGCAGGACGAAACCCTGCGCCTGATCTGCACCTTCGAGATGGAGCCGCCCGAGGACAAGATCTCGGGTCTTTACGATGTGCTGAACCGCTGCAACGACATGGTCTGGACCGGGGCCTTTACCTGGTGGTCGGAACAGAAGCTGATGGTCTGGCGCTATGGTCTACTCCTATCCGGGGGGCAGATCGCCGGACCGGAACAGATCGACCGGCTGATCGCCAGTGCGGTGATGGCGTGCGAACGGTTCTACCCGGCATTTCAGATGGTTGCATGGGGCGACAAAACCCCGGCACAAGCGATGAAAGTCGCCATTGCCGAGGCTTACGGACGCGCCTAACCTGCACCTTTGAGCGGGGGATGGCATGGCATTGGAAAGGGTGGCCCGTGAGGGCCTGGTACTTCTTGGATGCGGCAAGATGGGCACGGCGCTGCTGACCGGCTGGTTGGCAGCCGGGGTGCCGCCGGGGTCCGTCTGGGTGATTGAACCGAACCCGACGGATTGGCTCATGTCCGCAGGCGTGCATCTGAACCAGGGCGTTCCGCCCGCCCCTGCCGTTGCCCTGCTGGCCGTCAAGCCGCAGATGATGGGCGCTGCCCTGCCTGCACTGCAGGCCCTTGGATCGGGTCGCACACTCTTTGTCTCCATTGCCGCAGGTACCACGATTGCCACCTTCGAGGCAGCGCTTGGTCAGTCCACGCCAATCATTCGCACCATGCCAAATACGCCCGCAATGGTCGGTCGCGGCATCACGGCGCTGTGCCGCAATGCCCACGCCACTGACAACGACATGGCCCTGGCCCGGGCGTTGATGGCAGCGGTAGGTGACGTGGTGGACCTAGCGGGAGAGCATCTGATTGATGCAGTAACCGCAGTCTCAGGCTCAGGTCCGGCTTACGTATTTCATCTGATCGAGGCGATGGCCGCCGCGGGTGTCGCCGAGGGGTTGCCGGAACAGGTCGCAATGCAGCTGGCGCGGGCCACTGTCTGCGGTGCGGGCGAGTTGGCCTTTCAGTCGACCGAGTCCGCCGCGCAACTGCGGATCAACGTCACCTCGCCGGGCGGCACGACCGCCGCCGCACTGGCGGTTCTGATGGACGAAGCGACAGGCTTTCCCGCGCTTCTGAAGCACGCCGTCAAGGCCGCCGCCAACCGCGGACGGGAGCTGGGCAAATGACGATCACTTATGCCGACTTCGAGGCCGTGGATATCCGCGTCGGTCGCATCACCCGCGCCGAACCCTTCCCCGAGGCGCGCAAGCCCGCCTACCGGCTCTGGGTCGATTTCGGGCCGGAGATTGGCGAAAAACGGTCGTCGGCGCAGATCACCAAACACTATGAAGCCGAAGAGCTGATAGGCCGCCAGGTGCTGGCCGTGGTCAACTTTCCACTCCGTCAGATCGGACCGGTGATGTCAGAGGTGCTTGTGCTTGGTCTGCCGGATGAAACTGGCGAGGTGGTCCTGATCGGTCCCGGCCATGACGTGCCGCTGGGAGGAAAGATGTTCTGATGCGTAAACCGGCGCTGCCCAGCCTTCTGATCACCCGCCTGATGCCAAAACGCGTCGTCGATGCCGCGCAGGCGCGCTTCGATGTGACCTTGCGGGACCAGCCCAGCCCGCTGTCAGCCACCGAACTGCGCGCGGCGCTCCGCGATTTCGACGCCGTCATGCCAACGCTGGGGGACAGGTTTCAGGCCGATGTCTTCGCCGATGTGCCGCATCCGCGGGCGAAAATCCTCGCCAACTTCGGTGTCGGTTACAATCACATTGACGTTGTGGCTGCACAATCTGCCGGGGTCCTTGTGTCGAATACGCCCGGCGCCGTCACCGATGCCACGGCGGACATTGCCCTGACCCTGATCCTGATGACTGCAAGACGCGCCGGCGAAGGCGAGCGTCTTCTGCGGGCCGGGAAGTGGACCGGTTGGGAGCCGACGCAGATGCTTGGAACCCACGTGACCGGCAGGACGGTCGGGATCATCGGCTTCGGGCGGATCGGCAAGGCGATTGCGCGTCGCTGTCACTCCGGCTTTGACATGCCGGTGCTATTCTACAATCGCTCTCCCGTGTACGACCCTGGCATTCCCGCCCGACAGGTCAGCATGGTCGAAGCCTTGGCTGCGGATTTCGTCGTGGTGGCCGTGCCGGGGGGGGCGACAACACATCACCTGATGAACGCCAGCGCCTTTGCCGCAATGAGGCCATCGGGTATCTTCATCAACATCTCGCGCGGCGACGTGGTGGACGAGACGGCGCTGATTTCCGCCCTGCAATCCGGACAAATTGCAGGTGCCGGCCTCGACGTCTACGAATTCGAGCCGAAGGTGCCAGCTGCGCTGATCGGGATGCAGAATGTGACCTTGCTGCCCCACCTTGGCACCGCAGCACTGGAGGTGCGGGAAAACATGGGGCTGATGGCTGTCGACAACCTGATCGCGCATCAGGAAGGCCGCGATCCGCCAAATCGGGTGTGACGTGCAGATCACTGGAACCACGCCTTTTGCAAATCCGTGGCAACGCCGTTCGCGGGGGCTCGATGCCCCCGTGGACGGCCCCCCCATCCGGGGAACCCGATGATCCTGTCGAAGGGCCGCAGATTCCTGTTCTTGCATATCCCGAAAACCGGGGGAACGGCGTTCAGCCTTGCCTACGAGGCTAGGGCGATGAAGGACGACATCCTGGTCGGCGATACACCCAAGGCGCGGGCACGCAAGGCGCGGCTTCGGGGGATAAAGACAGCCGGGCGCCTTTGGAAACACTCCGCTTTCAGTGACCTGACCGGACTGACCCCGGAAGATGAGCTTGCAGCGCTTTTTACCCTGACGCTGGTGCGCAACCCATGGGACCGGATGGTCAGCTATTACCACTGGCTGCGCCGCCAAAGCTTTGCACATCCCGCTGTCGGTCTGGCAAGAACCCATGATTTCTCGGGGTTTTTGAACCATCCGCAGACACAGACTAGCCTGCGGCTCTGGCCGTATGACGCCTATCTGCGGCGTTCCGACGGCAGCCCGCAACCTGCGCTCTTCGTCCGACTGGAGGCCTACGCCGATGACATCGCACCCTTCGAGCGTCATGTCGGCTTCCGGTTGCCGCTGATCCGCGTCAACGCCTCCGACCGCGCATTGGACTGGCGGCCTCACTACACCGACGCAGATGCGTCATTGTTGGCCGATCTGTGCGCCCAAGACATCCTGAGATTCGGCTATCGCTTCGATCCGTAGGATGGGCAATTTGCCCATCCTGTTTTCCGGATCATGCCGCGTTCGCGGCCTCGCCGAACCGGCCGTAGAAGGTCTCGCCCTTGTCTGCCATCTCGCGCAACAGGTCGGGGGCGTGGAAGCGGCCCCCAAACTGCGCGGTCAGACTGCGGCAGATGTCTACCGCACGGGCGGCACCGATCATGTCCAGCCAGCTGAACGGCCCGCCTGACCAAGGCGCAAAGCCCCAGCCAAGAATCGCACCGACATCGCCTTCGCGGATATCCATCAGCACCCCTTCCTGCAAGGCCCGCACCGCTTCCAGCACCTGTGCCATCAGCAAGCGATGCTGCACATCGGTCAACGAAGGCTGCATCTTGTCCGCCGGATAGCGCGCCTCAAGCCCTGACCAAAGTTCCAAGCGGTCTCCGGTTTCGGAATAGCTGTAAAAGCCCGCCTTGGCCTTGCGACCAAGCCGTCCCTGATCCGCCATCCAGAACAGAACCTTGTCCACCGCCTCGTCCGGGTAGTCGCTTCCCATTGCCGCCTTTGTCGCTTTGGCAATCTTCACACCAAGATCAATCGACGTCTCATCAACCAACTGCAGTGGCCCCAGCGGCATTCCGACAAGTTTCGCCGCATTCTCTATCAGCGCCGGCTCTACGCCCTCTGCGACCATGCGCATCCCCTCGTTCAGGTAGGGAATGATGCAACGGTTGGCGTAAAAGAAGCGCGCGTCGTTGACCACGATGGGCGTCTTGCGGATCTGGCGCACAAAATCCAGCGCTTTGGCAACGGCGCGGTCGCCGGTTTTCTGACCCTTGATGATCTCGACCAGATTCATCTTGTCGACGGGCGAGAAGAAGTGGATGCCGATGAACTGGTCTGGCCGAGTGCTGACACTGGCAAGGCCAGAGATCGGCAGAGTTGAGGTATTCGTCGCGTAGATGCAGTCCGCACCAACCGCCGCTTCGACCTTTCTGGTCACTTCGGCCTTTACCTTCGGATCCTCGAAAACGGCTTCGACAATCAGGTCACACCCCGAAAGGGCTGCGTAATCGGTTGTCGCGGTGATCCGGCCCAGCACTTCGGCCTTCTTTTCTGCCGTAACCTTCCGGCGCTGGACACCTTTCTCCAGAATGCCTTCGGAATAGGCCTTCCCTCGATCCGCAGCCTCTTGCGTTGCATCAATCAGGACAACGGAAATCCCCGCATTTGCAGAGACATAGCTAATCCCCGCCCCCATCATCCCTGCCCCGATAACGCCAAGCTTCCTGACCCACTGGTCAGATTGAGCCGGGCGGACGGCCCCTTTATCAAGCGCCTCCTTGTTGATGAACAAAGACCGGATCATTGCAGAGGATGAGGGGTTGAGCAGGACCGAGGTAAACTGCCGCGCTTCGATCTTGAGCGCGGTGTCGAACGGCACCAAAGCGCCTTCATAGACCGCCGCCAGCAGCGCTTTGGCGGCCGGATAGACACCCATGGTCTTGCCATGCACCATCGCATTCGCCCCGACGAATGTCGGGAACCCCCCCGCGCTGTAGGGCGCGCCGCCGGGCATCTTGTAGCCCTTGGCATCCCAGGGCTTCACCAGATCGGCCTCGGTCGCGGTCAGCACCCATTCCTTGGCCCGCACCAGCAGCGCTTCGGGGGCTACAACCTCGTCGATCAGCCCGCCGACCTTTGCGGATTTCGGATCGGACAGCTTGCCTTCCAGCAGGTAAGGCGCCGCCATCATCACGCCCATTTTGCGGACAAGGCGCGTGGTGCCACCCGCACCCGGGAATATACCAACCATGATTTCCGGCAGACCGATCTTGGCCTTCGGGTTGTCAGCGGCGATGATCCGGTGGCAGGCCAGCGGCAGTTCAAGGCCGATCCCCAGCGCCGTTCCCGGCAGGGCCGCGACGATGGGCTTGCCACCTTTCAGCGTCTTTGGATCCATCCCCGCGCGCTCGATCTTGCGCAGCACCTGATGCATCTGCATCACGCCGTCAAAGATCGCTTCGGCCCCCCCCGCGCGCATCCGGGCAATGACGTTCAAGTCCATGCCTCCGGCGAAATCCTTCTTGCCGGAGGTGAGGATGATGCCCTTCACCGCCGCATCCGCAAGCGCCCGGTCAATCAGGTCCGACAGAAGCATGAACGCCTCGGTCGACATCACGTTCATTGATTTGGACGCGACGTCCCAGGTGATGGTCGCAACGCCATCGGCGTCGGTGATCATGGTAAAATCGTTCATCGGTTCGTCTCCTTGGGCCAGCCGGGATAGGGGGTGCCGTCCTTGTGCGACAAGGTGCGGAGGCCGCCTTTGCGGGTGTAATGAAGGTCAATGTCGGGGTAGGTTGCGATGTCTTCGGCAAGGCGGCTGCCCGCCACGAAATAGGTCACGGGCGCGCTGGTGCGGTTTTCAAGACAATGTGCATCGGGCACACCTGCGGGCCAGCAGACGCAGGTGCCGGGGCCAATATCCTTTGGTCCGGCGTTTTCATGCAGCGTCGCTGTGCCGGTGAGGACATACAGGAATTCGTCTTCGGTCGCGTGCCAGTGCCGGTGGCTGGACCGCGCGCCGGGCATCAGCGTTTCGGTGAACGCGCCGAACTGGGTCAGCCCACCCGCATCGGACAGGGGATAGGCCACGAAATCGCCCAATGTGTCATAAGGCGGCGGGGCAGAGCCGGGGTCACTTTCGCCCGAAACAGTGCCGGCGCGCAAGAGGTTCGGACGCGGTGTGCCGTCGTAGGGCTTGCCCCACGGAGCAGGCAAATTCAAAAGCTCGCCCGGCAGGTCGCCCTCACGCAAGGTGCTGCCATCAGCCGCGATGATCTGCCAACGGGAGGTGCCATTGACCAGTCGCCGACCGTCATCGGGATAGGTGCAGATGTCGCCCGCCGCGCGCGACCCGACGATCAGCCAGCTTGCCGGCACATCGCCCCGGTTGGTCAGGTGATGCGCATTGGGGTCACCGTGACGCCAGCACAGGGCGTCACCTGGGAAAAGGTCAGTCATGCCGTTGTCATCGCGCAGGGTGGCGATGCCGGAGAGCAAGTAGATGAACTCATCCTCCGCCGAATGCCAATGGCGGTGGCTGGACCACGCACCCGGGGCCAGCGTATCCAGATAAGCACCGAACTGCCTCAGCCCCCCGGCAACCGAAAGGTGCAGGGTGGACAGTCCCGTCTCGCCGCTGACGGGCGCGGTGGCAGGGTCCACGATCATCGCGGACCTGTCCAGTCGGTTCCGTCCTTGTAGCTGAAGCGGGCCTTTCCAGCCGCAATTTCCACCTGCAAATCCACGTCCGAGTAAGTCGCAACTTCCCTCGGCGCCTTGCTTCCGACCACCAGAAACCGCGCCACCCGCTCCGTGCGGTTGATGAAGTGGTGCCCGTCCGGATCGCCGGCGGGAAAAGCTGCGCAATCGCTTGCCCGCATCAGCGTTTCCCCGGCATCCTGCACCAGCGTGCATTCGCCTTCGGTCACCATGACAAACTCATCTTCATTCAGATGCCAATGCCGCAGCGACGACAGCGCACCGGGTTGCAGCGTCACAAGGTTGACCCCGAACTGCGTCAGCCCGCCCGCGTCACCCAGCCGCAGCGAGCTGCGCCCCGCCATCATCTCGGCGTAAGGCGACGGATAGATCGAGCCGGTTTTGACCGGGACATGCGACAGATCAAGCTTGGGCATTAGCTTAAAACCTCCGGAAGCCGGTTGTGCTTCGGGCAGTCCCGACAAATCACATGAAGTTCGCCGGTATCCTCCCGAAACTGCAAAGCGATCCTCATGGCGTCAAACCCGCTCGATGATCGTCGCCGCACCCATGCCGGACGCGATGCACAGCGTTGCCAGACCAACTTCACGGTCCGACCGCTCCAGCTCGTCCAGAAGCGTGCCGATGATGATTGCGCCGGTTGCCCCAAGCGGGTGCCCCATGGCAATCGAACCGCCGTTCACATTGACCAGTTCATGGCTGACGTCGAAAGCCTGCATGAAGCGTAGCACCACCGATGCAAAGGCCTCGTTCACCTCGAACAGGTCGATGTCGCCGATCTTCATGCCACTGTCGCGCAAGATCTTTTCGGTGGCAGGAACCGGGCCGGTCAGCATGATCGTCGGGTCGGTGCCGATCTTGGCCGTGGCGCGAATGCGGGCGCGGGGTTTCAGGCCATGCGCGCGGCCGAATTCGGCATCGCCGATCAGAACCGCCGCCGCACCGTCGACGATGCCACTGGAATTGCCAGCGTGGTGAATATGATTGATCCGCTCCAGATGCGGATATTTCATCATCGCCACCTTGTCGAACCCGGGCATCACCTCGCCCATGTCCTTGAAGGCGGCCTTCAGCGCGCCCAGCGCCTGCATGTCGGTGCCGGGGCGCATGTATTCGTCGGTGGCAAGGATCGGCAGGCCGTTCTGGTCGCGGATCGTCAGCACGGATTTCGCAAACCGCCCCTCGGCCCAGGCCACGGCCGCGCGGCGCTGGGACTCCATCGCCAGCGCATCAGCCTGATCCCGGGTAAAGCCGTATTCGGTGGCGATGATATCCGCCGAAATGCCCTGCGGCACGAAGTAGGTCTTCATCGCCAGACCCGGATCGACGGCTATCGCCGCCCCGTCCGACCCCATGGGCACGCGGCCCATCATCTCGACCCCGCCGGCGATATAGGCGTGACCCGAGCCGGCCTTGACCTGATTGGCGGCAAGGTTCACCGCCTCCATGCCGCTGGCACAAAAGCGGTTGATCGCAAGGCCGGGGATGCCTTCATGCAGGTCCGACGCAAGCACCGCCGACCGGGCAAGACAGCCGCCCTGCTCGCCCACCTGCGTGACATTGCCCCAGATCACGTCCTCGATCACCGGGCCTTCAAGGCCGTTCCGGTCTTTCAGTGCGTTAAGCACCTTTGCCGACAGCGCCACTGCGGTAAGTTCATGCAGTGCCCCGTCGGGCCGACCCTTGCCGCGAGGGCTGCGAACGGCGTCATAGATGAATGCGTCAGACATGTTTTCTCCTCACGCCCGGTCGGCAGGGCTGCCGGGCATCAAATCATAGGGGTGTTTCCAGCCGGGAAGAGCAGTGATGCGGTCCAGCCAGGCGTCGATATGCGGCCAGTCAGCGCGCACAAAGCCAAAGGGTTCAGTGTAGTACAGGTAACCACAGCAGCTTAGATCAGCGATAGTGACCGCCTCGCCGACAATCCAGTTTCGCCCGTCGAGGTGATTGTTCAGCACGGTATAGGCAGCTTTCAGGCGGCCCTGCAGAAACGGGATCACGCCTTCGGGTCGTTTCGCCTCGGGCAGGAAGTTGGCAAGGAACCGGGTGGTGCCGATCTGGGTGGACAGCTTGTGATTGTCCCAGAACATCCAGCGCAACACGTCGCGCCGTTCCGCCGCCGACCGTCCGCCAAGTTTGCCGGTCTTGGAACTGATGTAGTCCAGGATCACGCCGGATTGGGTCAGCGTCACCGGCCCGTCAACCAGCACCGGCACTTCGCCCATCTCGTTGATCGCCCGGAATTCGGGTGTGCGCGTGGCGCCATTGAAGAAATCGACGAAGACCGGCTCCCACTCCAGATCCGCGAAGGTCAGCGCCAGGGCGCATTTATAGGCATTTCCGCTTTCGCCAAAGCAGTGGAGTATCGCCGTCATAATCCCCCCAAGGGCGTTTGCCCGTTCAGTTCTTTTGCGCAGCAAGAGTAGCGCGGAACAGGTGCAGCCGCTGCGCCAAAGCGTCTGCAGTTGTGACAGCCGCGAGGTTTTCAAACAGAAAGGATAGTGCCTCGTCTTCTGAAAAACCCGCCTCGGATGCAAACCGCCGCAGCCCGCGATACCCAGTCTCGGTCATAGCGACCGGAAACCGCCGGGTAAGACGAAAGCGTATCGGCATCGTCCCCCCCGTGCTGAAGACTCAGCTTAGAATGCCTCTGCGGCAAGCGCCATGACTGGTTCGGCCCCGGTCTCGATCCGCGCCAGATGCATGCCACAGGCGGGAAGCTGACGTGCCATGTAAAAGCGGCCCGTGGCGATCTTGGCGTCAAGGAAATCGCGGTCCGATGCCCCCGCATCAAGCGCCAGATAAGCCGCCTTGGCCATGCGCGTCCACATCAGGCCAAGGCAGACATGACCCATCAGATGCATGAAATCATACGACCCTGACAGCGCCGCATTGGGGTTCTTCATGCCGGATTGAACGAAGAACATGGCCGCCTGTTGCATTTGCTTTGACGCCGCCTTCAGCGGCTCGGCAAAGCCCTTCATCCGGTCGTCGCCGTCTTGCGCCTTGACCTCGGCCTTTACCATCTCAAAGAACGCCATCACGTGCTTGCCGCCGTCCTGCGCCAGCTTGCGGCCCACCAGATCCAGCGCCTGCACACCGTTGGCACCTTCGTAGATCATCGCGATCCGGGCATCGCGGGCGAATTGGGACATGCCCCATTCCTCGATATAGCCGTGCCCGCCGTAGACCTGCTGCGCAGCCACCGCCATCTCGAATCCCTTGTCGGTCTGGAACCCCTTGATTACGGGGATCATCAGGCTGACCAGCCCTTCCGCCGCCTCGTCACCCATGCGGACCGACCGGTCGATCAGGCTTGCCGCCCAGAAGGTCAGGGCGCGCGCGCCTTCGACGAAACTCTTCTGCTCCATCAGGTTGCGACGGATATCGGGGTGCACGATCAACGGATCGGCGGGGCCGGTGGGGTTTTCCGTCCCGGTCACAGCGCGGCCCTGCAGCCGGTCCTTGGCGTAGATCAGCGCGTTCTGATAGGCTGCCTCGGCCTGCGCATAGCCTTGTAGGCCCACGCCCAACCGCGCTTCGTTCATCATCGTGAACATCGCGCGCATGCCCTTGTGCAGGTCCCCCAGCAGCCAGCCGACAGCACCATCAAAGTTCATCACGCAGGTGGCGTTGCCATGGATGCCCATCTTTTCTTCGATCTTGCCGACCGAAAGCGAATTGCGGGTGCCAAGGGAACCATCCGCATTCACCAGGAACTTCGGGACGATGAACAGCGAGATGCCTTTGGTGCCCTCGCCGCCGCCGGGTGCCTTCGCCAGCACCAGGTGCACGATGTTCTCGGCCATGTCGTGCTCGCCGGCCGAGATGAAAATCTTCTGTCCGGTGATCAGGTAAGACCCGTCCGTCTGCGGGAGGGCCTTCGTCCGCATCAGCCCCAGATCGGTGCCGCAATGCGGCTCGGTCAGGTTCATCGTGCCGGTCCAGTCGCAGGACACCATCTTCGGCAGATACATCGCCTTCTGCGCATCGGACCCATGCACATGGATCGCCGAATAGGCCCCATGCGTCAGGCCCTGATACATATTGAACGCCATGTTCGCGGATACGAACATCTCACCCACCGCCGTGCCCATCAGGTAAGGCAGCCCCTGCCCGCCATACACCGGATCGCAGTCAAGCGCAGTCCAGCCGCCCTCGCGCACCGCGTCAAACGCCGCCTTGAAGCCGGTCGGCGTTCGCACCACGCCATTTTCCAGGACACAGCCCTCGCGGTCGCCGACCGCATTCAGGGGGGCTAGAATACCCGACGCGACCTTGGCCGCCTCTTCCAGAACCGCGCCGGTAAAGTCCTCGTCCAGATCGCCGTAGCCGGGAATGTCGGCGGCGCTGACCTGCAGCACGTTGTGCAGGAGGAACTGCATGTCTTTCACGGGGGCGGTGTAGCTTGGCATCTTGTCAGTCCTTCCCTATCATTCTGCAGCGTGGTCGGGGCGAAACACCCGGGACGCGCTGTCGGCCAGTTCGGCCTTTAATTCCGCAATCGCCACATCCAGCTCGGCACGCTGCGACTCCATCACAGCAAGCCGTTCGCGCGCAATTTCACAAGCCCGCTGACGCTGCGCCGCGTCCGAACCGTCGCGGTCATACAGGTCCAGCGTCTGGCGGATATCTTCCAGACTGAAACCGAACCGCTTGCCCCGCAGGATCAGCGTCAGCCTTGCCCGGTCTCGCCGGGTAAACAAGCGCCTCGTTCCGTTCCGCACCGGGCTCAGCAATTCTTTCGATTCGTAGAAACGCAGGGTCCGTGGCGTGACATCAAAGACATCGCACATTTCACGGATCGTCATCAGGTCGGCGGTCATCACTTGCTCGCATATTCATGAGTGCACTTGCCTTGGCAGATGCGAATTTTATGTGACACTACCAGATGAGTTGACGTTGACGTCAGCGTAACGTCACGTCATGCCAGACAAGGACGTCAGGTCATGTGTCGGGACGTTTCGACAACTCTGCCACAGCCGTTTCCCGCAAAGCGCGCAGGTCAGCGATAGAGGTGTCCAGCTCGGCGCGCTGCCGGTCGAGTTCTGCCAGTTGCCGGTCGGCGAGTTGCAGCCAGCTTTCCAGCTGCGGCTGCGTGCCTTTTTGCCGGTAGATCAGCAACCACTGGCGGATTTCTTCAAGGCTGAAGCCAAATCTGCGCCCGCGCAGGATCAGGGTCATCCGCGCAACTTCACGAGGGCCATAGAACCGGGCACGGCCATCGCGTTCCGGTGCAAGAAGCTCGATATATTCATAGTATCGCAATGTGCGCGGCGTCACATCGAATTTTACGCACATTTCCTTGAAGCTCAGACGTGTATCGGACATCGGCGCTCCTCCCACACTCAACCTAAGCGCAAGTTCCGGGTCGTGCAACGGTGAGACGCCGGGCCTTGCGCTTGGCGTCTGCCAAAGGTTTGATATGGGAAAAGGACACAGCATGCCCGATCTTCACGCCATCGCTCGCAGGTTCATCGAAGACTTGCCGCACAGTCGCGCGCTGGGGATGGTTCTGGAAGACATCGGCGATGGGCGCGCCGTGGTCTCGATGCCCTATGACGCGCGGTTCATCGGCGATCCGGACAGCGGGGTAATCCACGGCGGCGCGGTGTCAGCCCTGATGGATACCGCCTCCGGTGCCGCAGTCATGTGCCACCCCGAAGCCCCGGTCGCGACGGCGACGCTGGACCTGCGGATTGATTACATGCGGCCGGCGACGCCGGGCCAGACTATCCGCGCGCGGGCGGAATGCCACCATGTGACACGGACGGTCGCCTTCATCCGGGCCACCGCGACCGACGATGACGAAAGCCGCCCGGTTGCCATGGCCAGCGGAGCATTCGCTCTGGAACGGGGTCAGCCATGACGCGGCCGGAACCGGTTCAGGTGATCAAGCAGCGCCGCGAGGGGTTGCTGCGCACTCTGGTCGAAGGCGTGCCCTACATCGGCTTTCTGGGCATCCGGTTCGACCGGCGCGGGGATGAACTGACCGCCATCCTGCCGTTCCATGACAGCCTGATCGGCAATCCGATGCTGCCCGCCCTGCACGGAGGTGCGACGGCGGCATTTCTTGAAGTGACGGCCATCATCGAACTGGCATGGACGTCGCTGTGGGACGAGATGGAGGCTGAACGGATTCCATCGTCCGGTCCGATCAGGCTGCCAAAGACCATCGACTTCACGGTGGATTACCTGCGGGCGGGCTTGCCTCGCGATGCTTACGCGCGGGCGCGGGTGAACCGGTCGGGCCGCCGCTATGCGTCGGTGCATGTCGAGGCATGGCAGGACAACCGCAGCCGCATATTCGCGCAGGCGACCGGGCATTTCCTGATGCCGACCACCAAGCTCACCGAATGACCGAACTGACCCATGGCCGGGTGATCCGCATCGCCGGGCCAATCGTCCTTTCCAATGCAACCGTTCCGCTTCTAGGGGCCGTGGACACCGCCGTGATCGGGCAGTTGGGCGAGGCGGCTCCTTTGGGGGCGGTCGGGATCGGCGCAGTGATCCTGGCGACGCTTTACTGGGCCTTCGGCTTTCTGCGCATGTCGACCTCTGGTCTTGCAGCGCAAGCGCAAGGGGCCGGAGATTTGCCGGAACGTTCGGCGGTACTGCTTCGGGCTCTGATCATTGGCGGCGTTGCCGGGATCGTTCTGGTGGCGGCGCAGGTGATGCTGTTCAGCGCGGCATTCGATCTTGCCCCCGCCTCGTCCGAAGTCGAGACACTGGCGCGGCAATACCTTTCCATCCGCATCTGGGGTGCGCCGGCGACCATCGCGCTGTACGCGCTGACCGGCTGGCTGGTCGGGCTGGAGCGTACCCGGGGCGTGCTGATCCTGCAGCTGTGGCAGAACGGGCTGAACATCGGACTGGACCTTTGGTTCGTCCTTGGTCTGGGCTGGGGCGTGCCGGGTGTGGCGGCGGCGACGCTGATCGCAGAGTGGACCGGCCTTGTGCTGGGCTTGTGGCTGGCGCGCGACGCCTTTGGTCCCGTGCTGCGCTCAGCGTTAGCTCGGCTGGGCGACCGCGCGGCGCTGCGGCTTTTGTTTGCGGCCAGCCGGGATATCATGGGACGGACGGTGCTGTTGCAGCTGTCTTTCACCAGCTTTGTCTTCCTTGGCGCGCGGTTCGGCGATGTGACGCTGGCGGCAAATCAGGTGCTGATGCAGTTTCTGGAGATTACTGCCTATGCCTTGGATGGCTTCGCGTTTGCGGCAGAGGCGCTGATCGGACAGGCGGTGGGCGCGCGCAGCCCGGTTGGCTTGCGACGGGCGGCGCGGCTTTGCATGCAATGGGGGGTTGGCGGGGCGGTCGTACTGGCGCTTGTCTTCGGGCTGGCCGGGCCCGCGATCATCGATCTGATGACAACCGCGCCCGAAGTGCGGACGACGGCTCGGAACTACCTGCCCTGGCTGATCGTCGCGCCGCTGATCGGGGTGGCGGCGTGGATCTATGACGGCATTTTTATCGGGGCCATGCTGACAGGGGATATGTTGCGCGCGATGATCGTAGCGGTCGCGATCTATGGACTTGCGCTGGCGCTGCTGATCCCGGCCTTCGGCAACCATGGGCTTTGGGGCGCGTTGATGGTGCTGAACGGGGTCAGGACGGTGGCGATGTGGCGGCTGTATCCGAAGGTTGTAGCAAGGACCGCGGCGTGAGGCTTGCCATCCTCTGTCCCGCCGGGCCATGATCGCGCCGTTGTAGGGGAATGACATGCGGAAGTTTCTGGTCGTGCTGGATGACAGCAGAGAGTGCCTGAACGCGATGCGGTTCGCGGCACTGAGGGCGGCGCATACGGGGGGTGGGGTCACGATCCTGTCGATCATTCCGCCAGAGGAGTATCAACATTGGATGGGCGTCGCCGATCTGATGCGGGCCGAGGCGCGGGAACGGATCGAGGCGCATTTCGAGGTCTTTGCGAAATGGATGCGGGACAAGCAGGGGATCAACCCGGAGCTGGTGATCCGCGAGGGGGATCCGGTGAACGAGATCCTGGCGCAGGTCAAGGAAGACGACCGGATCGGGGTGCTGGTTCTGGGGGCCGGCACGGACAAATCGGGACCGGGGCCGCTGGTCACGGCGATGACGCGGACCGCAGGGAACCTGCCTATTCCGATCACGATCGTGCCGGGGGACATGTCGAAGGAACGGCTGGAGAGCATCACCTGACGGGCGTGTCCACGCGTGGACATGGTGGTGAGGGTAGCGATATCAATGTGTTAGACTTTGGAATTAAGGGATTGTTAAGGATTTGGCCATTCTGGCAGGCGTTTACCCGCAAGGAACCGGGTGGTAGGTGGCCAGCGATGTCAGGTCATTGTCGATGAACGTGACGTCGTTGACTGTGGGCATGGCTGACGAGACAATTGCGCGCCGTGGCATTGGCTACTGCAGACCCAGCCCATGTCTGGGGCTTACCGAACACCACAACCTCGCAGCCATTACCCGGTTGCGCCGGGCACTGACGGCAAAACCGAAAGCTACGCCGCAAGGCCAAGACGTGCGTCGGCGGACGCCCTAGCGGAACTCTTCCATCAGCCGCGCCGTCCGATTGTGCGGCCTGTCCTGGCGGCCCGCAGTCGGGGACATCAAGCCGCGCCGGGAGTGCCGGAGACTGGTTGACACCAATCGCGCGGCCAAGGCTTCAGTTTCCCAAGTTGCGTGAATGTTTGCCTCGGCCACAGCGAGCGGGATGGTCCCGACAGGCGCCGGATCGGTGCAGACCCACCGCTTTGCCCGATTGATGCACCGAGGCGGGTTTGGCGCACCCAGTGATCGTCCGGGCCTGGCCATGGCGCGCGCAGTGCGCGGCGTAAGCAGTCGCTTACGCGCGGACGCAACCCGGATCATTGAATACCTGAGGGCAAGGGCGTAGATCACAGAAAAATCACAGGGACACCCGATGCCAGCCAAACCGCCCGCCCCCATGTCCGGCAACCGCCCGGAGCTTTCGCCATTCCTGCTGAATGTTATCGTCTCTGTCTATCTGATGGCGCTGTGCAACACGACGTTCTGGGGGCATCTGTTCCGCATCTTTGAGGGGCAGCCCGTGGCGGCCTGGGTTTTCGCCGGGGCGGTCTGGGCGCTTATGCTGCTGGTGATCTCGGTGCTGGCGGTACGGCGGGCGCAAAAGCCGGTGCTGATTGCGCTGCTGATCATCGCCGCAATCACCTCGTTCTACATGGATACGCTGGGCGTGGTGATCGACCGCGACATGATCCAGAACGCGATGACCACGACGGTGGCGGAAAGCAAACACCTGATCACGCCGCAATTCCTGATCCATGTGGGATTGTACGGGGTGCTGCCTGCGGCGCTGGTGATCTGGGTGCGGGTGCGGCGTGCCACGGTCTGGCGCGGGCTGGCGGGTTGGGCGCTGGTGACGGCGGGGTCTGCGGCGTTGGTGGTGGGGCTGCTGTTCACCAACCTGAAAAGCTATTCCACGGTGCTGCGCGCCGATAAGGAGCTGATGGGATCGGTGCAGCCCCTTGCGCCGATGAGTGGGGCGCTGCGCTATGCCAAGATGATGTTCAAATC
>JANOQT010000036.1:0-21563 GCA_031415015.1 Paracoccaceae bacterium
AATGCTGGCACCGGGGATGGCGATCCCGACGATGTCAGTGATCTTATCCACCACCGTGCCGACCGCGTTCTCGAACCAATCGGGAGGCGTGAAGACATTGTCCTTGAACCAGTTGCCAACCACACCCATCGCGACACTCCCGTATTCTAATTACTGTTACATTTAGTTTTCTGCAGGTCAGGGGACGGAGCTAGAGGGTATCCCTACGTAAGGGCATAAGTAGAGATACCTGCTTCCCCTCAGGGTCAGTCAGCTGCCGCAAACATCATCGAGCGCGCGGGACCGCTGCGCCAATCGTGTTTTCAAAGCCGGCGCGGCTTTGTTGCGAAAAACAATGTGGGGTTGAATTTTGGTTAACAGGAACAGACTCACGTAAATCCGAGGTTGCGGCGTGCCGGCAGTGAAGTGTCGCTGAATCGCAGATCTGATCTGTTGCTGCTGGCTGGCCCGTCTGCCGGAAAGCCACCGGTCAGTGGCATTGATCAGGTTTCACCGCCGGACCACCATTGCCACATGATCGCGGGCCACGGACATCGACTTGAGGATTACGTGCACGGTATCGCCCGGCGACAGGCCAAGATGCGCTGCTGCGCGGCGGGTGATGCGGGCGACCACCTCGTCCTGTCCGATGGCCACGTGGACCATGACCCCCGGTCCGTCCCCGGGCAGGATGCGTGCCACGGTGCCGGGCAGGATGTTCTGCGCCGACAGCCCCTCGGGGCGGGCGCGCGACAGGATCACCTCATGCGCCATGATCCGTACCCGGACCTGCGCGCCGATCGCACTGTCCAGTCGCGGTAACCACAGCGGCCCCGCCGCACAGTCAAGCCGGGTCATCCCGTCCGCGTCATGTGCGACAATCCGGGCCGGCAGCAGGGCGGCGACTTCGCGGATGCCCAGACCACGCAGGGCCGCGGGGGCGGACATCACGGCACCGGTGCTGCCCTGTGCCAGGATGCGGCCCTGATCAATCACCACCATCCGGTCGGCCAGCAACTGCGCCTCGTTCATGTCATGGGTGACCAGAACCACCGGCATGGAAAGCTGGTCGCGCAGGGCGGCAATCTCGCCGTACAGCGTTTCGCGCGTTGCCCGGTCCACCGCCGAAAACGGCTCATCCAGCAACAACGCCAGCGGTTTGCGCGCCAGCGCGCGGGCCACCGCAACCCGCTGCTGCTGGCCCCCTGACAGGTGCGCGGGCTTGCGGTCGGCCAGCCCCTGCAGGTGGACCAGACCCAGGATCCGCGCCGCCTCGGCGGGGTCAGGCCGGTCCATCGCGGCCATCACGTTCTGCGCCGCCGTCATGTGCGGAAACAGCGCATAGGTCTGCGCCACCAGTCCCACCCGGCGCCGGTAGGTCGGCAGATCGGCCTGCGAGGCGGTATCCAGCCAGACCACCCCACCCACCGTCACCCGCGCCACCTCGGGCCGCCAAAGCCCGGCAATCGTGCGCAGCAGCGTGGTCTTGCCCGACCCGGACGGGCCGACCAGCGCCAGCAATTCGCCCGGCTCCACCCGAAAGGCCACCTCCAGCGGGATGGGCCCCGCAGCCCGTGCCATCACCTCCAGCGCCATCAGGAAAGCCTGCGTCCGACGCGCGCCGACAGCGCAAAGGTCAGCGCGATGGTGACCAGCGATACGCCGACCAGCACCGCCGACATGATCCCGGCCCCCCGGTCGTCAAAGCCCTGCACCCGGTCATAGATCGCGATGGCTATCGTCCGGGTCTCGCCGGGGATCGACCCGCCCACCATCAGCACGATACCAAATTCGCCCAGCGTATGGGCAAAGGTCAGCACCATCGCCGTCAAGACCCCCGGCCAGGCCAGCGGCAGATCAACCCTCCACAGCGACACCAGCGGTGACATCCCGCAACACCGCGCCGCCTCGCGCAGCTCGGGGGCGATCGCCTCGAACCCGCGCTGTGCGGGCTGAATGGCGAAGGGCAGGTTGAAGATCACCGACGCCAGCACCAGCCCTTCAAAGCTGAACACCAGTTGCTGGCCGGTCATCTGTTGCCAAAAGCCCCCGAACGAGGAATTCCGTCCGAACGCCACCAGAAGGTAATACCCGAACACCGTCGGCGGCAGCACCAGGGGCAGCATCACCAGCGCCTCGACCACGCCCTTGCCCCGGAACTGACGATAGGCCAACAGCCGCCCCAGCAGGACGGACACCGGCAGCAGGATCGCAACCGTCCACCCAGCCAGCTGCAGCGACAGCCAAAGCGCCGTCCAATCCATCCCTCACCCGCCTTCAGGCCGGATAAATCCGTACCGTTCCATGATCCCGCGCGCCGCCGGCTGCTGCATGTAGGCATAAAACGCCCGTGCAACCTCGCCGGCATCGTTCAACAGAACCATCCGCTGGCGCAAGGGTGCATGCCAGTCTTCGGGGATCAGCGCGAACGAACCACGCGCCGCGACATCCGGCGCCAGGGCCAGCGAATAGGCGATGATCCCGCCTTCGGCATCGCCGGACAGCGCAAACTGCGCCGCCTGACTGACATTCTCGCCCAGCACCAGAAACGGCTGCAAGGGCTCCCACAACCCGCGCGATTGCAACGCCTCCATCGCGCGCTTGCCGTAAGGGGCGTGTTCCGGGTTGGCGATGGCAAAGCGTGTAATCGTCCCCGCCGCAAGCGCGTCTTCCAGGCTTTTCAGCGACCCGTCAGCGGCCAGTGTCGATCCCTTGGGCACCATGATCACCAGACGCCCCAGGCCGTAAAGATCGCCCTCGTTCGGTGTAAATCCGTCCTTGTGCAGATCGAAGATGAACGTCTCGTCCGCCGCCATGAAAATCTGGAACGGTGCGCCTTCGCGGATCTGGCGGGCGAAATTGCCGGTCGATCCGAACGACAGCCGCACGCTCATCCCGGTGTCTTCGGTAAACTGCGCGGCAATCTCCTCCACGGCGAACTGCAGGTCCGACGCCGCTGCGACCCCTGGCGCATCGTCCTGTGCAGCGGCCGGACCAAGGGCAAGGCCAAGTGCCACCAGACCAGCACCTTTCAGAGTTCGGAGGTTCGGCAGTCGCATCGGCAGCGCCCTCAGATATGTTTCCCCGAACATATCGCCAAAAGCAGTCCGTCGACGCAAGCGTTATTGTTCCCGGGACACATCCGCCAGCATCGCATGCAGCGCCGCCAACTGCACAGCGCCGGTTTTCGCGGCCTCACCCTCAAAGGCGCGGTACAGACGCAGCACATCGCGCCCCGCGTCGGTCAGAACCGCGCCACCACCACCGGGACCGCCGCGCGTGCTGTCCACCAGCGGCTCCCGGAACATCGCGTTCAGCGTGCCGATCAACTGCCACGCGCGCTTGTAACTCATCCCCATTTCGCGCCCTGCCGCCGCGATGGACCCGCAGCGATCAATCCGCTCCAGCAACTCGGCCTTGCCGGGGCCGATCATCTCATCCGCGCCGAACACGATCCGGATACGCAGGCAGGGCAGGTGGGGGCGGTCAGGTTTCACGGTCATGCCACCAAGGTTGATCTATCGGATAGCGCCGTTCAAGCCTGCTTTGACAGATCAATTTCCGGCGCAGGCAGCGTTTTTGCAGGCCAAACCTGCCTGCACGCCTTGACTTGTTGCAAATAGTTCTCATTTACATCTAGGACATCACATCCGGAGGCCTAATGCCCGCCACGCGCCGCTCGTTCTGCCTTGCCACAGTGCTCGCCGTTCTGCCGCTGCCCCTGCTGGCAGACGTTCAGCTGAAGGTCGTCACCACCTTTACCGTCATTGCCGACATGGCGCGCAATGTTGCCGGGGATGCCGCAGAAGTCGTTTCGATCACCAAGCCCGGGGCCGAGATTCACGGCTACGAGCCCACGCCGCAAGACATCGTCGGTGCCTCTGACGCCGACCTGATCTTGTGGAACGGGTTCGGGCTGGAACGCTGGTTCGAACAGTTTTTGGCCAACCTTGGCGACATTCCCGCCGCGACCCTGACCGACGGTATCACCCCGATCTCGATCACTGGGGGCGGATATGACGGCAAGCCGAACCCGCACAGCTGGATGAGCCTGTCTAACGCACTGATCTACGTTGATAATATCGAAACGGCGATGGCTGTGGCCGACCCCGCGAATGCCGCCGTCTACGCCGCCAACGCCGCCGCATACAAAGCCCGCCTGACCGCAGAAATCGCGCCCCTCAGCGCCCAGATCGCCGCACTGCCCGAAGCGTCGCGCTGGCTGGTCACCTGCGAAGGGGCGTTCAGTTATCTTGCCCGCGACCTTGGCTTGCAGGAACTGTTCCTCTGGCCGATCAACGCCGATCAGCAGGGCACACCCCAGCAGGTGCGCTCCGTGATCGACGGAGTGCGCGAACACGACATTCCGGCGGTGTTCTGCGAAAGCACCGTCAACTCCGCCCCCGCCGAACAGGTGGCGCGCGAAACCGGTGCGGCGTTTGGCGGGCTTTTGTATGTGGATTCGCTCAGCGATCCTGACGGCCCGACACCTACCTACATCGACCTCTTGCGCGTGACGACCGCCACCATCGCGGCGGGCCTGTCCGCCCCGCCGAACTGAACCGGAAAGCCTGACCCATGCGCGACACCGGCCCCTTCCCCCCCCAGACCGCCCCCGATGGCGGCATATCGGCCGTCGGCGTGACCGTCAGCTACCGCAACGGCGTGACCGCACTGCGCGACGCCAGCTTCGAGATTCCGCGCGGCACGATCACCGCGCTGGTAGGCGTCAACGGATCGGGCAAATCGACGCTGTTCAAAGCGATCATGGGGTTTCTGCCCACCGCCTCCGGCACGATCCGCCTGTTGGGCAAGACCGTGCCCGAAGCGTTGCGCCAGAACCTCGTGGCCTACGTGCCGCAAGCCGAAGAGGTGGACTGGACCTTTCCGGTGCTGGTCGAAGACGTGGTGATGATGGGCCGATATGGCCACATGGGGTTCCTGCGCCGCCCCACTGCCACCGACCGCGCCAAGGTGGCCGAAGCCCTCGCCCGTGTCGGCATGTCCGACCTGACCCACCGCCAGATCGGCGAGTTGTCCGGCGGGCAGCGCAAACGCGTCTTCCTCGCCCGCGCGCTGGCGCAAGAAGGCCAGATCATCCTGCTGGACGAACCCTTCACCGGGGTCGATGTGAAAACCGAAGACCAGATCATCGCGCTACTGCGGGAACTGCGTGACGAGGGTCGGGTGATGCTCGTCTCCACCCACAACCTCGGCTCGGTCCCCGAATTCTGCGACCGCACGGTGCTGGTGAAAGGCACCGTTCTGGCTTACGGCCCGACAGAAACCATCTTCACCCGCGACAATCTGGAGCGGGCCTTTGGCGGCGTGCTGCGCCATTTCACCATCGGCGGGTCGGACCTGCACGAAGACGACGACGCGCGCGAAGTGCGGATCATCACCGATGACGAACGCCCCTTCGTGCAATACGGCAGCACCCTGCGGCCCGCGCAAAGGGCCAAGGAATGATCCTGCTGGAGCCTTTCAGCTATGCCTACATGACCAACGCCATGTGGGTCTCGGCCCTCGTCGGCGGGGTCTGCGCGTTTCTGTCGGCCTACCTGATGCTGAAAGGCTGGTCCCTGATCGGCGACGCACTGTCGCATTCCGTCGTCCCCGGCGTGGCCGGCGCCTACATCCTCGGCCTGCCATTCGCGCTGGGCGCGTTCCTGTCGGGCGGCCTCGCCGCCGCCGCGATGCTGTTCCTGTCGGGGCGCTCGGGCCTCAAGGTCGATACCATCATTGGCCTGATCTTCACCTCGTTCTTCGGGCTTGGCCTGTTCCTGATCTCGATCTTCCCCACATCTGTGTCGATCCAGACCATCACAATGGGCAACATCCTTGCGATCACGCCCGAAGACACCCTGCAACTGGTGCTGATCGGAGCGGTGTCGCTGGTGATCCTGCTGGCCAAGTGGAAAGATCTGATGGTCACCTTTTTTGACGAAAACCACGCCCGCGCCATCGGCCTGCGCCCGGATCTGTTGAAGGCGCTGTTCTTCACCCTGCTGTCCGCCTCCACCGTTGCCGCGATGCAGACCGTGGGCGCGTTCCTTGTGGTCGCCATGGTGGTCACCCCGGGTGCCACCGCCTACCTTCTGACCGACCGGTTCCCCCGCCTGATCGCGTTGTCCGTGGCCATCGGGGCAGGGACCAGCTTTACCGGCGCCTACCTCAGCTACTTTCTTGACGGCGCGACCGGCGGCGTCATCGTGCTGCTGCAAACCCTGATCTTCCTTGCCGCCTTCGTCTTTGCCCCGAAACACGGCCTCCTGGCCGCGCGACGCAAAGCCGCCGAGGCGCTGACATGATCGAGGCGCTGCTCCAGCCCTTCCAGTTCCCGTTCATGCAGAACGCCTTCTGGATCTCGCTGATCGTGGCCCCGCCCACGGCGCTGCTGTCGTGCTTTCTGGTGCTGAAAGGCTGGGCGCTGATGGGCGACGCGGTCAGTCACGCCGTGCTGCCGGGGATCGTTCTGGCCTACATCCTGAACCTGCCGCTGCTGCTGGGGGCGTTCGTCGCCGGTCTTGGCTGCACGCTCTTGACCGGCTATCTGTCCGGCAACAGCCGGGTCAAGCAGGACACCGTGATGGGCGTGGTTTTTTCCGGCATGTTCGCCCTTGGCATCGTGCTTTATACCAGCGTCACCACGGACGTTCACCTTGACCACATCCTGTTCGGCAACATGCTGGGCATCAATTCCGCCGACCTGTGGACCGCCGCTGCCATCGCCCTGCCGGTCACCGCCATCCTGATCCTGAAATGGCGCGACCTGATGCTGCACGCCTTTGACCCCGCACAGGCGCAAGCCTCGGGTCTGCGCACCGCCTGGCTGCACTACGGACTGCTGACCGTCCTGTCGCTGACCATCGTGGCCACGCTGTCTTCGGTCGGCCTGATCCTTGCCATTGGCCTGCTGATCTCGCCCGGGGCCATCGCGTTCCTTTTGGTCCGCAGCTTTGGTGCCATGCTGATCACCGCCACGCTGACCTGCGTTTTCGCCATGCTGACCGGCACTTGCGCCAGCTTTTACCTGAACAGCGCCACCGGGCCGACGATCATTCTGGTTCTGACCATCCTGTTCTGCCTGGCCTTCGCCCGCCGCCTGATCCTGACCCGCGCTGCCAGCGCCGCCTTATCCCACCGCCTGATCCCACTGGACGCCCCGCGCGACAGTGCCTAACCATGTCGCCATGTCTGCTGACCAGCCCTCCCCCCTGACCCGCGCTGCCACCGAGGGCCTTGCCCGCCTGATGGAGGGCCCGCCCGGCCCTGACCGCCTGAACGCAAGCCTGCGCCACCTTGCCAAATGGCGCGCGGCGATCCTTGAAAACACGCTTGTCGCCCGCAATGGCGCGACCGTCCTCGCCGGGCCGTTCAAGGGCATGGCCTATCCCGTCCGCGCATCCGAAGGCTCCCGCACCGCTCGTCTGTTGGGCGCGTATGAGGCGGGCCTGACGCCGGTCATCGAAACCCTGATCGCCCGCGCTTATCCCCTGATCATCGACGTGGGCTGCGCCGAAGGGTACTACGCCACCGGCCTCGCCCGCCGGATGCCCGCCAGCACGATCTTGGCCCGCGACAGCAACCCCGCCGCCCGCGAACTGTGCGCTGAACTGGCCGCAGCCAACGCCGTGACGCTGCAGATCGGCGCGGAAATGACCCACGCCGACTTTGCGATCTGCATGTCGCAACCCACCGCCATCCTGTGCGATATCGAAGGGGCCGAGGCCGCGCTGCTGGACCCGGCACTTGCCCCCGGCCTGCTGCACGCCGACATTCTGGTCGAGGTGCACGAAGCCGCCCACCCCGGCCTCCTGTCCACCCTGACCGCGCGCTTTGCGCCCACCCACACCATCACCCGCATCGACCGGACGCTTCGTCCCGACCTGCTGCCAGATTGGGCTGAAACCCTGTCCGACCTCGACCGCCTGCTCTTGCTGTGGGAATGGCGCGCAACACCCACCCCGTGGCTGTGGATGGATCGCAAATGACCGCGAAAACCAACGCCGCAATCTGGTTTTCATCCGACGGCTATGATCCGGGGGCCAAAGGCATCAACGGACGGCGCGTTGCCGGGGAAAGCTTTCTGCGCGGCTTTTTTGCCCATGCCGGGGTCGACGAATTCGTCAGCATCGCGCATTTCCCGTCCGACGAGGCCGCCTTTCGCAAATTTGCCGCCGATTGCGGGGTGACCCAACCCCTGCGCGGGGTGCGGCTGGATTCACCAGATGGGCTGGCCCCGACCAAAGTGCTGTATTACGCAGCCCCCAACTTTGCGGCCGAATGTTGGCGTCGCGCGCCGCATGGCGCGGCGGCCTGGGCAATTTCCGGCATCACTCACACCACCGCGTCAAAGGCGGTGATGCAGGGCCTGTTCGACCTGCGCGCGGCACCCCAGATGCCGTGGGATGCGATCATTTGCACCTCGCGCGCGGTGCAGGCGTCGTTGCGCGCGTCCATGGAACTGGCGGAATCGCATCTGGCAATCCGGTTTGCAGGTGCGGTCCTGCCCGCCCGCCCCCTGTTGCCGGTGATCCCGCTTGGCATTCATTGCGACGACTTCGCACCCGATCTTGCCGCGGGGCAGGGGCTGCGCACCCGGCTTGGCATTGCGCCGGGCGACATTGCCGTCGCTTGCATCGCCCGCCTGACCCCGCAAGAAAAGTTCGACCCCCTGCCGTTGTTCATCGCGATGCAGGCGGCTTCAGCCGAAATAGCGGCCCAAAGCGGTAACCGGCTGCATTTCCTCCTGTGCGGGCAGTTCCGCGAAGACGTCTGGCGCGCCGTCTTCACCGAAGGTGCGGCCACCTTGATGCCCTCGGTCGGTTTTCACCTTCTGGATGGTGGTGATGCCGGCGAACGAAAGGCCACCCTCTCCGGCGCTCAGATGTTCGTCTTTCCCATCGACAACGTGCAGGAAACCTTCGGTCTGGCCCCGATCGAGGCGATGGCCGCAGGCCTGCCGGTTATCGTGTCGGACTGGGACGGGATGAAGGACACCGTCACGCCCGACGTAGGAATCCGCATCCCGACCGAAATGCCCGAGGCTGGCCTGACGACGTATCTGGGCCTGCGCCATTTCGGTGGCACGGACAGCTACCAACAATACGTCGGACAACTCTCCGCCCTGACCCGCATTGATGTGCCCGCCTTGACCACGGCCCTCGTGACGCTTGGCACCAACGCGGATTTGCGGGCGCGGATGGGGGCGGCAGGGCAGGTACGGGCGCGGTCGCTGTACGACTGGCGGGTGGTGATCCCGCAGATGCAGACGCTGTGGGCCGAACAAGCCGCGATGCTGGCCCATGCCCGGCGGAACCCCGCCCTGCGCCGCGCGCTGGCCCCGATTGATGCGGCGCGTCTGCCGGTGGCCCCCGCGCCGCACCTGTTCTTCGCGGCCTATCCGACGCCCCGCCCTTCCGAACCCCGCCGCTACCGCGCTGTACCGCTTGGCCCGCGCCCCGACCTTGCCGCCACGCTGGCCTTGCGCAATTACGCCGCCACCCGCCGCCAATTCGAAGACCCGGCCCGCATCGCCGTTGTCTTGGCGGCACTGACCGCCACTGGCCCTGCAGGCACCACCGCCGCCGACCTTGCCACCCTGGCCGGCCTGCCAACCCGGCTTGTCAGCCGGGTTCTTGTCTGGCTGCTGAAATACCACTTCGCAGAGGATATTCCATGACCCCACAAACCATCCTGATCACCGGCGCAGGCTCCGGCATCGGTCGCGCCACCGCCGAGGCGTTCCTGACCGAAGGCTGGACCGTGGCCCTGATGGGCCGCCGCGCCGACGCGCTGGAGGAAACCGCCGCCGGCCGCCCCGCCCTGATCCTGCCCTGCGATGTCGGCGACCCGGACCAGATCGACGCCGCCTTCGCGCAACTGCCGCGCCTCGATGTGCTGTTCAACAACGCCGGCATCTCGCTGCCCGCCGCCCCCATCGACGAGATCCCGGTGGCCGACTGGCTGACCCTCAGCCGCACCAACATCACCGGCATGTTCCTGACCGCCCGCGCCGCCTTTGGCCTCATGCGCCGCCAGACGCCGCAAGGCGGGCGCATCATCAACAACGGCTCGATCTCGGCCCATGTGCCGCGCCCCGGCTCCGCCCCCTACACCATGTCGAAACACGCGGTCACCGGCCTGACCCGCACCCTTGGCCTTGATGGTCGCGCCTTCAACATCGCCTGTGCGCAGATCGACATCGGCAACGCCCTGACTGCCATGGCCGCCGCGTTCCCCAAAGGTGTTCCCCAAGCCGACGGCACAACCCGCATCGAGGCGGTGATGGACGTGGCCCACGTTGCAAGCACGATCCTGCACATGGCCAGCCTGCCACCGGAGGTGAACACCCCCTTCGTCACGATCATGGCCCGCGACATGCCCTATATCGGCAGGGGGTAGCGGTCAGGCAGGTGTGCAGAACATCTCCGACATCAGACGGATCGTCCGCATCACCCGGGGGTCCTGGATCGAGTAATAGATCGCCTTGCCGTCCCGCCGCGCTTGCACCAGCCCCTCAAGCCTAAGCCGCGCCAGTTGCTGGCTGACCGCAGCCTGACGCGTGTCAAGCAGCCGTTCCAGTTCGGTCACCGACCGTTCACCCGATCCCAGATGGCACAGGATCATCAGCCGCCCTTCGTGCGACAGCGCCTTGAGGAACCCTGCCGCCGACCGCGCCTGCGCGGCCATCGCCTGAACATCCAGGCGCGTCACCGCATCCGGCGCGCTCACCTCGAAAGCGGGGGCGGTCAGGTCCATACGATCAAGTGACATCGGCAACTCCCTGCAACGAGCGGTTGTATTGGGTTAACATGACTTTCAGGTGTGTGCGAGAGGGACTTGTCCGGCCCGCCGAGAAAAGGCAAGTCTTTGCCAAAGGTAAAGGAGCGGGCCATGCTGCAACGGAATGAAGCGGAACGGATTTTCCGCGCCGGGCTGGATGCCGCCGATCCGGCGCGGGGCGTGCGTGCGGCCCTGACCGGGCGTGCCCGCCCTGATCTAGTTTTGGCCGGGCGTGGCCGCCCCGATCTGATCCTGGCCATCGGCAAGGCCGCACGGGTCATGGCCGCGACCGCCCTCGACACCCTTGGTCCAACCGAAACCATCGTCATCACCAACGACGAAAACGCCCATCCGCTGGCGGGGGCGACCGTGCTTGCCGCCAGCCATCCGGTGCCCGACGCCCGTGGTGCCGATGCCGCAGAACAGGTGCTTGCCAGACTGGCGCAGATGCAACCCGGCCAGCGCATTCTGGCGCTGATCTCTGGCGGCGGCTCAGCCCTGCTTCCCGCCCCGGTGGCAGGCGTCAGCCTTGCCGACAAGGCCGAAGTGAACCGCCTGCTGCTTGCCTCCGGGGCCGAGATCACGCTGATGAACCTTGTCCGCCAACAGCTGTCGCGGCTGAAGGGCGGCGGGCTGCTGCGCGCGGCTGGTCCCGCCCATGTGACGGCCCTGATCCTGTCCGACGTGGTGGGCGATGATCTGCGCGCCATTGCTTCCGGACCCACGGTCGCCCCGTTGGGCACCCGGGCCGAGGCGCGTTCGATCCTGCAAAATCACGGTGTCTGGGACCAGCTGCCCGCGTCAGTCCGCGCACATTTGCAGGCGCAAGAGCCGGTTTTGCCGCCTCTTCCCACGGCCGACAACATCCTCATCGGCTCGAACGACTTGTCGGTGCGGGCGATGGCCGATGCTGCGCCGGGGGCCACGGTCGCAGCGACGCCGCTGACCGGTGACGTGGCCGAAGCGGCAGGCCGCGTCCTGGCCTCCGGTCCCGGCATCACGCTGTTTGGCGGCGAGACGACGGTCGTGCTGAAGGGCCGGGGCAGGGGCGGGCGCAATCAGGAACTGGCCCTGCGCGTGGCACTTCTGGCCGAGGCGCAGGGTTGGTCCGCCCCGTGGACCTTCCTTTCCGCAGGCACCGATGGCCGCGACGGGCCGACCGACGCCGCCGGGGCCATTGTCGATCAGGGCAGCCTGTCGCGGATGCGCAGCGCCGGCATCGACCCTGTCGCCCGCCTGTCACAGAACGACAGCAACCCTTGCCTTGCCGCGTCGGATGATCTTTTGATCATTGGTGGCACCGGAACCAATGTGGCCGATCTGCAAGTGCTGATCCGGTCCTGACAAGGAACACCAGATGACCCGCCCCATCGCCTTCACCGCCCCCGGACGCTTCTGGCGTGGCAACCTGCACACCCATTCCACCCGGTCGGACGGCGTGCTTGACCCGTCCGAGGTCTGCCGCCGCTACCGGGCCGAAGGCTATGACTTTCTGGCCCTGACCGACCATTTCATCGGCACCTACGGCTATCCCATCGTCGATACCGTGCCGATGCGGGCCGAAGGCTTCACAACCATCCTCGGCGCCGAACTCCATTCCGGCGCGATGGCCAATGGCGAGTTGTGGCACATCTTGGCCGTCGGCCTGCCGCCCGATTTCGCCCCCTCGAACTCGCCGTCGTTCCAGCCGGTCGCCGGTCAGGAAACCGGGCCGGAAATCGCCGCCCGCGCGGTGGCGGCAGGCGCTTTCGTCGCCATTGCTCATCCGCAATGGTCCGGCCTGACCCTCGCTGACGCCCGCTCCATCACCTCCGCCCACGCGGTCGAGGTCTATAACCTTGGCTGTGCGGTTGGCTGCGACCGGCCCGACGGCTTTGCCATCGCCGATCTGCTACTGACCGAAGGCCGCAGGCTTTCCCTGATCGCCACCGACGACGCGCATTTCTCGGAGCCTGACCATTTCGGCGGCTGGGTGATGGTGAAAGCCGGGGTGAACACACCCGAGGCGCTGTTGTCGGCGCTGAAAGCCGGGGCGTTCTACTCCTCCCAAGGTCCCGAAATCCGCGATGTCCGGGTAGAAGGCGACCATGTCGTCGTCGAATGCTCTGCCGCCGCTTCTGTCGTGGCGATGGGGCATGGGGCCGGGGCCAAGGCGGTACATGGCCACTCAATGACCCGCGCCGCCGTGCCGCTGGCGCGGCTGAACGCCTCGCCCTGGCTGCGTGTGGCGGTCATCGACGCCGCCGGAAAACGGGCCTGGTCAAACCCGATCTGGCTCTGACAAAAGTTTAAAAAGTCCTAATGCGGGATATCTAAACCATTGTTTTTGTTTGCGCGTGGACGTTGTCCACGCGTGGACATGCCTCCTCACCCCATGATCCCCGGCAGCCGCAACCCATGCTCCGCCGCGCAATCCAGGGCAATCTCATACCCCGCATCCGCGTGCCGCATCACCCCTGTTGCCGGATCATTCCACAGCACATTCTTCAACCGCCGTGCCGCATCCTCCGTCCCGTCCGCCACGATCACCATCCCGGAATGCTGGCTGAACCCCATCCCCACCCCGCCGCCATGATGAAGCGAAACCCAGGTGGCCCCAGATGCGGTATTCAAGAGCGCATTCAAAAGCGGCCAGTCCGACACCGCGTCCGATCCGTCCTTCATTGCCTCCGTTTCCCGGTTGGGGCTTGCGACCGATCCTGAATCCAGATGATCCCGCCCGATCACGATCGGCGCCTTCAACTCGCCCGACGCCACCATCTCGTTGAACATCAGCCCCGCCTTGTGCCGGTCCCCCAGTCCGATCCAGCAGATACGGGCGGGCAGACCCTGAAACGCGATCCGTTCGCGCGCCATATCCAGCCAGTTGTGCAGGTGGGTATTGTCCGGGAACAGCCGCTTCATCGCCGCATCCGTACTGTAGATATCCTCCGGGTCGCCCGACAGCGCCACCCAGCGGAACGGCCCGATCCCCCGGCAGAACAGCGGCCGGATGTAGGCGGGCACGAAGCCGGGAAAAGCGAAGGCGTTCTCCAGCCCTTCGTCCTGCGCCACCTGCCGGATGTTGTTGCCGTAGTCGAGCGTGGGGACGCCCGCGTTCCAGAAGTCAACCATCGCCGCCACATGCACCTTCATTGAGGCGCGCGCGGCCTTCTCCACCGCCTTCGGGTCGCTTTCCTGCTTGGCCCGCCACTCCGCCACGCTCCACCCCTGCGGCAGATAGCCATGCAGCGGGTCATGCGCAGAGGTCTGGTCGGTCACGATATCGGGCCGCACCCCGCCCGCTTTCATCCGCGCCACCAGTTCCGGGAAGACGTCGGCGGCGTTGCCCAGCAGGCCGACAGACTTCGCCTCGCCCTTCGCCGTCCAGTCGGCGATCATCGCCAGTGCCTCGTCCAGCGTCTGCGCCTTGGCATCGACGTAACGGGTGCGCAGACGGAAATCGATCCGCGTCTCGTCACATTCTACCGCCAGACAGCAGGCTCCGGCCATCACGGCGGCCAGAGGCTGCGCGCCACCCATGCCGCCCAGACCCCCGGTCAGGATCCAGCGACCCTTCAGGCTGCCTTTATAATGCTGTCGCCCGGCTTCGGCGAAAGTCTCATAGGTTCCTTGCACAATCCCTTGAGTTCCAATGTAAATCCAGGAACCCGCCGTCATCTGGCCATACATCGCCAGACCCTTTTTGTCCAACTCGTTGAAATGATCCCAGGTTGCCCAATGCGGCACCAGGTTCGAATTCGCGATCAACACGCGAGGCGCATCCTTGTGGGTGCGGAAAATTCCCACCGGCTTGCCGGATTGCACCAGCAGCGTTTCGTCCGCCTCCAGATCGCGCAAAGCTGCAACGATGCGGTCAAAATCCTCCCACGTCCGCGCCGCACGTCCGATGCCGCCATACACCACCAACTCATGCGGGTTTTCCGCCACATCGGGGTGCAGGTTGTTCATCAGCATCCGCATCGGTGCCTCGGTCAGCCAGCTTTTCGCGGTGATCGCCGTGCCGGTCGCAGGATAGATGTCGCGGGTGTTGTGGCGGGTCATATTACAGCTCCGGCAAGGGGGTCAGGGGGGCCTGGGCCAGCGCGCCGGAGGTGATCATCCGGGCAGCGGCAGCAAGATCGGGGGCAAGATAGCGGTCGTCGTCCAGCGCCGGAATATCGGCGCGCAGCCGGGCCAGCGCGCGCTGCAACGGGGGCGATGTCAGCAACGGCCGGCGAAATTCCAGCCCCTGCGCCGCGCACAGCGCCTCGACCCCCAGAATGACCGCCAGATTGGCATTCATCGGACCCAGCCTGCGCGCACCGTGCGCTGCCATCGACACATGGTCTTCTTGATTGGCCGAGGTGGGGGTGCTGTCGGTGACAGTCGGATGCGCCAGATGCTTGTTCTCGCTCATCAAAGCGGCAGTCGTCACCTCTGCGATCATGAAGCCGGAATTCAGGCCCGGCTTCGGCGTCAGGAACGCGGGCAGGTCAAATGACAGCACCGGATCGACCATCAACGCCACGCGGCGCTGTGCTATGGCACCGATCTCGGCCAGGGCCAGCGCGATCATATCTGCCGCAAAACCAACGGGTTCGGCGTGGAAGTTCCCACCGGACACGATGCTGCCATCGTCCAGCACCAAGGGGTTGTCGGTGGCCGCATTCGCCTCCACCTCCAGTGTCCGGGCGGCCATGCGCAGCACGTCCATCGCCGCCCCGGTCACCTGCGGCTGACAGCGGATGCAGTAGGGGTCCTGCACGCGGCTGTCGCCCTCCCGGTGGCTTTCGCGGATCTCTGACCCGTCCAGCAGGTCGCGCATCGCCGCCGCCGCTTCGATCTGGCCCGCATGGCCACGCAAGCTGTGAATTTGCGGATGCAGCGGCGCGGTGGAGCCCATGATCGCGTCGGTCGACATCGCACTGGTCACCAGCGCCGACTGCGCCGCACGCCAGCCGTCAAACAGCCCCGCCAGCGCGTAGGCCGTGGAAAACTGGGTGCCGTTGATCAGCGCCAGCCCCTCTTTCGGGCCCAGCGTCACTGGTGTCAGCCCAGCGCAGGCCAAGGCATAACGCCCCGAAAGCACCTGTCCCTCAACTTCTGCCTCACCCTCGCCGATCATCACGGCGGCCATATGCGCCAATGGCGCCAGATCACCGCTGGCCCCGACCGACCCTTGCGCCGGGATCACCGGCACAACACCCTTGGCCAGCATCCCTTCGATCAGCGCCACGATGTCCCAGCGTACCCCCGACGCGCCGCGCCCAAGGCTGAGCAGCTTCAGCGCCATCATCAGCCGCACGATCGGCCCGGGCATCGGATCACCGACGCCACAACAATGGCTTAGGATCAGGTTTTTCTGAAGCTGTGCGGTATCTTGAGGCGCGATCTTCAGGCTGGCCAGCTTGCCGAAACCGGTGTTCACGCCGTAGACGGCACCCTTACCCGCAGCCGCTCTCGCGATATGCGCGGCGGCGGCCATGACCCCGGCACGCGCGACAGGATCAAGCCGCGCCGGCGCACCTTCGCGCCAGATACGTTCCAGTTGGCGGAGGGTGGTCTGGCCGGGGATCAGAATTTCAGCGGTCAAGGACGCCTCCGAAAATGCGGGAATGAAGGGGAATGGCACCGATCCGGTAACTCAGCTCGGCAGGGTGGCGGGCTTCCCACAGGCACAGATCGGCGCGCAGGCCGGGCGCGATG
The DNA here is from genome assembly GCA_031415015.1 of Paracoccaceae bacterium. Lineage (GTDB taxonomy): Bacteria > Pseudomonadota > Alphaproteobacteria > Rhodobacterales > Rhodobacteraceae > JAUYQR01. The sequence goes on from JANOQT010000036.1 coordinate 16,456, forward strand.
CGGCCCCGGTCGGTCAGGCCAAGCGCGCGGGCTGCGTGGGTTGTGGTCCCGGCAAGCGCCTCGGCAGGGGTCAGGCGGAACAGGGTGCAGGCCATGTTCATCGCCAAAGGCAGTGCCAGCATCGGCGAGGAGCCGGGGTTCATGTCGGTGGCCACCGCCATCGGGACGCCCGCAGCGCGCAGGGCGGCAATCGGCGGCATCTGCGTTTCGTGCAGGGTGTAGAACGCCCCCGGCAGGACCACCGCCACGGTTCCCGCAGCGGCCATCGCGGCAATGCCATCGGGGCCAAGATATTCCAGATGGTCCGCAGAAATCGCCCCGAACCCGGCAGCCAGAACCGCGCCTTTCAGGTCTGACAGCTGTTCGGCGTGCAGCTTGACCGGCAGGCCAAGGGCCGCCGCCGCTGCGAACAACGGGCGCAGGTGGTCGGGCTGAAAGGCGATCCCCTCACAGAACCCATCGACCTGATCGACCAGCCCCTCCGCCTTTGCAGCGACAAGCGAGGGGATGGCGATCTGCGCGATATACTCGGCCGGACGTCCCGAAAACTCTGGCGGGATCGCATGGGCGGCAAGGTGGGTGGAGATGATGCTGACCGGCCGCAGCATCCCGATCCTGCGCGCCACCCGCAGCATCTTCAGCTCATCCGCGATGGTCAGGCCGTAGCCGGATTTCACCTCGATGGTCGTGGCCCCCGCCGCGATCATCTGATCCACACGTGGCAGCGCGCAGGCCAGCAGTTGTTCCTCGGACGCCGCTCGGGTGGCCCGGACCGTCGACAGAATCCCCCCACCGGCACGGGCCACGTCTTCGTAGCTGGCCCCGTTCAGCCGCATCTCGAACTCGGCGGCTCGGTCGCCCGCAAAGACCACATGAGTGTGACAGTCGATCAGCCCCGGCGTCAGCAAATGGCCCTCGCAGCGGCGGGTCGGAAAGCTTTGATAAGCCGCAGGAATATCGGCTGACGGGCCAATCCATTGGATCACCCCATCCGCCATGGCCACCGCGCCGTCGGCAAGCACCGCCATCCCGTCCGTCATTGGCGCAACGCAGGCGTGGGTCAGCAGCAGTGTCATGCGGGGCCTTGCTATATGTCTGGCTGATAGCTTAATATGTCTATACATATTAGCCTGTCAAGCGAGGCCCGGATGCATCTTCACGCCGAAACTGCGCTGCTGCCAGATGGCTGGGCCCAAAATGTGCGGATCGAGGTTGCGGGCGGGCGGATCATCGCCGTCACGCCGGGCGCTGTGGCCGATGGACCAGTGCTGGGCTGCCTGCTGCCCGCGCCGGTGAACCTGCATTCGCACTGCTTTCAGCGCGCGATGGCCGGGATGACCGAGGCGCGGACAGCGGGTCAGGACAGTTTCTGGACCTGGCGTAGCCTGATGTACCGATTTCTCGATCTTCTGAGCCCGGAGGATGTCGAGGCGATTGCCGCACTGGCCATGGTCGAGATGGCAGAGGCAGGCTTTGCCGGGGTGGCAGAGTTCCACTACCTGCATCACCAGACGGGTGGTGCATCCTATGACTTCCCCGCCGAAATGGCGTTGCGGATCGTGGCGGCGGCGGATGCGACGGGGCTGGGCCTGACCCTGCTGCCGGTCTTGTACCAGCAGGGCGGCTGCGACGGTCGCGCCTTGCAGGGCGGCCAGCTGCGCTTTGGCTGCACCGAAGAGCGCTTCGTGCAGCTGATGGACGGGGCCGCGCGCGCCCTGCGGTCTTTGCCGGATGATGCCCGGCTTGGCGCCGCCCCACACTCCCTGCGTGCGGTCAGCCGCGACAGTCTTGCAAGGATCACCGACCTTGCGCGCGGCGGTCCGGTCCACATGCACCTTGCCGAACAACAGGCCGAAGTGGCCGAAGTGCTTGCCGCCTACGGTGCCCGTCCGGTGGACTGGGCCTTGGCCAACCTGCCCGTCGGGCCGGAGTGGTGCATGATCCACTGCACCCAGATGACCCCTGACGAAACGGCAGGTCTGGCGGCCACCGGTGCGGTGGCAGGTCTGTGCCCGATCACCGAGGCAAATCTGGGCGACGGTATCTTTGATGCGCCGCGCTGGCAGGCGGCCAAGGGGGCGATGGGTGTCGGCAGCGACAGCAACGTGCGCATCTCGCTGGCGGAAGAGCTGCGGCTGCTGGAATATTCGCAGCGCTTGCAGCACCGGGGCAGGGCCATATTCGCCACGCAAGGTCACTCAACCGGCCGGGCGCTCTATCAGGCGGCGGCGCAGGGCGGGGCACAGGCGGCAGGGCGCGCCTCTGGTCGCATCGCCGTGGGGGCGGTGGCCGATCTTGTGGCGCTGGATACGGCGGATCTGGCGCTTGCAGGCCACCGGGGGGACATGCTGCTGGATGCGTTCATCTTTGCCGGCCATGACCGGCTGGTGACGGATCTGTGGTCTGCGGGCCGCCACATCGTCACGCACGGTCGCCACGTGGCCCGCCCGGCAATCGCGGCGCGCTATCGTCAGGTGATGGCCGGGCTCAGGGGCCGGATGTGAGCGGCGAGGGCTGGGAAAGCATCCGCGCGGAAGTATTGCGCCGCATCCGCATCCGCGACTGGCCTCCGGGGGCGCTGATCCCCGGCGAAGAGGCGCTGGCGGTGGAATTCGGCGTGGCGCGGGCAACGGTCAACCGGGCTATGCGCGATCTGGCCGACGCGGGTGTGGTGGAACGCAAGAAACGCGCCGGCACCCGGGTCGCGGAACTGCCGGTCCGGCGCGCGCGGCTGGATATTCCGGTGATCCGGCAGGACGTCGAGGCCAAGGGTCTGGCCCACGGGTTCGAGGTGCTGGCCGACCGTCTGTTGCCCGCCCCGGTGCCGGTCACCGCCCGGCTTGGCCTGCCCGAAGCCACGCCCTTGCGCTACCTGGAAACCTTGCATCTGGCCGCAGGTCAGCCCTATGTCCTTGAATGCCGCTGGCTTAATCCGGCGGTCTTGCCCGATCCCCCCCCTGATTTCGCAGCCCTCAGTGCCAATGAATGGCTGGTGACGCACATAAGCCTGCTGTCCGGCGACATTGCCTTTTCTGCCGAAGCCGCAACTGCGCGTGAGGCGGCGGTTCTGGGGGTGACAGTGGGCGCGCCGCTGTTCATCGCCGAACGGACGACCTTCGGGCTGGCGGGGCCGGTCACATTCGTCCGCCTGTCCCATGCCCCCGGGCACCGGGTGCAGATGGCTTTCTGAGGGTTACGCAAGATGCCCGCTGACCTGCTGCGTCAAGCGCCGGTGCAAGGGCGCAATCCGGTGGCGGATGTGCAGGGCTGCAAACACCGGCTGGCGCAACACCGGCGCATCGGCCACATGCCGGAACTGCCCGGTTGCCACCAGTTGCCCTGCGGTCTTTTCCAGCACATAGCCCGACCCGCCCATCGCCATCAGCAAGGACACTACCGATCCGGATTGCCCCACCGACACTGGCGCTGCAGCCAGATCAGGGGTCAGTTGACGGTGCATCTCTTCAAATGCCGGAGAGAAATGCGCAAACACGAACCGGTCGGCGGCAACACCGGTCACGCTGTCCGCCTCGGTCGAGATCATGCGGTACGCCACGTCTCCGACACTTTCAAAATGCAGGTCCGGGTGTGGTTTGGGCGAAAACATCACCGCAAAATCCAGAATCCCGGTCAGAAGGTCAGCACACATCTGGTTGGAATAGTCCGGCTCGATGTAGAAAGCCGTGCCGGGCAGGGCTTGGCGGAAGCCAGCCATCCAATCGCCCAGATAGACCGCCGCCAGATCGTTCTGGATGCCAAGACGCACCAGATGTGCGGCGCCTTGCGGGATCTGGATGCGCCGCCGCGCCTCGTTCCATTCGTGGCGCAGCGCGCGGGCATGCGGCTCGAACCGTTTGCCTTCCGGGGTCAGGTCGGTGCCTGCACGCGACCGGTCGAACAACCGGCTGCCAACGGCCTGTTCCAGCGCAGTGACGCGGGCCGACACGGTGGATTGGGTGACGCGCAGACGCTCGGCGCTGCGGTGAAAGCTGCGGGTTTCGGCGAGGTCAAGGAATGTGTCCAGAAGGTCGATCTGCATTGGGGCCGGGCCTGTTTGATCGGTGTGCCTGATCGGATTATCCGATCAATAGCCGCATCTGCGCCGAATTGAAAGCGGCAGCTGGCCGCAGGATAGTGACACGGGATACAGGGGGGCGGCGATGACCGAATTCGCAAGCGCACGGGTCGCGATCATCGGCGGTGGGGCGGTCGGCGTTTCGGCGCTGTATCATCTGGCGCTCGCGGGGTGGACGGACTGCATCCTGCTGGAAAAGAACGAACTTACCGCCGGATCAACCTGGCATGCGGCGGGGAACGTGCCGACGTTTTCCTCCAGCTGGTCGATCATGAACATGCAGCGCTATTCGGCGCAACTGTACCGCGGCCTTGGGGCCGCCGTCGATTACCCGATGAACTACCACGTCACCGGGTCGGTAAGGCTGGGCCACAGCCGCGAACGCCTGCAGGAATTTCAGCGCGTCGTCGGCATGGGGCGCACGCAGGGCATGGATCTGGATATTCTGGCCCCGGATGAGATCCGCACGAAGTATCCGTTCCTTGAAACGCACGACCTGACCGGCGCCCTGTTTGATCCCTACGACGGCGACATCGACCCGGCCCAACTGACGCAAGCGCTGGCCAAGGGTGCCCGCCAGATGGGCGCGCGGATTGAGCGGTTCTGCCCGGTCACCGGCGTACGGCGGGAGGCTGGCGAATGGGTGCTGACCACGCCGAAGGGCGAGGTGCGGGCCGAGATTGTCGTCAACGCGGCAGGCTATTACGCCCGCGAAGTCGGCAAGATGTTCGGCCGCGACCTGCCAATGATGGTGATGAGCCACCAGTACATGCTGTTCGACACCATCCCCGAACTTGCCGCCTATTCGGCCGAGACGGGGGCAAAGCTGCCTCTGCTGCGCGACGTGGACAGCAGCTATTACCTGCGGCAGGAAAAGCACGGCTTCAACCTTGGCCCGTACGAGCGCAATGGCCGGGCGCATTGGGTCACCAAGGACGATCCCTTCCCCGAAGACTTCAGTTTCCAACTGTTCCCCGACGATCTGGAGCGGCTGGAATGGTATATCGCCGACGCCATGGCGCGGGTGCCCTTG
>JANOQT010000037.1:0-130883 GCA_031415015.1 Paracoccaceae bacterium
CTGTCCAGGATCAGATGACTTCCCAAGGCAATACGGCTCAACAGCTGCCCACTGGACATCGTTCAAAACTCCGCGCGTCAAGGCTGCTCTCCTCTGTTTGCAACCTTGAGTCAGACGTCAGCTGATTTGGGAATCCCGAACCTCAACAGTCCCTAATTGCAATGCTGCGTTAGGCTGCGAGGATGTCCGCCAAGGCAAGCGCAGCCTCAAAGGAGGCGACCTTCCCCAAGATGATAATGCCACGTTGGTTGGGCAGATCGGAGGCTTCAAAAACGAAGTAACCGTCATACCCCATGTGTGAAGCCCCACAATCTTCGATTGTGCGGCGCGATAGACTCGCGATATGCAGGTTGCGCCCTGTGTCTATTATCTTTGTTGCAAGGAAGTCATCCATGCCCAACCCTCCCAGAATTTCCGCAAATGATCTCGCTTTGTTTATGGTTTCATCCACAACTGCCTAGCTCGGAATAGTGAGAAGGGCGAAGAACCCGATAGCTCCCCCGATCATCCGGTACAAGGACGCCCGCCCTGCGATAACGGTGTATCTTACCGATCCAGCAAGAAACTTGAATCCCCTAATTGCGGCAGAACAAATGTTCCGGCAAAGGGTTGCCGATATGTCAGAAAGCTCGCTGCGTCAGGATGATGCCCTTAAGTCTATCGAGGTGTTGCACGCGATCCAAGGCATGAACAACCAGCTTGCGGAATTCGCGTTTGTACAAGCACCGGCGAGGCAAGGAAAGCTTACGCTTGCCGGTGTGGAAGTGTCTGTCCATGCTGACATGTTGGTTTATAGCAGCGCACGGGGCGTAGAGCAGATCGGCGCGGCACTCCTTAGGATGACCCAAGACGACGCCGCAACCGACGCCGCGATTGAGGAGCGGCGACAGATGGGGCTGTACGTGGCGACGATGGTCCGGCTGCATGTTGATCAGAACATTCAAAGTAACAGACAACCGGCCAACCGGCTGTGCATGTCGATAGATGTGCAACATGGTGAAGTCTTTGTCGCCCCAAACTCGAATACCAGACGCGTGAACGACCTCACGGCGGCGTGCCAGATGATTGCACCTTTGTGGCCCGGTGCTTAGCGAGCCTTTGGGAGGGTGCCAACCCTCCGCTTCGACGGCTTCCCCCGGCTCGCCCGAAAAGGTTGACGCTATCCTTGTCCCCTGTGCGTCAAGACGCAAAGAGAACGCAAGGACGACCCTGAAAACACCGCCAAGTCATTGGCTTTATCCAGTGCTCGCCCGAAGGTCGAGGCTACCCCGCCCCCTGCCCCCGCCACGGATGACAAATCCGGTCATCCGCGCTGAGGGCCTTGCTCTGCCATCCGGCCACAGTATCTTGGCCGCATCATGCGCCATGCCTTTTCCTTTGCCCTTTCCCTGACACTGGCCTTTGCGGCCCTGCCTGCCCATGCCGAGGTGCGGGCGGTGATCGTGGGGGTCAGCGATTACCTGACGCTGGATGCCGATCTGAAGGGGCCGTCGTTTGATGCGGTGCTGATGGCGGAGGTGCTGGTGGCGCGGGGGGTGAAGGCTTCGGATATGGTGGTGCTGACGGCCTCGGCGCAGGGTTTGCCTGACGGTGTTGTCACGGGCCAGCCGGCTCGGTCTGAGATCGTCGCGGCGATGGACGCGGTGGCTGTGGCGTCGAAACGCGGCGATACGGTGGTGTTCTATTTCTCGGGCCACGGGTCGCAGGCCCCGGACATGAGCGGCGATGAGGGCGGCGGGTATGACGAGATCCTGCTGCCCGCTGATGCTGCCGGGTGGAAAGGGTCCATCGGGGCGGTGGAGGGTGCGATTCTGGACGATGAGTTGCAGGTCTGGGCGCAAGGGATGCTGACGCGCGGGGTGGCGGTGGTGGGGCTGGTCGATGCCTGCCATTCGGCGACGGGGTTCCGGGCCGTTGGCGGCGAGGGGGTGGCGCGGGTGCTGTCGCCGGAGGCGCTCGGCATTCCCGATGATCTGGAGTCTGTGGCGGGGATGGAGGCTGCGCCGCTGACGGGGGATTTCGTGTTCCTCTATTCCTCGCAATCCGATCAGCGGTCGTTTGAATACCCCTTGGGTGACGGTGTGACCTGGCATGGCGAGTTTACCCTGCGACTGGCCGAGGTGCTGCGCACCGCGCCCGAGGCCAGTTGGGCGCAAGTTCTGGCGGCGACCACTGACGCGATGGTGCAAGGCCCGGCGCGGCAGATGCCGGAGGGCGAGGGCACTTTGCTGGAGGCGCGGGTTTTTGGTGAGGGCGCGGCAGAGGCGCGGATGGTGGTCGAGGCTGGAGTGCTGAACGCGGGGTTGTTGCAGGGGCTTACGCCGGGCAGTGAGGTGGCGCTTTTTGCGGGCGCTTCGGGGGGCGAGCCGCTGGCAACGCTGATTGTTGGCGACGTAGCCGCGCGTGCGGCGCAGCTGTCGGGAGTGGTGCCTGAGGGGGCTTTGTGGGCCGAGGTGGTCAGCCTTGCGCCGCCCGCGGCACTGGTGCTGGCTGCCCCGGTGCGTGCGGCTGCGTCGGATGGGTTCGACTACGGGCCGTGGCTTGTGGCGCTGCCAGAGGGCGGACCGGGGGCCGATCTGGTGCCGATCCTGACCGGCGGCGTTGTGGCACTGGCGGGGGCCGGTGGCGTCTTGGACCCCGAGGGGCCGGGCTCTTCTCCCCGTATCACCCCGGAAGAGGGTGAGACCCCCGAGATCGCGGTGGAGCGGATGCTGATGCAGGCGGCCCATGGGTTGCGCTTGCGCGCGGTGCTGGCGGGGGCTGCGGGGCGCAGTCTGACCGGCAAGGCGCCGCTGTCGATGGTGGTGGAACGCAAGGCGGCGGGCGTGGATTGTGGGGCAGTTGCCGAAGCGGTGGAGTACGATCCGGCAGCGGGGGTGCAGGGCTGTGATCAGCTGTGGCTGGTGCTGACCAACACCGGCGGCAAGGCGCAGGATGTGTCGGTGCTCTATTTCGCCGCAGATTTCGCGGTGTCGCCGATCTGGCCGGTGCAGAACCTTGCGAACCGGCTGGCCCCGGGGGAAAGCGTGCGGGTGGGATTGCAGATCGAGCCGACCGACGTTGCCGGGCTGGAGGAGATCTGGGTGCTGGCGGTGCCGGTCGACCCCGACGCCCCGCGCGTGGACCTGACCCGGCTGGCCACGCCGCAAATGACCCGGGCCTTTGCCGGGGCGAGTGATGCGATGGCCCTGTGGCTGGAAGGCCGCATGGGTGACCAAGACGAGGCCGCGATGCGCGGCTTTTCGGTGAAACCCGCACCCCTGACGATGTTGCGTCAGATGGTGCGCCTGAAACCCGGGACGCTGTGATCCCATGACAAGAGACGAAAGGGACGACTCCATGAGATTGCGTTTCGGACTGGCGCTGTTGCCCATGCTGCTTGCAACCGGGGCCATAGCGGAAACCGCCGGCCCCGAGTTTCCGGTCGAAGCGGGCATCGCGTCGCCGTTTGAATTCGCCAGAAGCGGGGCCAAGGCGGCGCGGGCGGCGGTGGCGGATACCGCCGGGGCCAAGGTGATCGGCGGCGAGGTGGCAGCGGAAGGGGCCTGGCCATGGCAGGTGGCGCTGGTGGTGGGCGGCGCACCGGTGGGGACGGACACACAGTTTTGTGGCGGGTCGCTGGTGATGGACCGCTGGGTGCTGACGGCGGCGCATTGCGTGCACATGCAGCAAAAGGACGGCAGTTACGCTGACCTTTGGCCGCAGGATGTGTCGATCCTGGTCGGCACCAACGAGTTGACCCCCGGCAAGGGCGATCTGATCCCGGTCGAGGCAGTGTTCAAGCACCCGTCCTACGTGGGCACGCAGTTTGACTTTGACATCGCGCTGATCAAGCTGGCCCGCGCGCCGACGGTTCCTTACCAGACCATCGAAGTGCCGGATGCCGAGTTCGGGGATATCCTGAATCAGCAAGGGGTGACAACCATCGTCACGGGCTGGGGGCTTCAGGAAGGGGCTGCCCCGTCGCCGGAGCTGCGGCAGGCGCAGATTCAGATTCTGGACCGCGACCTGTGCAACAACGCGATGATGGAGGCGCGGGCCGACGATGCGGCGGGCGGGTTCAGCTATGCGGTGCAGACGCTGGGTGTGGCCGAACAGGACGCCTATGCGATCTGGGACGAGCTGGTGGCGCAGGCACCGGTGCCGGTCAGCGAGAACATGATCTGTTCGGGCACCTTCGAAGGTGGCAAGACCAGCTGCAACGGTGACAGCGGCGGGCCCTTGGTGGTGCCGCTGGATGGTGGCGGTTATATTCAGGCCGGGATCGTCAGCTGGGGTCTGACCGCGTTCAGTGGCAAGGGCTGCGAAGAAACGGCGCTGTTTTCGGCCTATACCAACATCTCGAAATTCGTGCCGTGGCTTAATCAGGTGATCGAGACAAATCCCTGATCAGGTGAGGGTGCGGACGGCGGCGGCGATCCGGGCCGCCAGCGCCGGCAAGGCGTCAGCAGACAGGTCGTCGGCGGCTATTTCGGTGACCGAAGTGGCCACCCGGGCGCGGTGTTTGGTGTAGCGCGGGTCATAGTGCCGGGCCATCAGATCATGGGCGAGGGGGGTGAAATCCCCTGCAGTGGCAAGGGTTTGCCAATCTTCGATCACCTCGGCAGCGTGCTGCGTTTTCAGCAGGCTAAGCGTGTCCGCCAGCCGGGCTGCATCTGCCGTCATATCCGCGTAAGCGCGGGTCAGGTAGGTGGCGCGGGCCGCCAGTGGTGCCGCGATTTCCAGCCGCGGTGCGCGGGTCATCGCCTTCCAGATTTCGGGCGGCAGGCGACAATTCCCGACCTTGGAGCTTTCCGCCTCGATCACCACCGGGCGGGTGGGGTCAAGGGCGGCGATGGCCATGGCGAGGCTGGCCTCGAAGGCCTTTTGCGAGGGCTGGGGCCCAAGCGCGCCAAACAGCGAACCGCGATGCCGGGCCAGACCTTCGAGGTCGATCACCTGAATGCCGTGCTGGGGCAGAAGGTTCAGAAGCTCGGTCTTGGCGGAACCGGTGTTGCCGTCCAGCACGACCACAGGTGCGGCGATGGGCGTGTCGTAGACCGCCTTTACCACCAGCGCCCGCCAGGCCTTGTAGCCACCGGAAATCGTCTCGACCCGCCAGCCGATCTGGCTGAGGATGGTGGCAAAAGACCCCGACCGTTGCCCGCCGCGCCAGCAGTAGACCAGCGGCCGCCAGCCGCCGGGCTTGTCGGCCAAGGCGCCTTCCAGATGGGCTGCGGCATTGCGGGCCACCAGGGCCGCGCCCATCTTGCGGGCGGTAAAGGGGCTGACCTGCTTGTAAACCGTGCCGATGCGGGCGCGTTCGTCGTCGTCCAGCACCGGCAGCGAGATCGCACCCGGCAGGTGATCGTCGGCATATTCGGCGGGGGCGCGGACGTCGATGATGTCATCGAAGCCAAGGGTGGCCAGATCGGCGAGGGAGGTCAGGGTTACGGCCATCACGGCGTATTACCGAACCCGGCGGAAAGATGCCACCCTATGGCGTTGGTCTGGTTTCCCCCTCTCGCCAAAACGACCCGGCTGGCGCATCTTTTCGCAATGCGCTTGCTGATGATCCTGCTGTGTCTAGCCCCGCCCGCTGCGGCGTCAGAGCCGTCGCGGCTGACGGCTGCCGCGCGGGGTCAGGTGGGTGTGACCACGATCTACGACCCGGCCTATGTGCAGCTTGCGTTTCCGGGCGGCGACATTCCGCGCGACCGGGGCGTGTGTACTGACGTGGTGATCCGTGCACTGCGCGATGGCTGGGGCGTCGATCTGCAATTGGCCGTCAACCGCGACATGAAGGCGGACTTCACCGCTTATCCGCCGCTTTGGGGGCTGGCCCGCACGGATCGCAACATTGACCATCGCCGGGTGCCGAACCTGCAGGCGCTGTTCGTCCGCATCGGGGCCGAAGTGCCGCTGACCGACGAGCCGACGCCCTGGCTGCCCGGTGATATCGTCACCTGGACGCTGCCCGGCAATCTGGCGCATATCGGCATCGTGTCCGATCAGCTGGCGGCGAACGGCACACCGCTGATCCTGCACAACATCGGCGCGGGCGCACGGGAAGAGGATATCCTGTTCGCCTATCCGATCACCGGCCATTACCGGATCGGTGCCGATGGTGCAGACCGGTTGCGTAAGCTGGGCGGCTGATCCGTGCTTGGCAAAACCGGGGCGCGGGTTCAGATTGCCCGCATGGACAATGATCATGACGCGTACAAACCCGCCCAGATCGCCGCGCTGATCGAAAGCGCCGGGGTGGCCAAGGCGCATCTGCCGGTGCCGCAGATGGCGGTTCTGGCGCTGTTGGCCGGGGCTTTCATCGGCTTTGGCGGGGCGGGTTATCTGATGGTGATCACCGGGGCCGATGCCGGGTTCGGCCCGGTCCGGGTGCTGGGCGGGGTGGTCTTCTCGGTCGGTCTGATCCTGTGCATTGTCGGCGGAGCCGAGTTGTTCACCGGCAATGCGCTGATGGTCATGGCGGCGGTGGACGGCAAGATCACGCTGGCGGACCTGATGCGCAACTGGGGCGTGGTCTGCCTTGGCAACCTTGCGGGCGCAGTCGGGCTGGCGCTGGCGTTCTGGCTGGCCGGAATGCTGGACGCGCCCTTCGGGGCCACGGCGGCGAGGGTGGCTGTGACAAAGGCGAACCTTGGACCGGTGGAGGCCGTGGTGCGGGGCGCGCTATGCAACGTGCTGGTCTGCCTTGCGGTCTGGCTGTCGTTCTCGGCGCGCGACACCACCGGCAAGATTCTGGCGGTGCTGTGGCCGGTGACAACCTTTGTTCTGCTGGGGTTGGAGCATTCGATTGCCAACATGTTCCTGTTGCCCTTGGGGATGCTGGCAGGGGCTGACGTGACGGTCGCGTCCGCAGCAACGGCACTGATCTGGGTGACGCTGGGCAATATCGCCGGCGGGGCCGGGGGCGTGGCGCTGGCTTACCGTTTTGCCTATGGCGGCGGGCACTAGAAGCCGGTTTCCAGCTGTGAGATCAGCGCCGCCAGCATCGCCTCGCAGCGCGTCAGTTGTTCGACGCTGACGTATTCATCCGGCTTGTGGCCCTGCGCCATGGAGCCGGGTCCGCAGATCACCGTGGGGATGCCCAGCCGCTGGTCGTAAAGCCCGCCTTCGGTGCCGAAAGCGACCTTGATCGTGCCGTTCGCCCCGGTCAGACCCTTGACGAAATTCACCACGGCGGCATCCGAAGGCGTGCCGAGGCCGGGGTAATCCCACAGCTGTTCGATCCGGATGGCCGCTTCGGGAAAACCGGCGCGCAGGGGGGTTGTGATGGCATCGGCGGCGGTTTGCAGGCGGGCAATCAGGCCTGCCACGTCTTCCCCGGCCAGTGAGCGGATCTCGAAATCCAGAACCGCGTGATTGGGCACGATGTTGACCTGAACGCCACCGTTCAGCTTGCCGACATGCAATGTGGTGTAGGGAACATCATAGTCACCGTCCGACAGGCCGTGGGCGGCGACATCGGCCTGCAATGACCGGACCGCGTTCAGGAAATCCGCCGCCAGATGCAGCGCGTTCAGCGCCATCGGGGCCAGCGCGGAATGCCCCTCGCGCCCGGTACAGGTGGCACGCAGCGCGACCTTGCCCTTGTGGCCGGTGGCGACCTGCATGCCCGTGGGCTCACCCACGATGCAGATGCGGGGCCGCACCGGGGCTGCTGCCAGCATGTCGATCAGCGACCGGACCCCCATACAGCCGATCTCTTCGTCATAAGACAGCGCGAGGTGCAGGGGCACCTTCAGGGGCCGGCGTGATGCGTCAACCATCGCGGCCACCGCGCAGGCAACGAAACCTTTCATGTCTGCTGTGCCACGCCCGTAAAGCCGCCCCTGATGTTCGGTCAGGGCAAAAGGCGGGTGCGTCCAGGCCTGCCCTTCCACCGGAACCACGTCAGTGTGGCCTGACAGCATGACCCCGGCACCAGAGGGCCCGGTGGTGGCGTAGAGGTTGGCCTTGCCCCCGGTGGCATCCGGGATCAGTTGCACGGAAATGCCTGCGCCTTCCAGCACGTCCGCCACATAGCGCATCAGTGCGATGTTCGGGTTGGAACTGACGGTATCAAAGGCGACCAGCCGGTCCAGAAGTGCGCGCATCGGTGCCTCCGTCTTTCTGGCCATTGTGCTAGCGCGAAACGGGCGGGGGGGAAAGGGATCGTCCCTTTCCATCCCTGGCGGCGGGTGCCACATTGGCGGCCATCGATAAGACCGGACCCCCATGCGCCTTTTGCCGCTTTGCCTTGTCGCCCTGATCACTGTCCCGGCCCTGGCCGATACCCCAAATCTGAGCGCCGCAGCCACAGGCGGACCGGGGCCGGTGGCGCGGCTGGCGGTGTCTTACCGGTTGCAGGATCAGGCGATGCGGTCAGGGGATATGGTGATGCTGCTCACAGCAATACGTCTGGCGCGCGGAGTCACCCTGCGCCCTGCTTCGGGGTGGAGCAAGCAGACGTCGGGGACCGTGCCGCCCGATGCGCCGCAAGGCAGCCCTGCAGCCCCCGACCCGGCGGGGCCGGTTGCGCTGGCGCTGGCGCAGGGGATGGCAGGGGAGGATCCGGCGTTGCAGGATCTGGCCTATGACCTTGACGCCCAGCTGCCGGGCGGGCGCACCGCCACTGCGGCCGGGGTCACGTCGGATGTGGCGGCTGGCGGTGAGGATATCTGGCGCGTGGCGTTTTTTGGCGAGAGTCCGGCGGAACTTGCGTTGATCGGTGATGGCGACGGGCCGCTGGACCTGACCGTGGCGGACGAGGCCGGCAATATGGTCTGCGCCGACCTGTCGCCACGGGCGGTGAAGTCCTGTGCCTTTACCCCGGCGCGCAACGGGTTCTTTACGGTCACCGTTGCGAACCGGGGCACGATGGTAAACAGCTACCGCCTGATAGGCAACTGAGGCGGATGACGGAATTTGTCACGGCATGCCGTCTTCTCAAACCGCTTGCGGCCTGTCAAACTTGCCCCATCCCGCCCCATACCGGGGTGGCCAACGCATAGGACCCGACATGAAACTCAAATCCCTTTCGATTGCTCTTGCCACGACCGCCTTGGTCGCGATGACCCTGCCCGCAATGGCGCAGGACAAGTCGGGCACGAACGTTGACGCCGCAGCTGTGGGCGCGACGCCGGGCGGGGCCACGACGATGGGTCTGGCGCAAGAGCTGTATGCGCTGGGCGTGGCGTCCGGCGATGCGCTGACGGTGCTGACAGCGGCCAAGCTGGCCGCGTCGGTCGATGTGGCATCGGCAGAACCGGCGGAACTGGACCCGGCGAAGTTCGTCTTCGAAGGCGATCAGGAGGCTTTGCGCAAGAAGGTGGCCCCCGGCCCACTGCAGAACCCCGCTCCGATGATGGTAAAGGAGGATGCGGCGAAGGCGCCCCGTGCCGTTGGCAAGGCAACGTTCTTCGACGCGATGAATGAGGAGGAAGGTGCCGCCGACGCCCCGGCCGATGCGGCGGCGATGTTCGCCAAGGCCAAGGAACTGGCGGCCGATGACGAGGTGCTGATGGGTCTGATCGCCGACGCCGAGGCCGAAGGTTCGCGCGGGCGGATTGGCGGCGCGGTCAGTTGGCTGTCGCGTCTGCCCGGCGGGCGCACCGACGTCTGGGAAGTGCCGTTCTACGGCAACTCCTACGCCGAAGTGGCGGTGGTGGGAGACGGCGATGCCAACCTAGACGTGGCGGTCACTGACGAGAACGGCAACGTGATCTGCTTTGACGTCAGCTGGTCGGACAAGCTGTACTGCGATTTCACCCCGTCGTGGGACGGCTATTTCTACGTGACGGTGCAGAACATGGGCGGGTCGCGCAACAGCTACTACCTGATGACGAACTGACTGGCAGCGGCTGGTTCCGGAAAGGGTCCGCGCCGCAAGGTGCGGGCCCTTTGCGTTACGGAACGACGGTCAGGTGGGGTGGCCCGAAGCTGACATTGCCGATCAGGGCAGCGGTCTCGCCTGCCGCCTGCAGGTGCGTCAGCAAAGCGGCGGCGTGATCGGCAGGCACGGCTGCCAGCAACCCGCCTGCGGTCTGTGGATCATGCAGCAGGCCTGCACGCGGTGTGGCGGGCGCGGTGATCCGTCCGGTGGTGGCGGCAAGGTTGGCCGGCGCGAGGCTGGAACAAAACCCGACCTCCGCCAGCGCCTCTGCCCCCGGCAAAAACGGCACATCGGCAAGGCGCAGCGTGGCGGCGGTGCCGGACGCCGCCATCATCTCCAGCAGGTGGCCCGCAAGGCCAAAACCGGTCACATCGGTCATCGCATGGGCATAGGGCGCAAGAATTGCGGCGGCGGTTCCTTGCGGGCGTTGCATCACAGCAAGGCAGGTTGCCACCGCTTCGCCCAGCAGCAGGCCGGGGATGCGCGCCATTGCCATCTCGGCGGCAAGGATCGTGCCTGAACCGATGGCTTTGGTCAGGATCAGCGCGTCGCCGGGCCGTGCCCCACCCTTGGTCACCGCGCGGATGGCGGTGCCGGTGACGGTGAACCCGATGGTCAGTTCGGTGCCCTGCGCGGTATGCCCGCCGACGATATCCGCCCCGGCGGCGCGGAAGGTGGCGGCAGCTTCGTCCATGATCTCGGCCAGCATGCGCGCCTGCAGGTCCGGCCCAAGGCGCGGCAGGGTGATCTGCGCCAGTGCCACCTGCGGGGCCGCCCCCATGGCCCAGATATCGCCCATGGCATGGACCGCGGTGATCCGGGCCATCAGGCGCGGGTCATGGGTGAAGTCGCGCAGATGGTCGGTGGTCAGCACCTGCAACCGCGTGCCGCTGGACAGGATGGCGGCGTCGTCGCCGGGGCCGGACAGCACCTCGGCCCGTTGCGGCGGTGGCAAGGCGGCAAGGGCAGTGTTCAGCACGTCGGGTGCAAGCTTTGCGCCACAGCCGCCGCACAGGGGCTTGCCGCCCATTGCTTCGGCGAGACCGTCGGTGGCGGGGTGCGGCGGGGTGGCGGCGGGCATGGCCGGGAAATCTTCGAACTTCGCCATGAATTTTCGGTCGATCCGGTCTTTCAGCCGCCACAGCCGGGGGCCGGACAGAGTAACGCCGAACTTTTCGGCCAGGGCAGAGCGGTCGCCCAGCGAGATCAGCTTGAGGTAATCGCGTTGCGGCTGGAACGCGCGAAGGCTGCCGCCGGACAGGGCGGCGCGCAGGTTGTGGTGCAGGATCGGCGCGGCGCGGACCGCGAAAACCCCGGCCTTGGGGCGCGGACTTCCCGTCAGATGCGCGCAGTCACCTGCGGCAAAGATTGCGGAGTCCGACGTTTGCAGTGTGGCACTTGTGGCCAGATACCCGTCGGTCAGCGCAAGGCCGGTGTCGGCGAACCACGCCAAGGGCCGGGCCGTGGCGACAGTGAGGGTGAAGTCCGAACCAAGTGCCTCGCCGGTGGACAGCGTCACTTTGTCGGCGGTGATCGCGGTTGCGGTGATGCCGGTCACAAGGCGGATGCCCAGCGCTCGGGCGCGATCAAGGATGACGGCGCGGGCACGGGCGCCTGAGCTGGGAAGCAGGGCTGGGCCACGCTCGATGACGGTAATGGCGGGCTTTGCGCCAAGGCCCAGCAGCCGGTGCGCCGAGGCCATGGCAAGTTCCATCCCGCCGATGCCGCCGCCGATGATCACAAGGCGTGGAAAGGCGAGGCGGCGGGCGATGAACGCCTCCCACGCCGCAGCATAGGTGCCCAGCGGTTTGGCGGCATGGGCATGGGCGTCGGCCCCGGCCAGATCGGGCAGGGTGGAGGTGATGCCGGTGTCGATGGACGCGATGTCATAGGGCAGGGGCGGGCGGCTTGCCAGATGGATCTGGCGCCGGTCGCTGTCGATCCCGGTGGCTGCATCCAGGATCAGCCGCGCGCCGGCGAACCGGGTCAGGCGGACAAGGTCGATCATCAGCGCGTCGCGGTCGTAATGGCCCGCGATATGGCCGGGCAGCATGCCGGTATAGGGGGCTGCGGGGCCGGGGTTGATCAGGGTCAGCCGCGTGCCGGGCAGCGGTGCCATCGCCCACATCCGCAGGACCAGCGCATGGGCATGGCCGCCGCCCACAAGGACGAGATCGCGGGTCAGGGGATAGGCCGGTGGGGTCATGCGGGGGTACTTCGGTGGCAGGATGCGGGGGCGACCCTAGCGGCTGCAACGGCGAAAGGCGAGACCGGCTCCGGTGGTAACCATGCGGAGCGGCGTGCCGCCGCAAGTCTTTCCATGTCGCCTGCGCGGCCGGGGCCGCTTGGCTCCGCTTGGGGGGCTGGTGGGCGATGCCGTGCCTGGCCGTGGCAACGCCGCCCGAAGGGGCTCGATGCCCCTGAGGGCGGCCCCCTTTGCAGGTCACGCCTCAGGCGGCGGTCAGAAAGGGGCGCAGCAGCGCCATGGGATGCGCGCGCAGCGTCAGGCGCAGCGCCACGTAATCTTCGACCACCGCCTCGCCCATGGTCATCGCGCGGAACTGTATGGCGGGCTCAATGATGCCCTCGCCCTCGATGTCGCCGGCAAACAGCGGCAACGGGCGCGTGGCGGTCAGCGCCTCGGCGGCCCAGAGCGCGTCGCGCCGCGACAGGCCAAGGCTGGCAAAGGCATCCGCTTCGGCCAGCCGGGTCAGCGTGGCGACCCCCACCCCGGCGCGGCGCCAGACGTCCTGAACCGTCAGGTAGCCGTTGCCGCGCGCGGCGATGATCCAGCGCGCCTCTTCCTCGGCCAGACCGCGGATCTGGCGGAACCCCAGCCGCAGCGCCAGCGTATTACTCCGGTCTGGGGTGTCCACCCGTTCCATCACATTGTCCCACGTGCTTGTCCGGATGCAGGGCGGCAGCACGGTCACCCCGTGTTCACGCGCATCGCGCACGATCTGCGCGGGCGCGTAAAAGCCCATCGGCTGGCTGTTCAGCAAGGCGCAGGCAAAGATGCCGGGATGATGCCGCTTGATCCATGCGCTGGCATAGACCAGCAGCGCGAAAGACGCCGCGTGGCTTTCGGGGAAACCATAACTGCCGAAGCCTTCGATCTGCGCGAAGCAGCGGGCGGCGAAATCGGCGTCATGGCCGTTGGCCTGCATCCCCGCCAGAAACCGGTCGTGAAATTCGCTGACCGACCCGTGTTTCTTGAACGTCGCCAGCGAGCGGCGCAGCCGGTCTGCCTCGGTCGGCGTGAAACCCGCTCCGATGATGGCGATCTGCATCGCCTGTTCCTGAAACAACGGCACGCCCAGCGTCTTGCCCAGCACCCGCCCCAGCGCATCATTGGGAAAGCTGACCGTTTCCTGCCCGTTGCGGCGACGCAGGAACGGATGCACCATGTCGCCCTGAATGGGGCCGGGCCGGATGATCGCCACCTGGATCACCAGATCATAAAAGCAGCGTGGCCGCATCCGGGGCAGGAAGTTCATCTGCGCGCGTGATTCCACCTGAAACACCCCCAGACTGTCGGCGCGGCTGAGCATCCGGTAGGTCTCGGCATCCTCCGGCGGCAGTGTGGCCAGCGTAAAGCGGTCGCGGTGGTGCATGTCGATCAGCTCAAAGGCCTTGCGGATGCAGCTCAGCATGCCAAGCGCCAGAATATCGACCTTGAGGATGCCCAGCGTGTCGATATCGTCCTTGTCCCAGCAGATGACGGTGCGGTCTTCCATCGTGGCATTCTCGATCGGGACCAGTTCGTCCAGCCGGCCTTCGGTGATGATAAAGCCGCCGACGTGCTGCGACAGGTGGCGGGGAAAGCCCTGAATTTCGTCGATCAGCGCCATGGTCTGGCGCAGGCGGCGGCCCGTCGGGTCCAGCCCGATTTCCGCCAACCGGGCATCGGTCACCGCACCGGGGCCGCCCCAGCCCCAGATCTGGCTGGCCATCGCGGCAAGGGTGTCTTCCGACAGGCCCATCGCCCGGCCCACCTCGCGCACCGCGCGCTTGCCACGATAGTGGATCACCGTGGCACAAAGGCCCGCGCGGTGGCGGCCATAGCGTTCGTAGATGTGCTGGATCACCTCTTCGCGGCGTTCATGTTCGAAATCGACGTCGATATCGGGCGGCTCATTGCGCGCCTCGGAGATGAAGCGTTCAAAGACCATGGTGCCGATTTCGGGCGAGACCGAGGTCACCCCCAGCGCATAGCAGACGATGGAATTGGCCGCCGATCCGCGCCCCTGACACAGGATGCCACGGTTGCGGGCGAAGGCCACGATGTCATTCACGGTCAGGAAATACGGCTCGTACTTCAGCTTGCCGATCAGGTCGAGCTCATGTGCCATCTGCGTGCGCACCCGGGGTGGCGCGCCTTCGGGATAGCGCCAGTCCAGCCCCGCCTCGGCCAGCCGGGCCAGCCGCTGCACGGCGGTTTCGCCCGGCGCATTTTCCGATGGGTATTCATAGCGCAGCTCGTCCAGCGAAAAGGCCGCGCGTGCCGCCACGTCGGCCGCGCGGGCCAGTGCGGCCTCGTGGCCCCGGTACAGCCGCGTCATCTCGGCCTCGGACCGCAGGCGGCCCTCGTTGTTGGGCAGTGCGCGGCGGCCCAGCTGATCGACCCTGCGGCCAAGGCGGATCGCGGTCAGCACATCCGCCAGCCGCCGCCGCCGCCCGTGGTGCATTGCGGGCAGGGCGGTGGCGACGGTGGCGATGCCCAGATCGGCGGCCAGCGCCTCCAGCCGCTGAAACCGGCTGCGGTCCAGCCCGTCATAGCGCGGCGGCAGCGCCAGACTGACCTGCCCCGGAAACCGGCGCACCAGCGCCCTGGCCGACGCGTACCACAGCGCCGGGTCGCTTGCGGCCTGCGGCGGCTCATTGGCCAGCGTCAGCCGCTGATCGGCGGGGATCAGCAGCATCTCCAGCCCCGCGCCCCATTCCAGCAGATCGGCCAGTTCCAGCTGGCAGCAGCCCTTCTTTGCCCGCAACCGCCCCAGCGACAGCAGACGGCACAGCCGCCCCCAGGCCGCCCGGTCACGCGGCAGCACGGTGACGCCGAACCCGTCGCCAAGGATGATCCGGCTGGCGGGAATAAGCCGCACCACCGGCCCGCCATCCCGCGCCAGTTCGCGCGCGCGGGTATGCGCCCGCACGATGCCCGCCACCGAGTTCACATCCGCAATTGCCAACGCGGGCATCCCCATGTCAGCGGCACGCTCAACATACTCCTCCGGGTGCGCGGCCCCGGTGAGAAAGGTGAAATTCGACAGCGCGGACAGTTCGACAAAGGCCATGCGACTCGGGCGTGATGGGAACAAAGAAAGAACAAAATGCCACAAACCCACCCAGCCTGCCAGTGGATTAGGGGCATGCAGGAAAGTTTCAGAAAAATTCTGTGCAGAAATGCACAGAGATATGGCACCCACGACAAACCGGCCCGATGCGGTAATGCGACGTGATCGCCAGGCCGCAAAACCATTAATCAAACTTGAGAGTTCAGTTCGACAAAACTGTCAAGCGTCACAACGATTCACATCCGAGAGAGCGAGGGTGAATGATCCGTGATTTCACATCCGGCAGTGCAGGACCCATCTTTACCTCACCGCCCCAGACAAGGTGGAAACCAAATTGAAACATAAGGATGCTCACATGAAACGCTTCATTCTCGCCTCGGCCCTGATCGCTGCCGCTGCCGCTGCCACGGGCGCTGTTGCCCAGACCGCCCCGGCTGTGCTGTCTTCCGCGATTGAATCGCAGATTCTGACTTGGGTTCCCGGTGCTGACCTCAGCAATCTGACCACCTCGCAATACGCTCGTCTGGTGACGCTGTTCTCAACCTCGGAAAACCTGCGCACGGGCAATGACCCGGTCAATCAGGTCAAAGTGATCCTGAACGCGCAGTGATTGCGAAGCGCCTCCTAAAAACGCACAGGTCAGGGGCTCCCTCCTGACCTGTCGCGTTTAACGAAGCCGGTTCAGGATATCCAAGCTGGGATAGCCATCGGGAATCATCCCACCGGCCCGCTGAAACGCCTTGACCGCAGCGATGGTTTTTGGCCCCATCCGGCCATCGACACCGCCCGGATCAAAGCCCGCTGCCCCCAGCCTTTCCTGCAGTTCCATCCGTTCCGGCAGCGTCAGTGCCCGCAACTCGCGCGGCCATGTCGCGGCAATCGGCGGTCCGCCCTTGATGCGGTCGGCCAGATGGCCGATGCCGATGACATAAGCGTCGGCGGAGTTGTAGCGCTCGATCACCTGAAAATTCGCAAAGATCAGGAAGGCCGCGCCACGTGCGCCACCGGGCAACAGCACCGATGCCGGGCCATGATCCGGCAATGCACCGCCCGCCATGGGCACAACGCCAAGCGCCGCCCAGTCGGCGACCGGCTTTGTCACCGCTTCGGTGGTCTGGTCATAGTCGAACCCCTCAGGCAGGCGCACCTCCAGCCCCCAAAGCGCGCCTTTCGTCCAGCCCCAGTGCTTCAGGTATGCGGCGGTCGAGGCAAGCGCATCCGCCGGATCCTCTCCCCAGAGGTCGCGCTTGCCGTCGCCGTCGAAATCCACGGCGAACTTTTCCCACGAGGTTGGCATGAACTGGGTATGGCCGCTGGCCCCGGCCCAACTGCCGCGAAAATCGCTGACATGCCCACCTTCGATTATCTTCAACGCGGCGATCAGCTCCGCCTCAAAGAACACCGCCCGCCGCCCGTCATAGGCCAGCGTCGCCAGCGAGCCGATCACCGGCAGATCGCCGCGAAAGGTGCCATAAGCGCTTTCAAGCCCCCAGACTGCGACGACGATTTCCTTGTCCACGCCGTACGCGGCCTCGATCCGGTCCAACAGATCGCGGTGCGCCGCCAGTGCCTTGATCCCCAAAGCCACCCGGTCCTCGGACACGGCAGTGTCCAGATAATCCCAGATCGTCTTGGTGAATTCGTTCTGGTTGCGGTCGCGCTCAAGGGTCTTCGGATCGAACTTCACCCCACGCATCGCCGCATCGAAGGTGGCCGCCGAAATGCCTGCCGCCAAAGCCCGGTCTCGGAAGCCCTGCACCCAGCCATCCAGCCCGGCCTGAGACCCCGTCTCGATCATTTCGGACCCCGAAACCGTTGTTTCCGCCCCACAAGGCAAAACCGAAAGGCCTGCAGCAAGGCAAACCGCCCATCCGATACTGCGCATGTCTTCACCGCTCCGGCCTCGTTTTACGTCAGCCTAGCGGCAAAGGCCGGCCCCCGCAAATCCCCTACCGTCGCTTGCGGATCAGCTTGCGTTTCTTTGCCGCCGCCTGTGCCGGTTTGCGCGGGGCAAAGCGCCCGCCCTTGCGGTTGCTGACGGCAAGCGGTTTGCCCTCGATCTCCAGCAGGTCCAGTGTCAGCCCGCCGGTGACCGGTGTCGCGGCGGCCAGCCGAACGGTCACCCGCTGGCCGATGCCGATCACGACCCCGGTATCCGATCCCATCAGTGTCTGGCTGGCCTCGTCATAGTGAAAGAACTCGCGCCCCACCGACCGGATCGGGATCAGGCCATCGGCCCCGGTTTCGTCCAGTTTGACGAACAGGCCAAAGCGCTGCACGCCGGAAATCCGCCCGGAAAACTCTGCCCCGACCCGATCCGCCAGAAAGGCGGCAAGGTAGCGGTCCGACGTATCCCGTTCGGCCATCATGCTGCGGCGTTCGGCGTCCGAGATCAGCTTTGCGGTTTCCTCAAGTTTTTCGACATCCCAGACCGACAGCCCGTCATCACCCCACTTGTGCCCCGCAATCAGCGCGCGATGCACGATCAGGTCGGAATAGCGCCGGATCGGCGAGGTGAAATGCGCGTAGTTGCGCAGGGCAAGCCCGAAGTGCCCGAAATTCTCGGGGTGGTAATAGGCCTGCGTCATCGACCGCAGCGTCGATATGTTCATCAACTCGTCAAACTCGGTCCCCTCGGCCTGCGCCAGCAGCCGGTTGAGATGCGAGGTTTTCAGCACCTGCCCCTTGGCCAGCGTAAAGCCCGACGCCTCCGCCACCTCACGCAAGGCGTCCAGCTTCATCACCGACGGTTCTTCGTGAACCCGGAACAGCAGCGGTCGCTTCAGCCGGATCAGTTCCTCCGCAGCCGCGACATTGGCGAGGATCATGAATTCCTCGATCAGACGGTGCGCGTCCAGCCGGTCACGGAATGCGACCGAGGTCACCTTGCCATCCTCATCCAGGATGATCTTGCGCTCCGGCAGGTCAAGGTCCAGCGGCTGTCGCAGTGCGCGGGCCTTTACCAGCGCCGCATAGGCTGCGTAAAGCGGGCGCAGAACGGCGTCCAGCAGCGGTCCGGTGGCGTCATCGGGGGTGCCGTCAATGGCGTCCTGCACCTGAGCATAGTGCAGCGATCCCGCCGACCGCATGATCCCGCGCACAAAGCGGTGGCTGATCTTGTGGCCCTCCGCGTCGATCCGCATCCGCACCGCAAGGCAGGCGCGGTCGACATGTTCATGCAAGGAACACAGATCGCCCGACAGCACATCCGGCAGCATCGGCACCACACGGTCGGGGAAATAGGTAGAGTTGCCGCGCTTGCGCGCTTCGCGGTCCAGTGCCGACCCCGGCGTCACATAATGCGCGACGTCGGCGATGGCGACCCAGATGATGTGCCCGCCGGGATTGCCCGGCTCGGAATCCGCCTCGGCGTAAACCGCATCGTCCCGGTCGCGGG
Source organism: Paracoccaceae bacterium (assembly GCA_031415015.1). GTDB lineage: Bacteria > Pseudomonadota > Alphaproteobacteria > Rhodobacterales > Rhodobacteraceae > JAUYQR01. The sequence continues at coordinate 18,569 of JANOQT010000037.1, forward strand.
CGTCAATCGGGTCGATGGTCACGAGGGGAATGTCGCGCAGGTTGTCGCGGCCCTTGTCGGTGGCGGGTTTGGCCGCATCTGCCTCGGCGATCACAGCGTCCGGGAACTGGTCGGGGATGCCGTGCTGGTGAATGGCAATCAGGCTGACCGCCCTGGGGCCCGACGGATCGCCCAGCCGCGCCACGATGCGGGCCTGCGGCAGGCCCAGCTTGCGGTTGCCGACCGCCTCGGCCTCGACCAACTCGCCATCGCGGGCACCCATCGCCATGTCGCGGGCGACGCGCCATTCCTTGTCGCCGCCTTTGTCGATGGGCACGATCCGCCCACCCTCGGCGGTGTCGCGAAACACCCCCAGCAGCTTCAGCGGGTTCGACCCGATCCGGCGGATCAGCCGTGCCTCGTACTGGTAGTCGTCAAGGTCCACCTTGGCCAGCCGCGCCAGAATCCGGTCGCCTTCACCCAGGGCCGGATCGCCCTGCTTGGGGATGATCAGGATGCGGATGGTGTCATCCGCGCCATCCTCCAGGGGCCGGGCGTACAGGTCACCGGCACTGTCTGGCGCTGTGACCATCAGCACCGCAACCGGTGGCAACGCCCCCGCCTCGTGGAAGCGCCGCGCGGTCTTTTGGACCACGCCCTCGGCCTCCAGCTCTTTCAGCATGCGCTTCAGGTCGATGCGCGCATCGCCCTTGATGCCGAAGGCTTTCGCAATGTCACGCTTGGCCGAAAGGCCGGGGTTCTCGGCAATCCAGGTCTGGATCTGCGCTTTTGTGGGCAATGGGTTCATGCCCTGCCCCTAGCATGGGCCGGGCCGAAAGACTATCCTGACCCGGCTTGCTGTTTTCCCAAACACTCATCTTGCCTGAGCGCGACGCGCGTCAGCGCGCAAGCGAGGTAAAAGCTTGCGGCGGAACGCCGCTCCGCAAGATCACCGGCGATGCAGGCGCGCAAGACTACAGGGTCAGCACCATGTCGCGGTGCGCAATGCCCGCGTCCAGATACTCCGGTCCGACCGCCACGAACCCCAGACGTTCGTAAAACCCCAGAGCATGGATCTGCGCGCCAAGTTTGACCTGTCGTACCGCCGGCCAATTGCGGAACTCCGCCACCGCCGCCCGCATCAGGGCCGCCCCCAGCCCGGTGCCGCGAACCTCTGGCAGCACGCAGACGCGGCCCACCTTGCCGGTCTCGCCACTGATCATCAGCCGGGCCGACCCGACCGGCCTGACCCCGTCGACCGCCAGCAGATGGATCGCCTGATCATCCAGATCATCCACCTCATCCGCCTCGGACACGCCCTGTTCCTCGATGAACACCGTGCGGCGCAGGGCGCGGCAAGCGGCGATATCTCGGGTCACGGCAATGCTGATCACGCGAAGTAGTCCTGCAGGATGCGCCGGTAGATTGCCTTGAGCTGATGGATCTGTGCCAGCTCCACCCGTTCGTCGACCTGATGCATGGTCTTGCCGACCAGCCCGAACTCGACCACCGGGCAGTGATCCTTGACAAAGCGCGCGTCAGACGTGCCGCCCGAGGTGGAGGCCACCGGCAGCCGCCCGGTCACCTCCTCGACCGCCCGGGCCACCAGCGCCGACAACTCCCCCGGCGGGGTCAGGAAACTTTCGCCGGATATGGCGATGCGCAGGGCGAGGTCAACGCCGGTTTCCTCAGTCACCGCTGCGGCCTGCTCGCGCAGCCAGCGGGACAGATCATCGCCGGAATGCAGGTCGTTGAAGCGGATGTTCACCGTCGCCGTGCCGCGCGCCGGGATCACGTTGTTCGCGGGGTTGCCGCAGTCGATGGTGGTGATCGCCAGCGTAGAGGCGTCAAAATGCGCCGAGCCGCGGTCCAGCGGTTCGGCGTCCAGCCGCGCCAGCAGCCGGACCAGCGCCGTCATAGGATTCTTCGCCCGGTGCGGATAGGCCGAATGCCCCTGCACGCCGGTCGCGGTGATCCAGGCGGTCATGCTGCCGCGACGGCCGATCTTCATCATCTCGCCCATCACCTCGGGACAGGTGGGTTCGCCCACCAGGCACTGCGTGATCCGCTCGCCGTTAAAGGCCATCCAGTCGAGGATCGCGACGGTGCCGTCCGCGCCTTCGCCTTCCTCGTCCCCGGTGATTGCCAGGATCACGGCGCCGTCCGGCGGGGTCTCGCAGACAAAGTCGATGGCGGCGGCGGCAAAGGCGGCGACGCCGGATTTCATGTCGGTGGCGCCGCGCCCGTACATCCAGCCGTCCACCACGGCCGCGCCGAACGGGTCCTGCGTCCAGGCACTGGCGTCGCCCACCGGCACCACATCGGTATGGCCGTTGAAGCCAAAGGCGCGGTTCGCCCCCCGCGCGCCCCAGCGGGCATAAAGATTGGCCACGCCGTTCCGGTCGATCCGCGTGCAGGTAAACCCTGCCTGACCCAGCAGATCGGCCAGCAGCACCAATGCCCCGCCTTCGACAGGCGTGACCGAGGCGCAGCGGATCAGGCTGGCGGTCAGCGCTGCGGGGTCGACGGGATCATGCGGCATCGTGGCGTCCTTGCGGGGTCTATTGCGGCGATCAGACCTATCTGCTCCGCCGCCAGCCTGCAACGCCTGCTGGTTGCAATACAATCCGCTCCACCAAGCTTTCTGGATGCAGGCGCGTCAGACTTGCGCTATCAAGCATCATTAAAGTTGAGGAGTTCCCCGGATGTCCCTGCGCGCATTTGCTCTGCTGACCGTTGTCAGCTGCCTTACCCTTCCTGCGGCAGCACAGGATACCACCACCATGGGCGAAATTCCGGGTGGCCCGTTGATGGTCAATATCAATTACGCGGCCAACGTGCCGCTGGCCTCGGTCGAAGCAGCGGTTGTCGACAAGGAAGATGCGCTATACCGCCAGTCGCTTTTGCTGCGCGCCGAAACCGAATGCGTCCAGCTTTTGGCCACCATCGCGACGGACTGTGCGATGACTGGCATCAACATCTCAATCCAGATTAACAACTATCCGGGGCAGGTGCCGGCACTTTCCGTCAGCAGCAACGTGACCCTGCAAGTCACCTTGCGCACGGCCCCTGCAGCGCCATGAACGAACGCTTATCAAGCGGAGCGGCGTGACCGCCGCACGCTTTTTATGTCGCCTGCGCGGCCGGGGCCGCTTGGCTCCGGTTCAGGCAGTCAGTCGAAGAACGGTGTCATCTCTGCCACGATGACGGAGTTTTCCGCCAGTGCGCGGGCCATCAGCGCGCGTTCGTCGTCGTCGATCTCGTCGCCCGCCTTCAGCCGTTCGTCCAGCGTGCCGTGTCCGGCGACGTCTAGCGGTGCAAGATCGGCTTCCTTCAGGATTGCCACGGTTTCGCGGACCGCCTCGGCCTCGTCGACGCCGCTGGCATAGATCAACAGCCCCGCCCCTGTGGCCTTGTCGGGCAGGCCGTCCCCGGCCTTGCGGCCCACCTCGACCAGCAGCGTATAAACCTGCTGCGGGCGCTTGACCTTTTCCGGGCGGTCGCTGTCGGTGTTGCCGTCTTCGTCCATCGGGTGTTCTCCGCCGCCTGACTGGGGGTGCATGCCCGCCAAGTGGCCGCGACGCGGGATTTTGTCAACTGTGGCCCGTCATGACAGCATTGGGCCGTCCGCGTTTCACTCTGTGGTGGGTGCGGCAGGGATCTTCGGGGCAAAGCCTTTGCAGCGTGAGTGCGTCTTGTTCGCCGACTGGGTGCAGAACTTCCTGAGCTCTTCCTTCTGCGCCAGGGTCAGCACCGGGACCGGGCCGGATGCGGGGGGTTGCGGCCCGGTCGTGCCGAGACGGGGTTCGACCGGCGGTGGGTCAGTCTCGGGTATCTGCGCGGCGCACACACCTGCGAGTGACAGCATCATCGCAGCGGCAAGGGTGGACCGGCCTAACATGACGTGCGGCAGGGAACCGGCACCCTTGAGACGGTGACACCGGTGTAGGTATCCACGGTTTCGTCAAAGCACTGGCCTTCGACCTGAAGATGGCGCAGCAACATGCGGTCATCGACGAACTTCTGACAGGTCACGAAAACGAACTGATCCTGCGCAAGGATCAGGTTGTCATTCGGCATTGGCACCGACATCTGCTCGACCGGCTGCCGTGGAATAGTGCCGGCATGCGCTGCAAGCCCCAACATGTCCAAAGTGGCAAAGCGGTCGGCGCGTTCCACGATCTTGTCGATGCTGACGAAATCGAACCGGTCGCGGAACCTTTCGCCATCGGCCACAGTGGCCAGCGGCGAGGTTTCGTCAGGAATCCGTACCCGCACGAACAGATCGCCGGACGGGCACAACGTGGCATCGACAATGCGGTCGCCGCTTGGCACCTTGTACCACTGGTAGGGCGCACCGATGCAGTCGAGGTTGCGGGTAAACATGCGGTTACGCTCGACCAGCTCGCTGTTCTTGGCCTCGGAGACGCCCTTCATCAGGGCAAGGGCGCTATCCACCCAATCAGGCAATGCGGTGATCAGGGCCATGCCGAGGGTGGGAAACAACACAAGCCACTGCCACCAGGTACGCGGACGAAACCGGTCTTCAGCTGGCATTATGTCAGCGGGCGCAGGCCCGGAGGACTGTTTGGTCATAATGGGCACCTCAAAGGACTCTTTCAAATATCCGCTGAGGATAGCACATCGCAGTGATTCGCGCAGGGTGGGATTCCATCCCCTCCGCGCCCCTGCGGCGACTGAAGCAGCCTTCGCGCGTCAGTCCCTGAGCAGTTCGTTGATGCTGGTCTTTGACCGCGTCTGCGCATCGACCTTCTTAACGATCACCGCGCAGTACAGGTTTATCCCGCCCTTGGACGGCATTGACCCTGCCACCACCACCGATCCGGCGGGCACCTCGCCGTACATCACTTCACCGCTGTCCCGGTCGACGATCCTGGTCGATTTGCCGATGAACACGCCCATCCCCAGGACCGAGCCTTCGCGGATGATGCAGCCCTCCACCACCTCGGACCGCGCGCCGATAAAGCAGTCGTCCTCGATGATCGTCGGCCCCGCCTGCATCGGCTCCAGCACGCCGCCGATGCCGACGCCGCCCGACAGATGCACATTGCGCCCGATCTGCGCGCAAGAGCCCACGGTGGCCCAGCCGTCGACCATGGACCCTTCGCCGACATAGGCGCCGACGTTGACGAACGACGGCATCAGCACGACGTTTTTGCCGATGAAAGCCGACCGCCGGACGATAGACCCCGGCACCGCGCGAAAGCCTGCCGCGCGCCAGTCATCTGCCGTCCAGCCCTGCCATTTCGACGGCACCTTGTCCCACCAGTTTGACCCGCCATTACTGCCCGAGATCTCGTGCATATCCGTCAGCCGGAACGACAGCAGCACCGCCTTCTTCGCCCACTGGTTGACATGCCAGTCGGTCCCCCGCTTCTCCGCCACCCGCAGCGCGCCGCTGTCAAGCGCGGTCAGCGTCGCCTCGATTGCGTCGCGCGCCTCGCCTTTGGTGGCGGGCGAAATGGCCTCGCGGGCGTCCCATGCGGTATCGATGGCGGCTTCCAAGGCGGCATAGGACATGGGGTACCCTTTTCGATTGGTCTTGTTCCGGGCAAGCCTATAAGCCTTGCATCCAAACCACGCAATCCGAGAGCGACGCATGAAAGACGAACCCCGCGCCCATCCGTTCCGCGACAGCACGCAGGATGTCGACGCCGTCAAGCGCATCCCCGACACGCCGCAAACCCGCGCGCCCGCCTACCGGCTTGCCTTCACCGACCGCGATTTCATGACGCGCGAAGAGCTGCGCCCGGTGCGGCTGCAACTGGAACTGCTGAAGCCGCAGATGATCATGGACGAACGCGGGATTGAAAGCACCATCGTGATGTTCGGTGGTGCCCGCATCCCCGCGCCGGAACACCGCGACACCGCCCGCACCCGGACCCTTGCCGACCTGTCGCACTACTACGACGAGGCCCGCCGCTTCGCCCGCATCATGACCGAGCGCAGCCTGGAAACCTATGGCCGTGAGAACGTGATCATGACCGGCGGCGGCCCCGGCGTCATGGAGGCGGGCAATCGCGGGGCGGATGATGCGGGCGGGCAAAGCATCGGCCTCAACATCGTCCTGCCGCATGAACAGGCCCCGAACGCCTATGTGACGCCAGACCTGTCGTTCAACTTCCACTACTTCGCGATCCGCAAGATGCATTTCCTGATGCGCGCCAAGGCAATCTGCGTCTTCCCCGGCGGGTTCGGCACCCTGGACGAGATGTTTGAGTCGCTGACCCTGATCCAGACCAAACGGATGAAACCGATCCCCTTCCTCCTCTTCGGACGGGAGTGGTGGGAGAAGGTGATCAACTGGAACCATCTGGCCGAAGCAGGGGTAATCAGCCCCGAAGACCTGAAACTGTTCGCCATCGTCGAGACGGCAGAGGAGGCGGTGGCGGTGATTGATGGGTGGGTGGAGGCGTAAGGTGCGCTAATTATAATTGTGTGAGTTAAAGAACGATGGATCATCAGAAATCACTGAATGTTCAAAGTCGTAAACTAAAGTGGGGTCGGTAAGAATCGGAAACTTTACTCTAAATAGCCCTCCTGCAACAGTCTCAAAACCGTCATCCACGCCCTCGCCGATGGAAAGAAGGTCCGGCCCACCCGATAGATCTTCTGTGTGAAATTGTGAGGCAAGAACCACAAATAACCCGCACATTGCATTGAGCATATTTCCAAGTTTTGCTTGTTTGAATTCGTTGTGACGGTCATGCTTTGTCAAATTATAGGCTCTGTGCCATGGCGGATTTCCATCCAATGTCCAGTCAAAGAACGGCCGAAACACATAGCTTTGGTCAACAAAGTCTGGAACTTTAATCTCGTACTGCGAAAGAAAATGCGTCCCCTCTATTCTTTTATAGTCCCTAATGTCCCAACGACCAGATTTATTGTAGCCATTTTCTTTGAGTACTGCCTTGAAGTTACTTTCAATCTCAATGCAGCATCTGATTAGTAGTTCGTGAATGCGAAATGAATAGCAATCGAAGTTATCCTCAGCTGGCTCAATAAATTCAAATAGTCTCAATAGATCGCCCTGCAACATAACTGCAGATCGAATGTATCTTCTGCCGTCCTGGGCAAAAGAAGAACAACGTATGTATTTCCCCTTTCCACCATTTTGATATGATTGGTCGGCGAAATTTCTGGCTGTTCTCTTGAATGGCTTGAATTCTGGCATGAGATTAAGTTTATCATAGACGCTATCTTGCGCAAGTCATTGCATGCGCCAAGGCGCACCATACTCTCATTCCACCCGATTCGCCCCGCATGATCAACGCCCTGCTATCCCTGCGCGCGTAGAGATGGAAAGAATACGCCGAGAAGACAGGATAAAGACACCAAACCTGTTTGACCTTTCCAATATTACCCAAGTTTTATCAATGGGTTGATTGCCTTCCTCTCCCGCTCCCACCCCTCCATAAAATCCACCCGCGCGCAGCCCGCGAACCGCGCCAGCCGGTCGAGTTCCGCCTCCAGCCGCGCCCGTCGTCCTGCGCCCAGCTTCACCCCTGCCTCCGGCCAGAACGCCTTGACCCTGAGCGCCCCCGCCTCGCGCCAGGCCTTGGCGTCGATCCGCCCGATCAGCCGGTCGCCTTCCAGCACCGGAAAGACGTAGTAGCCGTAAATGCGCTTCGGTTCGGGCACGAAAACCTCGATCCGGTAGCGAAAGCCGAACAGGAACTCAGCCCGGTCACGGTCGCGCAGGGCCGGATCGAAGGGCGACAGGATGCGCAAGCGGGTGGTCGGCTCGGGCGGTAGTTCCGAGGCCAGATCGGGCCGTGCAAACATCCTCCGTCTCTGGCCGGCGGCCCCTTCAACCTCGACCTCGATCAGCGCGCCGGTGGCCAGCGCGGCCCGCGTCCATGCCTTGGCATCGTCGGGCGACACGGCATTCCAATAGGCTGCGATCTCGCCGCTGGTCCCGAAGCCCAGCCTGTCGAGCGCCGAGTTGCAGGCCCAGTCCACCACCAGTTCTGCCGGAACCGGCGCGCGGTGCGCCGCCGGGATCACCCGCTCGGTCAGGTCATAGATCTTGCGAAACCCCTCACGCCGGGTGATGGCGATCTGGCCGGTGCGCCACAGCCATTCCAGCGCGGTCTTTGACGGGTGCCAGTCCCACCAGCCGCCACGACCGCGCACCTCACCTTCGCCGACATCCGCAGTGCCGACCGGGCCGTCGCGCGCGATCCGGTTCAGAATGCTGTCGAACTGCGCCTCATAGCCGTCGCGGAACCAGCGCTTCCAGTTGGCGTGCAGCCGGTCGGCATCGCGGCTGAACCGGTGCTGCCAGACGCCGTGCAGCCGGACCGGCAGGATCGAGGCGTCATGCGTCCAGTGTTCCCACAGGCTGCGGTCACGCTCCAGCAACCGCTTCAGCGCGTCGGGCTGGTAGCTTTGCCTGCGGCTCCACAGGATCATCTCATGCGCCCGCGCGACGGTGTTGATGCTGTCGACCTGCACAAATCCGATGCGGTCGATCAGATCGTGCAGCGCTTGCCCGGTGGCCAGTCCCACGGGCGCCTCGGACAGCGCGTGACGGTCCAGGAACACGTGGCGGGCACGCCGGTTGGGGATCAGCGGAAGCGTCATTCCCTTGGGCTAGCAGGGCCGGTGGAAAGGTCAATCCGAAGCTTGCGGACCGGGCCTGAAACACTGCAGCGCAAAGCGCAGGAAATCGTGATCCGTCATGGCTTTCCACAAGATTGACGGCCCGACGCTGGTGCTTAGGGTTGGCGTGCCCCTGAAATGCGAGGTTCCGTGCCCCACGACATGCCCCTGATCACGACGATGGCCGTTGGTCTTGGTCTGGCATTCGTGCTGGGGCTGGTGGCGCACCGGCTGCGTCTGCCGCTGATCGCGGGCTATCTGGCGGCGGGGGTGATCATCGGACCCTTCACGCCGGGATACGTCGCCAATCAGGACATCGCATCGCAACTGGCCGAGATGGGCGTGATCCTGCTGATGTTCGGGGTCGGGCTGCATTTTTCGCTAAAGGACCTGATGTCGGTCAAGGCCATCGCCATTCCCGGTGCGCTGGTGCAGATCGGTGTGGCGACGGCTGCGGGCACTTCGCTGGGCTGGGGCTTGGGCTGGGGCATTGGCGGCGGGGTGATCTTTGGGCTGGCGCTGTCTGTCGCGTCCACCGTTGTGCTGTTGCGCGCCTTGCAGGAGCGGGACCTGCTGGCGTCCGACGACGGCCGTATCGCCGTCGGCTGGCTGATCGTCGAGGATCTGGTGATGGTGCTGGCGCTGGTGCTGATCCCGCCGCTGGCCGGGTTGCTGGGTGGCGAGGCGCAGCCGCTGGATGCGCAGACCGCCGGGGTGGCACAACTGGGGCTTGGTACAGTCGGCGCTACGATTCTGGTCACCTTCGCCAAAGTGGCGGCCTTTGTGACAGTGATGCTGGTGGTCGGGCGGCAGGTCATTCCCTGGGTGCTGGATTACGCCGCGCAGACCGGCCAGCGTGAGTTGTTTCGCCTGTCGGTATTGCCCATAGAGCTTGGCGTTGCGGCCGGGGCGGCGGCGGTGTTCGGCGTATCACTGGCGTTTGGCGCGTTCTTTGCCGGGATGGTGATGGCAGGCTCCACCCTGTCGGCGCAGGCGATGAAGGATAGGCTAAACCCCAGTCTCAGCCGCGATCTGCGCCTTCGATTTCCGTGCTCGTTCGGTCGACGATTTCAGCTGCCCGCAAGCCGCCATGATATCCTCACCCCGGGGCGTGCGGATCGGCGAGGCGTAGCCGGCATTGTAGATGATGTCCGCAAAAGCATGGATGCGGTTGCCCGAGGACCGTTTGTACGGCGCCCCCGGCCATTCGTTGAACGGGATCAGGTTGACCTTGGCCGGGATGCCGCGCAGCAATTCCACCAGCCGGTGCGCGTCTTCCTTCGTATCATTCACCCCGTCCAGCATCACGTATTCGAACGTGATCCGTTCGGAATTCGACAGGCCGGGATAGTCGCGCAACGCCTCCAGCAGGGTGGCGATGTTCCAGCGCTTGTTGATCGGCACCAGCTGGTCGCGGACCTCATCCGTGGTAGCGTGGAAGCTGACGGCCAGCAGGCAACCGATTTCGGTCGCCGTCCGTGCAATCTCGGGTACCACGCCGCTGGTCGACAGGGTGATCCGGCGGCGGCCGAGGGCGATGCCCTCGTTGTCCATCACCACTTTCATCGCGTCACGGACATTGTCGAAGTTATAAAGCGGCTCGCCCATCCCCATCAGCACAACGTTGGAGATCAGCCGCGTCTCATCCTTGGGCCCCTGCACCGGCCATTCGCCCAGATCATCGCGCGCCAGCATCACCTGGCCGACAATCTCGCCCGCCGTAAGGTTGCGCACCAGTTTCTGGGTGCCAGTGTGGCAGAAGGAACAGGTCAGCGTGCAGCCGACCTGGCTGGAAATGCACAGAGTTCCCCGGTCGGTTTCAGGGATATAGACCACCTCGACCTCATGGCCACCCGCGATGCGCACCAGATATTTCCGCGTGCCGTCTGCGGATATCTGCCGGGTCACCACCTCGGGCAGCTCGATCACGAAATGCGCGGCCAGCAGCGCGCGGTAATCCTTCGCAAGATTGGTCATCTGCGCGAAATCCCGCACGCCCCAGTGATAGACCCACTGCCAGACCTGCCCCAGCCGCATCTTGGCCTGCTTTTCCGGCGTCCCCGCCGCAATCAACGCCTCGCGCAACTGGTCGCGGGTCAGGCCGATAATGTTGACCAAGCCACCTTCAGGCAGCTTGCGCGGCAGGGTCAGCACGTCTTGGGTAATCGGGGTATTCATTGGGTCAGATCTTTCGGTTGAGCCTTGTCACAGGCGATCTGGTGATTGTCATGCGGCTGATAGACGATTGCCGCAGAAAACAAAAGCGCCCCGGTAAGGGGCGCTCGTGTCGAATTTGCCCAAGTTATTGGCAGTGTTACTGGCAGCGCTTTTCCGCGTCTTCCATCGCCGCCGTGAACCCGCGCAAGGAGAAGGTGTCCGCCGTCTGCGTACCCTTGCCCGACCGCGCCTTCATCACTGCGGTTGTGCCGTTCTTCATCGCCGCCAGCAGGGCCGCATCATCCTCGGCGCTGCCCGGCCAGGCCCATTCGCCATCGGTGAACAGCTGGAAGGAATTGCCGTCAATCGCCACGTCCACGGTGGACCCGCCCGCAAAGGGATAGCCGCCGGTAAAGGAAATCTCACCCGGCTTGCCGGGGCGGAAGGTCACGAACAGCAGGATTTCGCTGCGAGTGACGGCGGCAGGCTTACCCTCCTTGGTGTTCACGGTTTCCTTGGGTTTAGAAACCCCCCAGCACTCCTTCGGCTCTTCTTCGGTAAAGACGCTCCAATCCGTCATGGTGGCGACGCGGTTGGTGGATTCCTGCGCGAAAGCCCCGGTTGTGATCAGGGAAAACGCTGCGACCCCAAGGGCGCGACCGAAAAGGGAAGTCATGTTTGACGCAGCCTCCAAGCTGTCTTTTGCCTCTGCCCCGCAAGCCTCAGGCTTTGCCAGCCTTTTCCTGTGGCGCGGAACAATTCAACCCGATATCCCACCCATAACGCAAAAACACCAATCCGCGAAAGCCCTCTGGGCGCAAAATCGCGCATCTGTGACGGGGTAAGACCATGACCGCACCGCATCCGATGGCCGAAATCTGGCGCGGGGGCGTGCTGGAAAGCCTGCATTCGGGCCACGCGGTGATCTGCGACAGCAAGGGCATCGTCGACGCCTGGGGCGATCCCGCGACGGTGATCTTCCCCCGGTCGTCGTGCAAGATGATCCAGGCGTTACCGTTGATCGAGACAGGGGCCGCCGAAGCCGCAGGCCTGACCGAGGCCCATCTGGCCCTTGCCTGCGCCAGCCATCAGGGCGAGCGCAGGCACGTCGACATGGCCGCGCGTTGGCTGGCCGCAATCGGGTTGGCAGAACCCGATCTGCGCTGCGGCGCGCATGACCCCTATGACCGGGTCGAGCGTGACCGGCTGATCAAGTCCGACACCAGCCCCTGCCAGTTGCACAACAACTGTTCCGGCAAGCACTGCGGTTTTCTGACGGTCACGCGGCACCTGAAGGCTGGGCCGGAATATGTGGAGCTGGATCACCCGCTGCAACAGGCGATCAAGACGGCGTTCGAAGAGGTGACCGAGGAGCCCTCTACCGGCCATGGGATCGACGGCTGCTCTGCCCCGAATTTCACCACCTCGGTCGCCGGTCTGGCGCGCGCGATGGCCAGCTTTGCCTGCGCCAGCGACACAGGGTCCGTCCGACGCCGCGCCATGCACCGGCTGACCCGCGCCATGGCGACCTATCCCGAACTGGTGGCGGGCGAGGGGCGGGCCTGCACCGAACTGATGCGCGCGATGGGCGGCCGCGTGGCGATCAAGACCGGCGCTGAGGCGGTGTTCGTGGCAATCCTGCCCGAACAGAAGCTTGGCATCGCCCTGAAGATCAGCGATGGCGGCACCCGCGGGGCCGAGGCGGCGATTGCGGCCCTGCTGGTCCGTGCCGGTGTGCTGGAGGCAGACCATCCGGCAGCGCGCAAACGTCTGGACGCGGTGCAGACCAATTGCCGGGGCAAGCAAACCGGGGTGATCCGTGCCGCCCCCGGTTTTCCGTAACGCTTGATTTGAGAGGCAAAGCAGGTAGACTCTACCGATGAATATCGACGCTCCGACGCCATTTCCGGTAGGCCAGCGCATGTCGGAAGACGTGAGCTTTGACCGAAAGGAGCTGGGCCTGATCCTGCGCCTTTACGGCCAGATGGTCGCTGCCGGGGAATGGCGCGACTACGGGATTTCCTGCCTGCGCGACCTCGCGGTGTTTTGTGTGTTCCGGCGCACGGCGGAAAACCCGCTGTACCGGATTGAGAAACGCCCGAAACTGCGCGGCAAGCAGGGGCTTTATGCCGTTGTGGGTATGGACGGCCAGGTCTTGCGACGCGGCCATGATCTGGCAGCAGTGCTGCGCGTGCTGGAACGCAAGCTGATCCGTCCGGTCGACTAAACCCGCTGCCGCGCGGTAACCGGCCCGCCGCCTTGCGCGGCGATCCGGTCGATGGCGGCAGTGATGCCTTCGTACGCCACTGACATCGTGTGCCCGTTGGCGTGAATCAGCCGGGTCGGGTCCACCACCAGCGCCACATGCCCCCGCCAGAACAGCAGATCGCCGCGCCGGTGCGCCTCGCCGTCCGGGATATCCATGCCCAACGCCTGCTGCTGATCGCTGTCGCCGGGGCACCCTCGCCCCGCCGCGTGCAGCGACAGTTGCACCAGTCCGGAACAATCCAGACCACTGCGCGAGTTGCCACCCCACAGGTACGGCGTGCCGATCAGGCCTTCCGCCACGCTGACCGGGTCGGCGACCCAATCGCCGATGCGCCGCAGATGACCAAGTGGAACAAAGCCCGACGTCGTCTCGGCCCAAGCGGCTATCTTGCCCACTACGTCCAGCCGTGCGCCCGAACTCAGCGCCATCCGTTCCCGCGCCTGAACGCGTGGTTCGGGGTAGACATGCGTGGCCGGACTTGCCACCCAATGCGTCGGTGCAGCACCAGCGCCCACCGCCGCCTCGACCAGCCAGCCGCAATACCCATCCTTCGCCGCCTGCACGAAGACATGGCCCCGATCCCGGTCGATTACGGTGACCGCATCGCCCAGCAAAAGCTGCCGGTCCCGCGCGCCGTCGGGCTGCGCCAGCAGATCGGCCAGCGGGGCCACGACCAACGCCGCCTCGCCTTCGGTCAAAGGCGCATCCACCAGTCCACGCAACGATACGTGGGCGACCCTTCCGGAACAGGCCATCAATCTTCGATCCATCGGCTCCCAACCCCTAGAATTTAAATCAAATTTTCATTCATCTTGGGGCAAATATCCCACGGGAGGTCTGGAGGGTGTGAAACCCTCCAGTCCCGCCCTTGATCTAAAGCCCCAGCATCGCAGGCAAAGCCCCCAGCACCGCCCGCGCTCCTTGTCCCGCGCCGCCCTTTGGCCGGGCAGGCTGATCGGCGGGGCTGTGGCCGTAGATGTCGAAATGCAGGTAGCGCCCTGTATTCACGAACCGCCGCAGGAACAGCGCCGCCGTGATCGACCCGGCAAAACCGAACCCCGGCGCGTTGTCCAGATCGGCAATGCCGGGTTCGATGGCCGGCTCGTAAGCGCCGTGGAACGGCAGCCGCCAGACCGGATCGAAACCGGCCACGGCCCCCGCCTCCAACGCTGTGACCATGCCCGCATCGTCACAGTAATAGGGTGCCAGGTCCGGGCCCACCGCCACGCGCGCGGCCCCGGTCAGCGTGGCCATCGACACCAGCGCATCCACGTCTTCCTCGCAGGCGTAGGCCAGCGCATCGGCCAGCACCAAACGCCCCTCGGCATCGGTGTCGTTCACTTCGACGGTCAGACCCTTGCGGCTGGTCAGGATGTCCTTCGGCCGCTGCGCATTGCCCGAAATCGCGTTTTCCACCGCCGGGACCAGCACCCGCAGCTGCACCGGCAGCCCCAGCGCCATGATCATCTGCGCCAGCCCCATCACCGTGGCCGCCCCGCCCATATCCTTCTTCATCAGGCTCATCCCCGAGGATGGCTTGATGTTCAGCCCGCCGGTGTCGAAGCAAACCCCCTTGCCGACCAGTGTCAGCTTCGGCCCTCTGGTTCCCCACCTCATGTCCAGCAACCGCGGCTCACGGGGCGAGGCGCGGCCCACGGCATGGATCATCGGAAAGTTCTTTGCCAACAATTCGTCGCCCCGCACCACAGTGGCCTTGGCCTTGAACCGCTTTGCCAGCGCCAGAAATGCTGCTTCAAGCTCATCCGGCCCCATGTCTTGCGCCGGGGTGTTGATCAGATCCCGGGTCAGCACCTCGCCCGCTGCCATCGCTTCCAGCCGGGGGGCATCGACGCCTTCGGGGCAGATCAGGCGCGGCATCTGCGGTGATTTGCGCGCCGGGCGATAGCGGTCGAAGCGGTAGCCGGACAAAAGCCAGCCCAGCGCCGCCTCCTCCCGCTCGGCAAGGGTCAGGTCGCCGTGCAAGCGCCAATCCCGCACTGGCAGCCCGGACACCGCCTTGATCAGCCCGAAACGCACCCGCCGCCGCGCGGCATCGCTGCCAAAGCCCGCCACGGCCCCTGCCACAGCCCCATCCTGCGCAGGCAGCAAGCGCACCTCACCCAGACCTGCCTCGAACCCGGTTGCTGACAGCCACTTTGCCCAAGGCGCGCCGTCTTGCGCAAGAAAGGCGGTCAAATCCTCTGGTCGGACGACATGGAGAGGCAGGGCCGTGTCGGAGGCATCGGCAAAACTCATGAACGGCATGGCGGCTTTCCGGAAAGGGGGTGGCGTCAGCCCGACCCTAGCGGCTTCGACCGGCACTGCAACCCCGGCTTAGACAGACCGGTCTACCGCCGCCTGATCCGGCGTCAACGAGCATTCTGCCACCCGCATCAGCCGCGCCCAGACCGCCGAGAATGCGGTACTGTCAGCGCGCTCCAGACACACCCGAGCATCGTCTGCCACCGTGGACAGGCTGAGAAGTCCGACGCTTTCCGCCATCCGCCTGAGCCGCGTCAGCTGCCGTGCCAGATCGGTCAGCTGATGCGCTTTCACCTGTGCGGCAATCCCCGCCATGGCCAGCGCCAGTTCCCCCAGCGCCCGCGTCACCATTTGTTCGGCCGTCGGCGCGCCGAGGTTGCGGTAGATCACCGCAATCGCCTCGACGTCCTGACGGACCACTTCACGCGGCCGCAAAGCCGTTACTTCACCCATGTCTTTCACCCGAAGTCCACGCTTACCCGAACTTCACCTTGCGCTGTCATGCTGAAGAAAGGGTTGCCTCCCGCCGCTAGTGGCCTGAATTTGCCTCTCGAATTTTCCACGAATGCGGCATAAACAGCCCGGAGCCCCTTGAAGGAGCCTGCCGATGCAATCCATTCGTCCGCTGCCCGCCTACCTGATCCAGCGCTTTCAGGGCTGGCGCGCGACGACCTATCAGGACAACCGCGCCTGGTATCGCCGCCTTGCCGCCTCCGGCCAGCATCCCCGCGCCATGGTGATTTCCTGCTGCGACAGCCGTGTGCATGTCACCTCGATCTTCGGCGCGGATGAGGGCGAGTTCTTCATCCACCGCAACGTCGCCAATCTGGTCCCGCCCTACAACCCCGATGGCGAGTATCACGGCACCTCGGCGGCGGTCGAATACGCCGTCACCAGCCTTGGCGTCGCGCATATCGTGGTGCTGGGTCATTCCAACTGTGGCGGGGTCAAGGGCTGCCATGACATGTGCTCCGGCCATGCGCCCGAGCTGGAACAGAAATCCTCCTTCGTGGGCCGCTGGATGGATATCCTGCGCCCCGGCCATGCCCGAGTTTCGCATCTGTCCCCGACCGAGATCCTGCCCGCGCTGGAAAAGCAGGCCGTGCTGATCAGTCTGGAAAACCTGATGACCTTCCCCTTTGTCGAGGCAGCGGTTGACGATGACCGGCTGACCCTTCACGGGTTGTGGACCGACACTGGCGAAGGTGGGCTGGAACATTTCGATCCTGCGCGCGGCGGCTTTGTTGCGGTCTGACAAAGAGCGCAGCCAGATCGAACGTCCCTTCCTTAAGGTACCCATTATCGTGTACCGGTGGCTAGGAAAACGGAGAGAAGCCCGATGCAAGATGCCCTTTCGCTGGCTGCGGCAAACCTCTTGACGCCGATGATCCTTTGCTTTGCCTTGGGCCTGATCGCGGCCCTCGCCCGGTCGGAGCTTTCAATCCCCGAAGCCGCTGCCAAGACGATGTCGATTTACCTGCTGTTCGCTATCGGCTTCAAGGGCGGCGTAGCCGTCAACGACCATGGGCTGGACGGCAACCTTCTCTTCGCGATCATTGGCGGCGTTATCCTGTCGTTTGGCCTGCCATTCGTGGCCTTTGCGCTGCTGAAACTCCTGACCCGACTGTCGGCCACCGATGCAGCCGCCGTCGCTGCGCATTACGGCTCGATCTCCATCGTGACCTTCGTTACCGCCACCTCCGTCCTGCAATCCTCCGGCGTCACGTTCGAAGGCTACATGGTCGCCGTGGCCGCGGCGATGGAGGCTCCGGCGATCATCTCGGCCCTGTGGCTCGTCTCACGCTCCGGTCGCAGCGAGCCGATGGACGCCGATCTCTGGCGCGAAATCTTGCTGAACGGCTCCATCGTCCTGCTGGTCGGCTCGTTCCTGATCGGCCTTGCCACCGGCGCCAAAGGCATGGAACGGATCGACGCGTTCATTGTGGCGCCGTTTCAGGGCGTGCTCTGCCTGTTCCTTCTGGACATGGGCCTTGTTGCCGGGCGCGGGCTGAAAGCCGCGAAGGGTGTGCTTTCTCTCGGTGCCGTCGCCTTCGGCATCGTCATGCCCGTCATCGGGGCCGCCACTGGCCTCGCCATGGGTCTTGCCCTTGGCCTGTCCACCGGCGGCGTCGCGCTGATGATGGTGCTGGCGGCCTCCGCCTCCTACATCGCCGTCCCTGCCGCCATGCGCGTGGCCTTGCCAGAGGCGAACCCGTCGGTCTACCTGACCCTGTCACTGGGCGTGACCTTCCCCTTCAACCTGACCCTCGGCATCCCGGCCTACATCGCCGTGGCCCAGGCATTCGGAGGTTAAGATGCAGACCCATCATGCCAAACGTGTCGAGATCATCATCGAAGCGCCGATGGAAACACGGCTGACCGCAGCCCTGGAAAAGGCCGGGGTCACCGGGTTTACCGTGCTGCCGGTGCTGGGTGGTTCAGGCCGCTCGGGCCGCTGGACCCGCGAAGGGCAGGTGGGCCGCGCGGGCATGGTGGCGGTGATCTGCCTGATCCGGCCTGAACGGTTGGACACGCTGTTGGAAGCCGCGTTTACGGTGGTCGAGCGTCACATCGGCGTAGTTTCGATCACCGATACCGAGGTGCTGCGGGCGGAACGGTTCTGACGTAGGATGGGCAATCTGCCCATTACTCCTCACCCGTAACTCGCCCGGATCATCCGCAGCAACACCGGCAACAATCGCACCTCCGCCTCCTCCCGCCCGATCCCGGCGGGGCCAAGGATGGCGATGCCTTCCACCGCCGCTATGATCACTGCATTCACCGCCGCCGCATCGACGCCCGCCGGCGGGGCAAGCGCGCCGCGCTGAGCGCGGAGCCAGTCGGCCAGCACACCACCCCGCGCCGCCCGGAACGCTTCGCTGGCCGGTGAAGGCGCGCTTGCCTCCATCAGACGCAATTGGCGATACAGCCGGTCTTGCAGCAGATGCCGCAACAGCGCGCCCGCCAAGCGTTCGATCAGCGCACCGTAGCTTGGCGCCGGTAGCGACGTTTCCGCCGAAAGCGATGCCGCCATCCGGTTTGCCACCTCTGCCCCCGCGGCGGCCATCAGATCATCCAGACCGCCGAAGTAACGATAGATCAACTGCTTGTCCGCCCCGGCCCGTCGCGCCACGGCGTTGATGCCAAGTGCTGCAAAGCCCTCTTCCGACATCAGATCAAGGGCTGCTTCCAGCAGGCGCTGGCGGGTTTCGTCACGGTTGCGGGTCATGCCATCCTCATTTGTCACCGATTGGTGACATTTTCCCTTGCTCGAGGGAGCGAATCGATTTATGTCACCACTCAGTGACAAACTCAATCCCGGAGAAACCGCCATGTTCGAAACCGCTCACTCCCGCACGCGCACAGATAGCCCGGCCCTTCCGAAAGCATGGGGCACGGCCGCTGCCCTTGTGGCGCTGGGCATCGGGTTCAACCTGCCTTATGCCCGGCTGGCCGTGGTGTTTGAATACCCGAACATCCTGCGCCAGCCACCCGAGGTGATCCTGCAAGCTTTCGCCGCCGGGGGTGCGTCACTGGTCCTGACCTGGTATGCCTTTGCCCTTGCTGCGCTGATCTTCGCGCCGGTCGCTATGGCCCATGCGCTGGCAAACGACCGCGCCCGCACAGTTCCCGCCCTTGCCATCGCCGCCGCCGTTACCGGGGCACTGGCCGGGGTTCTGCAAGCGATGGGCCTGCTCCGCTGGGTGATGGTGGTGCCGGGTCTGGCCGCCACCGGCGATGTCGAGGGCTTTGCGCTGCTACACGCCTTCGCCGGGGTCGCTGTGGGCGAACATCTTGGCCAGCTTCTGACCGCGCTGCATGTGGCGCTGGTCGCCCGGATGCAATGGGCCGAAACCTCGCGGCGGACGGCAGGTCTTGGCCTTTTCACTGCCGTCGCCATTTCAGGTGGGGCAATGGAAGGGGTTGTGCTTTCGGCGGGTGCCGACGGATCGGCCTTCGGGCTGGCCGCTGTGGCCGGATACCTCAGCCTCACACTGTGGATGCTGGCCTCTTCCTACCAGCTTTTGCGCCGCGCCCCCTGAAGCCTTTCAGGGCGCGCAGCCGCAGGGACGAGCGCGCTTCCTTTCCCGGCAGAGGGCGATCAGAAGGCCAACAAAAGCATTATTGCTGATCAATGCCATACCTGAAACCCGCCCCTTGAACGCAACGCCCTACTGCAGCACCATCCCCTCTGGCCAGGTCATCAGATGTTCCAGCCGCACCGACTTTTTCTCGCCCGGTGACAGGTCGAATTCCCAGGCGAGGATGCCCTTCTGTCCGTCCACATCCGTTTCGGTCGGCTCTGGCTCGGCGGTGACCTCGATCTCCAGATCGTCCTGTTCCGAATAGGGGGTCTGGTCGATCAGGTGGATCGGCCAAGCCTCTTTACTCAGGTTCTCAACCTCCAGCACCGCGACCTCTTCGATCTGGTTCGAGGTGGTGATGATCCCGGTTTCACCTTCGGCCCGGGTTGGCATGTCGCGCTTGATCTGGATGCTGTCCAGCGCGCCAAAGGGGATGTCGCTTTCCACCCCCGGCGCGATGACGCCAAGGGTGGTCGATCCGACCAGCACGCCTTCGCGGAACAACAGCGCCTCGCCGGGTAGCAGCGGCTCGCCGGTGGTGTTGACGAAGCTTGCCATCACGAAAGCGGTGCGGTCATAGCGCGGAACGGCCCAGGCGGCGACGACGGGTTCCACCGTCAATTCGTCCAGCGCCAGACGCAGATCTTCGACGCCCGACGCGACGGTGACGGGAGTGGGGTAGCTATAGACAACGGTGTCGCCCTCCAATCCCATTTCGGCGGTGGTGATCGGGGCGGCTTCGGCCGTGACGGCTTCGGGCGCGCGCGCATCCGCCGCACCCTTGAACATCGCATCCGCCATTGGTTCCGGTTCCGGAAGTTCCGGCCCGATGCGGCGCAAGTCGGGCCAGAGCGAAGAGGGTGCCGCCTGTTCCGCAGGGCGCGAGGACGACAGGGTCAGCGCGACGCCCGACCAATCCTCGCCGGTGTACTGGGTGACGAGAACCGAGCGGGCGATGGTCAGGCTGTCGCCACCCGCGCGGGTCAGCATCAGGTCATAGTAGGGCCGCCAGCCTGCACCGCTGATGTAATGGGTGACGGTCAGTGTGGCCGCGCCCGCCGCTTCGGCCCGGACGGCGACGGAAAGGGCGGTGTAGGCGGCGTCGGTGCCGGGCAGGCTGTCGAAAGCGGCACGGGCCTTGGCAAGCGCGTCCTGCGCATCCGTCAGGGCAATCTGCGCGGGCCACAGGTCGGCGCGGGCGGCAAGGGCTGCCTGCCGTGCGGCCAAGGTTTCGGTGCCGATCATCGTGGCCATGGCCTTGATGCTGTCCGGGGTGGCTGCTTCGGGCAAGGCACCGGTGAAAGACCCTAGGAAACGAACCTGCGCTTCGGCGGCGTCGACCCTTGCCTGCACCGCGTCCAGCGCAAGGAGGGCGGTCTGCTCAGACGCCTCCAGCCGCTCCACTTCAGCCTTGGCGGCGGTCTGGTCTGGGGTCAGGGGATCCTCACGCGGGGGCAGGCGGTCGGCGCGCAGCGAGTACGCCCCGAACTGGAGGCCTGCAGCGGGGGCGAGGCGGAGCAGGCCCGGTTCGGTGCCGCTGGGAAGGTCGGTCACCAGCAGTTCATGATCCCCGGCGGACGGCGTCGTGACGGTCACCTCGCGGGTGATCTTCGCGCCGTCTGGAAACACGGTGACGGCGGTGATCTTGCTGGTGGCGGGAAGGGTATCGGCGAGGGTGGGAAGCGCCGAGGTCAGCAGAAGAAAGGTCAGAAAAGGGCGCATCCGGGGCTCCGCACATGAATTCCTCGTGCAGGGTAGACCCGGGGTTCTGGCGCGGCAAGGCGGGAAACCCAACGCTGCCGCGCGATGGGTCAACCGTCAGGTTCCCCATACCTTCCGCCCGCCACACGCGAATTTTGCGAGCGGAATCGCCGGCAGCGTGTTATGCTATCTCCATTCAAAGACCCTTATCGCGACCGATTTTTCAGCACGGAGATTTCAGATGCCTGCAGCATTATCGAATCCGCTTGTCACCGCGGCCGTTTCCGAGTGGCACCATTGGGGCGATGCATCGTGGAACGTGATCACCGGCGCGGTGAGCCATGGCTTTGCCATCGACGATGACGATCCCTTTGCCCGCTATGTGATCGACACCTATTTGCCGCCGTTTTACGGTGAAAAGCCGAAATGGCCTTCGGTCGAAACCATCGGGCAGGATGCCTATCCGTGGTCGGCCGTGACAATTTCCTATTTCATGGCGCAGGCGGGTATGCGGCGAAAGCGCCTGTTGCCGTCAAAGCCCGCCGTCACCGATGCGGCCTACAAAGCGTGGGTGGCGTCCAGCCAGCCGGACGAATTTCCCTGGTCAGAGTCGCATTCCGATTACATCCGCTGGGCGATCCGGGCGCGCAAGGACGGCGTGCGGGGCGCGGCCTACTGGGGCTTTCGGGTGGACGAGCCGCAGGCGGTGCCTGAGGTTGGCGATCTGGTCGGCTATGTTCGGGCGGTCAAGAACATGACCCACAAGAAGGCGCTGGGCTGGTTTGACAAGACCGGCGGCTATTCCAGCCACACGGACATTGTGGTGGCGGTCCGCCCCGGAGAGATCGACGTGATCGGCGGCAATGTCCGCGATTCTGTCACCCGCAAGACCCTGAAGACGAACGCCAAGGGCCAGCTGATTGATCAGCGGCATTTCTGGTTCGTCGTCATGAAGCTGCGTTGAGGGGGGCGGGTCATGCCATTGGATCCAACTTGGGTGGCCGCGGCGGTAGAGATCACGCCGGGTTTTGAAACAGTCGGCGATCCCTATGCCGCAGTGGCGGGGGATTTCGACGGAATGGGCATTTCCTGCGGCGCGTTGCAGTGGAACATCGGCATGGGATCGTTGCAGCCGATGGTGCTGGGCGTCGGGCAGGACGTGGTGCGCAGTCTGATGCCGCAGCACGGCGCGCGGATGTGGGAGGCGTGCAGCGGCCCGGTCAAACGCGGGTTGCAGATCGTGCGCGGCTGGCAGAACGGCACGACCTTGAAGGCTGTGCCCAAAGCCGAGTTGACGGCCCTGATGGGGTCACCCGCGATGCGGGCCCAGCAACAGGCGCGGATCGACGCCAAGGCGGAAACGGCGCTGCGGATGGCGCGGGACTGGTCGATGGCACGCGACGGGACAGAGCCCTCGAAACGGTTGTTCCTGTGGTTCTTCGACATCGTGACGCAGAACGGCGGGCTGAAAGGGCTGACGCCGGAACAGGTGGCAGAGTTCATCCGGGCGAACCGGCCCGACCGGGTGGATGACATCATCTGCGACTTTCTGGCCAGCCGGAAAGGCAACAGCGGGCACGTCAAGGATGCGGCCAGAAACGCGGCGCTGTGGCGCAATCAGGCCGACGGCGAAAAGCTGGAGATCCTGTGCATGAGCTACCTGCGGTCCGGAATGTCCAACCCAAAGTGGCGGCATGTGGTGCTGAACCGCAAGGGTGCAATCGCGATGGGCAGAGGGTCGGTCAATGGCGGATTGAACGAGTTCGGGCATCTGGGGATTTGAGGGGGGATGGGCAGATTGCCCATCCTACACCCCCGTAGGATGGGCAATTTGCCCATCCTTGGCCGTCAGCCCTTTTTCAGCACCCGGTTGCCCAGAACCTCGGCGATCTGCACGGCGTTCAGCGCGGCACCCTTGCGCAGGTTGTCCGACACGATCCACATCGACAAGCCGTTGTCGATGGTGCTGTCCTGCCGGATGCGGCTGACATAGGTGGCATAATCGCCGACACATTCGATAGGCGTGATGTAGCCGCCCGGTTCGCGTTTATCGACGACCATGATGCCCGGCGCCTCGCGCAGGATATCTTGCGCCTCTTGCCAGTCGATCGGGTCCTCGAACTCGATGTTGACCGCTTCGGAATGCCCGACGAACACCGGCACGCGCACGCAGGTGGCGGTGACCTTGATCTTCGGATCAAGGATCTTCTTCGTCTCGGCCACCATCTTCCATTCTTCTTTGGTGAAGCCGTCATCCAGGAAGACGTCGATCTGCGGGATCACGTTGAAGGCAATCTGCTTGGGGAACTTCTTCGGGGCCACTTCCTGACCATGCACATAGATGCCCTTGGTCTGATCCCACAGCTCGTCGATACCTTCCTTGCCGGCCCCCGAGACGGACTGGTAGGTGGAGGCGACGACCCGCTTGATCCGCGCCCGGTCATGCAGCGGTTTCAGGACAACCACCATCTGGGCGGTCGAACAGTTCGGGTTGGCGATGATGTTCTTGTTCTTGTAGCCCATGATCGCGTCAGCGTTCACTTCCGGCACGATTAGCGGAACCTGCGGATCGTAGCGGTAGAGCGAGGAGTTATCGATCACGATGCAGCCCACAGCGGCGGCGCGGGGGGCATAGATCTTGGTCTCATCCGACCCGATGGCAAACAGAGCGATGTCCCAGCCAGTGAAATCGAAGGTTTCAAGGTCCTTGGTTTTGACGGTCTTGTCGCCAAAGCTGATTTCGGTGCCCAGGGATTTGCGCGAGGCCAGGGCGGCAATCTCGTCCACGGGAAACTCGCGCTCGGCGAGGATGTTCAGCATTTCGCGGCCCACGTTACCCGTGGCACCCGCGACGACGACCTTGTAGCCCATCGGGGTTCTCCTTTGTGCGCCCCGGTGTGGGGACGGGGCCTGTTAGCGCATGGCAGGCCCGGGGGAAAGGGGGCGCGGTCAGTCGGTTCGGTCTTGTGACAACAGGTACACGGCAAGGCCTGCGGCGGTGGTGACGGCGAAGAACAGGAAAACCGCCTGATAGGGGGCATCCGGATTGGCGGCATGGATACGGCCTGTGGCGATCTGGGCGACGCCGATGGGGGCAATGCCGAACAGGTTGAGGAGGGTGACGCCGCGTCCCATCAGATGCGGGGGAAACAAGGCGCGGCCATGGGCGATGACCATTGGAAAGCTGGCCCCAAAGAACCCGGCTGCAATCAGCAGG
The DNA here is from genome assembly GCA_031415015.1 of Paracoccaceae bacterium. Taxonomy (GTDB): domain Bacteria; phylum Pseudomonadota; class Alphaproteobacteria; order Rhodobacterales; family Rhodobacteraceae; genus JAUYQR01. Next base: position 42,864 of record JANOQT010000037.1, read on the forward strand.
GCGGTCGCGGTCGCAGGAGGGGCGGCGGTCGCGGCCCAGAGCGCGAAAAGGCAGGCAGTCGTGAGGGCGTTGCCGGCAAAAACCACCCATTTGCGGCTGCCGAGCACGCGGTCAAGCGGGCCGTAGGCGAAGTTGCCCGCAACCATGGCGATACCGATCCAGAGCCCGACTTTGCCCACAGCCAGAGCGTCATAGCCATGCACGTCAGTAAAATACGGTCCGACCCAAAAGCCGCGCAGTCCGGCAATGGGGGTGTAGCAGACCGCCATCATCGCAAGGATCGGCCAGATCGCGGGCATCCGCAGAAGGTCAAGGAGCGAACCTTTCGGGCCGGTCTCATTGCGGACCGGATCACGGACAAGGACTGCAATGGCAAGCGCGGTCAGCGCGGTGATCGCCGCGAGGGCGGTGACGGTGGGGCGCCAGCCGAAAGCCTCCACCGCCGCCGAAAGCGGCAGGGATGACGCAATGTTGCCGAATGCGCCGATGCCGATGGTGGCCCCGGCGAGCGTGCCGAACACGGCGGGAGAAAACTGCCGCGCGAAGATGAAGTAGCTGGCCATCAGGACCGGTGCGCAGCCGATGCCGATCAGGGCCATGGCGACTTTCAGATGCAGGGCGGTTGTGGCGACGGCGAACAGCAGGGCACCGCCGGCCCCGACGACCATCAGGGCGCTGGCGGTCCGTCGCGGACCATACCGGTCCAGTGCCGCGCCGATCGGCAGTTGCATCGCGGCAAAGGCCAGAAACCACCAGCCTGACGCGGACGCAAGGTCTGCGGCGGTAGCCGAGAGGTCGACTTTCAGCACCGGGGCCAGAACGGCGAGGAAGGCCCGGTAAAACTGGCTGAGGACATAGGCAAAAATCAGGGCGGCAAGTCCGGCGCGCATGGGGGCCTTCAGGTCAATGGCTGTGGGCCGGGTGTAAGCGGTTGTCGCGGAAAGGGCCAGACATCGCCAACTGATGGCTTGCCGGAAGCTGCGCTCATCGGTCAGATAGCAACAGCGCATTGAATGGAGCATTCCTCATGACCACCCGGACCTTTCCCGTCGCGGCACTGATGTGCGCGCTGGCTGCACCCTTGGCGGCGAATGACGGCTTTGGCGGGCTGACGGCAACAGGGCTGACATTCGGTGAAACCGACGCCGTGGCGATGGAGGAGGAAGACCTTTTCATCGGCATCGACGAGATTCGCGTGGACTATGTGTTCCGCAATCTGACCGGTGCGGATGTGACGGGCGAGGCGATCTTTCCGCTGCCGCCGGTGTCGATTGGCGGGATGATGGAATCCGACTGGAACCTGCCCGAAGACCGCGACCGCGCCAATCTGGTGAACTTCACGGCGGTTGTGGACGGGGTCGAGGTGCCGGTGAGCATTGACCGGATCGCCGTGATTGCCCCGCCATGGCAGGAAGGGCATCCTTTGTCCGCGCAATACGACACCCCCGGGCGCGACGTGACGGCAGACCTGGCGCGGCTGGGCATCCCCCTGTCGCTGAACGGCGAGACGGTGCTGGCGGCACTGCATCAGCTGGACGATGTGGCCAAGGCAGAGGCAATCGCGCTGGGGCTGGCCGAGTTCTATGAGGATGGCGCGGGCGGCGATTATCCCTATCCCGCGTGGTCCATCGTGCTGCGCTATCACTGGACGCAGACCTTTCCGGCCGGTCAGGTGGTCAAGATCAGCCATGCGTATGAGAACCGGTCCTCGGGCGGGCTGTTCGGCTGGGTGCATCCGCCGGAAGATTACATGCAAACGGCGGTGGACCAGTACTGCATCGACGAGGGCACCTCGCGGGCGCTGGTCAAGGTGCTGGCGCGGACGCCCGAGGATGGCGAGGCGTACTCGATGGGGATGTCATGGAACATCGGCTACGTTCTGCGCACGGCCAACAGCTGGGCGGGACCGATCAAGCGCTTCAGGCTGACCATCGACAAAGGTGCGCCGGGCAATATCGTGTCGCTGTGTGCCGACGGGATCAGGAAGACCGGCCCCACGACCTTTGTGATGGAGAAGACGGACTTCGTGCCGGACCGCGATCTGGAAATTCTGATCGCAGTGCCGATGGAAAACTGACGGATCAGGCGGCTTGCAGGGCAAGTGGCCGTTCCCGGATCGGCAGGTGGACGATGGCCGAAAACGCCCCGACACCCACGCCGATCCACCACACCAGATTGTAATCGCCGTTCAGATCGTAAAGCTTGCCACCAAGCCAGACCCCAAGAAAGCTGCCGATCTGGTGGCTAAGAAAGATGAACCCATATAGCGTGCCCATGTAGCGCACGCCATAAATCTGCGCGACCAGCCCGCTGGTCAGCGGCACCGTCGCCAGCCACATCGCGCCCATGGCCGCCGAATAGACCAGAACAGTGGTCGGCGTCATCGGCAGCAGGATGAACAGTGCCGACGCCAGAGTGCGCCCGGTGTAGATGAGGGCCAGCAGGTATTTCTTCGGGAAATGCCCGCCCAGCCACCCGGCCAGCACGGACCCCGCGATGTTGGCCACGCCGATCACCGCGATGGCCACCGCCCCAAGCGCTGATGTTGTGGTGATGCCTGCCCCGGCAAGCATGCTGGTCGGATCAATCGGGCCGCAAACCTCGGTGATGAAAGCCGGGAAATGTGCGGTGATGAACCCAAGCTGATAGCCACAAGAGAAGAAACCAAGAAAGATCAACGTGTAGGACGGGTCGCGGAACGCCCGCCGTACCACCATCAGCAGGCCCTCGTCCGGCTCCGTCTGGGCATGGGACCTTTGCGGTGCGCGCAGGAACGGCAGGGCAAGAAGGGCCGACAGAATGACAGCGGCAAAGATCACGAACACCGTTTGCCAGCTGTAGCTTTGCAAAAGAAATTCAGCTGCAGGCGGGCCGATCACCTGGCCCGCCGATCCGATTGCCGATCCGATGCCCAGCGTCAGGCTGCGGCGCTGTGGGCTGGCTGCACGTCCGATCATCGGCAGGATGACACCGAAACCGGTGCCCGCAATGCCGAAGCCGACAAGGATGGCCAATCCCTGATGCTGCCCCGGAGTGACCGCGTAGGCCGACAGAACCAGCCCAAGCGCGTATAGTAAAGCGCCGATGATGATGGTTTTGCGGTCGCCGAACCGCTCTCCAAAGGCCGAGAACATCGGCTGGCCGATGCCCCAGGCCAGGTTCTGGATCGCGATGGCCGTCGAGAAATCTGAACGCAGCCAGCCGAACTCGGTCGCGACGGGGATCTGAAAGATGCCAAAGCTGGCGCGGATCGCGAAGGACAGCATCAGGATGGTGCAGCCCGCAACGAGGACAGGGGTAAAGATCGAGGGCTTTGCCATGGGTGTCTCCGTCGCTCAGGCGCGGACCATGTGGCGGGGTTGCGGATGCGTCAAATGAAGAATTGTTATGGTTACATCGAAGCGCGGCCAGACGGCTGCCGCTCGCCTTGGTATTTCCGTGGCGGAACTGCCGCATTTGTGCTGGTTTACAGTGATTTCGCGGGCTGTGCGCACAGTTGACCTGTTGCATAAACAGTGGGACGGCTATGCGCGCCGGGCACAGGTCGGAGGACGATGATGCAGGATTGGTGGCGCGGTTCGGTGACCTATCAGGTCTATCCCCGGTCGTTTCAGGACGACAATGGCGACGGGGTGGGCGACCTGCCGGGGATCACGCGGCGGCTGGATCATCTGGCCGCTCTGGGGGTGGATGCGGTGTGGCTCAGCCCGTTCTTTCGCTCGCCCATGGCGGACATGGGGTATGACGTGTCGGATTATACTGATGTCGATCCGGTGTTCGGAACGCTGGCGGACTTTGACGCGCTGGTGACAAAGGCGCATGCGCTGGGGCTGAAGGTCATCATCGACCAGGTGCTGAGCCATTCGTCGGACAAACACCCGGCGTTTACCGTCAGCCGCGCCGACCGGGTCAATCCCAAGGCCGACTGGTACGTCTGGGCCGATCCCAAGCATGACGGCTCGCCGCCGAACAACTGGCTGTCGGTGTTCGGCGGACCGGCATGGCAATGGGACGCGCGGCGCAAGCAGTACTATCTGCACAACTTTCTGACCAGCCAGCCGGACCTGAACTATCACAACCCGGACGTGCAGGATTGGGCCTTGGACTGCATGCGCTTTTGGCTGGAGCGCGGGGTGGACGGGTTCCGCTTCGATACGGTGAACTACTTTTTCCACGACCGTCTGCTGCGCGACGATGCCGCCGATTTCCGAGTCAAGGCGGAACCGGAGGGCAACCCCTACGGCATGCAGTACCACCTGTTTTCCAAGAACCAGCCGGAAAACCTGGCCTGGATGGAGCGTATTCGCGGGGTGCTGGACGCGTATGGCGCAGCGAGTGTGGGCGAGATGGGCGAAAGCCACCATGCCATCGCGATGATGGGCGACTACACCGCGCCGGGGCGGCTGCATCAGTGCTATTCGTTCGAGTTGATGGGCTACGACTATTCGGCGGCGTTCTTCCGGTCGCGCCTTGAAGGGTTTTTCACCGGCGCGCCCGAAGGCTGGCCGATGTGGGCGTTTTCCAACCATGATGTTGTGCGGCACGCTTCGCGCTGGGCAAAGTATGGCGATAGCCTTGACGCGCTGGCGATGCAGGCGGGGGCTTTGCTGTTGTCGTTCGAAGGGTCGATCTGTCTGTGGCAGGGCGAGGAACTGGGGCAGACCAATACCGAACTGGGGTTCGAGCAGCTGACCGATCCGCAAGGGATCACCTTCTGGCCGGAGCCGGTTGGACGCGACAACACCCGAACGCCGATGGTCTGGGACGGGTCAGAGTTCGGCGGCTTTTCGACGGTCAAACCGTGGCTGCCGGTCAAGCCGCCGCAACTGGCGCGGAACGTTGCACTTCAGGACGGCGTTGCGGGATCGGTGCTGGAACAGTACCGGGCGATGATCGGGTTCCGCAAGGGATCGGTCGCGCTGCGTGCGGGGCGGACGCGGTTCCTTGATCTGGGCGAGCCGGTGCTGTGCTTTGTGCGCGAAGCGGCAGGGGAAAGCCTGCTGTGCCTGTTCAACCTGTCGCCAGTGGCGTTGAACCTTGTGGTGGACGGGGTGGGTGCGCTGGTCGGCCCGTCACTGGCCGCCGGGCTGGACGGCGGGCGGCTGGTGCTGGGGCCGAACGCGGTGGCCTTCCTGACGGTGACCGGCGTGGTCGCGGTCGGGGATTGAGTGCGCGGCCACGATGGGCAGATTGCCCATCCTACAGGTCCGTCCAGTGCACCCCGGCCGGGGGGATGCTGACGCCGCCCCATTCCGCGGGTACCGGGTTGTAGTTGAACAGGAACCGGTGCGTGGCGCTGTCGCGGCGGCGCAGGCCTTCGGGCAGGGGGTCGGTCTCTATCCCTTCGGCCCTGCAGGCGGTTTGCAGGATGCGGGTCAGGGCGACATCATCGGGCCACCCCGCCAGATAGTGCTGCTTGCCAACTGAGACCATCGCAGGCCAGCCGTCAGCCGCAGCTTCGGTCACAGTCGCAGTCCCTTCCAGTTTCTCGCGCCAATGCAACAGGTTTCCGCCTTGTACGAGGGGCACCGGCACATCCGGTGGCAGGCTTTCAACCCGGATGATTTGCGCATCCAGGCCGGGCAGGTTGGGTGGCAGCGGCACCGGAATGGCAAAGTTCGCGGTCTTGGAATTGGTGCGTGGGCCGAGGATGCTGGTGCCTTGATGCGCCGAAAGGGCGTGCTTCAGCGCGTCCGACAGGGTGAACAAGCCGGGTGCCAGCACCAGTTTGTAAGCCGACAGATCAGTGGTGTCGGGCGGCAGGATATCGACGTTCAGGCCAAGGCGGCGCAACCCCTTGTACATATCGAACACCAGCCAGAGATAGCTGAAGCCTTTGCCCTGCGGCTGGATGTCCCATGCCCAGTCCGACGCATAGTCGAAGATCAGCGCCACATCGGCCTTTGCCGTGCCCACGTCCGGCATGGCGGCCAATTCGCGGGCAACGGTTTCCGCCTCGCCAAACGCCTGCGCGGGGGCAGAGTCGGGCCGCAGAAGCCCCGCGTGCATCTGTTCTTGCGCGAAGGGGGCCTGCCGCCAGCGGAAATAGCACACCGCTTCGGCCCCATGGGCAAACGCCTCCCACGCCCAAAGACGGGCCATGCCGGGCAGCGGATCAGGGTTGTAGGGGGCCCAGTTCACCGGGCCGGGCTGTTGTTCCATGATCCACCAGCGGCCCCTTCCAACAGCGCGGTACAGGTCATGGTGGAAAGCCTGAAAATCCGGATCGCCTTGATGCACGAAGCGGCGCTTGTGTTCGGCGGGTGCGGGGATGCGGTCGGACAGAAAGCCCAAAGGATAGCTGTCCCACGAGGCGATATCGAGATCGGCCCCCGTGGCGAAGTGGTCGAACTCGGTCACGCCGCCCATGTAGTTGTGCGCAATGGGCGCGGCGGAGTGTTTGCGGATGATGTCAGTTTGCAAGCGGTTGAAGCTGACCACTTCGTCACTGGCAAAGCGGCGGAAATCCATGACGTGGCTTGGGTTCGGTTCCGTCACTGTCAGGTTCGGCAGGCCGATCTCGTTGAAACCGCTGTATTCCATCGACCAGAACAAGTTGCCCCAGGCGCGGTTCAGCGCTTCCGGCGACTGATACTTCTGCGCCAGCCAGTTGCGGAACGCCGTGCGGGCGGCGTCGGAATAGCTGAGCGTGGTTGAGTGGCAGGCGTATTCATTATCGGTCTGCCATGCGGCGACATGCGGGTTATGGCCGTAGCGTTCGGCCATTGCGGAAACAATCTTGGCGCATTCTGTCCGATAGCCGGGGTGAGAGAAACAATAGTGGCGGCGCGAGCCAAAGCCACGTGGTTTGCCATCCTTGTCCATCGCCAGCATGTCGGGGTGACGGTCCAGCATCCAGCGCGGCGGTGTGGCGGTGGGCGTGCCAAGCACGACTTGCAGGCCATGGTCGCCAAGGGTGGCGATGGCGCGGTCAAGCCAGCCCCAGTCATAGGTGCCGGGGGTGGGTTCCATCCGGCTCCATGCAAATTCGCCGATACGAACCCAGGTCAGGCCAAGCGCGGCCATGCGGGCGGCGTCTTCGGTCCACTGCGCCTCGGGCCAGTGTTCGGGGTAGTAGCAGACACCAAGAGTGCGTTTCATAAGAGGACCTGATGTTCGGGCTGGCCCTGCGCTGCGCCGGGGGCCATGAAGGTTTTGCCAGCATCCGGGTGGGCGGCGCGGTTGGCGGCGTCCATGCCTTGCAGGGCGGTGGTGCAGTACAGCGTGTCACCGCCAAACGCCGGGCAAGAGGTATGGGGCGCGTCGAAGGGGATGGCGCGCAGGAACTGGCCGTCCGGCGCATAGGCGGCAACGCGGGCAGCACCCCATTGCGCCAGCCACATGATGCCGGTGGCGTCGATTACCGCGCCGTCGGGGTTCAGGCCTTCGGAGGTGAGGTCAAGGAAGACTTCCGGTTCGCCCTTGGGCCAGCCATTGGCGTCCAGCGCCACGCGCATCACGCAGCCCGTAACGGTATCCGCGAAATGGGCGGTCTTGCCATCCGGAGTGAAACAGATCGCGTTCGGGATCGAGATACCGGGAAACAGGCGGCGCAGTTCGCCCCGGTAATAGCGGTAGATGGCCCCTGTGCCGGGGCTTTCCGTCAGGCCCATGGTGCCGATCCAGAAGCCGCCCTGCGGATCGGCGCGGCCATCATTGGACCGGGTGTCGGAGGTGTCGGCTTCGAGGGCCACCAATGGTGCTTGCAGGCCGGTTTCGAGGTTGAACCGGAACAGGTTGGTGTCCGAAGCGATCAGCAATTCGTCAGTGTTGATCCAGCCCGCGGCAGAGACCATCCTGTCAAACTGCCATTCGCCGGGACCACCGGCGGTACGGGTCAGCAGGCGCTTGCCGGTTATGTCGAACCAGAACAGCTGCTGGCGCAGGGGGTGCCACAGCGGGCCTTCACCAAGCGCACAGGGGCGGTCGTCAAAGATCATGCGAAGGCTGCATCATGGGCGGCGACGATGATCGCCGCGCGGATTGTGACCTCGGCCGGGGTCAGGCCGGGGATGTACAGCGCCGTGCCGATGCCAAAGCCAGAGGCCCCGGCATTGACCCATTGGGCAAAGTTCCCGGGGCCCGCGCCACCGACGGCATAGACCTGCGTAGCTCTGGGCAGCACGGCGCGGATCGCCTTGAGGCCGTCGGGGCCGATCAGACTTGCCGGAAAGATCTTCAGCCCGGTCGCCCCGGCCTTCAGCGCGGCAAAGCACTCGGTCGGGGTCATCACGCCGGGCCAGGACGCCATGCCGCGGGCACGGGTGGCCGTGATGACGGAAGTGTCGCAATTGGGCGAGACGATCAAAGTGCCGCCTGCGTCCTGCACTTGCGCCACCTCGGTGGCGGTCAGGACAGTGCCTGCGCCGACCTCCACCTCTGTCGGCAAAGCGCGGGCCATCATGGCGATAGAGGCAAAGGCATCCGGCGAATTCAGCGGCACTTCGATTCGGGTGATCCCGGCCGCGACCAGAGCCTGCGCCACGGGCAGGGCTTCGGCCGGGGTGATGCCGCGCAGGATGGCGATCAGGTTGCGATGGGTCATGGCGTTGCCTCGGGGTGACGGGCCAGCGTTGCAAGGCCCGCAAGGGTGCAGTCGGTGGCGGACAGCAGGCGCGGTTCGGCACCCTGGGCTTTGAGTGCGCGGGCGTAGGTAGCGGAGAGTTTCTCGGCCCCGATCAGGGCGACCGGCTGGCCAAGCCAGTATGGCTTTGCGCCCGCAAGCTCGATGCCGATCAGCAGGCCTGACAGGCGAGACCGGGCAGCGGCAGCGCTCAGGCCCGCGATCAGCCCTTCGGCGCGCAGGGAAAACAGCCGCGCCGCGATGCGTTCGGGCCGCGACAGGGCATCCGACAGTGCGGCGTCGAACGCAGCGTCATCCCAGCCGCCACCCTGCATTCCGTGGCGCAGGACGGACTGTTCGGACAGCAGCGCGAACAATTCGCCCGTCATGAAGGTCTGAAAGCTGACCACCTCGCCCGCCGAAACATGCGCCCATTTGGAATGGGTTCCGGGCAGGCACAGCACGCCGTCGAAACCGGGGGTCAGCGCCAGCGCGCCCGCGATCTGGGTTTCCTCGCCGCGCATCACATCGGCGGGGGTCATCTGACGCAGGCCGGGGGCCAGCAGCATCCGCAGGCGCGGATCACTGGTCGGCGCGGCGACAAGCGCCGCTGCGTCAAGCGGGGTGCAGGGGGTGGTGCGGTAGGGGGCCTCGTGCCAGCCCTGACGGCTGCCGACCATGCCGCAGGCAATCACCGTGGTGGTGCCGGTGCCCAGCCATGGGGTGATCAGGCGCAAGAGTGCGGGTTCAAATCCGTCCCGCGTCAATTTGCCCATGCCGTCATCCGACGTTGCCTCGGCCAAAACCGCACCGTTCGGCCCCATCGCCCAGGCGCGAAGATTTGAGGTACCCCAGTCAACCGCGATCCATACTGGCGTCATCCTGTCACCACCACGCCGCCATCAATCACCATCACCTGCCCGGTCATCATCCGGGATGCGCGGGACGCAAGGAACAGCACGCCGCCCAACATGTCGTCGGGATCAAGCGTGTCTTTCAGACTTTGCCGCGCGACATGGGCGGCCAGCGCCTCTGGCGTGACCCAGAGGTCTTTCTGCTTTTCGGTCAGCACCCATCCGGGCGCTACTGCGTTCACCCGGATGCGGTCGGGGCCATATTCCCGCGCCAGAGTACGGGTCAGACCGGTGATGCCCGCATTCGCGGTGATGTAGGGCGCATAGCCGGTATCGGCCATCATGTAGCTGATCGAGGAAAAGTTGATGATCGACCCGCCGCCTGCTGCCTTCATGCCGGGCAGGACTGCCTGACAGGCAAAGAAATAGGCCTTTAGGTTGATCGCCATCGACCAGTCCCAGAACGCCTCGTCGATCTTTGCAGTGTCATACCGCTGGTCGTTGGCGGCGTTGTTGACCAGCACGGTGATCGGCCCATGCACCCGCGCGGCGGTGGACAGGGTCAGTTGCAATTGGTCAACCAGCGAGATGTCACAGGGCAGGTACAGTGGCCGGTTACCGGTGGCCTGTTCCATCTGACCACAAAACTCCGTCGCGTCAGAGCGTTGGCAGAAAGCCACCTTTGCGCCCTGACGCAGGAAGCCTTCGGTCAGTGCCGCGCCGATGCCCGAGCCGCCGCCGGTGATGAACACCGAGCGGCCCCTGAGATCTGGGAAAACGGGGGCATCAGACATCGACTTTCCTTCCTTCGACAACCCACATCGTGGCGGGCCACGCGACGGGCAGCAAGAGGCCGCGTGTCATCAACGCCTGTCCGGTCAGCGTAAGTGCATTTGATTTCAGCGCATTCGGCCCGCGTGACTGACGCGGTGCATCTTCGGGATTAATCAGGGTGACGGAGTAGCTTGCGCTTGGGTCAAGACCGGTCAGCCGCAGGGGACGGGGCAGAATCTGCGTGCTGGTTTCGGCCTGCCCGGCGAACAGGACAAAGCGGCTGCCGTCGCGGGCCATCTGCATTTCGGCGGTGATGGCGGGGTCTGCGGCATCCAGCCGGTGAATGGTGCCTGCCATCGTCCAACTGCGGTTTTCTTTCCACCAGGCGGTAGTCTTTTGCAGGGTGGCCGCCTCGGCTTCGGTCAGCTCGCGCAGGTCCATCTCAAAGCCCATATGGCGCTGGGCGGCGACCCAGGCGCGGAAGGCCATCGGCAGCACGCGCCCCGAGGTGTGGCACTGCCGGGGGCCAACATGGCTGCCGGTAATGGCGGCGGGCAGGAACAGGGCCGCGTCATGCTGCATGCGCAGCCGTTCCAGCGCGTCGTTGCTGTCGGACAGCCAGACGCGGTGAGTGCGGGCAAGGATGCCTGCGTCGATGCGGCCCCCGCCAGAGGCACAGCTTTCGATTTCCACGCCCGGGTGGGCGGCATGGAGACGGTCGAGCAGGTCATAAATGCCGTGGGTCTGGGCGGTATCCACCACGGGCAGCAGTCGGTTGTGATCCCATTTGATGTAGTCGATGGGGTATTCTGTGAGGATCGCGGAAATCTGTGCGAACAGGTTGTCGCGCACCGCCGGATTGCCAAGGTCCAGCACCATCTGATGCCGCCCGGTGGTCTGGTCGCGCGGCCCCAGCATCCAGTCGGGGTGGGCGCGGAAGAGGTCGGAGTCGGGGTTGACCATCTCGGGCTCGAACCACAGGCCGAAACTCATGCCCATCTTGTGAATATGGGCGATCAGGGGGTGCAGGCCATCGGGCCATTTGGTGCGGTCGATGGTCCAGTCACCCAAGGAGGTGGTGTCGTCGTCGCGTCGCCCGAACCAGCCGTCGTCCAGCACGAAGCGTTCCGCGCCCAAGGCAGCGGCGCGGCTGGCGATTTCGGACAATTCGGTCAGGGAGTGGCGGAAATAGACCGCCTCCCAGCAGTTGTAATGCACCGGGCGGGGGCGGGCGGGGTCGGGCCACTGCACCACGCGGTCGCGGATATCATGCTGGAAGGCCGCACCGATGCCGTTGAGGCCGGTGGTGGAGGCTGCGGCGATCAGGTCAGCGGTCTGGAAATGGGTGCCGGTCTGGGTCTCCGCCCCGATGGGCGCGCCAAACTGAATCTGGCGGCGGCCGTCGGGCAGTTCTTCGGCCACCATGCGGTGGCCGCCGGACCACGCGTAGTGTAGCGCCAAAGCGGTGCCCTTGGTGTTGGTGCAGCCGTCATCGGCCAAGATCAGGTAGGGTGGGTGCTCGTGGCCTGACCGACCTGTCCGGGCCTCTCGCAGCTGCACCCCGGGAGTCCAGGCGACGTGGTTCAGGTGAAATTCGCCGATCCATTTGCCGTGCACGTCGATCATCTGCCCGGTCTGGGGCGCAGGCAGAACGGGGGCGGCAAGCCAATGCACGCGGATGGGGCGGTCAGCGGTGAGAGTGGTTTTCAGGGTCAGCACGCCGGTTGGATGGGCTGTGATGCTGTGGGTGAGGGTCAGGCCATCTGCACGGCTGTGAAGGGACAGGTGGCCGGGGGTTTCCTCGGCATGTGAGAAGGAGAACGCCGGGTGCAAGGGCGTGCCGTCCGCCTCGACCAGCAGATGCCCCGGCTGGCCCTGAAACGCGCGGCCCGGTTCAGGGCTAAGGGACAGGGCGGGCAACGCGTCAAGCATGCCACCGGTCAGGTCGCTGCGCGTGGCGGCGGAAAGTTGGGAAAGGTCTTCGGTTTGGGGCAGCGTTGCGCCCCAGTAGGTTACTTCGGGGATGCCGCCCGAGGTTGCGATGGCCAGCGTCTGGCCCCCGGCATCAATGCGCCAGTGCATGTTACTTCACCGCGCCAAGGGTAAGGCCCGCTATGAAGTGCCGCTGCATCAGAAAGAAGATCGCCACTGGTGGCAGCGCCGCGATGATCGACCCGGCCGAAAACAGGTGCCACGAGGCGACCCACTGGCCTTTCAGCGAATTCAGGCCCGCCGTGATCGGCTGCGCCTCGCGGCTGGTGGTCAGCACGGTGGCCCAGAAGTAATCGTTCCAGATGAAGGTGAAGATCAGCACCGACAGCGCGGCAATGGCGGGCCGCATCAGGGGCAGCACGATGTGCCAGAATATTTGCACCTCGCTGACGCCTTCGACGCGCGCCGCCTCGATCAACTCGAACGGCAGGGCCTTGATGAAGTTGCGCATGAACAGGGTGCAGAACCCAGTCTGAAACGCGACGTGAAACAGCGCAAGACCCGTCGTCGTGTCGATCAGCCCAATGTTGTAGGTCAGGTCGCGCACCGGAACCATCAGGATCTGGAACGGCACAAAGTTGCCCGCAACGAACAGAAAGAAGATCAGCAGGTTTGAGCGAAACTTGTAGATGCCCAGCGCATAGCCGGTCAGGCACGACAGCCCCACCGCGCCGATCACCACCGGGATTGTCAGCGCGAATGAATTCAGGATGTAGCGCGCGAGGTCGGAGTTGCGGAACACGTCGGCATAGTTGGAAAACGCGATGGCGCTGGGCATTCCGAAGTAGTTGCCCTGCGCCAGATCGGCGGGCGGCCGCAGTGACGTGACGGCAATGCCGATCAGCGGCAGCAACCATAGGAACAGCGCAATCGGCAGAGCGACCTGATACATCACCTGCGTGGCGCGCGACGTCTGTGCTATGGGGCGAGGGAACATGGCTTATCGCGCCTCCTTCAACGTTCAGTTTCGTCGCGCCACATCTTCCAGATGAAGCCCGAGATGAAAACCATCATGATCCCGAACAGGACAACGGCAATCGCCGCGCCATACCCCATCCGATAGCCGTATTCCGACAGCGCCTGTTCGTACATGTAGTAGGACAGCACGCGGCTGGAACCGTAGGGCCCGCCCGCCGTCATGATCGACACCAGATCGAACGACCGCAGCGCGCCGATCACCGTCACGACAACCGCGATGAAGGTGGCCGGGCGCAGTTGCGGCAGGATCACGTACCACAGCATCCGCCAGCCCTTGGCCCCGTCCAGCCGCGCCGCCTCGACCTGATCCGGCGCCACGTTGTTCAGGCCGGTCAGATACAGGATCATCACATAGGCAATCTGCGGCCAAAGGCCCGCCGCGATGATGCCATAAGTGACATAGCGGTCATCGGCGAGGATCGCGGTGCCCTGACCAAAGACCAGTTCGGTCAGCTTGAAAATCGGGCCAAAGCCGGGCGCGTAGAACCAGGTGAAGATCAGGCCGACGACGACCTGACTGATCACGAAGGGAAAGAAAAACAGCGATTTGTACAGCCGGATGCCGCGCACCGTCTGGTTCAGGAAGATTGCGATCAACAAACCCGCCGGAACCGCCAGCAGGTACAAGACCAGCCAGATGATGTTGTTCTTGAACGAGGTGTAGAATTCCGGATCATCTGCCAACTCGACGTAGTTGGCCGTGCCGATCCAGACCGCTTCGCCCAGCCCGTCCCAGTCGTAGAATGAGATCCACATCGACTGAAAGATCGGGATGATGACGTAGATCGCGAACATGATCATGCCGGGTGCAAGGAACAACCACGGTGCCAGACGGCGCTGATTGGCTTTCCAATAGGTGCTCATGGCTGACCTCTGCGAATCTGAGGGACGAAATGCCCCGGAAGCGAACCTCCGGGGCAAGGTGTGGCGGGCAGCCGTGTGACGGGCTGCCCGTCGGGAGCCTTATTCGTAGGCTTTGGCGCGCACGGCTTCCAGACGCTCAAGGATCGCGTCCAGATTTTCCGGCTTGACCATGAACTCCTGGAAGCCTTCCATGCCGGCCTTGGCCATTTCGGCAGGCGCGTCACGATCAAAGAACTGTGCCAGCGCATGGGCCGAGGACAGCATTTCAAACCCGGCGACCAGGAACGGGTCGTCGGCAGGCACGGTGGAGTTCTTGTTGGTCGGCAGCTGGCTGAGCGCGGTGTTCAGCTTGGTCTGCACGGCGGCATCGGCGACGAATGCCAGGAACAGCTTGGCATCATCGACGTTCTTTGCGCCCGACGGGATGTGGATCGTGTCGGTCGGCGCATCTTCAGCGCGCGGGATTCCGGGGGTGATTTCCGGGAACGGCATAAAGCCGAGCGTGTCGTTGGTCATCCCGCCAGCCTTGAAGTTGCCGACAGAAAAGTTGCCCATGACGTAGTTGGCAGCCTTGCCCTGCACCATCAGCGCCGCCGCATCTTCCCATTCCAGTGCCGCGTGGTTTGCGGTGATGAACGGCTGGATGCGTGCCCATTGTGCGAACACGTCTTTGACCTTCTGGTCGGTCCAGGCGATCTTGCCTGCCGTCAGATCCATGTGCCATTCGTAGCCGTTGGTGCGCAGCGACATGTAGTCAAAGATGCCTGCGCCGGGCCACAACGCCTTGGTGCCGACCGTCAGACAGTCGATGTTCGCGGCCTTGAACTTTTCGCAGTTGGCAACGAATTCGTCCCAGGTTGCCGGAACTTCGGCACCGGCTGCCTTGTAGGCGTCTTTGTTGAAGTAGATGCCCCACTGGTAGTAGGTGTAAGGGACGCCCCACTGCTTGCCATCGATGGTCATCGACGCCTTGGCCGAAGCAAGACTGTCGCTGAGGCCATTGGCTTCCCACACGTCCGACACGTCCTGGAACTGACCGGCATTGACGAAGGGGGCCATCCGGTTTCCGGCGTACCAGTTCGCCAGATCCGGCGAATCGGTGGTCAGAAAGTTGCGGATCGCGGTTTTGTAACCCTCGTGGTCGAAGTTCTGCAGAACGACGTCGACGTCCGGGTTAGCCGCTTCGAAATCGACGATCAGCGCCTCGAAGGCTGCCAACGGAATCGGATCGAAGTCGGCGAAGTATTTCAGTTCGCGCTTGTCCTGCGCCATCGCTGACGTGGACATGAGCAGCGCTGCCATAAGGGCAAGCGCACCCGCTTTCTTGTGGACCATGGTTTCCTCCCGTTTGGTTCCATTATGTGAAACTTAGTCTTGAATATTGAAAACTATGTCCGCTATCTTTATGCCTGTCAATATCGACGTGTTGAGGACAGGGATCATGGGGGCCGAAGGGCACGCGGACGGGACGGTCGGCAAAGCGCTGGATGTGCTGGACATGGTGGCAAGCCATGGCCAGCCGGTGCGCTTTACCGAACTGCTGTCGCAGGGCACCTACCCCAAGGCCACGCTGTACCGTTTTCTGCGGACCCTGACGCATCAGGGGATGCTGGCCCATGACCCCGACCGGGGCACTTATGCGCTGGGCGTACGGTTGGTCAGGCTGGCGCATGCGGCCTGGGCGCAATCGTCGCTGGCCCCAATAGCGCGGCCATATCTTGATGAATTGGCGCAGGAAACCGGCGAGACGATCCATCTGGCGCAGATGGATCTGGGGCAGGTCCTGTACGTTGACAAGCGCAACGCCTCGCGGCCCGTCGAGATGTTCGCGCAGGCCGGCAAGGTGGGACCGGCCTATTGCACCGGGGTTGGCAAAGCGATGCTGGCCTACCTGCCGGAAGAGGCGTTGGAACAGGCGCTGGCGCGGCAATCGTTTCACTCGCACACCGCGCATACGCTGGACAGCCCGGCCAAGCTGCGCGCCGAACTGGCGGCGATTCGCGCCCGGGGCCACGCGTTTGACCGCGAAGAGCACGAGCCGGGAATCATCTGCTGCGCGGTGCCGATTCTGACACGCGCGGGCCGGGTGATCGGGGCGCTCTCGGTGACATCGACGACGGCAAGGACAACTCTGCCCGCGTTGGAGGCGCGGGCCGGGCTGATCAAGGACATCGCAGCGCGGATCGCGGCCGAGGCCGAGAGCTGGCGTTTTCCGGAACAAGGATAGGGGAGGAACCACCATGACAGGCGTGACGCTCAACAAGGTTATCAAGCGCTACGGGGACGTGCAGGTCATCCACGGCGTCGATCTGACGGTCGAGGACGGCGAGTTCTGCGTGTTCGTCGGGCCGTCGGGCTGTGGCAAGTCCACGTTGTTGCGCATGGTGGCGGGGCTGGAAGAGACAACCTCGGGCGCGATCCGCATCGGTACGCGCGACGTGACCAACGCTGATCCCAGCGAGCGTGGCGTGGCGATGGTGTTCCAGACCTATGCTTTGTACCCGCACATGACGGTGGCGGAAAACATGGGATTTGGGTTGAAGATGACCGGGCATCCAAAGGCCGAGGTCGCGGCGAAGGTCAAGGAAGCCAGCCGCATCCTGAAGCTGGATGATTATCTGGCGCGCAAACCCAAGGCGCTGTCGGGTGGGCAGCGGCAGCGGGTGGCGATTGGTCGCGCCATTGTGCGCGGCCCAGAGGTGTTCTTGTTCGACGAGCCGCTGTCGAACCTGGACGCCGAGTTGCGGGTGGAGATGCGGGTGGAAATCGCCCGCCTGCACCGCGAAATCGGTGCCACGATGATCTATGTGACGCATGATCAGGTCGAGGCGATGACCCTTGCCGACAAGATCGTCGTCCTGCGCGCCGGGCGGGTGGAACAGGTGGGCAAGCCGCTGGACCTGTACAACGACCCCGACAACAAGTTCGTGGCGGGCTTCATTGGCAGCCCTGCGATGAACTTCGTCGCGGGCGTGGTGGACGCAGCGGGGTCGGTGCAGGCCAAGGGGTTGCTGGGATCGGTCGCCACCGGCGTGGCGCTGCCGGATGTGGGGGCGGAGGTTTCCGTCGGCCTGCGGCCGCAGCATCTGCGGATCGGGGCGGGGCAGACCCACAAGGTCGAGATGACCGAGGCCTTGGGCGGGGTCAGCTTTGTCCACGTCACCGCCCCGTCGGGCGAGAAGCTGATCATCGAGAGCCACGATCAGGTAGGGGTCAGACCGGGAGATATGGTGGCGGTCGGGTTCGACGGCAAGGACGCGATGGTGTTCGGCAAGGACGGGATGCGCTTGCGGTGAGGCTGTCCGCGCGCCGACAATGGGTTGGGGTGTTTGGTATCAGTGGGTTAGGGGCCGAGATTAGGGTTTGTTAACGGATGGGTGGAAGAGTTGGGGCAGGCCACCAAACTGCAGTTGGCGCATGTTGATGATGTTTTTGACCCGACCGAGTTTAACGCCGTCGATTAGAATGCACTCACATCGCAAAAATCTTGCTTTCCAAAATGGGAAAGCAAGATTTTCAGCCTGATGCTCCCGGCGGTGTGATCTGGAGCGGCCCAATCCAGTTGCCGCTATCCATGTCCCTGTCCCACCAAGAATGACTGACTGCGCCCTGATCATCCACCCAGAATGCGCTGACCATGTGGGGCAGAGGTGAGACTGCAGATACTTGCGAGCCAGGACGAACTGAATGTGGCGCGGTGATCGCAAACGTATCGCTCCAACCCGCTCCCGGATTCCACCAGGCAGAAATGACTGCGCCACGACTGCCTACCCAAAATACATCCATATGATTAGGCAACCGCGCCACGGCAGCGATGGCGGTTCCACGCCGCGCTGATCGTACCCGAGAAATAGGGAAGGGTGCGTTCCAGATGCCACTATTAACATCACGGCTCCACCAGGCGCTGTAGACGGCACCATTCTGGTTCACCCAGAACACATCCACATGATGCGGCAACCGCGCAACTGCGGCAACCTGCGCCCCGGGCCGCGCAAACCCCGCCGGGGTGACGGAAAACGGCGGAGTCCAGACACCGTTGTTCGCGTCGCGGTCCCACCACGCAGAGTTGACCTCACCTTGATTGTTCACCCAGAAGACATCGACATGATGCGGCAACCGCGCCACTGCGGAAACATATCCGCCGAGTGCCACGGCACCGGGGGGAGTGATCGCGAACGGCGCGCTCCAGTTGCCGCCATTCGCGTCGCGGTTCCACCAGGCTGACCAGACCGCACCCTCACCGTTGACCCAGAAGAGATCAACATGATGGGGCAAACGGGATACTGCCGCGACAGGTGCCCCGGGATAGGCCACCCCCGGCAAAGTGACCTCAAAGGGAGGATTCCAGCCACCATTGTTCGCATCGCGGTTCCACCAAGCAGAGCAAACCGCGCCCTGACCGTTTACCCAGAAGGTATCGACATGATGCGGCAATCTTGATTGCACTGCCACGGGCGAGCCACGCACGGCAGCCCCGGCTGCGGTGATCGGAAAAATCGCGTTCCAGGTACCGCCGTTTGCGTTGCTGCCGGACCAGGCAGACGTGACTGCGCCGGCAGGATCAACCCAGAACAGATCCATGTGCTGGGTCAGACGCGACGATGCCAGCATCTGCGACTGGGCGGGCGTGCTGGCCATCGGCGGATCGGAAGGATCATAATTGTCGTTGCTGAACAGGGTCCGCCACGATTTTCCGAACTGATCGGTGAAGCAGCTTGCGGCACGATCAGGCTTTAGAATAGTGATCTCGCCAGGGTGGTTCGGGTCATAGACGGCGATGCTGCGATCCTGACGGTCAACCCCATCTTCGTACCCTATGGCGAGCACCTGGTGGTTGCCGGTTGGATCGAAGTCCATGCTCATCAGGACCAACATGATTGGCCGCCCTGCCTCGATCGAGGCAGCTATCCCGTCGGTCTCATCGATGCCTGCCTGAAATTGGTCGCCGACAGAAAGCCCGGGCGTAATCCCGCCAATGAGCGGAAGGATGATGTGCGGCGTTGCCTGCTGGATCAGCCTTGCCAGAAATTTCAGGCCCACGTCACTGAGGCTGGTGATCTGGCGATCCATAATATAGTCCGCAAGCGCGTCACCATCCGGCGGTATCCAGTCGACATTCGGGATTCTACGCTGCGCATTAAAATAGTCGAGCGCGGCATACACCATGCCGCCGCACCTGCCATTAGTCGTGATCTTGAACAAATTCAGGAAGGAAACATGATTTGAAAACATATTCGGAAACATGAAGCCATGGTTGGCTGGTGAGAAATCAGTGAACTTCACAATAATCTCCAAGTATCAATGATTGAAAAACGATGATAAAAAAATTTGTATATCGAGCGTACGCCCCCCCAGAAGTCTGTCAACCCTCGATGGTTGTAAATGTTGTTTCGGAACAGTTGTCCGCCGATACCTGTCTTGTTGGGGACGTTTGCTAGGGATAATGCGGTTGCAGCCTTGTCAGAGGGGCACCGGATGCATCCACGACAGGCTCTGCCTTGAGCGCGGTGAAGTTTTGGAAGATGGCAGAACGACGCGTGCCACCTTACCCCAGATACCCCTGGAAACTTTGCACCACTTCCTCATAGACCGCGCGTTTGAAGGGCACGATTTCGGCGATCATCTGATCTGCGCTGATCCAGCGCCAGCTGGAAAACTCCGGGTGGTTTGTGGCGATCTTGATGTCGGCATCGGTGCCCAGAAACCGGAACAGGAACCATTTCTGCCGCTGGCCGCGATACTTGCCGCCCCAGACTTTGCCCAGCAGCTCGGGCGGCAGGTCGTAAGTAACCCAGCCGTGGGTCTTTGCGACCTGGCTTGCCAAATCGGCGGTGATGCCGGTTTCTTCCCACAGTTCACGCAAAGCGGCGGCCTTGGGTTTTTCGCCCTCGTCAATACCGCCTTGTGGCATCTGCCAGGCAGGGGAGGGACTGTCGAGGCGTTGGCCCGCAAAGACCAGACCCTGATCGTTGATCAGCATCACACCGACGCAGGGGCGGTAGGGGAGGGTTTCGGGATCGACCATGAGAAATGGGCGGGGTTCTTCCCCGCCCGTTCCCTTATGGATCTTGCGGGGCGATAGCGGTCAGCCCCTTGAGGATGTCGACGGCGTACGCGAGCTGGTAATCCTCGTCGCGCAGCTTGGCGGATTCTTCGGCGCGGGCCAGTTCTTCTTCGTACAGCCGCTTTTCGTCATCGGTCATCGAATCGTTGGTAATGGCCCCGCGCAGATCGGCCTCGGACCGGTTCTTCACGGCGGACTTCGGTTCCTCTTCAACGGCTCCGGGCACCGGCGGTTCGACCTGCGGCTGGTTGACCACGATGTCGGGCGAGATTCCCAGCGCCTGAATGGACCGGCCCGAGGGCGTGTAGTAACGGGCCGTCGTCAGACGCATGGCCCCATCGCCGCGCAGCGGAATCAACGTCTGGACCGAGCCCTTGCCGAAGCTTTTGGTGCCGACAACGATGGCACGGCGGTGATCTTGCAGCGCACCCGCCACGATCTCAGACGCCGAGGCCGAGCCGCCGTTGATCAGCATGACAATCGGCTTGCCAGCGATCAGATCGCCGGGCTTGGCGTTGTAACGCTCGCCGCTGGCCGGATCGCGGCCCCGGGTGGAGACGATCTCGCCCTTTTCAAGGAAGGCGTCCGAGACGGTGATCGCTTCGTTCAGAAGGCCGCCGGGGTTGTTGCGCAGGTCCAGCACGACGCCGCTGAGCTTATCGATGCCGCCCAGTTCCTCGATGCCCTTCTTGAGTTCGTCATTCACCCCGGTCGTTGTCTGGTCGTTGAAGGTGGTGATGCGCAGCACGACGGTGGAGCCGACGACGCGGCCCTTGACGGCGATCAGTTTGATGGTGTCGCGGATGATCGACACGTCGAAGGGTTCCGGCGTGCCTTCGCGCACCACGGTGATGATGATCTCTGACCCGATCGGGCCACGCATCATGCCGACCGCGTCGTCGAGTACGAGACCAAGCACCGATTCACCGTTTACATGGGTGATAAAATCGCCGGCAAGGATGCCGGCCTTGGCGGCAGGTGTGCCGTCCATCGGCGAGATCACCTTGATGAAGCCTTCTTCCTGCGTCACCTCGATGCCAAGGCCGCCGAACTCGCCGCGCGTCTGTACCTGCATGTCGTCGAAATCTTTCGCCGACAGATAGCTGGAATGCGGATCAAGCGACGTGAGCATGCCGTTGATGGCGGCCTCGACCAGCATGTCCGTCTCGACCGGTTCGACGTACTGGGCGCGGATACGCTCGAAAATGTCGCCGAAAAGGTCGAGCTGTTCGTATACAGAGCTGTCCTTGGACGCCTCTTGTGCGATCAACGGACCGGCCACCTGCGTGGTCAGAAGGGCCCCTGCCACGGTTCCGCCGAGGGCGGCCATCACGAATCTCTTCATCCTCGTCTCAGTCTCCTGTTCGGGCGGTCGCGGTGAACCAGTCCATCGGGTTCACCGGGGCAGCACCCTGTCTCAGTTCCATATAAAGCGTTTCCGTGTCGCGCCCGCCAGACCCATCTGCGGGCGGGGTGGTGAATTCTGCCGAAGCCGGATCGGTTCCGCCGCCTGCACCGCCCATCAGACCCAGCGGCGCGCCGGCGGCAATGACGTCGCCCACATCTCCGTACAAGGTATCTAGACCGGCCAGAACCAGAAGATAGCCGTCGCCGGGTTCAACGATCATCACGTTTCCGTAGTCGAGAAGCGGGCCCCGGTACCGGATGGTTGCGGGCCAGGGCGCGGTGACCAGGGCGCGGGCTTGGGTGGCCAGCGACAGCCCGGGGCGGCGGGTGCCGGTGGCGTCGGCCTCGTCAGGTTCGCGCAGCAGCGCGCCGAGGACCGGCAGCGGCAGGGTGCCCTTGGCGGCGGTAAAGGTCTGGTCCTGCCGGTCATCGACGTTCAGCGACAGGCCTTCGGCGAAGTCCTCCAAGGTGTCGGCGCTTTCCAGCAGGCTGCGCAGCGCCTCGGGGTCGTCGGTGAAGCGGCGGGGCAGGTCGGTGCGGTCCGAAATCGCCTGCGACAGGGTGGTGCGCGCGGTCTGCGCCGCTGCAAGGCCGCGCGACAGGGTATCGCCCGCGGCCAGTTGCAGCGCGCGCAGGTCGGTCAGTTCCTGCAGTTCGGCGCGCAGGGCCTGCGCTTCGACCTGCAGGGCGGGCGTCACATCGGCGATCATCATCCCCGAACGCGCCGTGCCCAGCGCGCCATCGGGGTGCAGAAGCAGAAGCGGGCCGGGGTTCGCCTCCATCGTCGCCAGGACGCCCAGAAGCTGGCCGATGCCGTCGCGCTTGGCCTCCAGCCGACGGGTGAGGGTGGTTTCGCGCAACGCAGCCGTGCGCAATGCGGCGCGCAGGGTGGCAAGGCCCTGTTCGTAAGCGCGGATGGTCTGGCTGAGAGCGCTGACGCGGTCGCGGGCGGTGGTGGCTGCGTCCAGTGCGGTGACGGCGGCCTGCAGATCGGACGCGGCCTTCGCGGCCTGTTCGGCGACGGTTTCGGCCATGGCGGGACAGGCCAGCAGAACGGCAAGGGCAATGGCGCGGATCATGCGATCAGGGATATCCCGGTCATCTCGGCGGGTTGCGGCAGGCCCATCAGCTGTAACAGCGTGGGCGCAAGGTCTGACAGGCGCCCGTCACGCAAGGTGGTACCGGGGGGGCCACCAACGAGGATCACCGGCACAGGGTTGGTGGTATGGGCCGTATGCGGGCCGCCGGTGACGGGGTCGACCATCAGCTCGCAGTTGCCATGGTCGGCGCAGATCAGCATCGCGCCGCCTTTGGCGGTCAGCGCGGCAAGCGCGCGGGTCAGGCCCCGGTCCACCGCCTCGCAGGCCAGGATCGCGGCGGGCAGGCTGCCAGTGTGGCCGACCATGTCGGGGTTGGCGAAGTTGACGACGATCAGGTCGTAGCCATGGTTGATCGCGGCGACGAGGTGGTCGGTCACTTCCGGCGCGCTCATTTCCGGCTGCAGATCGTAGGTCGCCACTTTGGCCGACAGCGGCATGGCGCGGTCCTCGCCGGGATAGGGCACTTCGCGGCCACCGTTCAGAAAGAAGGTGACGTGGGGATATTTCTCGGTTTCGGCCAGACGGAACTGGGTCTTGCCGTGGGCCGAGACCCACTCGCCGATGGTGTTGACGAGGACGCGCTTTGGGTAGGCGGTGGCCATGTAGGCGTTATGCGCGGTGGAGTATTCGACCATCCCCAACATCGCGGACCATTTCGGGCGGGGGCCGGTTTCGAACGCGGTGAAGGCGGGGTCGCCGAGGGCTGCCAGGATCTCACGCGCGCGATCGGCGCGGAAGTTCAGGCAAAACACCCCGTCGCCGTCCTTGGCGCCGTGGTAGCCGTCGATGACCGTGGGCGCGAGGAATTCGTCCGTCTCGCCCTTGGCGTAGGAATTGGACACAGCGTTGATCGGGTCGGGTGCAGCCTCGCCCCGCGCGGAGACCATCACCTCATAGGCGCGGGCCACCCGGTCCCAACGGTTGTCGCGGTCCATTGCCCAGTAGCGCCCTGTCACCGTCGCGATGCCCGCACCGTATGGCAGGCGTTGAACGAGGGCGGCGATATAGCCCTGCGCCGAAGACGGCGCGACGTCACGGCCATCAGTGATGGCGTGCAAGGCGACCGGCACTCCAAGGGCGGTCAGCGCGCGGCAGGCCGCGAGGATGTGGTTGACATGGCCGTGCACGCCGCCGTCCGACACCACACCCATCAGATGCGCAGTGCCGCCCGCTGCCTTCACCGCCGCCGCAAAGGAAAAAAGCCCCGGGTTCGCGGCAAAGCTGCCATCCTCGACCGCCAGATCAATCGCGCCAAGGTCCATCGCCACCACGCGGCCTGCGCCGATATTCGTATGCCCAACCTCGGAATTGCCCATCTGGCCGGTGGGCAGGCCCACGTCGGGGCCGTGGGTGATCAAGGTCGCATGCGGGCAGGTTGCCCAAAGGTGGTTGAAGGTGGGCACATTGGCTTGTGCGGGCGCGCTGACCACCGGATTGTCGCCGATGCCCCAGCCGTCGAGGATGCACAGGACGACGGGTTTGGGCGCGGGCATGAGCGGACTCCTGTGGCAGTTGCCAGGGTTTTAACGCGCAGGACGGGGGCGGGGCAACAGGTGTATGCCCCGCGGCGCCGCTCATCGCTTCCTTTCGGGCGCTCTTCGCTTTGGCAAGCGAGGAAAGCCGTCAGGCTTGAAGAGCGGCGGCCTTTTCGCGGACCTGTTGCCGCCAGAGCGTGAACACCCCGGCTGCCACCACGACCCCTGCACCGATAGCCACGTTCACGCGCAGCGTTTCGCCGAAAACCGCAATACCGATCATCGATGCAAACACCAGCTGCAGATAGGCGAAGGGCTGCACGGCAGAGGCTTCGGCCACCGCATAGAACTTGATCAGCAGCCAGTGGCCCAGCACCGCCATGCCGCACAGCGCGGCCATCCAGCCCCAGTCGGGACCGGTCATCGTTTCCCACGACCAGATGCCGACAAGCGTCATTGCAAGCGCGCCGACGGTGCCGGTCCAGAAGAAGCTGACCGACGTATCGTCCCTGCGCGCAACATAGCGCGTCAGCAGACTGTAAAGGGCGAACAGGAAGGCCGCCAGCAGCGGCACCAGCGCCCACGGCGAGACCACCGCAAAGCCCGGTTGCAGGATGATCAGAACGCCCACGAGGCCCACCATAATCGCAGCCCAGCGCCGCCATCCGACCTTTTCGCCAAGGATCGGGCCGGAGAGGGCTGCAACGAGGAGGGGGTAGCAGGTGAACACCGCATGCGCCTCGATCAGGCCAAGGTGAACAAAGCCCACGACCATCACGCAAATCTCGGCCACCAGAATGACGCCGCGGGCGGCTTGCAGCCAGGGGGTGGCGGAGCGTGTGGCAGCCCGGATACCGCCGGGGCTGCGGGCGGCGACCGCCACGACGAAGGCCCCGAAGAACCAGAAGCGGATCATCACGATCATCATCACGTTGTATTCGGCGGCAAGGTGGCGCGAGATGCCATCCTGCGCCGCGAACACGAACGTCGTGGCGATCATCAGCCAGATGCCGAGGCGGATGTTCTGCGGCGAGGTCATCGGCGCTCCAGCGACAGGGCATAGAGCCCGGCGGCGACGATCACCGCAGTGCCAAGGGCGACCAGCGGGGCAAGGGTCTCACCGAAGATGGTCAGGCCGATCAGGGTGACGAAGACGATCTGCAGGTAGGCATAGGGCTGCACCCGCGCGGCCTCGGTCGCCTCGTAGCATTTCAGCAGCAGCCAGTGCGAGAAGATTGACAGGATGCAGTAGAACGCGAGGGGCGGCACGTTCCGCGGCGCGATCGGTTCAAGGTTGGGGACGCCGAGGCCGGTCATCAGCACGGCCCCGATCACGCCGGGCCAGAAGAAGGCCGGAAAGGTCGGCTCGTCCCGCGTGGTCAGGCGGGTCAGGACAGAGTAGGCGGCGAACATCAGAGCGGCGGCGAAGGGCAGGAGTGCGGGCCATGAGAACACGCCCGAGCCGGGGCGCAGGATGATCAGCACGCCGGTGAGGCCTGCCGCGACGGCGGCCCAGCGTTGCCATGAGATGCGCTCGCCCAGAATGGGGCCGGAGAGGGCGACGATGAGAAGGGGGCAGATCGCAAAGACCGCGTGCGACTCGATGAGGCCGATCAGGGTGTAGCCCCAGACGATCAGGCAAACCTCGGTGACCAGCAGGGTGGAGCGGACCAGATGCGCGCCGAGGCGGCTGGAGCGGATCGCGGCGCGGGGGCCTTCGGGCTGACGGAACGCGAGGAGGATCACGAAGGCCGCAAAGGCCCAGTAGCGGATCATCACGATCATCAGGGTGTTGTATTGCCCCGCCAGATGCCGGGAAAACCCGTCCTGCGCCGCAAAGGCCGCGACGGCGGCGATCATCAGGAAAATGCCGCGGGTGGGGTTCTTGGAGAGGGTCATTGCGGGGGGTGGGGTAGCACGGGGCTTGGGGAGGTTACAGGGGAGTGTTTTGGGGTGTGTCCACGCGTGGACAAGTGGGTGGTGTATGGGATTTCAATGGGTTACGGGAGAGGTTTAAGGATTTGGTAACTTTTGCGGGGCTTGCGGAGAAGGGATGCGCGGGTCATGTTCGGCGGAGAGGGCCGGGAAGGCCGCAAGGGAGGCGGCATGGGAAAGGCGGAAGCGGCGTTTGAGGCGGCAAGACGGCGGATTGCCGAGGCGAAGCGGGAGGGGTTAGAAACGCTAGATTTGCGCCTTGTAGGCCTAGAGCAGATACCTGAGGAGATTGCCGGGCTAACAGGTTTGAAGCGACTTTACCTAACCGGAGCAGGGGTGAGCGACCTCAGCGCCTTGTCAAGGCTAAGCGGATTGACGCGCCTTGAGCTCAGGGGCACTCGAGTGCGCGAACTCGATGCGCTTGCCGAGATGACAGGCCTAACGTGGCTTGATCTCAGCGATACTGCAGTGCGAAAAATAGACGCGCTTGCACAGCTTAAGGCGCTTACGGCGCTTTACCTCGCAGATACAAGGGTAAGCAATATTGTCGTCCTTGCTGGCCTGATTGGCCTAATTCGGATTGATCTTTCGGGCACCGGGGTGAGTGATATATCCGCTCTTGCCGGGCTGACGGGGTTGAAGGAGCTTGGCATCGGTGAGACCGGCGTAAACGATATCGTCGCGCTTGCCGGGCTTACGAGCCTCACTTGGCTTGAACTAAGTAGTACGGGGGTTCGCGATGTCGCTGTGCTTGCCGGGCTAACGCGACTGACGGGGCTTTCTCTCCCCCATACACAGGTTGGAGTTGAGGGGTTGCGAAAGCTATCCGGACTGACACGTCTGGTGACTAGGCCGGGGCCAAAGGGTTATTCGCCGGAGCGCCAAGGGCTGAGCTTTTCTCTATGCGCTGCCACGCGCGAGGATGCGCGTGTGGATGAGGTATCGCGAATCAAGGACCCTTCCAAACGTGCGCGTGCGTTGTTTGAGTACTTAGGGATGCCTGCAGTGGGGGAAGAGGCGCAGGGTTCTGGGCCGTCACTTAGTATAAACCTCCCGGTCCCGCGCCCCGCTCCGTTGGAGGTGGCGGTTGGCGAGACCTCAATCGCCATGGCTGGACCCGGTGGTCTGCCCATCAGCGATGCCAATGCGCGGGCGGCTTTGGGGTGGGAGGCGTTACAGCGGTATCGGCAGGACTTTGCGGCGGCGTTCAGCATTCACAACTATGCGCCGTTGCCTGCTTACCTCGCCTCGTTCGACCGGGAGATGGGTGAGGGCTATGATCCGCGCCGGGTGATCGGGATCGGAATGCAGGGGCAGCGGATCATTATCCTGTCCAAGGACGCGGAGTTTCTGGCGCGGTTGCCGGATGGGGCTGGGGGCGACCTCAGGGGCTTTGCGGCGGCGATTGCGACCTTTGTGAACCGGTTCCCCGATTGGGTGCTGTACGAGGGTTTGGAAGAACCTGACGATGTGTCGCCTGCGGCGGTGCGGGCGGGTGAAGCCGAGTTCCGGGCGATCGACGCCATCATCTTCTCGACCCCCGAGGCACAGGAGGATGTGAAGACCGAATACCGCGCCGAGGTGGCCGAAGGGACGGATGCCAAGGCGGGAGTGCCGGAAGCAAGGGGGCTTGTCGCGTCGACCCACGAGGTGGCGCGGGCCTTGGCGGAGGACGGGTTGGACCGTCGGGAGCGAGAGCGCAAGGCGCGCAATGCGGTTTTGGCGCGGAAGGGTGGCGATCTTTATGACAAGACGGTGCTGGCCCCGGTCGGGATCAGTCTCCATGTGATGAAGCGGATGGAAGGCCCGTTGCGCAAGCTTGCCAAGCGGTTCCCGAAGAAGTTCGGGTGGCTGGAGGCGTGGTATGACCACATGTTTCCGCCGGAGGATGGGGGGATTCCGGGCTGAAGCCCGGCATCCGGGGGCGATGGGCAGATTGCCCATCCTACGGGGGCGGGTGGTGCGTGAGATCATGCACCCTACGTGATTGCGCTTTGCCGGAAAGGGGCGGGGCACGGGCTTCGGCGGCGCGGGGGTCAGGCGAGGAATCCGGTGCTCATGTGGCGTTTTCTGCCGAAGCCCGGTTGTCTGGTGACGGTGAAGCCTGCGTCTGACAGAGACCTTCGGACGTGGCCTGCGGCGGTGTAGGTGGCGAAGGTGCCTGAGGGCGCGGTGTGGCGGGCGACTTCGGTGAGGAGTTCGGGGGACCACAGCTCGGGGTTTTTGGCGGGGGAGAAGCCGTCGAGGAACCAGGCGTCGGCGCGGCCTTGCCATGTGGGGAGGGTGGTGCGGGCGTCGCCGAGGATCACGGTGGCGGTGAGGTTCGGGAAGTGCAGGGTCGTGGCGCCTGCCGCCCATTGATTGAGGAAGATTTGTGCGATCTGTGCTGTTTCGGGGAAGGCTTGCAGGGCGCGGGCGATGTGTTGGGCGGGCATCGGGAAGGCCTCGAAGCTGGTGTAGTGCAGGTGGCCGTCGCCTTGATGGGCGAGGAGGGTGGCCATCAGGTTGAGGCCGGTGCCGAAGCCCAGTTCAGCGATGTGAAAGCCGTCGCGGAAGCGTTCGGGCAGGTGGTTGCCCTGCAGGAAGACGTGACGGGTTTCAGCGAGCCCTCCGCCCAGCGAGAAATAGGGGTCGTCAAAGGCGCGCGAGACGGGGATCACGCCGTCGCGCCAATCGAGGTCGGGGTGTTCGGTGCGGGTCATCTGCGCTAGGTCCAGTTTGCGGCAGGAATGGGCGAGGGCGGGCGCGATGGCAAGGGTGGATGTGACGGTGCGGGGGGCGGGGATATTCGGGCTGTCCGTCGCCTGGGCCTGTGCGCGGCGCGGGGCGCGGGTGCGGGTGATTGATCCGCACGGCGTGGGTGCGGGGTCTTCGGGCGGGATCGTGGGGGCGTTGGCGCCGCATGTGCCGGAGGCGTGGAATGACAAGAAGCAATTTCAGCTGGACAGTCTGCTGATGGCGGAGGGCTGGTGGGGCGAGGTGGCCTCGGCTTGCGGGATGGCGACCGGATATCTGCGGTCCGGGCGGCTGCAGCCGTTGGCGGATGAGCGGGCGGTGGCGCAGGCGCGGCAGCGCGCGATGGGGGCGGCGGCCCTGTGGGGGGACGCGGCGGAGTGGCGGGTGGAGCGGGCCGTTGGCGGGTGGGAGCCGGTATCGGCGTCAGGCTGGGTGGTGCGCGATACGCTGGCGGCGCGCGTGTCGCCGCGGTTGGGGCTGGCGGCGCTGATGGCGGCGCTGGGTGACGGTGTGGTGGTGGCTGAGGGTGGGGCTGAGGGTGGGGAGGAGGGCGCGGTGGTGCATGCGACGGGGGTGGCGGGGCTGGAGGCGCTGTCGGCGGATCTGGGGCGCGTGGTCGGCGGCGGGGTGAAGGGGCAGGCGGCGGCGCTGCGGTATGAGGCGGGCGGGATGGCGCAACTGTTCGTCGACGGGCTGCACATCGTGCCGCATGCGGACGGGACAGTGGCAATCGGATCGACGAGCGAGGCGGTCTGGACGGATCTGGCGACCGATGACAGCCTTGACGCGCTGGTGGCGCGGGCGGTCGCGGCGGTGCCTGCCCTGACCGGGGCGGCGGTGGTGGGCCGCTGGGCGGGGGTGCGGCCGCGGGCGCGGTCACGCGCGCCGATGCTGGGGGAATGGCCGGGGCGGGCGGGGCATTTCGTGGCGAATGGCGGGTTCAAGATCGGGTTCGGGATGGCGCCGAAGGTGGCGGAGGTGATGGCCGATCTGGTGCTGGAAGGGCGGGACAGTATCCCTGACGGGTTTCGCGTGGCGGCGTCGCTTTAGGGGGCCCTCGGACCGCCTCGCCCGGTTCGGGCTCACCCCCGAGGATATTTTCGAAGGGAAATGGGGGGGGCGATCGCGGGGTCAACGGGTGTTCGGGCGACTGGCGGTCGCGGGTCAGCCGGTGGGGTGGCGGCCCAATGGAATCAGTCCCCGATCAAGGCGTGGCCCGCTGTGAAGGCGTCGCTGGTATCGGCCACCATAATGCGGGCCTGGCAGGCCACAACGGTGGACGGGAACAAGGCAAAGGCTGCTTGGTCCCGCGACAAGGGACTCACCGGGCCGGGCGCTTATGTCATGGCGGCGGCAGGCTTTGACGATTTCGTCGCGCCTTTGCCCGGGATGCCATTGCCCGGGGTCTGAAGCGCGAGATCAGACAGCAGGTTGGGGCACGGTTGAACCGTGAGGGGCGGCTGCCGCACTGGCGGACCGAGCCTGCAGTGGACCTGACATCACGGCTGGGAAAGGCGGAAGCCGTCGCAAGATGTTGGGGATAAGGCTGGCCGATTTTCCAGATGATGGGGCGGCGGGTTGACTCTGCGGTGGCGGGGCGGGACCATGCCGGGATGCGACTCATGAGGTTCCCTTGCGGCTTACCAAACTTCGGCTGAACGGCTTCAAGAGCTTTGTCGACCCCACGGATCTGGTGATTCATGAGGGTTTGACGGGCGTTGTGGGGCCCAACGGCTGCGGGAAATCCAACCTGCTGGAGGCATTGCGCTGGGTGATGGGGGAGAACCGCCCCACCGCGATGCGCGGCGGCGGGATGGAGGACGTGATCTTCAACGGTGCTGCCACGCGCGGCGCGCGGCATTTCGCCGAAGTGGCGCTGGTGCTGGACAACACCGACCGGCTGGCCCCAAGCGGCTTCAACGACGCCGACCAGATCGAGATTGTGCGGCGGATCACCCGGGATGCGGGGTCGGCCTACCGGGCGAATACTAAGGAAGTGCGGGCGCGGGATGTGCAGATGCTGTTCGCCGATGCCTCCACCGGGTCGGCCAGCCCGGCGCTGGTGCGGCAGGGGCAGATTTCCGAACTGATCAATGCCAAGCCGAAATCGCGGCGGCGGATACTGGAGGAAGCGGCGGGGATTTCTGGGCTTTATGCGCGGCGGCATGAGGCGGAGCTGAAGCTGGCGGGTACGGAGCAGAACCTTTTGCGCGTCGATGACGTGCTGGAGGCGATGGCGCAGCAATTGTCGGTGCTGGTGCGGCAGGCGAAACAGGCGGCGCGCTACCGCGAGATTGGCGAGGAATTGCGCAAGGCGGAAGGCATGCTGCTGTGGCGGCGCTGGCGCGAGGCGGATGCCGCGCGGGGCGTGGCCGAAGGGGTGTTGCGCGAACGGTTGATTGTGGCGGCGCAGGCGGAGGCTTCGGCGCGGGGGGCCGGGAAGGCGCGCGAGGCGGCTGAGGATGCGCTGCCCTCAAAGCGTGAGGAGGAGGCGATTGCGAGTGCCGTGTTGCAGCGGTTGGGATTGCAGCGCGATGCCTTGGGCGATCAGGAAACCCGTGCCCGGGCGATGATCGACACGCTGCGCGGTCGGGTCGATCAGCTGACGCGCGACATGGACCGCGAGGCGGGGCTGAACCGCGATGCGGGCGAGGTGATCGGGCGGCTGGACTGGGAGGTGGAGCAGTTGGTCCGCGCCCATGAGGGGCATGAGGACAAACTGGCCGAGGCGATGGAGGCGGCGCGCGAGGCGGGCGCCATTCTGAGCGACCGGGAAACCGTGCTGGCCGAAGCGACGGAGGATGCCGCGCGGTTGGCGGCACGGCATCAGTCGGCGCAGCGGATGGTGGGCGATACGCGGGCAACGCTGGACCGCGCTGAGGGCGAGGCTGTGCGGGCGCGCGGTGCGGTGGCTTCGGCAGGCGCGGCGCTGGAGGCGGCGGCGGAGGGTTTCGCAGCGGCGGAAGAGGCGCAGGAGGTGGCGGCCGCTGAGGCGGAGGCGACCGAGGTTGCGCTGGAGGCGGCTGAGGTGGCGCGGGCCGAAACGCAGGGTCGCGAGGCGGAGGCGCGGGCGGCGCGGTCGTCCGCCGAGGGCGAGGCGAATGCGTTGCGGGCCGAAGTGGCGGCGCTGGCGCGGCTGGTGGAGCGGGAGGCGCAGGCGGGGCATCAGTTGCTCGACAAGCTGGTGGTGACGCCGGGGTTTGAAAAGGCGCTGGGCGCGGCTTTGGCGGATGACCTGCGCAGCCCCGAGGTTGAGGGCGGCGGGCGGTCCGGTTGGGCACGGCTGGAGCCTTATGCGGATGCGCAGGCTTTGCCGGCTGGAGTGGTGCCCCTGGGGTCGGAGGTGCAGGGACCGGCGGTTCTGGCGCGGCGGTTGAGCCAGATCGGGCTGGTCAGCCGCGCGCAGGGCTTTGCGTTGCAAGGCGACCTGCGGCCCGGTCAGCGGTTGGTCAGCATTGAGGGCGATCTTTGGCGCTGGGACGGGTTTCGGGCGGGGGCGGAGGACGCGCCCAGTGCGGCGGCGTTAAGGTTGCAACAGTTGAACCGGCTGGTTCAGTTGAAGCGCGATCTGGAGGAGGTTGCGGCGCGGGCGGATGGCGCGGCCCTTGCGCATGAGGCGTTGCAGGCGCGGTTGGCGGAACTGGCGGCGGCGGACCAGCGGGCGCGGGATGCGCGGCGGGCGGCGGACAGCCGGGTGACCGAGGCCAACCGGGCGGCGGCGCGGGCGGAAGCCGACCGGTCGATTGCGGCGGGCAAGCTGGAGGCGGCGACGCTGGCGGTGTCGCGCTACGAGGATGAGGCGATGGCGGCACGGGGCCGCTTGCGCGAGGCCGAGGCGGCGGTGGCGGATCTGGGCGATCTGGATGCCGCACGGGGCGCGGTGGAGGCGGCAAAGTTCACGGTGGAAGCGGCGCGGATCGCGATGCTGACCCGCCGGTCGTCGCAGGACGAGGTGCGCCGCGAGGGCGAGGCGCGGGTGCGCCGGCGGCAGGAGGCGGTCAAGGAACTGTCGGGCTGGAAGCACCGGCTGGAGACGGCGGAGCGGCGGACCCTGGAACTGACCGAGCGGCGTGCCGAGACCGAAGAGGAACTGGCCGAAGCAACGCTGGCCCCGGAAGAGATTGCCGCCAAGCGCGACGAACTGGCCGAGGCGATGGAGGTGGCGGAAGCGCGGCGTCGGGTGGCGGCGGATGCGCTGGCGGGGGCGGAAGCGGCCTTGCGCGAGGCGCAGACGGCGGAGCGGGAAGCAGAGCGCGCGGCAGGGGAAGCGCGCGAAGGCCGCGCGCGGGCCGAGGCGCGGCTGGATGCGGCGCGCGAAGGCGTGGCGCTGGCGGCGGAGCGCATCCGCGAGGAGGATGACCGGACACCGGACGAGTTGCTGGCGTCCTTGCGGGTGGACCCGGACAAGATGCCGGACGCCGATCATCTGGATGCCGACGTGGGCCGCCTGAAACGCCAGCGCGAGGCCTTGGGGGCGGTGAACCTGCGGGCGGAGGAAGATGCCAAGACGGTGGAGGCGGAGTACGCGGCGCTGGCCGCCGAGAAGGCCGATCTTGAGGAAGCAGTGAAGAAGCTGCGCGCCGGTATTGCGGGCCTGAACAAGGAGGGGCGCGAGCGGTTGCTGACGGCGTTCGAGCAGGTGAATGCGAATTTCAGCACGCTGTTCACTCATCTGTTCGGCGGCGGCGAAGCGCGGCTGGTGCTGGTGGAGTCGGATGATCCCTTGGAGGCCGGGCTGGAGATCATGTGCCAGCCACCCGGCAAGAAGCTGGCGGTCCTGAGCCTGCTGTCGGGGGGCGAGCAGACGCTGACCGCACTGGCGCTGATCTTCGGGGTGTTCCTTGCGAACCCCGCGCCGATCTGCGTGCTGGACGAGGTGGATGCGCCGCTGGACGACGCCAACGTGACGCGGTTCTGCGACCTGTTGGACGAGATGGCGCGGCGGACGGAAACGCGGTTCCTGATCATAACCCACCACGCGGTGACGATGGCGCGGATGGACCGGCTGTTCGGGGTGACAATGGCGGAACAGGGGGTATCGCAGTTGGTGTCGGTGGACCTGAAGAAGGCCGCAGCGATGGTGGCATGAGGCGCGCTTACGGATAATCGGCTGTTAACCTGAATCAGGCAGAACGGTCCGTGAACATTCACGAATCGAGGCCTGACATGCACACAAGTATCGCCGTCTTCACTGTCGCCTTTCTGGCGATCTGGGCGAAGGATCTGGGAAAGCACGAAGGGGCCGGGAAATGGTATGAGGCCCCGGGTCTGATGATCTCACGCTGATCGTTCTGAAGCGGTGGGGGGCTTCACTCTGGCGGGTCCGCGACGGATCGGGCGCTGACCGCGAAAAGAAGGGACTTGGCGGAGTTACAGCTCAGCCGCCGAGTATGGCTAATGCCTTTGGCAACCGCCCGTCGCGCTAGGCTTCGACCGGCGATCAACGACACCGCGACAGTGCGAACGCTTGGACAGCCGGGCGTTAACCGGGTTCAGTCAGAACCTGCCATGAGTGTACGGCATGAAGCCTGAGGTAGATCTGTGTTGATTTTCACCCAGAACTGAGCCGGTCAGGCGCATAGTTTTCACTGAGAACTGAGCCATGTGAACCTTTCCGCAAAGCGGCGAGTGGCGGGGGCAACGGAGTGATCCACATGGGACTATTGAACATCATCCGACGGATGCATTTGCGGCAGAAGCTCTCGATCCGCGAGATCGCACGGCTTACAGGCGTGTCGCGGAATACGGTGACCAAGCATCTGGCGGCAAACACCATCGAGCCAAAATTCGCGACGCCGGAGCGGCAAAGCAAGCTTGATCCCTTTGCCGAGAAGCTGGCGGGTTGACTGAAGACCGAGGCCGGGAAGTCGCGCAAGGAGCGGCGGACTGTGAAGTAGTTGCACGCCGATCTCGTGGTGCTTGGCTTCACCGGCTCTTATGCCCGGGTCGCGGCCTTTGCACGACGGTGGAAAGCCGATCGCCAGCGCGAACAGCAGACGACGGGGCGCGGGACCTTTGTGCCGCTGCATTTTGACCCCGGCGCGGCTTTCCAGTTTGACTGGAGTGAGGATTTTGCGGTTCTGGGCGGTGAACGCACCAAGTTGCAGATAGCGCATATCAAGCTGTCGCACAGCCGTGCCTTCCTTCTGCGGGCCTATCCGTTGCAGACGCATGAGATGCTGTTTGACGCCCATTGGCACGCATTCCGGGTCTTCGGCGGTGTCCCCGGACGCGGGATCTATGACCGTGAGGCTTGGCCGCCATCGGTTCGAGGCCAGGCCGAACGAAGACGGCCGAACGAAGACGGCCGAACAAAGACGGCCGAACGAAGACGGCGGTTGATCGCGTCGGCCGCGGCGAGGAGCGGCAGATCGCCCACCCGCTGCCCGGCAGGCGATGCTTGCATCGCAGAGAGGGGGCCTGATCAGCCTTGAGCGCAATCGCCACAGTGTTCCAGCGTCTTTTGCCAACCGGCCCATCAGCCTGCGGATCTATCCAGACCGGCTGGTGGTGGCGGTCGAGGGCAACATCCTGTGCGAACATGCGCGCGTGATCCAACGCAGCCATCACCTTCCACCGAAGTCGATCTGCGACTGGCGGCATTATCTGGCGGTCGTGCAAAGGAAGCCGGGGGCTCTTCGCAATGGCGCGCCGTTCGTCGAATTGCCTCGTGCGTTCAGAGAGTTGCAGGATCACATGTTGCGCAAACCCGGCGACGATAGGGAAATGGTCGACATCCTCGCCCTTGTCTTGCACCACGATGAGCAGGCCGTGCTCACCGCCGTAGAGCTTGCCTTGGCCGAGGGCGTGCCAACCAAGACCCATGTGCTGAACGTGGTCAGCACCGGCTGGTCGATGGCAAGGTGATCGGCGGGCCGCCATTGGACACGCCGCAGGCATTGGCCCTGCACCGCGAGCCCAAGGCCAATGTCGAACGCTATGACGGTCTGCGGACCCAGACCGCTGGAGGCCGCCACGCGTCATGATCCCGCTGCTGGCGCCCCGGATTCAGACGTGGCGTCATCATGGCTCGCGCAGTCTCAAAATCTATGGCATGGCCCAAGCCGTCACCGACCTGATCGAGCAAGGGGCACCGGCCTTTGAAGCCGCTATCCCAATGCTGTCGCAACTGTTGAAGGCCGAACTGGCCGAACGCGAAGTCCGCTTCATTGCCTGTCACATGAAGTCTGCGTTCGGCGGGCAAACAGTCCCCCGGACTGTTTGCTGATCCGCCTCACCCCGGCCTACAAGGACCTCGCAGGCTTCGACTTCGCCGCCAGCGAGATCAACGAGGCCACAGTCAGGACCTTGCACCCCGCACCCCGCACCGCTGCGAGTTCATGGACGGTGCCCGGAATGTCGTGCTGATCGGCGGCCCGGGAACCGGCAAGACCCATGTCGCCACCGCTTTCGGTATCCAGGCCATCGAACATCACCGCCGCAAGGTCCGCTTCTTCTCGACCATCGACCTGGTCAACGCCCTCGAACAGGAAAAGGCCAAGGGCAAGGCCGGGCAGAGCGCAGAAGGCCTGACCAAGCTCGACCCCCGTCCTCAGGGAATTGATCCCCCGGATCAATTCCTGATCTTCGTCCATCCTTGATGAGTTAGGATACCTGCCGTTCAGTGCCTCTGGCGGGGCCTTGCTGTTCCATTTGCTGAGCAGGCTCTGCGAGCGCACCAGCGTCGTCATCACCACCAAGCTCAGCTTCAGCGAATGGGTCACGGTCTTTGGCCCCTCTCAGCGTTTGCATGCAAACGCGTGCCGGGCAACGGACGCCAGGATGACCACCGCCTTGCTCGACCGCCCTACCCACCGCTGCCACATACTTGAGACCGGAAACGACAGCTTCCGCTTCAAGGCAAGTTCAGCTGCAGCATCAGCCGCCAAGAAAAAGCTGGAGACAACGCACATCTTGACCCCAGCATGACCCGAAATCCATAATCAGAGCTGGCTCCCTTCCCGGTGAAAAAACCGGCTCAGGTCTGGGTGAAAATAAACAGAATCCGGTTCTGGCGCTGAAGTCGCGGATGTTTCTGGCGATCTGGATGCAGTTCAAAGTGCGGCGGACGCGGGCGGGACCGTGGCAGGTCGTGTCGGCATTCCCGCTAGTGCGCTGAGGGCGGGCTTGGGGGTTCGCCCTTGGCTTCCCCGTCAGCCGGACCGGCATAAGAGCCAGTGTTGCCCCCCAGGTTATGTGGCCGCTACGGGTTATCTCATTAAAATCCTTACGTGCACGTAGCGAACTCGGTAGAGCGCACGGTAAACTGCGCGGCTCCCGTCTTGTACCATAGGTTGTAGCCAGTGATCGTACGTCCGCAGGGCCCGATGTGCTGGTTTGGACATCAACACGGCTGACTTGAGCGAGATCGTCTCAAAGTCGGCAGATAGCTGGGAACACGGGCATGAGCGCTGGAATGAATGTGGTGACGGCGGTGACCTGGGTGATGCTTCTGGCGGCCTGGGCGCAGTTCGACGTGCAGCGGACGGAAGCGGGATCGTGGCAGTCGGTGTCGGTAATTGACTTTGTGCGCGCAGGTTTCGGCCAGTAAGACAAGTCTGTGCTGGCCGCCCTCACGTCGGCGGTTCTGTCGCGATCCTTTGCGGTCAACGCCTAGCGTAGCACCCGGAGCAGGTCGCCCAATGCGACCACGCCGTCCTGTTCGACCGAACACAGCGCGCCGCGCAGGCGCAGGGCGGGGTGGCCGGGGGCGGTGATCCAGTCCTTTGCAGCGGCGCCGTGGCGGACCTTCCACTTGACGCAGCCGTCGTTGAACACTGTCGAGACGCGCAGGATGGCTGTCCCCGCTTGCAGCAGGCTGCCTGCGGGCAGGTTCGCCTCGGACAGGTCCAGATCGGCCACGATGGGATCGCCGGGATGCGGCGGGTCCTCGGTGCCGTTCCAGATCAGATCCAGCACGCGGCGGCCAAGGATCGACACCTGAATGGCCGGATCAGGGCGGCCATCGGGCAGGCGCAACCACGGTTCGGTCAGCCAGCGCTCGCCCGGGATACCGGCCGCGCGGGTCAGGGTCAGGCGGTCGGGAAAGGCGCGCTGGCCACGGGCGGGCCGGGTGCAAAGACACGTCACCGGCGCTGCATCCTTTGGTGCTGCACGCACATGCGGCAGGGCGGCGGCGAGGGTTTCGGCGGTGGGCATCATCGCAGGGTTCCGGTCTTGAGGGCCGCCACTTTCGCGGACAGGCCAAGGTCGGCGGTAATCGCGCGGCCCACCTCCAGCAAGGTGACGGCGACGGCGGGCGCGACGGTCTGCGTGCGCTGGTAAAAGGCGGCAATCTCGTCCGGTGTGGCGGCGGCGAGGAAGGCTTGCAGCGGCGGCCTGTACTGATAGGCCCCGCGCGTGCCGCGGAACGGCACGGCATCCAGCCATGCCTGCCGGTCCTGCGCGTGAAAGTGCAGCAGCCGCATCGCGGGGTGGAAATCCGGTACGGCGATGCGGGTCTTGCCCAGCATGCCGCTGTGCAGCCGGGGGGCCAGACCGCGTATGCCGACGCGGAAGAACACCTTGCCGACGGAATGGCTGAGCATGCCGTCGCGGATCAGCGTGCGGTAGCGGCCAAGGCAGGGATGCCGAAGCTGCCAGTAGTCGTGCTGGATCGCACCGCGAAACAGGCGGGCGGTGTAGATGTCGTCGGGCAGGCCCGGATCATGCATCGCCTCGAACGGTTCCATCCGGACCAGAAGGTCCGCGGGCGCTGCCGTGTCAAGGATGTCAGCCACAGGGCGGTCGGGCAGGATAAACTCGTCGACGTCGATGTGGCACAGCCAGTCGGTGGTGCAGGTCTGATAGGCGTCGCGGGCATTGCGTGACTGGCGGTTCTGGTGGCGGTCGTGGCGGTTGCCCATGGCGGCCCAATGCGCGTCGGTGCACAGGGTGGCGGTCACGCGGGGTAGGCCCGCAACGGCGGCATGGGCCGGGTCGTCGGGATCGTCGAAATAGAGGCTGATGTGGTGCGCGCCCAGCGCCAGGTGATGCGCCACGAAGGCAAGGACTTTGGCCTCGGGCGCCTTGACGGTGGCGACCAGCGACCACGTCGCCATCAGAGCGCGTCCAAGAGGGCCGTCGTGGGCCAGCCGTCGGCGGGCAGACCGGCGCGGACCTGTTCCTTCTGCACGGCGGCCCGGGTGCCCGCGCCGAGGATGCCGTCGATCTTGCCGACGTCATGGCCAAGGGCGCTAAGTTTTTCCTGCAGCGCGGTCATCTGATCGGGGCTGAGGGCTGGGTCGGGGGTGCCCGCGTTGTAGGCGGGGGCACCTTCGATGCGGGAGGCAAAGTAGGCGGCGGTGGTGACGTAGATGAAGCTTTTGTTCCACTCAAACAGCACACGGTAGTTCGGATAGACAAGGAAGGCCGGTCCGTTGCGGCCTTGGGGGAGCAGGATGGAGGCGGGCAGGCCAGCAGGCAGGTTGCCGTCCCGGGGGGTGACGCCAAGGGCAGCCCAGTCTTCGGTGGGGCGTTCGGTATCAAGACCGGTCAGCGCCCAGTCGAAGGTGCCGGGCAAGGTCACCTCGGTCAGCCAGGGTTCATTGGGCCGCCAGCCGTGGTGTTGCAGCATCCGCGCGCCAGACAGGATGGCATCGGGGGCGGAGGTTTTCAGGGTGACGAGGCCGTCACCATCGCCATCGACCCCGCGTTCCAGAATGTCTTTCGGCAGCATCTGCACCATGCCAATCTCGCCCGCCCAAGCGCCGGTGGTGGCCAGATCGAATTCGTTCAGCGCGTAAAGCTGGACGGCCGCGAGGACTTGCGGCTGGAACAGCTCGGGTCGGCGGCAGTCATGCGCGAGGGTCAGGAGGGCGTTGCGGGTGTTGAAATCGCCCTGAACCTGACCGAAATCCGTCTCGAACGCCCAGAAGGCCAGCAGGATGCCCCGGCTGACGCCGTAGTCTGCCTCGGCACGGGTGAAGATGGCATCGAGGCTGTCGGATTTGGCGCGGGCGGTGGCGAGGCGCTGCTTCGAGATCAGGCTTTGCGAGAAATCGAGAAAGGTCTTGCGGAAGACGCCTTGGGAGCGGTCGGCCTTGAGGACCTTGGGGTCCGGTCGCGCGCCCTGGAAAAACGCGGCGGCGGTGTCGGCGGGGGTGCCGCTGGCCACGGCCTCGGCCTGCATTGCGGTCAGGAAACCGGCGAAATCACCGCCACAGGGGGCGGCGGCTGCGGGCGTGGCGAGGGCGGCGGCGAGGAGGAGGGCTTTCATCATGGCCGCAACCTAGAAGAGGGCGACCGCAACGGCAATCACCAGCATCGCGGCCCAGCTGCGCCAAAGGGCGGTGCAGGCGGCGTCGATGTCATTGGGGCCCGCATCGCGACGGCCTTCGGGCCAGACCCAGGGAAAGTCGCGCATCTGGCCGTTGTAGCTGCGCGGGCCGCAAAGGGCGACGTTGAGGACGGGGGCAAGGGCGCTTTCGGGCCAGCCTGCGTTCGGGCTGCGGTGCTTTGGCGCGTCGCGCAGGATCGGCGTGGGGTCAACCCAACCGTGGGTGAGCGCGATGAGCAACGCGGTCAAGCGGGCGGGGATCAGGTTGAGGAGGTCGTCAAGGCGGGCGGAGGCCCAGCCAAACTCCGAATGGCGGGGGGTGAGGTGGCCGATCATGCTGTCGGCGGTGTTGATGGCTTTGTACATCATGAGGCCGGGCAGGCCGAGGACGAGGTACCAGCAAATCGGCGCTATGACCCCGTCCGACAGGTTTTCGGCGGCGCTTTCAATGGCGGCGCGGGCAACGTCGGGCCCGGTCATTGGCGCGGTGTCACGCCCGACGATCATGGCGACGGTGGCCCGGCCATCGGCGAGCGAGTGGCGCAGGGCGGTGGCCACGGCGCGGACGTGATCCACAAGGCTGCGCTGGGCGAGGAGGATGGCGACGACCAGCGTTTCAAGGATGCCGTAATCCGGGATCAGGTGGATCAGCCAGCCGGTGAGAAGGGCTCCGACCGCGAGGGCGGCTGCGACGCCGGTGCCTTTCAGGCGGCGCTCATCGCCCCGGTTGAAGCGGGTGTCCAGGGCTGCGATCAGGCGGCCCATCAGCACGGCGGGATGAGGGATCCGGTCCCAGATCAGCTTCGGTTCCCCGAAGGCAGCATCAAGCAGCATGGCGGCAACAAGGATCATCTGCTGCCTATCCCCGCTGGGGCGCTGATTCGCAAGCGCTGCACGGGTTTGGACGCCGCAAAGGCCGCTGGCGCGGCTTTGACGGCGATGGGTCAACCTGTGCGTGTGGTGCGGAGCGTCAGCAGATGACATCAGTGATTTACATTTGTGCAATAGGCTTGAGACAGCTTGATTTCTACCGGAACGGGTCCAGACTTTGATCCGGGGAGATGGTGAGGGTGTGATGCTGGAATTTTTGCCCAAAGACGTGCATGACGCGCTGGATGCGGCGCGCAAACGTGAGCAGAAGCGCAAGTCGCGGCTGCGGGTTCAGGTGGGCGACGCGCTGTTTCCGGTGCTGCGGTTCTGGCACGACGGCTTTGCGCTGGACGGCGAAGTCTCGCCCCGGGCCTTGCGCGGGCTGGTCGATGTCTATGACGGGTCGCGGCACATCTTTCAGTGCCTGATCGTGGCGTCGAGCATCGAGAACGGCGAGCTGGTCTGCGACTTCAAGCGGGCTACGGCGGTGACGGGCAGGGCGGCGCTGGATTTCTGGCGCGACGAGAACGCGCCGGTGGGCTTTCTGTCGCGCGCCTGATCGGGCCGGTTTCAAACGGAGCGGCGTGCCGCCGCAAGCCTTTCGTGTCGCCTGCGCGGGCAAGCCCGCTTGGCTTCGGTTTTTTTTGAGTATTTTTGAAAAGAGCAAGATCAGGGGCGGATTTCAACCACGGTTCCGGCGGGGGTGACGGCCCAGACCTCTTGTATCTCGGTGTTGGTCAGGGCGATGCAGCCTGCGGTCCAGTCGCCCTTCAGCATATAGCCTTCAGGCAGGGCGTTGGGTTGGCCGTGGATGAAGATGTCGCCGCCGGGGTTGGTGCCCGATGCGGCGGCGCGGGCGCGGTCGTCGGCCTGCGGATAGTCGAGGCCAAGCGAGAGGTGATAGGCGCTGCTGTCATTGCGCCGGTCGATCCGGAACTGGCCTTCGGGGGTGCGGCCGTCGCCCTGACGGGACTTGTCGCCGTCCGGCGCGAAGCCGAGCGCGATGCGGTAGCTGCGCACCGGCGTGCCGTTCTGGTACAGCCGCATCCGGCGGGCGGACTTTTCGATCACGATCAGGTCAATGCTGCCAACGATCGGCGGCAGCGGCGGAGCCGGCGGGGCGGGCGGCATCGGGCGCAGCCAGACTGCGGCCAGGGCAAGGCCCAGGACCGCAATCAGCAGAAGAAGCGCAAGCAGGCGTTTCATTGCAGGTCGGCAAAGGCCTTTTGCAGCCGGTCCACGGCTTCGATGATCTGCGACCGCGGGCAGGCGAGATTGAAGCGCAGGAAGGCTTCGCCGCCGGTGCCAAAGCTGGTGCCGTGCAGGGTGGCGATCTTGGCGGTCGTTTGCACCCGGGCGATGAAGTCTGCCGGGTCCATGCCGGTGCCGGAGAAATCGACCCAGGCCAGATACGTCGCCTCCAGCGGCATCGAGCGCAGGCCGGGGATCGCATTCACCCCGTCGTCGAACAGGCGGCGGTTGCCGTCGAGGTAGCGCATCAGATCGTCGACCCAGATGGCCCCTTGCGGCGAATAGGCGGCGGTGGCCATGTGCAGGCCGAAGGAGTTGGGCGAGACGCCCATGGCGTTCATCCGCTGGGCAAAGCGGGCGCGCAGGGCCGGGTCGGCGATGATCACGTTGCCGGAATGGGCGCCGGCGATGTTGAAGGTCTTGGTGGTGGCGGTCATCATCACCAGCCGGTCGGCAATGTCAGGTGCGGCGTTGGCCATCACGATGTGGCGCTGGCCGGGATAGACCAGATCGTGGTGAATCTCGTCCGAGATCAGGATCAGGTCGTGACGAATGCAGAAATCGGCGACCCCGCGCAGTTCATCCGCCGTCCACACCCGGCCACCGGGGTTATGCGGCGAGCACAGGATCAGCATCCGTTCGGACCCGGTCATCTGTGCATCCCATGCGGCA
The DNA here is from genome assembly GCA_031415015.1 of Paracoccaceae bacterium. Classification (GTDB taxonomy): domain Bacteria; phylum Pseudomonadota; class Alphaproteobacteria; order Rhodobacterales; family Rhodobacteraceae; genus JAUYQR01. Next base: position 85,677 of record JANOQT010000037.1, read on the forward strand.
AAGTCCATGGTCAGGCGACCGTCCTGATTGGTCAGGGCGCATTCGACGACGTGACGGTCGGCGGCTTTGATGATGCGGGCGAAGGCATGGTAGACCGGGGTCATCAGCACGATGCCGTCGCCCGGTTTGGTGAAAGTGTCGATGCACATGGCGGTGCCGTTGACCAGACCGTGGGTGGTAAAGATCTGGTCGCGCGCCACGTCCCAGCCGTGGCGGGTGGCCATCCACCACCGCACCGCGTCAAGGTATTTGCTGTCATCGCCGAAATAGCCGTAGACGCCGTGGGCTAGCATCGCCTCAAGCGCGGTCTGCACGACCGCTGGCGGGCGGAATTCCATGTCGGCCACCCACATGGCAAGGCCTTCCGTGGCGGGGACGCCGTACAGCGTTTCCATCATGTCCCATTTGACGCAATGGGTGCCGATGCGGGAGATTGGAGTATCGAAGGTCATGTCGGGCTTTCGTATGGGTGAGGTATTCGTTCCAATTACGCGGTTCAGGTTGGAAAGTCATCCTGATTTTGGTTATCATGACAGAACTTTGTGTCGAAAAATCAGTGAGTGACGGAAATTCATCTCGCAATAATTCTTCGCGGCTTGTGCTGTTCCGCCTCTTGCGCCAACGCGGTTGCTTTCGTAAATCGCATCGATGATCCGACCTATCCTGATCCATCCTGACCCGCGCCTCAAGAAGCTCTGTGATCCGGTCACCGAGATCACGGCGGAATTGCGCGTGCTGGCCGCCGATATGCTGGAAACGATGTATGAAGCGCCGGGGATCGGGCTGGCAGCGCCGCAGGTTGGGGTGACCAAGCGGCTGTTGGTGATGGACTGCATCAAGGACGGCCCGGCCGAACCGATGGTGCTGATCAACCCGCAGGTGATCTGGGCCTCCGAAGACCAGACGGTCTATGAGGAAGGCTGCCTGTCGATCCCGGATCAGTATGCCGATGTCAAGCGCCCGGCCGAGGTGCAGGTGCGGTGGACCGATCTGGACGGGCAGGCGCAGGAGCAACAGTTTTCCGGCCTGTGGGCGACCTGCGTGCAACACGAGATCGACCATCTGGATGGCAAGCTGTTCATTGACTATCTGGGGCCGCTGAAGCGCCAGATGATCACCCGCAAGATGGAAAAGCTGAAGCGTGAACTGGCGCGAGAGCCGTTTTCGCGCTGAAGGTGCGGCGCATCTAAGTGAGTGACTTTTCCGACGCTTCGCGCTAATCAGCCTGCCACCTGAACAGGAATTTCCCATGGCCGTACTGCCGATCCTTCACTGGCCCGATCCGCGTCTTGCCACCGTTTGCGCCCCGGTTGGTGAGGTGACCCCCGAGGTCCGGGCCTTGGCCGCGGATATGCTGGAAACGATGTATGCAGCCCCGGGCCGGGGGTTGGCGGGGCCGCAGGTGGGCGCGATGCTGCGGCTGTTCGTAATGGACGCGTGGTGGAAAGACGGGCCGCATGATCCGCAGGTGATCATCGATCCGGAGGTGGTGTGGCTGTCGGGCGACCGGGCCGAGGGGCCGGAGGGGTGCCTGTCGATCCCCGGCGTGCTGGCCCCTGTCGAGCGGGCGGTAGCGCTGCAATTGGGCTGGACCACGCTGGACGGCGAGCGGGTGGAGGCAGAGCTGAAAGGGTTTGTGGCGATCTGCGTGCAGCATGAGCTGGATCATCTGGACGGGATCGTGACGCTGGACCGGCTGACGCCCGAGGTGCGGGCCATGGTTCTGGCCCAAGTGCTGCCAGAGGCAGAAGCCAAGGTTGCGGAATGAGGCAGTGTGTGCGCTGGCCGCATCCGGTTCTGCGGGGCGTCGCGGCCGATGTGGCCGAAGTCACCGACGCGGTGCGCAGCCTGTGGGCCGAGATGACCGAGGTGATGGACGCGATGCCGGGCTACGGGCTGGCCGCGGTGCAGATCGGGGTGCCGTTGCGCCTTGCGGTGGTGGATTGTTCCGACACGCGGGGGCAGGTGGTGCGGATGGCCAATCCGGAAGTGCTGCATGCCAGCGGGCAGTTGCGCGACCATGAGGAGGCGTCGCCGAACTTGCCCGGTGTGTCGGCGGTGATCAAGCGACCACGGGCGGTGACGGTGCGGTTTCTGAACGATCAGGGCGTGATGGAAGATCGGGATTTCGTCGGACTTTGGGCGACCAGCGCGCAGCATCAGATCGACCATCTGGCGGGCAGGATGTATTTCGACCACCTGTCGCCGTTGAAACGGAAGATGCTGATCGCCAAGGCTGGAAAGCTGGATCGCGTAAAATGAAAATAGTTTTCATGGGCACGCCGGAGTTTTCGGTTCCGGTGCTGGAGGCGTTGCACCAACACCATGAAATCATTGCGGTCTACTGTCAGCCGCCGCGTCCCGCCGGGCGGGGAAAGGCGGACCGCCCCAGCCCGGTTCAGGCACGGGCCGAGGCGTTGGGTTTGCCGGTGCGGCATCCCGTTTCGCTGCGCAGCATTGAGGCGCAGCAGGATTTTGCTGCACTGCAGCCAGATGTGGCGGTGGTGGTGGCTTACGGGCTGATCCTGCCGCAGGTGGTGCTGGATGTACCGCGCCTTGGGTGCCTCAATATCCACGCCTCGCTGTTGCCGCGATGGCGGGGGGCGGCGCCGATCCATCGGGCGATCATGGCGGGGGACGCGGAAACCGGGGTCTGCATCATGCAGATGGAAGCGGGGCTCGATACCGGGCCGGTTCTGCTGCGCGAGGCGACGGCGATTGGCGCCGAAGAGACGACGGCAGACCTGCACGACAGGCTTTCGGCGATGGGCGCGCGGTTGATCGTCGACGCGCTGGCGCGGTTGCCGTTGCCTGCCGTGACGCAGCCGGAGGCGGGGGTGACTTACGCCGCCAAGATCGACAAGGCCGAGGCGCGGGTGGATTGGGCGCGCCCTGCGGTCGAGGTGGACCGGCTGATCCGCGGCCTGTCACCCTTTCCCGGTGCCTGGTGCGAGGTGGCGGGCGAGCGGGTGAAACTGCTTTGCTCGCGTCTTGCCCCGGGTGCGGGTGCGCCGGGGCAGGTGCTGGGCGGGCTGACAGTGGCCTGCGGCACCGGCGCGGTCGAGATCACGCTGGCGCAGCGCGAGGGCAAGCGGGCGATGGGGCCGGATGATTTTTTGCGCGGATTTGTTTTGCCACCGGTTTTGGGCTGACCCATTCACAAAGCCGTGCCTGCCCCCCATATCAGCGAAAGACAGGGAGGGACGCCCATGCCGCTTATTGCCTTGATGATCATCGGTGCTGCCGCCGGGTTTCTGGCGACGCGGCTGATGAAGCTGAACACGGATGTGCCATCGACCATCGCCATCGGCGTCTTCGGGGCGCTGATCGGCGGGTTCGTGTTGCGCGGGCTGATCATGCTGACCGGGTGGGCGGCAGGTTTCGTCGGCGCGCTGCTTGGGGCGATCCTGTTGATCTGGCTGTGGAAAACCTACGTCAGATAAGCCTGCGGACCGCATCTTTCAGTCGGAACCCCTTGCCGCCCGCATGTTGCCACAGCAACTGACCCTGCCAGACGGCGAACAGAAGTGCCGCTGTCTCGCGTCCCTTGACGCCACCGCCAAGGCGCAGCGAAAGCGCTGATTCCAAGGTTGCGCGCCACCTGGCTGCGCGCAGCCGCAGGTCGTCGTCGATGGTGTCGGGGGCGAGGATGGACAGGTCAGCCTCTACCGCTTTCAACAGGCCCTGCGGGCCCTTGTCGGCCGTTCTGGCGATGGCGTCTGCGGTGGCTGCATCAAGCGCATCCCACGCGGCAAGCCGTGCGTCCCTGACCATGCCGTCCCGTGATCCGTAGCGCTGCACCAGCGTCGATGCGGCAAGTCCGGTGGCGGCTGCCACGGTGGCAAATGACACGGCCTTTTCACCGCCGACAGCCAGCATTTGGCGGATCGTGGCAAAGATCGCATCGTCAGGAATGGTTTTCTTACGCGCCATAGCGAGAGTGTGAATGAATATTCGGTTTGAAACAAGCGGCATTTACCCCTAGCGCTTCGGTGCGCCCGGTTTTGGTGGGGTTGATCGGTAAACCGGCAACCGCCAGCCGAAGGCCAGACTGCCCGCCCGCAGGATCAGCACAACGGCAGCGCAGAGAATCAGACCGATACCGCCTTGCAGCCCCGCCACCCCGGCCAGCACCGCGGCCACCGCTCCGGCAAAGGCGCAGGTCACGTACAACTCGCCCTGTTTCAGGACCAGCGGCACCTCATTGCAGACCACGTCCCGCATCAGCCCGCCCATGCAGCCGGTGATCATGCCCATGACCAGCACGACGGGCCAGCCCTGCCCTGCGGCAAGGGCCACGGCCACCCCGGCAGGCACGGCGGTGGACAGCGCGAAGGCGTCGACCCACAGCAGCGCGTGGTAGCGGCTTTCCAAGCGGTGGGCGGTCAGGAACACCACGACTGCCGCCGTGCTGGCCACGGCCAGCACCACCGGATCAACAACCCAGAACACGTCGCGGTTCAGGATGATGTCGCGCAACGTGCCGCCACCCACGGCGGTCAGGCAGGCGATGAAGATGAAGCCGACGATGTCCAGTTGCGAGCGCGAGGCGACCAGCGCTCCGGTCACTGCAAAGACCGCGACCGAGGCATAGTCCAGGCCCTGCAGCAACGTCACGCGCCATTCCCCGGTTTGAACGGGGCCATGCCGGCCCGCGCCAGCGCGTCGGCGCGTTCGTTTTCCGCGTGTCCGGCGTGCCCTTTGATCCAGCGCCAGGTGACCTTGTGTTTCGCCTGCGCCGCGTCAAGCCGTTGCCACAGATCGACATTCTTGACCGGTGGTCCCCCGGCTGTGCGCCAGCCCTTGCGTTTCCAGCCGGCGATCCATTCGGTGATGCCGTTCTTGACATAGGCGCTGTCGGTGACGACCGTCAGTTCGGTTTCGCGGCTTAACGCCTCCAGCGCGGAAATGGCGGCCATCAGTTCCATCCGGTTGTTGGTGGTCAGCCCTTCGCCGCCGCTAAGTTCGCGCTCCTTGACGACCACGCCGCCTTCACGCGCCAGCATCAGCACGCCCCAGCCACCGGGCCCGGGGTTGCCCGAACAGGCACCGTCTGTGTAGGCGAAAAGGTCGGGCATCGGGCGTCCTGTCATGCAAGGATCGGCACGGCAAGGCAGCCGAGCACGATCACGGTGAGGAGGAGCCGTAGCCGCATCCACCACGCGGGCGCAAGGCCCTGTGCGGCAAAGGTCGCGTCGAGGAGGAGCAGTCCCGCAAAGCCTGTGGCAAGGTAGATCAGGGAATTCACCGAGGCATCGGTGACCATGAGAAACACCCAGAGCGCCGGGATCACCGACAGGGCATAGCCCAGCGTCGCCGCGCGCCCTTCGGCTTTGGCGGCAAAGCCCCAAAGCACGCCGGACATGAAGGACAGGATAATCGTGCCGTAGGACAGGCCGACGTAGGCGCCGATGAACATCGGCGGCAGGAAACCCCCGGCCCATGTGGCGAGGGCCGGGGAAAGATGCGTGGCCGCCGACCAGAGGAAGGGGATCAGACCGGCAAGGCCAAGGACAAGGGCGGCGGCGGGGATGCGGGTCATGCCTTCTCGAACGCCAGTCTTGCGCCAAGGGCCGCGAAAGAGGCGGCGAAGGCGCGGCGCATCCACGTCATCAGCGACGGGCTGGACAGCACGGTCTGCCGCCCCGAGGCCCCGAGGACGACGTAGAGCAGGAACGTCGCCTGCGTCATCAGGGTGAAGCCCGCGCCAAGTTCGATCATCGCGGCGATGCTGGTGTCGCCTGCGGGCAGAAACTGCGGCAGGAAGGCCACGAAGAACAAGGGCAGCTTCGGGTTCAGGATGTTCAGCACGATCCCGCGCCAGATCAGCCGGGCGGGGGAGCCGCCTTCGGCCGCCGTGATCGCCATGGACCCATGGCTTTGCAGCACCGCCCAGGCCATCCACAACAGGTAGGCGACGCCTGCGTATTTGATGGTTTGGAACAGGATGGCGCTGGTGTGCAGGACGGCGGCGAGCCCGGCCAAGGCGACGGCCAGATGCAGGACGGTGGCCAAGGTGCAGCCGAAGGAGGCCCAGACCCCGGCGCGGAACCCGCCGCCGAGGGTGGTGGACAGAGTGTAAACCACGCCGATGCCGGGGGTGATGCAGACGATGAAGGCGGTCAGCAGAAACTCGGGGGAAACGGCGATCATGCTTTGTCCTTTGCGGGGATCAGTTGGCTTTGAGGAAGCGCGTGCTCAGCCGGGTGGGGATGGCGGCGTAGACTGCGTCCAGCACCTTGCCGACGCGTTCGGCGTCATCCGCCACGGGCCATGCGGGCAGGGCCAGCTTTTCGCCGTCGATGATGACCGTCCCGCCCGACGATCCGCCACCGACGGGGACATCCTCGGTCTGGCGGGCGGGCTTGGCCACAAGATCCGCCTCGGTGACGGCGGCGCGGATTGCATCCATCTGGTCGGTGGAGACCTTGGCCTTTCGGATCTTGCAGGCGGGGCCTTCGGTTTCATAGCCGGTGCAGTGTTTCAGCGTCAGTTGGCCGTTGTCGAGGATGGTGACCGTGGTGTCCCAGGCATATTCCGGTGGCAGGCTGCCGGAATTGGCCCAATAGGTCGCAAAGACGGCGGCGTCTTGCGCGAAGGCTTGCAGTGGCAGCATAAGCAGCAGGGCGGTGGCAAAGCGGAGCATCAGGCGGAGACCTCTCGCAGGATACGGGGGACTTTGAATTCAATGTCTTCGACGGCGGTTTCGACCAGTTCGACCGTCACGGCGAACCGGGCGCGCAGGGCGTCGATCACCTCGGTCACCAGCACTTCGGGGGCGCTGGCCCCGGCGGTCAGGCCGATGGCCTTTGCCCCATCCAGCGCGCGCCAGTCGATATCCGTCGCGCGCTGGATCAGTTGCGCGTAGGCACAGCCCGCCGCGCGGCCCACTTCGACCAGACGTTTGGAGTTGGAGGAGTTCGGCGCGCCGATCACCAGCAGCGCGTCGATCCTGGGGGCCACGACCTTGACGGCGGCTTGCCGGTTGGTGGTGGCGTAGCAGATATCCTCATGCGCGGGGGCGTGGATTGCGGGAAAACGGGCATGCAGGGCGGCGGCGATGTCGGCGGTGTCATCGACGGACAGGGTGGTCTGGGTGATGTAGGCCAGTTTCGTCGGATCGCGGACCGAAAGCCGCGCCACATCGGCGACGGTTTCGACCAGCAGCACCTCGCCCGCAGGCAGTTGGCCCATCGTGCCCACGGTTTCGGGGTGGCCCTCATGGCCGATGTAGATCATCTGCAGGCCAGCTTCCGAATGCCGCGCGGCTTCGTTATGCACCTTGGTGACCAGCGGGCAGGTGGCATCGACAGCGATCATCTGACGCCGCGCGGCCTCGGCCGGGACGGATTTTGGGACACCGTGGGCAGAGAAGATGACGGGGCGGTCGGGGGGGCAATCGTCCAGTTCCTCGACAAACACCGCCCCTTTGGCACGCAGGGCGTCGACGACGAATTTGTTGTGGACGATCTCGTGGCGCACGTAGACGGGGGCACCCCATTTGTCCAAGGCCATCTCGACGATCTTGATGGCGCGGTCCACCCCGGCGCAAAAGCCGCGCGGGGCAGCGAGGTAAAGGGTCAGAGGGGGATTCGTCATCGCATTCTCCGTATACCGGATCAGACCTAGGGCGGCTGAGGCGCGGCGTAAAGACGGCAGAGCGTCTTGAGCGCGCGGCAGGCGCAGTGGGTGATGGCTTCGGGGGCGAGCGGTGGCAGGGCACCGGTGACGCGGCGGATTTGCAGATCGCCGATCAGCAAGGTCAGCCACAGGTCAGTCAACGCCTCGGCTGTCGCGCCCACCTTCGGCCACCGCGCGGGGGCCAGCAGCATGGTCAGCCACCCGGGGGGCGGCGTGACCTGTCAGATCACGGCACCGGCGGCTAGCCCCAGCACGATGTAGCGCCCCGTCTTGGCCAGTGTGACTAGGGCAAGGAACTTCCATACCGGCACGCGCAGCACGCCTGCCATGGCAACAGCAATGTCTCCGCCCGGGGCCCAGCTCAGCAGCAGCACCCAAACACCCCAGCGATTGAACCAGCCCGAGGCACGGTCCATCTGCGGCGGGGTCAGCGGAAACCAGCGGTGGTCACGCAAGCCGCCCAGGCTGCGCCCCAATCCGTAGGTGACGCAAGAGCCGAGGATATTGCCGACCGATGCAACCACGATCAGGCTGAAAACCGGCCAGCCTGCGGCCTGTAGCCCAACGAACACGAGTTCCGACTGGAACGGAACCGGAGTGGCCGCCAGAAAGGCCGCAACGAAAAGCCCCAACAATCCGGTCACGCCCTGCACCGGTGGGGTGCAGGGGCGCGGATATTAATGCCGTCTGGGGTGGTCCGGCCTGGACGCCGGAACCCCCGGTCCGCAGGCGTCACTTGACGTCGACGGTCTCGTCTTCGGGCAGCATCGCGCGGGGTTCGCGCGGCGGGCGGCCGATGACTTCGCGCAGCTCGTCCAGCTCGATGAAGTTGTCGGCCTGACGGCGAAGTTCATCCGCGATCATCGGCGGCTGGCTGCGGATGGTGGACACCACCGACACCCTAACGCCTTGACGCTGAAGGCTTTCCACCAAGGGGCGGAAATCACCGTCCCCCGAAAACAGCACGATGTGATCGACCCGGTTCGCCAGTTCCATGGCATCGACGCACAGTTCGATATCCATGTTGCCTTTCACCTTCCGCCGTCCCTGGCTGTCGGTGTATTCCTTGGCGGGCTTGGTGCGCATCGTAAAGCCGTTGTAGTGCAGCCAGTCGACCAGCGGCCTGATCGGTGAATAGTCGTCGTTTTCCAGAAGGGCGGTGTAGTAGAACGCGCGCAGCATCTTGCCGCGACGTATGAACTCCATCCGCAGAAGTTTGTAGTCGATGTCGAACCCCAGCGCCTTGGCCGCCGCGTAGAGGTTTGATCCGTCAATGAACAGCGCGAGCCGTTCGTCCTTGTAAAACATTTAAGAGTCCCCTCAAAAGTCGTCGTACCAATCGAATGTCCGTGTCTGATACACGTGTTGTAGAAAAATTCGCTGTACAACCAAGGGAGAATATCGGTTGAAATTCCCCCCCGGCAAGTCTGGTATGAGAAAAATGTCGCTTTGGTAAACAAAAATGCACAACTTCTGGTTGCGCTCGGCGCGAATCTGCCGTTCGGCCAGCTTGACCCGGCAAAGACTTTGCGCGCGGGCATCGCGGCGCTGGCCGAGGAAGGCCTTGTGGTTCTGGCGCTTAGCCGATTTTACGCCACGCCTTGCTTTCCGGCAGGGGCGGGGCCGGACTACGTGAATGCCGCCGCCGTGCTGGACGCATCACCTTCAGATGACCTTGCGTCAATCCTGGCGCGGCTGCATGCGGTCGAGGCGCGGTTCGGCCGCGAACGCGCCCAGAGATGGGGGATGCGGACGCTGGACATCGACCTTCTGGCGATGGGCGATTCGGTTCTGCCTGATGCGCAGACGCAGGACTGGTGGCGCAGCCTTGACCCCACGGCACAGGTTGGCAGCACGCCCGACCGGCTGATCCTGCCGCATCCGCGATTGCAGGATCGCGCCTTTGTTCTGGTGCCTCTGGCCGATGTGGCGCCAGATTGGGTGCATCCGCGCACCGGTCAAAGCGTCCGGCAAATGCTGGACGCCCTGCCACAAGCCGACCGGGACGCGGTGAAACCGCTTTGATTTTGCGCGATTCAGCGCTTGTCAAGGATTTTGGCAGGCCTTACATAGGCCACTTCCATCGAAGCCTTCCGGATTGGAGTTGCCCATGGCCCGCGTAACGGTCGAAGATTGCGTTGACAAGGTTCCGAACCGGTTCGAGCTGGTGATGCTGGCGGCGCACCGTGCGCGCGAAATCCAGGCAGGTTCACCGATCACGGTGGACCGCGACAATGACAAGAACCCCGTCGTGTCCCTGCGCGAAATCGCCGAGGAAACTCAGGCGGCAGACAGCCTGCGCGAGCGGATGATCGAAAGCCATCAGACTCAGATCGAGGTCGACGAACCCGAAGAAGACCAGATGGCGCTGCTGATGGGCGGCGAGATGGACCGCCCGATGGTCGATGACATGTCCGAAGAAAAGCTGTTGCGCGCCCTGATGGAAGCGCAGGGCGACATCTGATCCGGGGTTGTCCCGGGCGGCCCACCCTGAGTCTGGCAAGGCGCGATGATCGACGTTGAAGACCTCATCGCCCTTGTCCGCAACTACAACCCGCGCAGCAATGCTGACCTGATCCGCAAGGCCTATGCCTACGGGTTCAGGATGCACGACGGCCAGATGCGCAAATCGGGCGAGCCGTATTTCACCCATCCGGTCGCTGTGGCAGCCATCCTGACCGAACAACGGCTGGATGATGCAACGATCATCACTGCCCTGTTGCACGACACGATCGAGGACACGCGGTCCACCTACACCGAGATCTCGGGCCTGTTCGGTGCCGAGGTGGCGGAACTGGTCGACGGTGTGACCAAGCTGACCAACCTGCAGCTCAGTTCGACCGAAACCCAGCAGGCCGAGAATTTTCGCAAGCTGTTCATGGCGATGTCCAAGGACTTGCGCGTCATTCTGGTCAAGCTGGGCGACCGGCTGCACAACATGCGCACGATCCGCAGCATGGCCCCGGAAAAGCAGGCGCAAAAGGCCCGCGAGACGATGGAGATCTATGCGCCGCTGGCGGGCCGCATGGGCATGCAGTGGATGCGCGAGGAACTGGAGGATCTGTCCTTTAAGGTCCTGAACCCCGAGGCGCGCAATTCGATCATGCGCCGGTTCCTGACCCTGCAGCGCGAAGCGGGGGATGTGGTCCACAAGATCACCGGCGACATCCGGCACGAGCTGGAAAAGGCGCAGATCGAGGCGGATGTGTTCGGCCGGGCGAAAAAGCCCTATTCGATCTGGCGCAAGATGCAGGAAAAGGACCTGGCGTTTTCGCGGCTGTCCGACATCTACGGCTTTCGCGTCATCTGCGGGTCGGTGGCCGATTGCTACCGGATCATGGGGGTTATTCACCAGCGCTGGCGCGCGGTGCCGGGGCGGTTCAAGGATTACATCAGCCAGCCGAAAAACAACGGCTACCGGTCGATCCACACCACCGTGTCAGGCCGCGACGGCAAGCGGGTCGAAGTGCAGATCCGCACCCAGGAAATGAACGAGGTCGCCGAGGCCGGGGTGGCGGCGCATTGGTCGTACCGCGAAGGCGTGCGGGCAAAGAACCCCTTTGCCGTCGATCCGGCCAAGTGGATTGCCACGCTGACCGAACGGCTGGACGAAGGCGACACCGACGAATTTCTGGAAAACGTCAAGCTTGAGATGTATTCCGATCAGGTGTTCTGCTTCACGCCCAAGGGCGACGTAATTCAGTTGCCGCGCGGGGCCACGCCGCTGGACTACGCCTATGCGATCCACACCCGGATCGGCAATTCCTGCGTGTCGGCCAAGATCGACGGTATCCGGGTGCCGCTGTGGACGCGGCTGAAAAACGGCCAGTCGGTCGAGATCATCACGGCGGAAGGCCAGCGCCCGCAATCCAGCTGGATCGACATTGTCACCACGGGCCGCGCCAAGGCCGCGATCCGGCGGTCTTTGCGCGAAGAAGACCGGGGGCGCTTTGTCAAGCTGGGGGTGGAACTGGCCCGCGCGGCGTTCGACCATGTTGGCAAGAAGGCCACCGACAAGGCCCTGCGCACCGCGGCCAAGATGCTCGGTCTGACGGATGAAAATGATCTTCTGTCGCGGCTGGGGTCGGCGGAACTGACCGCGCGGCGGGTGGTGGAGACGCTGTATCCCGATCTGGCACTGGCGGCGGCTGAAGAGGTGGACGCCAAGCGCCCGGTGGTGGGCCTGACCGCCGATCAAAGCTTCAAACGCGCGCGATGTTGCCAGCCGGTGCCGGGCGAACGCATCGTCGGCATCACTTACCGGGGGCAGGGCGTGATCGTGCACGCCATCGACTGCCCCGCGCTGGAGGAGTTCGAGGAACAGACCGCGCGATGGATCGACCTGCAATGGCACTCCGGTCGTCATGCCCCGGTGTTCACGATCAGCATGGATGTGACGATTTCCAATGATTCCGGGGTTCTGGGTCGCATCTGCACCTTGATCGGCGAGCAGAAGGCCAATATCTCGGACCTGAGGTTCACCGACCGCAAACCGGATTTCTACCGGCTGCTGATTGATGTGGACCTGCGGGATGTCGAACATCTGCACATGGTGATGACCGCGCTTGAGGCGGAAACCGACGTGGCGCAGATCTCACGTCACCGGGATTTGACACGAAAGCCTTAAGGCTTGAAGACGGCGGACGAATTCGGGGCGAGCGTGCTTCGGACAGGAAGGGTGTTAGGTGGTCTTCAAGCGCAGAAAACCTTTGGGCTGGGCCGCGTGGCTGCGAGAGCAGGTCTATCCGCGCGGCGGCTTCAAGCGCGCCATCCGGTATGTGGTCTACCGCATGCGGCGCCTGCCGGATCAGCCGCACCGCGTGGCGCGTGGCGTGTTTGCCGGATCGCTGATCGGGTTTCTGCCCTTGCCGGGGTTGCAGTTCCTTGCCGCCTGGGGGGCGGCACGGCTGGTGCGGGGCAATGTGCTGGCGGCGCTGCTGGCCACGTTCAACACCAACCCGGTGACGACGCCGTTCTTTGCCGTGCTGGCGATCACCCTTGGCCATTGGCTTCTGGGGATCGAGGCGCCGCTGAACCCGGAATACATCGGGCGCGCCTTTGCCCATGCCGGACGGGACCTGTGGTTCAACATCCGGTCGATCTTCAACAATGACGTGGCGCGCTGGGGCGGTCTGGTCCAGTTCTGGCGCGAGGTGTACTGGCCCTATTTCGTTGGGGCCCTGGGCCCCGGCATCCTGATTAGTGCGTTCGCTTATTACGTCACCATCCCGCTGGTCGAAGCGTATCAGAAAGCGCGCGCCATCACCGCCAAAGAGCGCAGCGAACGCCGCGTGTCGCTGCGTACCAAGCTGGCAGATGCCGCCGCCAAGCTGAAGCGCAAGGGGGACGGGGATGCCGCGGGCGAAGGTGACGACGGACCGGGAACGCCCTAAGTTAAGGCAAGCAGCGATAAGGAAAAGCCGATCATGACAGCACCGCTTCGTCTTGGCGTGAACATTGACCACGTGGCCACCGTGCGCAATGCGCGCGGGGCGGTCTGGCCCGACCCGCTGCGCGCCGCCCTGCTGGCCGAGGCTGCAGGGGCGGACGGCATCACCGCCCATCTGCGCGAAGACCGCCGCCACATCCGCGACGGCGACATTGACGCGCTGATGGCGGCGATCACGATTCCGCTCAACTTCGAATGCGCCGCGACCGCCGAGATGCAGGCTCTGGCGCTGCGTCACCGTCCGCATGCCGTTTGCCTCGTGCCCGAAAAGCGCGAGGAGCGTACCACCGAAGGCGGTCTGGACGTCGCGGGCGATGAAGCGCGTCTGGCGGGCTACATTGCGCCCCTGCGCGAAGCGGGTGCGCGCGTCAGCATGTTCATCAGCCACGATCCGCGCCAGATTGAGGCGTCGGCCCGCATTGGCGCTGCGGTCATCGAACTGCACACGGGCCTTTATTCCGAACTGCTGGCCGATGGTCACGGTGAACTGGCCGAGCGCGAGTTGGCCTCGCTGCGCCGGGGTGCGCGACTTGCCGCCGATCTGGGGCTGGAGGTGCATGCCGGTCACGGGCTGACCTATGACAACGTCGACCCCATCGCCGCGATCCTCGAGGTGAGGGAGCTGAACATCGGGCATTTCCTGATCGGCGAGGCGATCTTTCGCGGCCTCGGCCCGGCAATCGAAGAGATGCGCCGCCGGATGGACGCGGCGCGGGGATGATCCTCGGCATCGGCACCGATCTGGCGAATATCGACCGGATCGAAGCGACCCTCGCCCGCTTTGGCGACCGGTTCCGCAACCGGGTGTTCACCGACCGCGAACAGCGCAAGGCCGAAGGCCGCCCGCGTGCGGTGGCCGCGACCTATGCGAAACGCTGGGCGGCGAAAGAGGCGTGTTCCAAGGCGCTGGGCACCGGGCTGCGGATGGGCATTTCGTGGAAGGACATGGCGGTGACCAACCTGCGATCTGGTCAGCCTGTGATGCATCTGACCGGCTGGGCGGCGGAACGGTTGCACGCGATGACGCCAGCCGGGCACGAGGCGGTGATCCACGTCACGCTGACCGACGATCACCCCTGGGCGCAAGCCTTCGTGGTGATCGAGGCGCGCCCGATCACACCTCTGATCACGGGCTGACACCCCGCCCCGGCTTGACTTGGCCAGCTGACCGCGCGCATGTAGCGCAAAATATTACAGGCAGGACAGCATGGCATCTGGCACCAAACCCGACGGCGGCATCGTCGAGACGATCAAGACCGTGGTCTACGCGCTGCTGATTGCCGGGGCGTTCCGGACGCTGTTCTTCCAGCCGTTCTGGATTCCGTCGGAATCGATGAAGGACACGCTGCTGATCGGCGACTTCCTGTTCGTCAACAAGATGGCCTACGGTTATTCCAAATACTCCTGCCCCTTCGCGATGTGCCCCTTTACCGGCCGCATCTTCGCGTCGGACCCGGTGCGCGGCGATGTGGTGGTGTTCCGCCATCCGGTCAACAACACCGATTTCATCAAGCGGCTGATCGGCCTGCCGGGCGACAAGATCCAGATGAAAGACGGTGTGTTGTACATCAACGGCACCATGGCTCCGCAGGAACCGGCCGGCGTGTTCGAAGAGGTGAACGAGCCGCAGGGCCCGATGCGCAACCGTCCGCGCTGCGAAAACGGCGCTGTCGGCGAGGGTGGCCTTTGCACCAAAAGCCGGTTTGTCGAAACCTTGCCCGAAGGCCAGAAGCACAGCATTCTGAACATCGACCCGGCGGGCTTTGGCGACAATACCGATGTGTTTACCGTGCCAGAGGGCCAGTATTTCTTCATGGGTGACAACCGCGACAACAGTCAGGACAGCCGCTATGCGCAGGCCGCCGGGGGCGTCGGCTTTGTGCCGGTGGAATACCTGATCGGCCGCGCCGACCGGGTGATCTTTTCCTCGTCGGGCAGCCGGATGCTGTATTTCTGGACCTGGCGGTCGGATCGGTACTTCAAGGCGATCGAGTGAGGCTTTCGGCGGACCTCAAGGCCCTTGAGGGCCGCATCGGGTACAGCTTTGCGCGCCCCGACCATCTGATGCGCGCGGTGACGCATGCCTCGATCTCGTCCGCCACGCGTCCCGACAATCAGCGGCTGGAGTTTCTGGGCGACCGGGTGCTGGGGCTGGTGATGGCCGAAGCGCTGCTGGGCGCGGATGTGGCGGCAAGCGAGGGCCAACTGGCCCCCCGGTTCAATGCCTTGGTCCGCAAGGAAACCTGCGCCGACGTGGCCCGAGAGATCGGTCTGGGCGAGGCCCTGAAGCTGGGCCGGTCCGAGATGCTGTCAGGCGGGCGGCGCAAAGAGGCGCTGCTGGGGGACGCGCTGGAAGCGCTGATCGCGGCGGTCTATCTGGACGGTGGCTTTGACGCCGCCAAGTCGCTGGTCCTGCGGCTGTGGAGCGCGCGGATCGGCGCGGTCGACAGCGACGCCCGCGATGCCAAGACCGCCTTGCAGGAATGGGCGCAGGCCCGCGGCATGCCGCCGCCGACCTATACCGAGGCCGGGCGCTCCGGCCCTGATCACCAGCCGATGTTCACCGTCGAAGTGACGCTGGAGACAGGCGAGCACGCCGAAGCCCGCGCCGGATCGAAGCGCATTGCCGAACAACAGGCGGCAAAGGCGCTGCTGACGCGGTTGGAGAAAGATCTAGGCTAATCCGGCAAAGATGTCGGCGGCATCCGCCCCTTTTGCCGAGCATCGCTCCGCCAAAGTTTGGTTCGGATGCCCTGTGGCTCAAGATGCCGATACTTCCCACCGGAGAATTTTCGCCAGTCAATTGCCATGCCTGCCCGGACCATTTCGGCAGAAAGGTCGCGCCCGTCGGGCAAGTAACAGGTGGCTACGAAACGATCATATGACTGGTCGCCTTCTGTGATGGCACGGATCACCTGTCCCTTGCAAAGCCGTATCAACAGGAATTTGGCGACCTGGCCATAAGGATCGTCCAGTTCCGGCGCGTCGATCCCCGCAAGACGAATTCGCGTGCCGTTGATGTCAATCGTGTCGCCATCAATCACCCAGCAACGGCCGCGAACCTCGACGACGTCGACAACGATGATCTCTGGGCCTGACCAGCGCATTGGAGCAGTTCGCGCAGCAAGCTTCTCGGCGACCGAAGTCCGCTCGTATCGAATGACGCGACGCCGCCTAAGGGCGGGCCGAAAGAAGGCGCGGATCAATAATCGAAGCAATCCCATCTGCGGTCAGTCCAGTGGAACGAAATGAACGAAACATGTCTCGCTTCACGGGTAATGCCAACTGGCATTTCCCGCAACTTTCCCGTATGGGACAGCCTTGACTTTAGGGATAGCTTGCCAACATGACCACACGCGCCGGATTTGTCGCCCTGATCGGAGAGCCCAATGCGGGCAAGTCCACCTTGATGAACCGGATGGTGGGGGCCAAGATCTCCATCGTCACGCACAAGGTGCAGACGACGCGGACGCGAATCCGTGGGGTTTGCATGGAGGGTCAGGCGCAGATCGTGTTTGTGGATACTCCGGGCCTGTTCCGGCCCCGGCGGCGGCTGGACCGCGCCATGGTCAAGGCGGCCTGGGGTGGGGCTTCGGATGCCGATGTGATCGTGCTGCTGGTCGAGGCGACGCGGGGCCTTACCGAGGGCGTGCAGCTGATCATCGACCGGCTGGCCAACGAGATGCCGCAGGATCAGCCGGTGGCGCTGGCGATCAACAAGATCGACCGGGTGAAGGCCGAGACCTTGCTGGCGATGGCGGAAACGCTGAACGGTGCCTATCCGCTCAAGAAGACCTTCATGATCAGCGCCGAAAAGGGCTACGGCGTCACCGATCTGCGCGAATGGCTGGCGGGGCAGGTGCCCGAAGGCCCGTGGTTCTATCCCGAAGACCAGATCGCCGATCTGCCGATGCGGATGATCGCGGCGGAAATGACCCGCGAAAAGCTGACCCTGCGCCTGCATGAGGAATTGCCCTACCAACTGACGGTCGAGACCGAAAAGTGGGAAGACAAGCCTGACGGCACCACCCGGATCGACCAGATCGTCTATGTGGCGCGCGACGGCCACAAGGGCATCGTGCTGGGCAACAAGGGCGAGACGATTAAGGCCATCGGCCAGTCGGCGCGGGCTGAGATTTCCGAGTTTCTGGACCGCACCGTGCATCTGTTCCTGCAGGTCAAGGTGCGGCCGAACTGGCTGGAGGAACCGGAGCGCTATTCCGAGATGGGGCTTGATTTCAAGGACGGCGATGCGTGAGGACCGAAAAATTTTCGGCGAAAATTCTTCTCTTTCCGACTGACCGGGGATGAGCCCGCGTCTTACCTCTGGGCTATGGGTCTCGGCGTACCTCACGCGGCTGCGGCTGGCGGAGATTCCGGTTTACGTGACCGCCAAGGGCGATGCCACCGCCGGGGCGGTCGTGGTGAAGGTGGCGCTGCTGGACGGCACGGCGCGGGCCTATGAGCGTCGGTCTGATCTGATGACCGGGGCGCGGGCGTGGATCCTGCTGGCCGACGGGCCGGAGCGCCAGGTGGACGAGATGCTGATCCGCCAGCGGTCACGCGACCCGGACCTGTGGCTGATCGAGCTGGAAGACCGCGCGGGCCGCACCCTGCTTGAGCAGGACGGGTTAGCGGACTAGCCACCGCGCCAGCGCGATCAGGCCAAGGCCAAGCGCTGCGAAGGCGGCCCCGCCAAATGCGTCGGCATCAAGGAACGGCCAGGGCCAGAAGCCGGTCATCACCCCGCTGATCCGCGCGCTGGGGGCACGGCCAGCCACGGCCACAGCCATGACGCCGGTGCCCCCAAGATTGGTCAGGATGGTGAAATAGCCCGCCATGCGCCACAGCGTCTCGACGATGGACGCATCCCCCATCAACCCCTGCGACACAGTGAACTGCGCGGCAAGTGAGACGATGGCCGTGGTGCAAATGGCAAGGGCCGACAGGCGCACCGGGGTGGGCAGAAAGGTCATCCGCCAGAGCGTAGCGTCGGGGTGGGTCAATGCAACCGCTCTTGCAGCGGCGGTGCGGCGGCCCGATACTGGCGCAATGGAATGGCGGGACGAGGGGCTGCTTCTGTCCATGCGACCGCATGGCGAAAGTGCCGCGATCATCGAGGTGTTTACGCTGGCGCATGGCCGACACGCGGGCGTGGTGCGCGGCGGTGCCTCGCGCCGGATGGCCCCGGTGTTGCAACCCGGCGCGCAGCTGGATGTAACGTGGCGCGCGCGGCTGGAGGACCATATCGGCACGTTCACGGTGGAACCGCTGCGGTCGCGCGCCGGGGTGCTGTCGGACCGGCTGGCACTGGCTGGACTGACCTCGATCTGCGCCCTTCTGCGCGCGTCCCTGCCAGAGCGTGAGCCGCATCCGGCGCTTTGGTCAGGCTCGGTCGATCTGATGGATGCGCTGGCGGGGCCGGATTGGACCTCGGCCTATCTGCGCTGGGAAATCCGGTTGCTGGAGGAGTTGGGCTTCGGTCTTGACCTGACCAGCTGTGCAGTCACCGGGGCGACGGAGGGGTTGGCCTTTGTCAGCCCGCGCACCGGGCGGGCGGTGTCGGCGTCGGGGGCGGGCGATTGGGCCGACCGGCTGCTGACGCTGCCGCCGGGCCTGACCGGGGATGCCCCATTGACGCCTGCCGCTTTGCGCGACGGGCTGGCGCTGACCACCCATTTCCTGACGCGGGAACTGGCGCACGCATTGCAAGGCCGCCCGCTGCCCGAGGCGCGGGCGCGGTTGGTCGACCTTCTGACCCGTCCAGTCTGAAACGACGCCAAATGTCGCAGCCGTGACAGACGCCCCGCGCCCGGCCCGTGCCAATGGGCCATCATGGTCACCCGTTATCTGCCCTTGGCGCTGAAGCACAGCCCGACCCCGCGCATCGAGAATTTCGCCCTGCTGGCCGGACTGGACGCGGCGGTGCGCGGGATGCTGATCTCGACCATGCCGCTGGTGGTGTATGACGCGCTTGGCGATGCGCAGTCCACCTCCATCGTGTTCTTTATGGCCGGGATCGTGGCGCTGATCTGGGGGCTGATGGTGCCCTGGGCGACACGCCTGATCCCGCGCCGCTGGGCCTATACCGGGGGGGTGCTGCTGTATCTGGTCGGCATGACGCTGGGGGCCATCGGCACGCGCTGGTCGGTGCCCCTGGCGCTGATGGCCAATGCGATGGCGACGGTGACGATCTTTGTCTGCCTGAACGCCTATGTGCTGGATTATGTCGACCGCGCCAATCTGGGGCGCAGCCAGTCGGTGCAGATGGCCTATGCCGCCACCGCCTGGACGGTGGGGCCAATGTCGGGGGTGTGGCTCTATCACCAATGGGCGCCCGCGCCGTTTCTGGTGGCGGGGGGATTTGCGCTGGTGCTGCTGACCACGTTCTGGGTGCTGCGGATGGGCAATGGCAAGCAGATCGCCCGGGCGAAGCGGCCTGCGGTGAACCCGTTGGCCTATCTGGGCCGGTTCTTCAGCCAGCCCCGGCTGATCGCGGGCTGGATGTTCGCGGTGATGCGGTCCTGCGGCTGGTGGGTCTATGTGGTCTACCTGCCGATCTTCTGCATCGAGGCGGGTCTTGGTGACAAGGTGGGCGGCATCGCCCTGTCGGTCACCAATGCGCTGTTGTTTGGCGCGCCCGCGCTGAACCGGCTGGGGCGGCGTCTTTCGGTGCGCCTGTCGGTGCAGCTGGCCTTCGGTGCGTGCGGCGGGTTGTTCTGCTTCGCGGCCCTGCTGTCGTTCCTGCCCTGGGCCACGGTTGCGCTGGTGATGGCGGCATCGCTGTTTCTGGTGATTCTGGATGTGGTCGGCGGTTTGCCGTTCCTGATGTCGGTCAAACCGTCCGAACGGACCGAGATGTCCGCCGTCTATTCCAGCTTTCGTGACGTGTCGGGCATTGTGACGCCGGGAATGGCGTGGCTGGTGCTGTGGGTGGCACCGCTGCCGGGCATCTTCCTTGCCGCCGGGGTCGGGCTGGTGGCCGCATGGGCGGTGGCGGGGCGGCTGAACCCAAGGCTTGGGGCGTTGCGCCCGTCACGCGGCGGGGTCTAAGCCCACACGCGGCCATGCTTGACCAGCCAGTCGGCGCTGGCCAGCAGTGCCGCCTTTGGGGCGATGAACTCCATCCCCAATTCGTTGACGGCGCGGGCGTTCGACACCCGCTCCAGATGTCCAAGCTTTGGCAGGATCGACCGGATATCGCTGTCAAACAGCGCCAGCATCCGCAGCAGCAACTTTGGTGCCTCGCGCGTGGGGATCCGGCGCACCGGGTACGCGGCTTTCAGGTGCCGTCCCATGTCGACCATCGCCAGTGACCCCGCCGCCGCGATGAACCGCTTGCCCGCCGTTTCGGGCCGCTGCAGCGCGCGCAGGTGCATCTCGGCCACGTCGCGCACATCGACGACGGGCAGACCAAAGCCGGGCAACATCGGGTCGCGGCCCTTCAGCAGCCGCTCCACCAGCCCAAGGGACGACCCGTACTGCGCATCAAGTGGCGGCCCCAGCACCAGACCGGGATTGATCACCGTCAGCTTCAGCCCGCGCGCCTTCGCCACCTCCCACGCGGTGCGTTCGGCCAGCGTCTTGGATTTTGCATAGGCGGTGGTGGACGGATGGTCGAGGTCGCACCAGTCCGCCTCGTCTTGCAGGGTGTCGGGCTTGCTGTCGTTCAGCACGGCAACCGTGGACGAGGTCAGCACCACCCGCACCACCCCCGCCGCAGCAGCGGCTTTCAACACCCGTTCCGTCCCCTCCACCGCCGGGCGGATCAGGGTGGCCGCATCCTTTGGCTGGGTGATCGGAAACGGCGAGGCGGTGTGCACCAGCGCCGTCACTCCCGCCATTGCATCCGCCCAGCCCGCATCGCTTTCCAGATCGGCCTGCACGAAGGTCAGCTCCCCCGCACCGGGCCGCAAATGCGGGGCCAGCGCCGCGCGCACCTCATCGGCCCGGTCAAGGCGGCGAACCGTGCCGCGCACAGCATACCCGGCGTTCAACAGCCGCAGCGCCACATGTTTGGCGATAAAGCCCGAGGCTCCCGTCAGAAGTACCAGATCCATGCCGATCCCCCGATAGGCCACACCGCGCCAGTTAGGCCGCTGTCCCTTCGGAAATCAAGCGGCAGCCCGGTCGCGACCGCATCATTCGCCCGCGTTCAGCGCTTTGGCCAGCTCGATCTCGGCCTGACCCAGCTTGGCCTTGATGGTGCCCATCTCGACCTTGTCGGCGGCCAGGAAGATCGAGGCCAGATTGACCGCCTCGCCGGGGGTGGTGGCAAGGATGTCTTTGAGCTGCGCCTCAGTCCGGCCCTGCGACAACAGTTGCAACGCATCGGCGCGGGAGTCGTGGAACCCCGCCAAGCGAACGTTGTAGCGGTAAAGCCCACCCGAAGTGGCGAGGAGGAAGAGCAGGAGGATGCCGGGGGGCACCTGATCGACCAGCGCCTTCCACCACGTCTCGCCGCCTGATTGTTGGGTTTGCCACGCGGTCAGACAGGCGGTGGTGAGGTCTTTGTCGGGGGGTGTGGCAGTGCCGCGGCAAGCCGAAAGAAAGGCTTCAAAATCCAAAGTGCGTCGCTCACGTAGGTATTGCAAAAGGTTGATTTGCAAACTGCTAAGATCTTCCAGTGTGCGCCGCTCTATCAATTCAAGCCCGGCGCGCTCAGAGGCTACTAAGCGAAGCCGATCTCGGAGATCACGGATCGCGATCATTTCGCCGATGTGCGGCGGTAGTGCCGAAAAAAAGGCCTCTACCGCAGCCATCCCAGATTCATCAGGTACTGTTGACAGTGCTTTTGCTGAGGCGATGAGGGCGTCAGGTCGTGTGAGTAAAATTCCGGATTCACCGACAAATCCTTTTCTCCCGTAGAAGTAGATTCTGTCACCAAAATCAATGGCGTCAATAATATCCCCATTCACGCCTGTCGGTAGAATTCTTGTTGCGGTTCCGTCAGTTGACAGGCGCAAAAGTTCTCCAAGAATACCGAAGAAGAAAAGCTGATCTCCATACGATTTAGCGCCAAGAATGCTTCTTTTGGTACCGCTTTTAATTGGGTCGATTTTGCCGTTTTCTCCGGAAAAACTTAGCAAACCTCCCTCAGAACCAAACAGATATAGAAGTCCCTCATGTTCAATTGCACCATTTAGATGCTCTCTTGTTCCTGTCAAAATATGTTCGACCGCATTACCATTTGGTGCAAGTTGGAGAAGCGTTCCGTAGCCACCAAAAATGTATAGACGCCCATTGTAATTTACTGCTTTTGAGAGGGATGCATTAGAGTCCGTTTGAATCCTATCAATCTTGACCCCATCCCCTGAAAGGCGGAACAGTGTTCCGTCCTCGCCGAAGAAGAAGAGCAGGTCTCCTTGTGTAAAGGACCCACTAAGCGATACGTCAGAATATGTGTTGACAACGTCGACTTTGCTTCCACCGGGGGCAAGTCGCATCAATGTCCCACGCTCACCGTACAGGTAAAAATGACCTCCGAACTTAATGGCACCATTAATTCCGGCACTGACGCCTGTTGGTATTTTCTCCACTTCTCTGCCATCTGCAGAAAGTCGGTGAATTGCTCCCTTATCCCCAAAGAAAAGTAGCTCGTTTCTATCCGAAATCGCACCATCCAAGCGTGCGTCCATGCCGGTGGAGAGCGACTCCAAAGCAATACCAGACGAAGCAATGCGGACAATCGTACCACCTCCCCCAAAAATATATAGGTTGTCAAGGTGTGATACTGCGCCAGTGAAGAAAGCATCTGTTTCAGCGGGGATTAGTTCGAAGTCAGTAGTGATGGAACTATTGCGCAGAACCAAGCCACCATTACCGAAAAGATAAAGTGCATCACGGTGTACTGCGGCGCCAATTATAGACGTATCAGACACTATTGGTAACGCTACGAAAGTGTCTTCCAGTAGCGCCGTCAGAAGCGGCGCATCCGTTCCATCTTCCAACGTACCGCCCAGCATAAGCGCCGTCCGTTTTGTGTCGAGAACGCCTTTTCTAGCGGTTATACCGTCGAGCGTCTCCTGCAGCGCTTCTTCCCGTCCGTCAGCCCAAGTCTGCCAGAACGGTAGGCCGAGGTAGAAAGCAAGCCCCGAAACTACGGTCACGACCAGCAGCGTGAAGAACAACCGGGCACCATTCTTGGCGGCCAGCGCTCTCCGGCGCATGTGGAGTATAACCCCACCCAGCGGCCCCTCGCGCGCCGCCCAGTCAGCCTCCAGCCGGGCGCGCTCCAGTTTGCGTCGGCGCATGTCTCCGGGCAGGTCGGCAAATCGTTCGGACAATCACATCTCCGGCGATACTCAATGGGATGAGAGTGCCGAACTCACTCCATGATTTCAATCGTTCTCTGACGTCACTCCACCAGCCGACGGGCGATGACCTGCGCCTGGATCTCCGCCGCACCCTCGAAGATGTTGAGAATCCGCGCGTCGCACAAAATCCGGCTGATCTGGTATTCCAGCGCAAAGCCGTTGCCACCGTGGATCTGCAACGCGTTGTCGGCGGCGGCCCAGGCCACCCGCGCGCCCAGCAGTTTCGCCATCCCAGCCTCAAGATCGCAGCGGTGACCGTGGTCCTTTTGCCAGGCCGAGTAATAGGTCAGCTGCCGCGCCACCATAATCTCCACCGCCATCATCGCAAGCTTGCCGGCGACGCGGGGAAAGGCAATCAGCGGTTTGCCGAACTGCTGGCGGTCGGTGGCGTATTGCATGCCCACCTCCAGCGCGTTCTGCGCCACGCCCACGGCACGGGCGGCAGTCTGGATGCGGGCGCTCTCAAACGTCTGCATCAACTGCTTGAAGCCCTGACCCTCGACCCCGCCCAGCAGGTTGTCACCCTTGACCGCAAAGTCATCGAAATTGACGGTGTATTCCTTCATGCCGCGATAGCCGAGCACTTCGATCTCGCCGCCCGACAGGCCGGGATCGACGAAGGGCACCGCATCGGTTCCCGGCGTCTTTTCGGCCAGAAACATGCTCAGGCCGCGGTAATCCGTCGTCCCCGGCACCGACCGCGCCAGCACCGTCATCACATGGGTGCGCGCGGCATGGGTGATCCAGGTCTTGTTGCCGGTGATCTGCCAATCCTCGCCCGCCTTGGCAGCCTTGGTGCGCAACGACCCAAGGTCTGACCCGGTGTTCGGTTCGGTAAACACCGCGGTCGGCAAAATCTCTCCGCTGGCCAGCTTTGGCAGCCACTGCGCCTTCTGCGCCTCGGTCCCGCCACACAGGATCAGTTCGGCGGCAATTTCGGTCCGCGTCGCCAGCGACCCCACCCCGATGTAGCCGCGCGAAAGTTCTTCGCTGACCACCACCATCGAAGCTTTGGTCAGGCCGAAGCCGCCGTAAGCCTCCGGGATCGTCAGGCCGAACACGCCCATTTCGGCCAGCTTGTCGATTACCGTCATCGGGATCAACTCGTCGCGCAGATGCCAGCCATGGGCGTGAGGCACCACCTCCTCATCGGCAAAACGGCGGAACTGGTCGCGGATCATCTCCAGCTCGTCGTCCAGCCCGGTGACGCCGTAGGTCGCGCGGCCGTGGTTGGCGCGCATGCAGGCCACCAGTTGCATCCGCGCGGCGTCGGTGTTGCCGCCCGCCATCAGCGCCTGTGCGGCTTCCCCCGGGTGCCAGTCCAGCCCAAGGTCAGACAGCCGCGCCATCTCGGATTGGCTCATCGGAATGCCGCCCGCGATCTGGTTCAGGTATTCGCCAAAGGCGATCTGAAGGATCAGCGCCTCCATTTCCGAAAAGCGCCCACCCTCAGACACCCGGCCCGCCCAGCCGTGCATCTGGCGCAGGGCCTCGACATAGGTCGCCAGCCAGGCCAACGCGTGGGCAGCGCATTGATGCTGTTCCAGCGCGGGCGCGGAGACCTTGCCTGCCACGGTCACCCGGCCCCGAACGGCGTCGCGCGCGTCTGACAGCAGCGCCTCCACCTCGGGCAGGGCAGCCCCGGTCAGCGCCAGAAGATCGGTCAGAATGGCGGTTTGGGTCGCAGTTTGGGTCATGGTCTGGCCATCATGCGGCATGAGTTCGCTCCGGTCATCAGCAAGATTCTGCACCTGCAAACAAGTAAAGCCTTCGCAGTTGCAGAGCAATAAGCTTTCGCAGGATTTGCCGAAAACGAATGAAAATGTCGCAGCGAATTCACGACAGCGCGCCGCAGGCCTCGGCGATGTCGGGCAGGGCGGCGGCGGGAACCACTTCGAATTCCACCTGATACAGCCGAGTGTCCATATCCCAGGCCTCGAACCGCCAGATCCCGGGAAGCAGTTCGTCGGCGGTGTCGAAGCGAAAGAATGCCATCTGATCTGCCAGGTCACCAAAGGCGCTGGCCCAGACCTCGGGTGTATCCAGACCTGGCCGGTAAACCCGCATTTCGGCGAACGGTGCTGTATTGCCCGGACCCAGCCGCGCCTTGACCCCAAAAGCAAGGCCCAGTGCGGCGGGGACCACCTGCCGGTCCGGCCAGTGAAAGCTGATGTCGCCGTCAGGCACATGGATCCAGCCGGAAAACGTGCCCGGCGCAGGCACTTTGTCCATCGTCTGCAACGCGCAGAACACGCCGACCGACAGGAATGCCACCGCCGCATCCGCAACCGGCGGGGCAGGTTTTGCCAGCCCCGGCAGGGCCATAAGGCACGCAAGACTTGTCCCAATCATCCAGCGCAAAAGAATCTTCATTGCCGGAGAAGACCACGTGGGGACCGGTTACTCAACCGTTCCATCTGCCGCCTTTGCTGTCCCACATTGATCGGCCTGCGATGTGGCTTCGTGGTGCAGGACAAGTTGGATTGGCGGCGTTTCGACCGCTTGATGCAGGGTCTGCCGGTGCTGAACGGCCTGCAGCTGATCCGGCAGGCGCTTGTCAGCTGATGTTAGGCAGGCCTTGCATCTCGGTCGTCCAGGATTCACGTGTCGCACCGCTGCGGCCTAGCGGCGGATGCTCCACCACGATGATCACTTCCGAAGCAGATGAGGGATCTTCGCGCCCCATTACGCCGAACAACAGGCCATCAATTGCCGGAATGGTTTGCGTTTGCTTCAACTGCGCCGGGTTCGCCAGATGCCGCTCGACAGATCCCTTGACGGTATCGGCGTCCTTGGTGACATAATCTGCCGGGCGCTGGCAAAAGATACCAAAGCTGATGTCGGTCACCCGCTTGGGATCATGCCAGTCTGCCGGATCAGCGTGGACACCGCCCGCGCTGAGGCCGCAAAGGACCAGCCCGCTGGCGATCAGACCTCGGGTCCGAAGGATGGTCAGTCCGTCGTTCAGCCAATCACCGCCGCCTTCACATCGGCGTCGATGAAGGGCACGTACTGGCCGAAGTTGTCGGCGAACATCGCCACCAGCTTTTTCGCCTGCGCGTCATAAGCCGCAGGATCGGCCCATGTGGCGCGCGGGGTCAGCAGCGCTGTGTCCACTCCCGGCACGGCCACCGGCACTTCGAACCCGAACATCGGGTCGCGGCGGAATTCGCCTGCGTTCAGCGATCCGTCCAGCGCCGCTGATAACAGCGCCCGCGTCGCCTTGATCGGCATCCGCGTGCCGGTGCCATACGCGCCGCCGGTCCAGCCGGTGTTGACCAGCCAGCACGACGCGCCGTGCTTGGCGATCTTGGCCTGCAACAGCTTGCCGTATACTTCGGGCCGGCGCGGCATGAAGGGCGCGCCGAAACAGGTACTGAACGTCGGCTGCGGTTCGGTGACGCCCCGCTCTGTCCCTGCCACCTTGGAGGTGAAGCCGGACAGAAAGTGGTACATCGCCTGCGCCGGGGTCAGCCGCGCGATGGGTGGCAGCACGCCGAACGCATCGCAGGTCAGCATCACCACATGGCGCGGATGGCCGCCAAGCCCGGTGGCGGATGCGTTGGAAATCGCCTCCAGCGGGTAGGCGCAGCGGGTGTTGTCGGTCAGGCTGTTGTCGGCGAAATCCAGTTCCAGCGTGTCCGGATCATAGACCATGTTTTCCACCACCGTCGCAAACCGGTGCGTGGTGGCATAAATTTCCGGCTCTGCTTCGGGGTTCAGGTTGATGGTCTTGGCATAGCAGCCGCCTTCAAAGTTGAAGATGCCGCGATCCGACCAGCCGTGTTCGTCATCGCCGATCAGCGTACGGTCGGGGGCGGCGGACAGCGTGGTCTTGCCCGTACCCGACAGCCCGAAGAACACCGCCGCATCCACCGGATTGCCAACCGCATGGTTGGCCGAGCAGTGCATCGCCATCACGCCCTTGTCCGGCAACAGGTAGTTCAGAATGGTAAACACGGCCTTCTTGTTCTCGCCCGCATAGGCGGTATTGGCGATCAGCACGGTCTTTTCGTCAAAGTTCAGCGCGATCACGGTTTCCGTCCGGCAGCCGTGCCGGGCCGGGTTCGCCTTGAACGACGGGCAGTTGATCACCGTCCAGTCGGGCACGAACGTATCCAGTTCCGCCCGGTCAGGACGGCGCAGCAGGTGGCGGATGAACAGCCCGTGCCATGCCAGTTCCGTCACCATCCGCACGTCCAGCCGGTGCAGCGGATCGGCCCCGGCATACAGGTCCTGCACGAACACCTCGCCCCCGTGCAGATGCGCCAGCATGTCCGCCTTCAGCCGGGCGTATGCATCCGGGGTCATGGCAGCATTGTTGTCCCACCAGATCGTGCCCTCGGTGGCAGGGGTGCGGACCACGAACTTGTCCTTTGGCGACCGGCCGGTGAACTGACCGGTCGAACACAGGAACGCGCCGCCCAGCCCCAGACGCCCCTCGCCCCGGGCCACCGCCGCATCGACCAGTGCAGCCTCGACATAGTTGTAATGAACCTTCGCCGCCCCCCCGATGCCGTTGTCTTCCAAGCGCTGAGAAGGGTTCACGCGTCCGTGGGTCATCCTGCAAGCTCCCCTGAGCACCCCTTGGGGCGCATTGGTTCCGTTCAATGGATCGGCACCCGGGCGAATGAATGCCGCGACACAATACATAGTAGTGTCATACCGGGCCTATAGCATGGTGATTTCCTGCGAGAATAGCCTGTTTTCAGTCAGTTAGCGCAACCATTCGGGCGTTAGCGCAACCATCGGCCAGCGCCCGCGCACAGTCGTCGGGATTGCGCCGGAAAAGGGCGGATTTGTCACCATTCACCGCCTCGTGCGCGTGGTGATTCGGTTTCCTGTTGATTATCCGGGCAGGAAACCCGACACTGTCCCCAAAATTAACAAGAAACCCGCAGCAGTCAGAGGGAATATCGGACATGGCGCGTATCGCCCTTGTGGACGATGACAGAAACATCCTGACATCCGTTGCCATGACGCTTGAAGCCGAAGGCTTTGAGGTCGAGACCTACAACGACGGTCAGTCGGCGCTTGAGGCGTTTAATCGCCGGATGCCGGATATGGCCGTGCTGGATATCAAGATGCCCCGGATGGACGGGATGGATCTGTTGCAGCGGATGCGGCAGAAAACCTCGATCCCGGTGATCTTCCTGACCTCGAAAGACGACGAGATCGACGAAGTTCTGGGCCTGCGCATGGGGGCCGACGATTATGTGAAAAAGCCGTTCTCGCAACGGCTTCTGGTCGAACGCATCCGCGCGCTGCTGCGCCGTCAGGAAGCGATCACCACCGGCGAGGTGGCGACGACCGAAGAGACAAAGATGATGGAACGCGGCGCCCTGCGGATGGACCCGTTGCGCCACTCCGTCACCTGGAAAGGGCTTGAGGTGTCGCTGACCGTCACCGAATTCCTGCTGCTGCAGGCGCTGGCACAACGACCCGGCTTTGTGAAATCACGCGATCAGCTGATGGATGTGGCTTACGACGACCAAGTCTATGTCGATGACCGCACCATCGACAGCCACATCAAGCGGCTGCGCAAGAAGATGCGCTCGGTGGACGATAACTTTACGGCAATCGAGACGCTGTACGGTATCGGCTATCGCTATAACGAAGAGTGACGCCCCCCAAGGATGACATCGGCACCGCGGATCGGAACAGAGGAGTACCGGCCTAAAAGGTCCGGTGACGTCCTTCTGGGCGAAGACTGGGTTTCGCCTGACGCGACCGTCGAACGGCTCAAGGACGGTCGCAGTCGCAGCACCATGGCGACGCTCAACCGCTCGCCGCTGGCCCGCAAGATCATCGTCTTCAACCTGATGGCGCTGGTCATGCTGGTGGTTGGCGTGCTGTTCATGAACCCGTTCCGCGACAGTCTGGCGCTGCAACGGCAGCAGGGCATGGCGCGTCAGGCCGATCTCGTCGCCGACGTGTTCGAGGCGCGGCTGCGGTCCGGAACGGCGGAGTTCGACTTCAGCTCAGTGCTGGAAGGGATGAATGTCGACCCGGTGGTCGAGGTTTTTGTCTTCAATCTAACCGGGCAGCTGCTGGCGTCGAAGGTGGGGCAGGGCACCGACACCCTTGTCGCCGATCCGGGGCGGCCAACCTTTCTGACCGATTTTCTGGACGGGGCCTGGCGCTGGGTGACGGCAATCCTGCGGCAGGGTACCGCAATCCGCACCGAAACCATCGACGCCGCCGATCAGGCCCGTGCCATTATCGACGGGGCAAAGGGCGGCGAGACAGCCGTGCGCATGTCGAAAGACTCCGACGGCAGCCTGCTGTTCGCCGTCGCCAGCCCGATCACCGTGTCTGGCGATGTCGTCGCAGTTGTCGCGCTGACCTCTGCCTCGGACGAGATTGACCGCCTTGTGCGCTATGAACGCGAACAGATCCTGCAGATGTTCGTGCTGGCGCTGCTGATGTCCATCGGGCTTAGCCTGATGCTGGCCTCTACCATCTCGAACCCGCTGTCCGACCTTGCCGCCGCGGCAGAAATCGGACGCGACCGTGACGCCCGCCGGGTGGCCCCCAGCCGCGTGCGCATCCCCGACCTTGCGGCGCGGCCGGATGAGATTGGCCGGCTGTCGGTGGCCATGCGCGGCATGGTCACCGCGCTGTATGACCGGATCGACGCCAACGAACAGTTTGCCGCCGACGTGGCGCACGAGATCAAGAACCCGCTGGCATCCTTGCGCTCTGCGGTAGGATCCCTGCGCTTTGTCAAGAAAGAGGCACAGCGCGACACTCTTCTGGACGTAATCGACCACGACGTGCGCCGCCTTGACCGGCTGGTCAGCGACATTTCCAACGCCTCGCGGCTGGACAGTGAACTGGTCAAGGAAGAGGAAGAAGAGTTCAACCTGCTGAAAACCCTGTCCAATATTTGCCAATACCTTAGCCAGCAAGCGGGCGAAAAGGGCGTGGATTTCATCATCGACCTGCCCGCCGACCCGATCGTCATTCACGGGCTTGAGGCGCGGCTGGCGCAGGTGTTCGTCAACCTTGTGGGCAACGCGATCTCGTTCTGCGAAGACGGCGATGCGGTCCGCGTCTGGGCGCGTCGGCGCGAAAACCGGGTGCTGGTGGTGGTCGAGGATACCGGGCCCGGCATCCCCGAGCAGGCGCTGGCCAAGGTGTTCAACAGGTTTTATTCCGAACGCCCGCAAAGCGATTTCGGCAATCATTCCGGCCTTGGCCTCGCCATCTCCAAGCAGATCGTCGAGGCGCATGGTGGGGTGATCTGGGCCGAAAACATCCGCCCGACCGCCGCCGATCCCACATCCGAACCCCTCGGCGCGCGCTTCGTCGTCGGTCTGCCGGTGTGACCGAGGCCACCAACCGTACCACCCTGCACGCCAGCTGTGTGGCGGTGGACCGGCGCGGACTGTTGATCCTCGGGCCGTCGGGTGCGGGCAAATCGGCGCTGGCGTTGCGGCTGTTGGCGCTGGGGGCTGATCTTGTGGCCGATGACCGCACCGACTTGGCCCGCCGCGGTGACGCCCTGATCGCCAGTTGCCCCGTCCCGATCCGCGGCCTGATCGAAGCGCGGGGCATCGGTCTGTTGCGCGCCCCCCCGCTGGACAGCGCCGAAATTGCCCTTGTCGTCGATCTTGGCCAGCTGGAAAGCGACCGGCTGCCACCGCAACGCCGGATCACAATACTGGGATGCGAGCTTTCTCTTGTTCTGCAACCGCAGAATAACCATTTTCCAGACGCGCTGATGCTCTATCTTCGCCACGGACGGCACGCATGATGCCATATGGTTCCCCGAATGCCCCCTGATCCCGGCCCCGACCACAAGCTTGTCCTGATCACCGGCCCGTCCGGTGCCGGGCGAACGACGGCCATCCGGGTGCTGGAGGATCTGGGCTATGAGGGCATCGACAACATTCCCCTTTCGCTGGTGCCCCGCCTGATCGACGGCCCGCCGCTGGGCCGTCCGATGGCGCTGGGTCTTGATGTGCGCAACCGCGATTTCAACGCCACCGCCCTGATCGAGCTGATCGACAGCCTGACCCGTGATCCCCGCGTGGCGCTGGAGGTGCTGTATCTGGATTGCGCCCCCGGCGAGTTGATCCGCCGGTTTTCAGAAACCCGCCGCCGCCACCCGCTTGCCCCTGCGGAAACCCCGTCGCTGGGCATCGAGCGCGAGATTGATCTGCTGGCCCCGATCCGGGTGCGCGCCGATCACCTGATCGACACCAGCGACCTGACCGTCCACGATCTGAAGGCCGAAATTGCCCGCTGGTTCGACGCGGGCCCCACCAGCCGGCTTGCCGTCTCGATCCAGTCGTTCAGCTACAAGCGCGGTGTGCCGCGCGGCGTGGACATGATTTTTGACTGCCGCTTCCTTGCGAATCCCCACTGGTCGCCCGCGTTGCGCCCGTTGGATGGCCGTGACCCAAGGGTCGAAGCGCACGTCCGCGCCGATCCGCGTTTCGCGGAATTCTATCAGAAGTTGAACGCCCTCCTTCTCTTTCTGCTTCCGGCCAACCTTGAGGAGGGCAAGGCCCATCTCTCCATCGGCTTTGGGTGTACCGGAGGGCAACACCGGTCCGTCGCCGTGGCGGAACTGGTCGGGAACGCGCTTGCAGATGCGGGCTGGCCGGTGTCAAAACGGCACCGGGAACTCGAACGCAGGGCGGCCTCCGGCCAACCCGACGCAACGAAGGTGGCAGGCGCTTGATCGGTATCGTGATCGTTGCACATGGCGGGCTGGCGCGGGAATATCTCTCGGCGGTCGAGCATGTGGTGGGCAAGCAGGACGGGGTCCGCGCCATTGCCATCGAGGATGACCACGACCGTGACCTGAAGCAGACGGAAATCTGCGATGCCGCCGATGCGGTTGACACCGGGCAAGGCGTGGTGCTGGTAACGGACATGTTCGGCGGCTCGCCCTCGAACCTGTCCTTGCCGGCCTGTGCCACCACCGGTCGGCGCATTCTGTACGGAGCCAACCTGCCGATGCTGATCAAGCTGGCGAAATCCCGCGACATGGCGGTCTCTGATGCCGTTGCCGCAGCGCTCGACGCCGGGCGCAAATACATCAACTCGCTCGATCTTGCGGGCGGGGCCTGACGTGACCAGCCGCAGCTTTCGGATCATCAACCAAAAGGGCCTGCACGCCCGCGCCAGCGCCAAATTCGTCGAGGTGGTCGAGGCGCATGACGCCAGCGCCCAGGTCGTCAAGGACGGCCTTTCAGTGTCGGGCGACAGCA
Source organism: Paracoccaceae bacterium (assembly GCA_031415015.1). Classification (GTDB taxonomy): domain Bacteria; phylum Pseudomonadota; class Alphaproteobacteria; order Rhodobacterales; family Rhodobacteraceae; genus JAUYQR01. The sequence goes on from JANOQT010000037.1 coordinate 118,307, forward strand.
TCATGGGGCTTTTGATGTTGGCAGCTTCGCGCGGAACCTCTATTGAAGTGCTGACATCTGGCGCAGAAGCGGGGAAGCTCGCCGATGCGCTGGAGGCGCTGGTTGCGGCCCGCTTCGGTGAGGAGTATTGAAGCGCGCTGGGGATGAAGGCAGTCGCTTCGTGACGAAACAGTCGCAGATCGGAACGGCGGGCGAACCGCTTCAAGGTGTGCCGCGCGCGGGTGGGGCAGAGCGTCCCTATGACATGCGCCGGCTCAGCTATGCCGGAACCTTCTCCAACCCGTTCAAAGCACAGACGATCCGCACCATCGAATGGTGGACCGCGAAGATCACCCTGCTGCGCCTGATCCGTCAGTTCGAACGCTCCGGTGCGCCGTTCGGCTCGCCGTTCTGGCCCAAGGCGATCCGCCAGATGGGCATCCGCATCGACACGCCCCCCGAAGAGATTGCCCGCATCCCCGCCACCGGCCCGCTGGTGGTGGTGTCCAACCACCCGCACGGCTTGGTGGACGGAATGATTCTGGCCGAGATGATCAATCGGGTCCGCTCCGACTTCCGCATCCTGACCCGCTCGCTGCTGACCGGCATCCCGGAAGTGGCGGAATTCATGATCCCCGTGCCCTTCCCGCACGAGGACAACGCCCGCGAACTGGGCCTGCAGATGCGGCAGGACACGATGGCGCATCTGAAGGCGGGCGGGGTGATCATCCTGTTCCCGGCGGGCAAGGTTGCGATGTCAGAGACGTGGTTCGGCCCGGCGATCGAGGCGGAGTGGAACGTCTTCACCCACAAGATGATCGCCAAAAGCGGGGCCACGATCCTGCCGGTGCACTTCACGGGGCGCAACAGCCGCACCTTCCTGATCGCCAACAAGCTGTCAGATACGCTGCGCCAAGGCCTGCTGCTGTACGAGATCAAGCGCGCCCTCTTCAAACCCCAGCGCCCCTTCATCGGTGAGCCGATCCCTGCGACCGAGCTGGACAAATGGGACGGCAACCCGAGGGGGTTTCTGGCGTGGTTGCGGGAGCACACGCTGGCGTTGGGGACGTAGGGCAGGGTAACGCTCGCCCCGACAGGCCTGGCGTTTTTAGGCGTATTCGACATGGCTATTTAATTGGGCGAGTTGACGAAAACCTTGAAGAGAAATCCATTCCACTTTGGGCCGGAATATCTTGCCCGCACTTTCCATGTTTCGCCTGATGGCTCTTCGAGAACGGCCCTGAACCAGCCATAACGAAGGCGATATCGACCGGACAGAATTCCGTCCATGTTCTGAATGAAATCGTCGAACGCATCTGGGCACGGAAAGGCACTTCCGCTGAAAAAATCTCCGATGCCAAAGGATATTTCATCCACATTTCCGAAGCACATCCAGACCTTTTCTTTCAAGCCATCCTGTGCGGCGTAGGTGACGCAAATGTCTCCACCTTCGTGAACGTGCCGTTCCAGCTTGAGATTGAAACGTCGACCGAAGCCCAGAAAGACTTCTTCTGCCTGTGCAGATAACTTCATCTGCTCACCGCGTCGGCACCGGCACATCCCCCCGGTAGTCATAAAACCCCCGCTGCGTCTTGCGGCCCAGCCACCCCGCCTCGACATACTTCGTCAACAACGGGCAGGGCCGGTACTTGGTATCTGCCAGCCCCTCATGCAGCACGTTCATGATCGCAAGGCACGTATCCAGCCCGATGAAATCCGCCAGCTCCAGCGGCCCCATCGGGTGATTGGCCCCCAGCTTCAGCGATTCGTCGATGGATATGACCGAGCCCACGCCCTCGTACAGCGTATAGACCGCCTCGTTGATCATCGGCATCAGGATGCGGTTGACGATGAAGGCCGGGAAATCCTCGGCACTCGCCGCCGTCTTGCCCAGCTTGCGCACCACCGCGTGCATCGCGTCCCACGTCTCCTGATCCGTCGCGATCCCGCGGATCAGTTCCACCAGTTGCATCACCGGCACCGGGTTCATGAAGTGGAACCCCATGAACTTTTCTGGCCGGTCGGTACGGCTGGCCAGCCGGGTGATGGAAATGGACGAGGTGTTCGACGTCAGGATCGTCGTCGGCTTCAGATGCGGCAGCAGGTCCTCGAAGATCGCCGTCTTCACGGTCTCGCGCTCCGTCGCAGCCTCGATGATCAGATCGCATTGCCCCAGATCGGCCAGCCGCATGGTGGTCTTGATCCGCTCCATCGCGGCGCGCTTGTCGGCGGGCATCACCTTGCCGCGCGACACCTGCCGTTCGATGTTCCGCTCGATCACCGCCAGCGCCTTTGACAGGCTGTCCTCAGCGATGTCGGTCATCAGCACGTCATAGCCCGCCAGCGCAAAGACATGCGCGATGCCGCTGCCCATCTGGCCCGCGCCGACCACGCCCACCTGCCTGATGTCCATCTGCCTGCCTCCAAAGCTTCGCCCTGCTTATGCCTGTGCAGCATCCGCCGCGCAAGGATCGCGACTTGCATCGACTTGTCGGCAATCGCCAGACTTTAGCCTTTCGGCAACCTTTGTCCGGCAGATTTGGCCTTGGGTGTAGGTTGAATTGGGTGGGTGTGATGATGATGGGGCAGGCGGGCGCGGGGGCGCTCGACTACTTTCCGTGCCGGTATGGCATGTCCCGGGCCGTGTTTCGCGGTCCGCAGCGCGATCTTACGGGGGACTACGTGGCGATGTTGGGCGGCTCGCCCACCTTCGGCAAATATGTGGCCGCCCCCTTTCCGCTGCTGGTGGAAGAGGCGACGGGGCATCCGGTGGCCAATCTGGGCGGGCTGAACGCCGGGCCGGATTTCTACCTGTCCGATCCTGCCGCGCTGCAGGTGGCCGCTGGCGCACGCGTCGTCGTGGTGCAGGTCACCGGTGCCGAGGCGATGTCGAACCCGTTCTACACCGTCCACAGCCGCCGCAACGACCGCTTTCTGGCCGCCACGCCCGCCCTCACCGCGCTGTACCCGGAGGTGGAGTTCACCGAGATCCACTTTACCCGCCATCTGCTGATGGCGTTGCGGCAGGCCGGCTCGGGCCGCTTCGCCACCGTCGCCGCCGGGTTAAAGGCCAACTGGCTACAGCGGATGCGGTTGCTGCTGGCACGGCTTCCGGACCGACGGGTGCTGCTGTGGCTGGCCGACGCCACCCCGCCAGAGGTGGCCTGTCACCTTGACCCCGCCTGTGGCCCGCTGCTGGTCGATACCACAATGCTGGCGGTCCTGCGACCACTGGTCAGCGCGCAGGTCAATGCCGTCCCCAGCGAACAGGCCCGCGCCGAAGGCCTGTGCCGCATGCAGGTGCCCGAGACCGAGCTTGCCACCGCCCGCTGCCTGCCCGGGTCCGCCGTGCATCACGAGGTGGCGGCGCTGTTGTCGCCGGTGGTGGCCAGTCTTCTGTAACCAAAAGGGGCTGCTGTAACGAAAAAGGGGCCGCCAAAGCGACCCCCGTAGGATGGGCAATTTGCCCATCTCTACAGCTTTTCGATCAGCTCCGGCACCACGGTGAACAGATCACCGACCAGCCCGTAATCGGCCACCTGAAAGATCGGCGCCTCTTCGTCCTTGTTGATCGCGACGATGATCTTGCTGTCCTTCATCCCGGCCAGATGCTGGATCGCACCGGAAATTCCGATGGCCACATACAGGTCCGGCGCTACGACCTTGCCGGTCTGCCCGACCTGCCAGTCGTTCGGCGCATAGCCGCTGTCCACTGCGGCGCGCGATGCCCCGACGGCTGCGTTCAGCTTGTCCGCAAGCCGCTCGATCAACGCGAAATCGGCCAGCGACCCCACGCCACGCCCGCCAGACACCACGATCCCGGCTGAGGTCAGTTCCGGCCGGTCTGACGACGCCACCTTGTCCTCGACCCAGGCCGAAAGCGATCCATCCGCTGCGGTCGAAACCTTCTCCACCGGGGCCGAGCCACCTTTGCCCGCCGCGTCGAACGTGGCGGTGCGGATCGTCATCACTTTGGTCGCATCGCCGGATTTCACCGTCTGGATCGCGTTGCCGGCATAGATCGGGCGCTCAAACGTGTCGGCATCCACCACCGCCAGCACTTCGGAAATCACCATCACATCCAGCATCGCCGCCACCCGTGGCAGCACCGATTTGGAGAACGCCCCCGAAGGCGCCACGATATGGCTATACCCCGACGCCAGCCCGACGATCAGCGCCGCCGTCGGTTCCGCCATCGCATGGCAATACTCGTGCGCGTCGGCGAAGATCACCTTTTCCACACCCGCCAGCGTCGCAGCCTCAGCCGCCGCCGCATCGCCACCCGTCCCGGCAACCAAAACCGTCACCGGACCCAAACTTTTGACCGCAGTCAAAGCCTTGGCCACCTGATCGGTGGCAAGCTGACCCTCAATCACATCCGCCAACAGAAGAACGGCCATCAGATCACCCCCGCTTCGTCACGCAATTTCGCAATCAGCTCGGCAACCGAGGCCACCTTCACGCCAGCCTTGCGGCCCGCCGGTTCCACCGTCTTGAGCACTGCCAGCCGGGGCGACACGTCCACCCCGTAGTCGGCCGGAGTTTTGATCGCCATCGGCTTGGCCTTGGCCTTCATGATGTTGGGCAAAGACGCATAGCGCGGCTCGTTCAGGCGCAGGTCGACCGTCACGATGGTCGGCATCTTCACCGTGATCGTCTGCAACCCGCCGTCCACTTCGCGCGTCACCGTCGCATGGTCGCCGTCCACCGCCAGCGCGCTGGCAAAGGTCGCCTGCGACCAGCCCAGCAAGGCCGACAGCATCTGCCCGGTCGCGTTCATGTCATTGTCGATGGCCTGCTTGCCGCACAGCACCAGCCCCGGCGCTTCCTCGCGCACCACCGCCGCCAGCAGTTTCGCCACCGCCAAAGGCTCGATATCGACCTGCACGTTGTCGGTGGCCTCGATCAGGATCGCCCGATCCGCGCCCATCGCCAGCGCATTGCGCAGGGTTTCCTGCGCCTGTTTGACGCCAATGGACACCACGACAACTTCGGTCGCCACGCCCTTTTCCTTCAGCCGGATCGCCTCTTCCACGGCGATCTCGTCAAAGGGGTTCATCGACATCTTCACGTTGGCCAGATCGACACCCGTGCCATCCGCCTTGACGCGGACCTTCACGTTATAGTCGATCACGCGCTTCACAGGCACCAGGACCTTCATCGGCGTTGATCTCCATCCATGGGGCCCATCGCCCCGGTCATGCTCTTGGTCGCGTGGATACCGCGTTCAGGCCCGCCGCAACAGACCAAAACCGACAGAACCCAGCGTTGCGACGTCGCGTTCTGCCGCCCTCAGCGCGTCAGGCCCGGGACCCATAGCACGTCATCCTTGCCATCGTTGTTGGCGATGCGGCCCGCCACAAAGAACCAGTCCGACAGCCGGTTCAGGTATTTCACCGCCTCGGGGTTCACATCCTCCATCGTCGCGGTTTCCACCACCAGCCGTTCGGCCCGCCTGCACACGGTGCGACACAGGTGCAGGTGGGCCGCCAAAGCGCTGCCACCCGGCAGGATGAAACTGCGCAGCGGAGTGAGTTTCACATTCATCGCGTCAATCTCGGCCTCAAGCCGCAACACCTGCGGCTCGATCATCCGCAGGGCGGGATACTCTCGCGTTTCGTCCAGATGCCGGTCAGGCGTACAAAGGTCGGCCCCCAGATCGAACAGATCGTTCGAGATGCGCTTCAGCGCCGCATCCATGTCACCCGTCGAATGCTGGCGCGCCAGCCCGACGGTGGCATTCGTTTCGTCCACCGTGCCATAGGCCGACACCCGCGCCGAATGCTTGGCCACCCGCGCCCCGTTGCCCAGAGCGGTCTCGCCGGCATCGCCGGTCTTGGTGTAAATCTTCGACAGAACGACCATCAGTTGCCTCCCGACCGTAACCACGCAAAGCCCACGATCAGGATCACCGCCACGAACTGTGCCCCCAGCCGCCAGCGCATGATCTTGTTGGCGTTCTTCTTGTTGAACTCTCCGCCCTTGGCAAAACTGCCGATCCCGAACAACAGGATGGCCAGCACGATGATGCAGGCGGCGGTGGCGAACAGAAACAGCGGGTCTGACAGCATGGGCGTCTCCTTGTCGTCCCAGATGTAGGGGCGGGCGCGGCAAAAGCGAACCCCGAATTGCGACTATCCCTTGGCGATCATCCAGTCCAGCGCCCGTGTCGGCAGGATGCGGCGCGCCAGACCCATCAGATAGGTGGGCGTCGTCACATAATAGCGGGCCCGGGGGCGCGGGCTTTCCAGTGCCCGGATCAGTTTTGTCGTCACCGCCGAAGCGGGCAGTTCAAACGCATCCGGCTTGGTCTTCACACCGTACAACCGGCCGCGCAACGCGGCATATTCCGCCGCCCGGGCCGAGCCCTGCCAGTCGATCCACCGCTCGAAATGCGGGATGGCATTCTCGCGGATGCGGGTCGAGATCGGGCCGGGTTCGATCAGGATCACCGCGATCCCGGTGCCCTGCATCTCGATCCGCAGCACATCCGTCAGCCCCTCCATGGCGAACTTAGTGGCAACATAAGCCCCGCGCCATTTCATGCCGACAAGGCCCAGAACCGAGGAGCAGTTGACGATCCGCCCCGCGCCTTGCGCCCGCATCACCGGGATCACCCGCCGCGCAAGATCATGATAGCCAAAGAGGTTGACCTCAAAGATTTCCCGCAGCGCGCCGCGTGGCAAATCCTCCACCGCGCCGGGGCAGGCAAAGGCACCGTTGTTGAACACCGCGTCCAGCGTGCCCCCGGTGCGCGCCAAAGCCTCGGCCACTGCTGCCGCGATGCTGGCCTCGTCGGCGTAATCCAGGGCAAAGCTTTCCAGCCCCTCGCCGCGCAGCCGTTCGCAATCCGCCTCTTGCCGACAGGTCGCAAACACCCGCCAGCCGCGCTCATGCAGCGTCCGCGCCGCGTCAAGCCCGATGCCGGATGAGCACCCGGTGATCAGAATGGATTTCTTGGTCATGCACTGCCCCGCTTTGCCGCAGCCTTACGGCAAAGCGCGCACGGTCGCAAACCGGATCAGGGGGCTTCGGGGCTCAGGAACCGCATGGCGACATAGCCTTCCATGCCGTCGCCCTGAATGACGATTCGCGCCCATTCGCCGCCCACGTCGGTGATCACCAGCGCGGCCTCACCAGCGCCAAGCTTGCCCAGAACCGAAGCCTCGGTCGATGGTGCCTCGCGGACGTTTACCGACGAGGCGGTGACATAGTAAATCTGCCCCTCGGCACTGCTGTCAGGGGCGGCATCCGCGCCCGGAACCGCTTCGGTCGGCAGGGTGGACAGGGTGAACACCGGCTCTTCCACCGCTTGCACAACCTCTCGTTCCGGTTCGATGTAGGGTGCCGGCTCGGGGCGGGGCGCCTCGGCCACCGGCACTTCGACGACCGGCTCCGGCGCGGCAACAACGGCCACAGCCACCGGCACCAGCTCTGCCGTCGCGGGCATCGGCCGCTCTGCCGCGGCTTTGGCCAGACCGGGGCGCAACTGCCCGCGATCCTCGCCCGCGATCATCAGCGCGGCGAACATCCCGGCAATCAAAAGAAACGTCAGTCGCAGCATTTTCCACCCAGAAAGGTCACGCGAAACCTTATCTTAGCACATGCCGTCATCCGCCCGCCACGGGATAGAGTCAAAAATGCACCGTTGCCGCCCTGCGCATGCCATTTCCCGCCGCTTCGCATCTGGACCGACGCGCCCGCCCGTCATACACAACATCCATGACAACGGACGATGACGATCCCAACATCAAGGGCCCTGCGACGGGGGGCATCACCACCTCCGAACCGCTCTCTCGCGCTATTGGCGAGCGGTATCTGACCTATGCCCTTTCCACGATCATGCACCGCGCGCTGCCCGATGCGCGCGACGGGTTAAAGCCGGTTCACCGGCGAATCCTCTGGGCGATGCGGCGGCTGCGCCTGACGCCAACCGGCGGCTTCCTGAAATCCGCCAAGATTTCCGGCGACACGATGGGCGATTTCCACCCGCACGGCGATGTGGCGATCTATGACGCGATGGCGCGGCTCGCCCAAGATTTCAACATGCGCTACCCGCTGGTCGACGGGCAGGGCAACTTCGGCAACATCGACGGCGACAACCCCGCCGCCAGCCGCTACACCGAGGCCCGCGTCACCGCCGCGTCCGAGGCGCTGATGGAAGGCATCGACGAGACCGCCGTCGATTTTCGCCCGAACTACGACGGCCGTCTGGAAGAACCCGTCGTGCTGCCCGCCGCCTTCCCGAACCTGCTGGCCAATGGCTCCTCCGGCATTGCGGTCGGCATGGCCACCAACATCCCGCCGCACAACCTTGATGAATTGATCGACGGCTGCCACGCGCTTCTCAACGACCCCGATCTGACCGTTGACGCACTGGTCGCCCTGATCCCCGGCCCCGATTTCCCCACCGGCGGCGTGATCGTCGAACCGCGTGAGAATATCCTCGACGCCTACGCCACCGGTCGCGGCGCGTTCCGCCTGCGCGCCAAATGGCAGGTCGAAGACCTTGGTCGCGGCACCTGGCAGATCGTGGTCACCGAGATTCCGTTTCAGGTGCAGAAGTCCAAACTGATCGAAAAGCTGGCCGAACTGATCCAGATCAAGAAAGTCCCGCTCCTCGCCGATGTCCGCGACGAATCCGCCGAAGACGTGCGCCTGATCCTGGAGCCCCGCGTCCGCACGGTGGACCCCGACGTGCTGATGGGCAGCCTGTTCAAGACCTCTGACCTCGAAATCCGCTTCTCGCTTAACATGAACGTGCTGATCGACGGCAAGGTGCCCAAGGTCTGTTCGCTGAAAGAGGTGCTGCGCGCCTTCCTCGATCACCGCCGCGAGGTGCTGAAGCGCCGCTCGCTCCACCGGGTCGAAAAGATCGACGCGCGGCTGGAGATTCTGGAAGGCTTCCTGATCACCTTCCTGAACCTCGACCGCGTGATTGACATTATCCGCTATGATGACGACCCAAAGGCCGCCCTGATGGCCGAGGATTGGTCAAAATCGCACATCCGGGCGATGTCGGAAAAGGACTACCGCCCCCCGGCCAAGGGTCAGGGTGCGCTGTCCGATGTGCAGGCCGAAGCCATTCTGAACATGCGCCTGCGGTCCTTGCGGCGGCTGGAGGAGATGGAACTGCGCGCCGAACGCGACGCGCTGACCAAGGAACGCGCGGGCCTGTCTGACCTTCTGGACAGCGACCGCCTGCAATGGAACCGCATCGGCCGCGATCTTGACGATGTCCGCAAACTGTTCGGCAAGGGCACCGTGCTCGGCGCCCGCCGCACCCAGTTCGCCGATGCCAAAGAGATCGAAGAGGTGCCTTACGAGGCGATGATCGACCGCGAGCCGATCACCGTCATCTGCTCGCGCATGGGCTGGATCAGGGCGATGAAGGGTCATGTCGATCTGACCCTTGAGCAGAAGTTCAAGGACGGCGACGGCCCCCGTTTTGCCTTCCATGCCGAGACCACCGACAAGATCCTGCTGATCGCCGCCAATGGCCGCTTTTTCACCCTGCTGGGGGCGAACCTGCCCGGCGGGCGCGGCATGGGCGAACCGGTGCGCCTGATGGTTGATCTGCCGAACGATACCGAAATCACTGATCTGATGATCTTCCGCCCCGGTGAAAAGCTGCTGGTCGCGTCCACCGCGGGCGATGGCTTCATCGTCCCGTCCGAAGAACTGGTCGCCCAGACCAAGGCCGGAAAAGCCGTGCTGACCGTGCGTGACGGCGTGAAGACCGCCGTCTGCGTGCCCGTGCGCGGCGATACGATTGCCGTGGTCGGTGAAAACCGGAAAATGCTGGTTTTCGCGCTGTCGGACCTGCCGGAAATGGCACGTGGCAAGGGTGTGAGGTTGCAAAAGTACAAGGACGGCGGGTTGTCGGATGCCATCACCTTCACCCTCGCCGCCGGCCTGTCGTGGAAAGACCCCGCTGGCCGTACCCGCACGGAAACCGACCTCGCCGAATGGCAGGGAGCCCGCGCCGGTGCGGGCAAGATGGCCCCAAGAGGGTTCCCAAGGGACAACCGGTTTACCTGATCTGCACCGGCGCAGGGGGTCAGGTTTCAACCCATTGTCGAAGCAGGTTGGACCGTGTCTTCACCAGCAGGTCAAAGACCGGCGATTTGCCGTCCGTCGCGTGAATGGTTTCGATCGACTGATCAAGGTCGAACAGAATTTCCCGTTGGTCGGCGCGCCTGATCTGGCTTTGCACCCAACCCACCACCGCCAGCCGTTCGCCCCTCGTCACCGGGTCCACCCGGTGCAGGGTCGTGGAGGGGTACAGGATCAGATCGCCCGCCCCCAACTTTATGGCGCGCGACTCGAACTGGTCTTCGATCACCAGCGCGCCGCCGTCGTAGCTTTGCGGATCGGCCAGAAACAACGTGAAGGACAAATCCGTGCGCAAGCCGCCCATCACCGCGTCGTCGACATGCAGGCCGTAGGTCTGGCCGGTGCGATATCGTGACAGGATCAGCGGCGTCAGCGCGCGCGGGCGTGCCGCCGACCGGAACAGGGAATTCGCAGCCAACGCGCGCTCCACCTCGGCAAGGATGGATTTGCGGGCGGGTGTGGCCGCGGCCTGATCGTTGGCCTTGACCGCGCGGGCAAAGCGCCCGGCGGTCTTGGCACCGTCTTCGAAAGACAATCGACCTGCGGCGTCGCACAAGACGCCCGCCGCAGCCCGGTCGATGACCTGTTCGATGACCAGCAGCATGGGGTTACTTGATGCCGTAAGCGGCAAGTTCAATTTCGCCGGCTGCCGCGATGATTTCATTGCCCTGCCCGGTGATGGCTGCTGGGACCAGTCCGTCAAACGCCGCCGCCGTGCCCTCCAGCGTCGCGCGCACGTCGGTCGCGGCTGCGCTGACAGTCGGGTCGGCGTCGGCGATCAGACCGTCAGCCATGGATTTCGCGGTCTCGATAAAGCCCCAGGCATCCTGATACTCGTGCAGATTGGCGATTTTGCCATCAACCACCCCGATCGCGTATTCTTCGGCTGCAACACGGGTCACCGCAAGGATTGCGTCGAACGTGTCGCGCGCCGACATGTCCTGCGCCGTGCGGGCCGCGCCGATCTTGGCAAGAACCGCATCATAAGCCGCCTGAACCTCGGTCAGCGGCTTCTGCGTCTCGACACTCAGGGCCAGGGACGTCAGTTCATCGGCAAACCCGACCGCATTGTATTTTGCCAGCTGGGGTTCGAGGCTGGAGTAGATTTCATCCTTCGGGTGTTTCATGTGGGTGATGGCAAGATCGCCGCGGTCGGCAGCAAAAAGCGCGAAACCAGCCCGCAGATGCCCCTCGATCAGTGCAAGTTCGGTCAGGAACTGGCTCGCCGCGTCTTCGCCGGCCTCGACCGCAACGCCGCTTTCGCCGCCCTCACCGCCTTCGCCACCTTCCGCCTGTGCCAACCAGATAAGGGCGTCGTGGTCATGAGAGCCGGCCTGTTCGGCAAGCGCCGGACCTCCGGCTGTCAGCGCCACAGCGGCGCTGGCTATGGTCAGGGCGTGCCACATGCGCGGTGCAACGGGGCGGGGTGTCTTTAGGATCACGGGCTGTACTCCATATTGGCGACTATTTTTATCAGAAATACCCGCGCCCTCTCGCCGGTTCAAGCTAAAAAAGTATTTCAGTCGGAAATATCTGCACTGGTGGGCCCGCATCGGTGCGAAGCTGCGGCCCACTTGCCGGTGTCATCTGCTCCCGGCCCGCTTACCGCCGTGCCCCGGTTGCGTGCCGTTCGCCAAACCGCTATTCCTGCACCCTTCCTGCTATCGGAGCCATCATGAGTGTTCGTCGTCCGGCCCTGCTGCTTTCCTTCGCCCTCGCCCTTGCCGCCTGCGGTCAAAGCGATCTTGCCGATCCGCCGGTGCCGCTGGGGGATTTCGCGCTTGGCCTCAACATCGTGGTTGCCGACAAGGTCGAGATGGTGCCGATCTCGCGCAAGGCGACGCCCGACGAATGGGAAACCGCGATGAAGAAAGCCGTGGCCGACCGCTTTGGCCGTTACGAAGGCACCAAGCTGTACAATATCGGCATCTCGGTTGACGGCTACGCGCTGGCCCCGCCCGGCATCCCGGTTGTGGCCGCGCCGAAATCTGTGCTGGTGGTGACGGCGAACATCTGGGACGACGCGGCGGGCCTGAAACTGAACGCCGAGGGCCGCCAGTTCACCGTGTTCGAAAGCCTGTCGGGCGACACCGTCATCGGCACCGGCCTGACCCGGACCAAACAGCAGCAGATGGACGCGCTGTCCTACAATGCGGCCAAGAAGGTTGAAACCTGGCTGTTGGAAAACCCCGAATGGATCGGCCTGCCGCCCCTGCCGCCGAAACCCACAGCGCCAGCCGACACCTCCAACTGAGGCTTGAATTCCCCCGACCTTCGCTATAATCCGCCGCGCGTGACAGCAAGGGGCCGTACGGCCCGTTCAGGACAAGGGCAACATCGCATGGGCAAGGCAAAGTTTGAACGCAACAAGCCGCACGTCAACATTGGCACGATCGGCCACGTTGACCACGGCAAGACGACGCTGACGGCGGCGATCACCAAGTATTTCGGCGAATTCCGCGCGTATGACCAGATTGACGGC
>JANOQT010000038.1:0-22668 GCA_031415015.1 Paracoccaceae bacterium
CAAGATGTGTTTCATTACATCGAGATGTTCTACAACCCAAAACGCAAGCATACGAACAACGGCCTGCTGTCACCCGTTGACTTCGAAACAAGACAACAGAAACGGAACACGGCAGGTGTCTAGGAAACTAGAGGCACTTCAAATAAACGTATTGAGAAATATGGCGCATGGTGTGTGTGCTGGAGCGGGTGAAGGGAATCGAACCCTCGTCGTAAGCTTGGGAAGCTTCTGCTCTGCCATTGAGCTACACCCGCGATGTATCCGAGGTAAGTCAGCCGCGCCGCGCCGTCAAGACGGAACGGCGCGGCGCGGGCGTCACGGGACGGTGATCTCGGTCCGCTCGCCGGGTTTGACGCTGGCGGTTGCTTCCACCTTGGTCTCGCCGCGCATCACCACGATCAGGTATTCGCCCCCCGGCGCGATCAGGGTCTTGGCCTCGTCATAGTTGAAGCTGTGCGTCTTGCGGTTGCCGCTGAGATCGGCCTTGGCGTCCAGCACCTCGATGGAGTTGGCCCCTGCGGCGGTGATTGCAAGAACCCCGGCGTTCAGGACTGCCCGGACCTCCACCCGCTCGCCGGATTTCACCGAGAAGGGGGCGTCCACCGTGGCCGCGTCCTGCGTGACGCGGGCGATGTAGTCCCCCGGCGGAAGGGCGAACAGCTGTGCCGGGCCGTAACTGGTTGTCAAACTTTCCTGACTGCCATCCAGCGCCTTCTTCGCCAGCAAAATCTCGACCGCGTGCTGGGTGGTATCCATGATCGCGCCCTCGACATAATAGGCGTCGATAGACGCCACACCGGCCCCGGCGATGATGTCTTTCTCCAGGGTCTCGCCGGGGGCCAGGGTCACGGTTTCAGTGGCCCGCGCCTCACCGATGCGCAGGTTGATCGTCGTCTCACCGGCGGGGACGACCACCTTGGTCTCGCCGTAAAAGGTGCCATCCATGCCAGAGGCATTGGTCAGGTTCAGCCCGGCCCCGCCATCAACCGGACCATCGGCCGACACGCGGGGGCGCAGAATCAGAGTGCCCGCGTTCAGGATGATTTGCGGCTCCAGAAGCGCGTCATCGGTCAGCGTGATATCTACCTCAGCGCTCGCCTCGCCGATGCGGGCCAGCAGACGGTAGGTGCCAGCAGGCAACAGGCCGCGATAGGTGTTGTATTCGGTGGTGATGCGGTCCCCGGTTTCGCCGTTCGCGGCGATCTCATGGATTTCCCAGGCGTTGCCGTCCTCAACCTCCGGCCCACCCTCGGCCAGATACAGGTGCGGTGCCAGGTTGAACTCCAGTGCCGCCACCGGTTCGGGCTCTGGCACGGGTTCGGGTTCGGGTGCTGCAACGACGACGACCGTGGTCTTCAACGCCTCGACCAGCGCGCCCGCGTCCTTGGCCTCGATGTACTTGCCGCCGGTGTTTTCGGCCAGACAGGCCACCGTGGCACCTTCCTCGGCGGTCAGGCCAAAGCCCACGACATGCGCGGTGAAATCGACGCCTGACGCCTCAAGTTCAGCCCCCAGGGCGCAGGGGTCGGCTTCGCAGGTCTCGATCCCGTCGGTGATCAGAATGACGGTGGCTTTCTCTTCGGTCGATTTCAACTCTCCTGCGGCGCGGCGCACGGCTTCGGTAAGCGGTGTTTTACCCAGAAATTTCATCGCGTTGGCGGCATCGGTGATGGCCTGCCCGGTGCCGGTTCCCGGTGGCACCACCAGTTCGATATCGGTGCAGCTGCCCTTTTCGCGGTGACCGTAGGCCATCAGCCCGATCTCGGTTTCTGCAGGGATGCCAGCCAGCACTGTCCCCAGTGCTTCGCGTGCGATCTCAAGCTTGGCGCGGCCGTCGATCTGGCCCCACATGGATCCCGACGCGTCCAGCACAATAATGGATTTGCCTTCACAGAATGCAACAGCAGGGGCAAGCGCCGCCGCAAGAACCAGACAGACCAGACGCATAAAGATCGCTCCACAATCAGGACGAGAATGACGCGACGGTAGGCAAAGCCCGCGCAGTGGTCAATCGCAGAGACAGGCGAAGCGGCGGGCCTCAAACAGAAAAGCGGGCCTTCGGGGGAAAGCCCGAAGACCCTTCAGGGCCGCGCCGCCGGTTTCTGGGGACAGTTCCCCGACATCGCCGCCCGGAATTGCCTTCGGGGAAGCGATGGGCGAGTGACCACCCGCCGCCACCCCGAAAACTTCCATCGGCGCGAGGGATCACATCGCCGGGAGAAGCACCGTGTCGATCACATGGATCACGCCGTTCGACTGCTTCACGTCAGCAATGGTCACGGTGGCCATGTTGCCCTGACCGTCTTCGATCATGACTTTGCCGTCCACGGTGGACATGGTGAATTCGCAACCGCCCACGGTGGTGAACTTGTGTTTGCCGCCATCGGCTTCGATCATGCCCATAATGTCCGAAGACATCGCGTTGGCCGCAACGACGTGGCAGGTCAGGATCTTGACCAGCGTGTCCTTGTTTTCCGGCTTCAGCAGGTCTTCGACGGTGCCTGCGGGCAGTTTGGCGAAGGCGTCATTGGTCGGGGCCAGCACGGTGAACGGGCCAGCGCCCGACAGCGTTTCAACCAGACCAGCCGCCGTCACGGCAGCGACCAGCGTGGTGTGATCGGCAGAATTCACCGCGTTCTCGACGATGTTCTTGTCTTCGAACATGGCGGCGCCGCCGACCATCGGGTTTTCAGCCAGCGCCATGCCGGTGGACAGGGCAAGGATCGCGGTGGCGATACGGAAAGATTTCATTTGGTAGCTCCCTCAGAGTGTCCGGGGCGGGACAATCCCGCCTCACATCCGAAGAAACGCAGCCAATCCGGCAAAGTTTCAGAAGCAGCTTCAGATAACGGTTTCGTGACCGGAAAAATCACACATCCGACGCACCCACCGCAGCGGTCAGGATGACCGGCCCGGTCGGCGCCCCGGTCGGCGAGCCGCCGTCGGGTTCCACCGACACCGCCAGCACCCAACCTTCGGGCGGCACCGGATAGGTGATCACCAGCGGCTGATCTTGCAACAGGCCCAGCGACACCGGTGCCGCGTCGGGGGCAATCACCCACAACTCATGGACCTGCCCGGTCACGGCAGGCACACCTGCGACACGGGTGATCGTCAACCTCTCGCCGAAATGGCGCACTTCGTAGGCCAGACGTGCATCCGTCGTCTGCAACACCGCCACAAGATCCGGACGCGGCGGGACCAACAGCGTCAGCCCGACGATGACCAGCGTTGCGGCAACAGCCATCCCGGACAGCCACCGCATCGGGCTCAGTCTCACCCGCAGTGGCACTGCTGCTGAACCGGGCGCTGCCGGGAAAAGCCGTGCCTCGATTGCCGGCAGCAGGTTCCGGGGCTTGACCTCGGGATAGCTGCTGTTCATGTCAGCCAGCCTGAATTCCCAGATTGTCACCAACGCGGCGAAATCGGCATCGGTTCTGATCCGGGCTTCGGTGGCACTGCGTTCGGCAAGACTTTGCACGCCGACCACATATTCGGCGGCAACAGCCTCATCCACTTCTTCCGGCTTAAGAGAGGAACTGTCGGTCATTGGTCCAGACACTCCCTTAGCTTGAGAAGGCTCCGGCGCAGCCAGGTTCGCATCGTGTTCAACGGCACGGCATGGCGCGTGGCCAGATCGACATAGGACAGGCCCGCCAGATAGGCCCCGCGCACCGCATCGGCGCGCTCTGGCTCCAGAGTTCCGAAACAGTCCGCCAGCCTGCGCGCTTCGCCTTTGGCGATCACCCGGATCTCGGCGCGCGGGGCGCGGTCGCGGATCGTTTCCATATCGTCGTCGCCGGTTGTCTCGGTGCGCACCCGAAGCCGGTCGATGGCAAGGTTTCGCGCAATGGCGATCAGCCAGGTCATGCCCCGGCCCTTGGTCGCATCATAGCGGCCCGACTTCGTCCAGACTCTGGTGTATACTTCCTGCAAGGCATCCTCCGCCTCTGAGCGTTCCCTTAAGATACGCAGGACAACGCCCATGAGTTTCGCAGAGCTGTCACGATAAAGTTGACGAAACGCCACACGGTCCTGTGCGGCGCATTTCTGGATCAGCTCGGCAATCGGATCTTCCATGAAATCAGACTAGGCGATACGGCGGAATCTGCAAGACGCTACTCCCGACGCCGCCGCCGTCCGCCCTCACCACCGGAACCGGAGGTGTTGAAGCTGACATGCGGCAGGGTGACAATTTTCGCCAGTTCAGGGAAGGCCTCTACCGCGTTCGGTATGGCGCTGGCATTGACGAAATGTTCCTGAAAGCGCGGCTCGATGGCGGTTTCGATCTTGTGGATGTTGCGCACCGTCGCCTCGATCTCGGCCCGTGCCGCGCGGTTCAACAGCGCGATGCGCGCGCCCGTGCCCGCCGCGTTTCCGGCCGAAGACACCCGGTCCAGGGGCGCGTCGGGGATCATGCCCAGCACCATCGCGTGTTTCGGGCTGATATGCGCGCCGAACGCGCCGGCCAGAACGATCCGGTCCACCCGGTCCACCCCGAACTTGTCCATCAGCAGCCGCGCGCCGGAATAAAGGGCCGCCTTGGCCATCTGAATCTCGCGGATGTCGCGGTTGGTCACGGTGATCATCGGTCCGCCGTCAGCGGTACCGTCATTCACCAGATAGGAATGGGTGCGCCCGTCCAGAAAGATCCGCTTCGATCCGGTCTGTTCCGGTGATCCGATCAACCCTGCCGCATCGACAAGACCCGCCATCCGCATTTCCGCCACCATCTCGATGATGCCAGAACCGCAGATGCCGGTGATGCCTGTCGTGGCGGTCGCTTCGTCAAAGCCTGCCTCGTCCGACCAAAGATCGCAGCCGATCACCTTGAAGCGCGGCTCTTTCGTGACCGGATCAATCTCTACCCGCTCGATCGCGCCGGGGGCGGCACGCTGCCCCGAGGAAATCTGCGCGCCCTCAAAGGCAGGTCCGGTGGGCGAGGAACAGGCCAGCACCTTCTCGGTATTGCCCAGCAGGATTTCCGCATTGGTGCCCACATCGACGACCAGCATCAGGTCGGCGGATTTGTCCGGTGCCTCGGACAACGCCACGGCGGCGGCATCTGCACCCACGTGCCCCGCGATGCAGGGCAGCAGGTAGACGCGCGCCGCCGGATGCATCTCCAGCCCCAGATCGCGCGCCGTCAGCCGCAAGGCGTTCGACGTGGCCAGGGCAAACGGCGCCTGGCCCAACTCGTAAGGATCAATCCCCAGGAACAGGTGGTGCATGACCGGATTGCAGACAAACACCGCATCCATGATCAACCCGCGCTCTACTGATGATTCCTCGCACAACTGCCCGAAGAGGGTGTTCATCGCAGTCCGCACCGCCGCCGTCATCTCGCCTGCGCCAGTCGGGTTCATCATCGAATAACTGACGCGGCTCATCAGATCTTCGCCAAAGCGGATCTGCGGGTTCATCAGCCCGGATGAGGCGACCACGATCCCCGACCGCAGGTCACACAGATGGCCCGCGATGGTGGTTGACCCAAGATCGACCGCGACACCGTAGATCGACCCTTCATATAGGCCGGGCCACACGTGCATGATGCGCGGCGTGTCGGTCGGGTCCACCTGATGCAGCGCCACCGTCACCTTCCATTCGCCCTTGCGCAGGATCGGCTGCAACATCGTCAGCACCGGCAGGTCGATCGTGACCGCCTCGACCCCCCACTGGGCACGCAGCGCATCTGCCAACCGCTCCAGATCGCCCGACGGGTCGTGCATGTCAGGTTCTGCAACCTCGACGAAATGCAGCTTCACCGTTGGGTCCATGCGGATCTCGCGCGCCTCAACGCGCTTGCGGACCACCTGTTTGTGGACCTGACTTTCCGGCGGCACGTCGATCACCACATCGCCCTGCACCTTGGCCTGACAGCCCAACCGGCGACCCTCGGTCAGGCCGCGGATCCGCTTGTAGCGATCCTCGACAGCGTTCCAGTCAGACAAGGCATCGGCCCGGACAGTCACCCCGTGCTTGGCAAACTCGCCGTATCCCGGGGTGATCTGGCACTTGGAGCAGATGCCCCGCCCGCCGCAGACCGAATCGAGGTCGACCCCCAACTGCCGCGCCGCCGTCAGCACCGGCGTTCCAATCGCGAATCGTCCGCGCTTGCCCGAGGGCGTAAAGATCACCAAAGCGTCTGACGTCATGCCTGCCTCTGCCCCGTTTCGGGGTCTTCATGGGTGAACTGATAGGCGATCTGGGCGAACCCGTCGCACGCAAAGGTATAGAACCAGCGCAGCGGGCCCGACACTGTGGGAACCCCGTGTTCCGCCATCGAGGGTATATAGATCGCAACCCCCGGTGCCAGCCGATGCGCCGCCCCGTCGATCACCACCACGCCTTCGCCGTCCAGCCCGAAATACACCTCAGGCTCGGCATGGCGGTGCGGGGCAAAGTGATCGCCCTCGGCCATTTCGGCGACACCACAGACAAGCCCGGCAGTGGCCGTCACCGGGGCCGAGATCAGCATCCGCCAGCGCAGCGTGCCACGCGCCGCATCGTCCCAGCTTTCGGACGGGCGGTCGCGGGCATCAATAACGGTCGGGCGGGCAAAAGGGTCCATCTTGCCCCCGGTTGTAGCCTGCGCGCCGTCGAGGGCAATGCCCGATTGCGGCACGTATTGCAGCCATTCCGGCGTGAAAGGCGTCTCGGCCTGCCACGGCCAGTAGCGCGGCACGGGCTTCGGCATCCGCCGGAAACATCCGTTCGACCTTCATATCCGCCAGTGCCACCTCTTCGGCACTGCCAAACTGCGCATAGGTGGAAAACAGCGCCAGCCGGGTGGCCCCGACGCTTTACACCGCGGAAGGTACGGCCATGTCGTGGGATCGAGGCTGATATGTCGCATTCCCGGGCACCGCCCCCAGACGCGCTGCGGCACAAGCTCGACGATATCAGTCATCGCAACGATCCGTCACAGCCGGTCCATGATCAGGCCAAAGTAAGGGGCGTGGCGGCGGATCGTCCAGCCCGTCGCCTGCCGCAGCTGCGCCATCTCGTCCGCATCAAGCGCAAGGGCCGGAAACGGCCGGGAAAATCCCGCCGCCGTCAGGATTGTGTTTTGCGCGGCGCGGCAAGCCCGGCGCCCCGGCCAGCCGCAGCGCCATCCCCTGCGACGGGCAGGCACGGCTGGTTCCAAGAAAGGTGATACGGCGCGACGAAACCTCTGCCTCGGTTGCCAATTGCAACTGACGTGGCCTGCGGCTGCGCCGCCAGTGTTTCAGCGCCTGCGGAAAATCGTGGATCACCGCCGCCGCTTTGCGCCAAACTGAGCGGAGCGCCGGGCGCTTGGCACTGACCTCACAGAGTACTGGTTTGCGCCGCACCATCAGGCCATCGGCCGCCATCCTGCTGATACGGGAGACCACCAAACTTACCCACAACCTGACCACCCACCTGACCACCGAGCGAAGGGCCTGCGCCTTGCAGCAGGCGTCACAATCGCCTTCGGCCTGGCCATGGCGCTGGCCGCATACGCGCCGGTGAGCACGCCCGAACTGCGGCTGACCTTCGCTATTACCGGCGGTGTGATGGTCGGCTGGGGCTGAATGCTCTGGCGGCAAACCAGCGAATTCCACAGCCGTGACCCTGTTCTGACCCGGCGTATCTTCCTTGCCGGGGCGCCGCTGAACGCTGTGGCCAATCTGGCGTTTCTGGCGTTGTTCCTTGTGCCGATGCTGCGGGGCAGGACGGTGCACTCAGCCTGACACACCGGGGTCGCGGTCCAGCCAATCCAGGATCGCGGCCCTGTCCCCGTCCAGCTGTGGTGCCGGGCCAAGCGCCACTTGCTCTGGCAGGGTGGACATCTTGATCGGGTTGCCGGTGGAGGTGAACGCAGGGCCACCCGGTTGCGGCGTCACCGGCAACACCATGTTGCGCGCCAGTATCTGCGGATCGCGCAACACTTCGGCCATGTCCTGCACCCGCCCCGTCGGCAGGCTGGCGTCTTCCAGCACCTTGATCCAATGCGCCACCGGCTGGTCCAGCGTCACCACTTCGATCAGGCGCTTTAACACCGCGTGATTGTCACAGCGCGCGGCATTGGTGGCAAAGCGCGGGTCAGCCGCGATGGGCAGGCCCAGAACCTGACACAGCCGTGCAAAGATCGCGTCATTTCCGGCGGCAATCACCACAAACCCATCCGCAGCCCGATACGTTGCAAATGGCGTGATCGTCGGATGCCGCGCGCCGCTGCGACCGGGCGGCACCCCGGTTGCCGTCGTGATCGCGACCGAATGTTCCTGAATGGCCAATTGGGCATCCAGCATGGCCACGTCGATCATCGCACCGACCCCGGTCCGTTCCCGGTCATACAGCGCCGCCAGCACGCCTTGCGCCAGAAACATCCCCGCCACGATATCGCCGATTGACGCGCCCACCCGCACCGGTGGCCCGCCCGCCTCGCCGGTAATCGACATCACCCCGCCACGTGCCTGCACCACCATGTCATAGGCCGGCTTCTGCGCGTCGGGCCCGGTCTGCCCGAACCCCGACACGGCGCCATAGATCAGCCTGGGGTGGCGCGCATGCAGGGTGGCCCAGCCATAGCCCAGCCGGTCCATCACGCCGGGACGAAAGTTTTCCAGCAAGATATCCGCGCGCGCCAGCAACCGCTCAAAGATCGCCCGGTCGGCCACTGCCTTCATATCCAGCGCAATGGATTGTTTGCCCGCATTCAACGTGGCGAAATAGGCGCTTTGCCCCTGCACAAAGGGCGGAAACGCGCGGGTGTCGTCGCCAATCCCCGGACGCTCCACCTTGATCACCCGCGCCCCCAGATCGCCAAGGCTTTGGCTGCAGTAGGGGCCTGCCAGCACATGTGTCAGGTCCAGAACGGCTATGCCGGTCAGCGGAGCCATGGTTCACCTCGCTATTAATCTGCCGTTCCGGATCAGATATCACAGAGAATCAAGTCAGGGCGTTGACGCCGAT
The DNA here is from genome assembly GCA_031415015.1 of Paracoccaceae bacterium. Taxonomy (GTDB): domain Bacteria; phylum Pseudomonadota; class Alphaproteobacteria; order Rhodobacterales; family Rhodobacteraceae; genus JAUYQR01. The sequence continues at coordinate 8,941 of JANOQT010000038.1, forward strand.
CAATTCCCCGCATACCTCGCCCCCATGGCACGCGCACCCCTTCTGCAACTCTCCGACATCTCGCTGACCTTCGGCGGCAACCCCGTATTCGACGGGCTCTCTCTGGTCATCCAGCCGGGTGACCGGGTGGCACTGGTCGGTCGCAACGGATCGGGCAAATCCACGCTGATGAAGGTCATGGCCGGGCTGGTCGAACCGGACCGTGGCCTTCGCACTGTTTCGCCCGGCGTTACCGTCGGCTATATGGAACAGGACCCTGACCTTTCGGGCTATGCCACCCTTGGCGATTTTGCCTCTGCCAATCTGGCCGAGGGCGAAGGCTACAAGCTGGCCGTCGTTGCCGAAGGACTGAAATTCAACCCCGACACGCCTGTCAGCACCGCCTCGGGTGGCGAACGCCGCCGGGCGGCCCTCGCCAAACTGCTGGCCGAAGCGCCGGAAATTATGCTGCTGGACGAGCCGACCAACCATCTCGACATCCAAGCCATCGAATGGCTTGAGGCGGAACTGTCCACCACCCGCACCGGTTTCGTGCTGATCAGCCACGACCGCGCCTTTCTCAGGGCGCTGTCCAAGGCCACGCTGTGGATCGACCGGGGCGACGTCCGCCGCCGGGAAAGCGGCTTTGACGGCTTTGAGGACTGGCGCGAGACGATCTGGGCCGAAGAGGACGAGGCGCGGCACAAACTGGACCGCAAGATCAAAGCCGAAGGCAAATGGGCGGTCGAGGGCATCTCGGCCCGTCGCAAGCGCAATCAGGGCCGGGTCCGCGCGCTGGCAGCCCTGCGTGACGAGCGCGGCGCCCAGATCCGCCGTCAGGGCACGGCAGCGATGGAGTTCGAGGGCGGTCAGGTCAGCGGCAAAAAGGTGATCGACGCCACCGGGTTGGTCAAGACCTTCGGCGCCAAGACCATCGTCAAGGATTTTGACATCCGCGTGCTGCGCGGTGACCGGGTGGCCTTCGTTGGTGCCAATGGGGTGGGAAAGACGACCCTTCTCAAGATGTTGACCGGCGAAGCTCAACCGGATGCCGGCACCGTAAAGCTGGGCACCAACCTTGAAATCGCCGTCTTCGACCAAACCCGCGCGCAACTGGACCCCGAGGCCAGCCTGTGGGACAACCTGACCGGCGACCCGTCGATGCGTGTCTCGGGCACGTCGGATCAGGTGATGGTGCGGGGCAATCCCCGGCATGTTGTGGCCTATCTCAAGCATTTTCTGTTTGACGAACGGCAGGCCCGCGCCCCGGTGCGCAGCCTTTCGGGCGGTGAAAAGGCCCGGCTTTTGCTGGCCAAACTGATGGCGAAACCCTCGAACCTGCTGATCCTGGACGAACCGACCAACGATCTTGACGTCGAAACCTTGGACCTGCTGCAAGACATCCTCGGCGATTACGACGGCACGGTCCTGCTGGTCAGCCACGACCGCGACTTCATCGACCGCATCGCCACCGCCACCGTGGCGCTGGAAGGGCACGGCCGCGCCACTGTGTATCCCGGCGGCTGGTCGGATTATGCCGCCCAGCGGGGCGTCGTCGCTGCCGAAGCGATTGCCCGCGCCGCTGCCAAAAAGCCCGCCCCGAAGCGCGACGAAGCCCCCCGCACTGGCGGCCTCAGCTTTGCCGAGCGCAAACGCCTTGACGATCTGCCCGATCAGATCGCCCGGCTGGAGGCGGAAATCGCCAAGCTGACCGATTTCCTCTCTGCGCCTGACCTTTTCGCCCGCGAGCCGGTGAAATTCCGCAAGGCAACCGAGGCGCTGACCGAACGCCAGATCGCCCTGCACACCGCCGAAGCCGAATGGCTGGGTTTGGCCGACCGCGCCTGACCGGGTGATTTCCGGCGGGACTTTGCGCATTTCGATCTGACGATGCGCGAAAAATGGCGCGCGGCATGAATGCCGGATCACTCCGCCGTGAGGGCCGGTTGCGGCGCGGAACCTCTGGCCCACATGAACGTTCACCAGACGCCGGTAACGTAAGGCGCCCACGATGGGCTTGCCTGCGACCCGGGAATTACAGGAGATCATCATGAGAACTATCGCAGCACTTCTCGCCACGGTCACGCTGACCGCCCCCGCCTTCGCCGGCGGCCTTACCATGCCGGAACCAGAGCCGGAGATCATTGCCGCGGCGCCGATGCCGGCCATGCAGTCGATGGACTGGACCGGTGCCTATGTCGGTGCCCAGCTTGGCTATGCCGATATCGACAGCAACGGTGCGACCCTTGACGGCAACGGCTTTCTGGGCGGCGTGCACGCAGGCTATCGCATGGACTTCGGTCAGTTCGTCGCCGGTGCCGAGATCGACTATGACAAGGCCGACATCGACATCGGTGCCGCTGGCGATACGCTCGATGACATCGCCCGCCTTAAGCTGATTGGCGGCGCCGAGTTTGGCCGCAGCCTGGTTTACGGTACCGTCGGTGCCGCCCATGCCAAGGCCACCGTCGGCGGTATCGGCCTTTCCGATACGGGCTACTTCATCGGTGCCGGGATGGACTATGCGGTCACTGACCGTGTGACCGTCGGTGGCGAACTGATGCAGCACCGGTTCAGCGATTTCGACGGCTCGGGCGTCGATTTCGATGCAACGACGGTGAAAGCTAAAGTCGCCCTGCGATTCTAAGGCAAACGGGCCGGGGGCATTCCCCGGCCCACCCTTTTGACCGCAATTCGCTGCGTCGTCGTCCTGCCGCGCCAGATCACCTTCGCGCCCCTTACCATCGCCCGGTTGCCCCGCCGCCCGAGGATGATCCGCCCCCGAACCCGCCGCCGCTGCTTCCGCCGCCACCGCCGTTGTGTCGGTCTCTGTCCCGGCCACTGGTCGCCGGGATCTGATAGGCCTGCCGTTCGGTATGGCCGCAACTCTCGCAGTTCATGTGCCGGATACCGTTGCCGGAGCTTATCCGCGTCGCCGCCGTCAGCACTTCGTTGTGGCGCTTGAGGGTCAGTTCGCCGCATTTCGGACAGCGCCGCCGGGACCGCCAGATCGCCCGACCGCCGAACACTAGCGCCGCCGCTGCCGCTGCCAGCCCCCCCGCCCACAAAGGCGCAGACGAGGCGGGCTCCGGAAAGCCTTCGGCGACAGTCACCGGAGTGCCGGCAATATGGGGGGCGATCAGCCGGTCGCGCGCAGACTGCACACCCGCCGCGATCCCCTCCGGAATACGCCCCTCCCGGAACGCGGGCAGGATGGCGGTGTCGATCACCCGTGCCGCCCGACCGTCATACACAGCGTCGTATCCGGACCCGAGCGCAATGCGGATGGCCCGGTCATCGACTGCGACCAGAAGCAGAATCCCGTCGTCGCGCGTCGCATCACCGACCCCCCAGGCGTTGAACAGGACCTTCGCAAAATCTTCAACGCGCTGGCCCGCACCGCCATAACTGTCGATCCGGTCCATGGTCACCACAACCATATGCACCCCGGTCTCGGCCCTGATCCGGGTCAGGTCCGCGGCAAGGCGCGTCTCCTCTTCCGATGGCAGGACTTCGGCAAAGTCGGAGACGGTATCGGTCAATGGCTCTGGCATGGTCTGCGCCATTGCGGCTGGGGCAAGGGCAAGGAAAGCCAGCAGAATTCTGAACAGCATGTGTCACCCAAGAAGATCTGAAACGGTTTTGGCAATCTGCAGCACGTCGTCGCGGGTGCAGTCGAACTGGCCGATCTGAACCCGGATCACATACCGTCCCCGATGCCGGGTCTGCGTCAAGTAGATGCGTCCGTCATCATTGATTCTGTGCAACAATCCCTCGGTTGCGGCTTCGGTTGCCAGTGCAAAGGTGAACAATGACAGTGACGGCTCGGTCACGATCTCCACTCCGGGCAGGGTCGCCAGCGCATCGCGCGCTTCCTGCGCCCAGACCACATGGTTGCGGATTCGGCCCCGCAGCCCGCCAAGCCCGTACGCCCTCAGCACGAACCACAGCTTCAGCGCCCGGAAGCGCCGCCCCAAAGGCACCGTCCATTCGTTGAAGTTGATGATCTCCTCGCGCCCGGCCGTCTCCAGATAGCTTGGCCGCAGGCCCAGCGTCCTGACCTGCGGCCCCGGATCGCGCAGAAACTGAACCGAGCAATCGAACTGAGCGCCCAGCCACTTGTGCGGGTTGAGCACAATCGAATCGGCCCCCTCGATCCCCGCCCAAAGGCTGCGGAATTCGGGACAGATCATCGCCGATCCGGCCCAGGCCGCATCCACATGCACCGGCAAGCCAGCCGCTTTCGCCACCGCGATGCAGTCACCGATGCGGTCGAACGCGCCCACCGACGTGCCCCCCGCGCACAAGATCACCCCCGCCGGCCGCAGCCCCGCCGCCGCGTCCGCCGCGATCGCCGCAGCCAGCGCGCCCGGGTCCATCGAAAGGCTGGCATCCAGCGCCACCTTCACCAGATTGTCCTGTCCGATCCCGGCCACCCGCACCGCCTTGTCGACCGACGAATGCGTCTCGGCACTGGCATAGAACCGCAACACCGGACCGCCCGCCAGCCCGGCCACCAGCCCCTGATACCCCAGCGCCTGCTCGCGCATCGTCAGCACCGCCGACAGCGTCGCCGTTGTCGCCGAATCATGGATCGTCCCGGTGAAGTCTTCGGGCAAGCCAACGGCTTGCCGCAGCCATCCAATCATCACCTGTTCAATCTCGGTCGCTGCGGGCGAAGTCTGCCAGATCAGCGCATTGCAGGCCATCGCATTGGCCAGTTGCTCTGCCAGCATTGACGCGGGCGCGGCATTGGCCGGGAAATAGGCAAAGAACCGCGGGTGCTGCCAATGCGTCATCCCCGGCGGCACGATGCGGGTGAAATCGTCAAAGATAACCGCCGCCGCCTCGGCCTCTTCCGGGGCAGCGCTTGGCAACTGCGCCGCAATTGCACCGGGGGTCAGCGGCGCTCGCACCGGCTGGTCGCGCAGGCCGCTGTGATACCCATGCGCCCAATCGGCAGCCACTTTTGACCAATGGCGCAATTCGTCGTGATCCATGAAGTCCCCCGTTCCGGCCGCAAATGGGCACGACCAAGGCAAAACGGCAAGTGTCGTCCCCGTTCCTGACATGATCGGAACTTGTTCAGGACATGGAAGATCATTAACGACTGTACGCTAAGATCCTTCCATGAACTCTGCCTTTTGCCAAGGAAACTGCATGTCGTTGTCGCGCCGGTCCCTGTTCGGTCTTTTGACCGCTGCCGTCCTTGCCGCCTGTGTTGGTGGCGGAAGATTCGAGACTTATTATGAGGCGCCGCTGTCGCCGTCGGTAACCTCTGGCTGGCGCGTCGCCGATGTGCGGGTTGCGGTGCCGAAATCCCTCGTGGTCAGCGAAGCCAAGACCTACCTGCCCACCGCTGACATCGTCTGGCGCGAAGACCCGATGGGGGACCGCCACGCGCAGGTGGCCGCGATCATCCGCAACGCGGTCTTGCGCGGGGCTTCCGGCCTGCGCGGCGGACGCGGCGTTTATATCGACGTGACCGTGACCCGCTTTCACGCCCTGACGTTCGAAGCGGAAACCAAACTGTCCAACGCGGGCGTGCACAACATCGACTTCACCGCGCAGGTTGTCGATGCCGTCAGCGGTGCGATTCTGGCCGGACCAGTGCCAATCCGCGCCGAGCTTCCCGCGTTGTCGGGCGATGCGATGCGCGCCGCGCGCCGACGGGGCGAGACACAGAAATCCCAGATCTCCGCCCATGTCGCGCGCACGGTTGCGGGCTGGCTGGGCATCGGCCCCGATCCACGCACCTCGTTCAGTCGGTCGGGAAACTGACAGCGGCCCCCGGGTTGGGAAGGGCTTGCGAAGCCTGCGGTTTCGGATCAGGCTTTCTGACAAAGGAGCCACCCCATGCCGCCAAAGAACCGTTTCGCCGAACTTCTGCCCGAGATTACAGCTTGGCGCAGGGATTTTCACCAGCACCCGGAACTGTTGTTCGATGTGCAAAGAACGGCGGGCAAGGTTGCGGAATTGCTGCGCTCTTTCGGCTGTGACGAGGTGGTCGAAGGCATCGGCCGCACCGGCGTTGTCGGTGTGATCAAGGGCAAGACCGACACCGCGGGCCGCGTTGTGGGCCTGCGCGCCGATATGGACGCGCTGCCGATCCACGAGGCGACGGGCGTTGCCTATGCCTCGAAAACCGACGGCAAAATGCATGCCTGCGGCCATGACGGGCATACCGCCATGCTGCTGGGCGCGGCGAAATATCTGGCCGAGACGCGGAATTTCGACGGCACCACGGCGGTGATCTTTCAACCGGCGGAAGAAGGTGGCGGCGGCGGGCGCGAGATGGTGCAGGACGGCATGATCACCCGCTGGGGCATTGATGAGGTTTACGGCATGCACAACATGCCGGGCATTCCGGTCGGGCATTTCGCCATCCGTCCGGGGGCGATGATGGCGGCGGCGGACCAGTTCGACATCGTTGTCACGGGCAAGGGTGGTCATGCGGCGAAACCGCATGACTGCGTCGATACGACCGTGGTGGCCGCCCATATCATCGTCGCCTTGCAAACCATCGCCAGCCGCAACGTGGACCCTCTGAAGCAGGTTGTGGTCAGCGTCTGCACCGTCGCCACCGACAGCACCGCGCACAACGTGATCCCGCAGGTGGTCAAGATGAAGGGCACCGTGCGCACCATGGATGCGGGCGTGCAGAGCTTTGTCGAGGCTCGGATCGGTCAGATCGTCGAAGGCACCGCGCTGGCTTTGGGCGCGCGGGCCGAGGTGCATTACGCGCGCGGCTATCCGGTGACGGTCAATGCGCCCGAGAACACGGTCTACGCCGCCGAGGTCGCCAAATCCGTCTCAGGCCATGTCGACACCGACACCCCACCCTTGATGGGCGCCGAGGATTTCAGCTTCATGCTGAACGAACGCCCCGGCGCCTACATCTTTCTTGGCAACGGCGATACCGCGATGGTGCATCACCCTGCCTACAACTTTGACGACAACGCCATTCCCTTCGGCTCCAGCTGGTACGCCGGGATGGCCGAAGCGAGGATGCCAGCGGCATGATCGGATTCTGGCTCATAGCGCTGATCGCCGCCCTGCACATCTACATCATGGTGCTGGAGATGTTCCTGTGGGAAAGCGCGCTTGCCCTGCGGGCATTCGGCACGACGCCGGTGTTTGCCGCCAATACCAAGGTGCTGGCGGCCAATCAGGGGCTTTACAACGGCTTTCTGGCCGCCGGGCTGCTCTGGGCCCTGCTGAAAGGGCTACCGGGGGCAGGGCAGGAGGTGGCGGTGTTTTTCCTGGCCTGCGTGCTGGTTGCCGGCGTTTACGGCGGGCAGACCGCCTCGCGCCGCATCCTCTATGTTCAGGCCTTGCCGGCAGCGCTGGGGGTGGTGGCGGTGCTGGCCGGGGTCTGATGCCGAAAATTCCGCTTGGTGCGGGCCGGTTGCGTGCTAGCCTTCCCCCAATATCGGGGGGAGACCGGCCATGTTCACAAGCCCGCTGGCGGATGTGCCGCTGCGCGACATAAGCATCACCGAACGCTTGTTCGAGGGTCTGGCGCTTGGCCTTGACAGGCCGCTCTTGATCGACGGCCCGTCAGGCGCTGCCCTGACCGGGGCGGCCTTGCGCGACCGGATCGAGCGGCTGGCGGGTGGGCTGGCTGCACAAGGCATCGGGCCGGGGTCGGTGCTGGCACTGATGGCCCCGAACATGCCGGATTATGCGGTAGTGTTCCATGCCGTGGCCTATGCCGGTGCCACGCTGACCACGATCAACCCCACCTATACCGCCCCAGAAGTGGCGCATCAGCTCAAGGATTCCGGGGCCAGCATTCTGATCACCGTCCCTGCATTCCTGCCCGTGGCCGAGACAGCCATCGCGGGCACCGCTGTGCGCGAGATCGTGGTGATCGGCGAGGCCCCCGGCAAACGCGCGCTGGACGATCTGATGGGGCCGCCGCTGACCGCGCAGGTGGCCGTCGATCTGGACACCCATGTGCAGGTGCTTCCCTATTCGTCGGGCACCACGGGCCTGCCGAAAGGGGTGATGCTCAGCCACCGCAACATGGTGGTGAACGTCGACCAGACCCTTGCGCTGCTGGATATCCGGGAAGGCGAAACCTCGATCGCCTTTCTGCCCTTCTTCCATATCTACGGCATGAACGTGCTGATGAACACGTTTCTGGCGGTCGGTGCCGGGCTGGTCACCCTGCCGCGCTTTGATCTGGAGGCGGTGCTGCGCCATATCCAGACCCACCGGGTGCAAAAGCTGCTGATTGCCCCGCCGGTGGCGATCGCACTGGCCAAGCATCCGATGATCGACCAGTTCGACCTGTCGTCCCTGCAGATCGTGATGTCGGCGGCGGCACCGCTTGGGGCCGAGGTCGCCGAGGCGGTGTCAAAGCGGATCGGGGCCCGGGTGATCCAGGGCTACGGCATGACGGAACTCAGCCCGCTGTCACACGCTGTGCCGCACCACAGTCCGCGCGCCGGTGCCGTGGGGATCACCGCGCCAAACACCGTGACGCGGATCGTCGATCCCGCCACGGGACACGATTGCGGCCCGGATCAGGAGGGCGAGGTCTGGATCAGGGGGCCGCAGGTGATGATGGGCTACCACAACCGACCCGACGCCACGGCGTCAACCATGTCCGACAGCTGGTTGAAGACCGGCGATCTGGGGGTTGTCGACGCCGACGGCTATCTGTTCATCCGCGACCGACTGAAGGAACTGATCAAGGTCAAGGGCTTTCAGGTGGCCCCGGCCGAGGTCGAAGCACAGCTTCTGGGGATTCCCGGGGTGGCCGATGCTGCGGTGATCGGCGTGCCCGACGACGAAGCGGGCGAAATTCCGATGGCCTTCGTGGTCCGCGGCCCCGGGTCAGAGGTGACGCTTGAGGCGATCCAATCGGGGTTGCGCGGCAAACTTGTCGGCTACAAGGTGCCGCAGCGGGTCGAATTCATCGACGCGATCCCGAAATCCGCCTCCGGCAAAATTTTGCGCCGACTGTTGCGCGACCGGGTGATGGCGGGGTGATGGCGGGGCCGTGAGCAGACTTTTGCCTTGCCGCGAGCCGTCTGTTGCTATGCCGCGCGCTCCCCATGCTAAGCTTGTGTCTGTTGCGGAGATGGGTTGATGATTACGCGTCGCATGTTTCATGTGCACCTTCTGGCGACAGCGGCGCTGGCCGGCTGGCCGCGGCTGGCCCTGTCTTCGACCCTGTTCAAGCCCGAGGCTGACCTGTGGCTGAACCGGTTGAGCTTTGGCGCGACCGCCGCGTCGCGCAGGGCCGTTGCCGACTTGGGGCTGGCGGGTTGGCTGGACATGCAACTGGCCTTGCCGGTGTCGGACGCCGCACTGAAGGCCCGGCTTGACGCGGCCCGGTTGCGCATCACCTACGAGGCGGGCGAGGACGAACACGGCAACCACTGGGATGCGCTGGACGAATTGCGTCCGCTGTCCCTGCTGACGACCGATCCCGCAGATCTGCTGCGCCTGCTGGTCTGGGGCCCGGGCACCGGCATGGATTTTTCTGAACGTACCCGGCCCGCTGCCGAAGTGATCGCCGCCAGCATGATCCGCGCCGTCCATGCCGAAGCGCAGCTGCGCGAGGTGATGACGCAGTTCTGGCACGACCACTTCAGCGTCAATTCCGCCAAGGACGAGACGACATCCGTCTTTTTCGCCTCGCATGACGCGCTGTTGCGCCAGCACGCCTTCGGCAACTTTCGCACACTGCTGGGTCAGGTGGCACGGTCTCCGGCAATGCTGTTCTATCTCAACAACGCGGACAGCCGCGCCTCGCCCGCGAACGAGAATTATGCCCGCGAACTTCTGGAACTGCACACGCTGGGGGCGGAAAACTACCTCAATGACCGCTATTCTAGCTGGCAAGAGGTTCCGGGGGCGCTGGCGGGGATGGCCGAAGGCTACCTCGATCTTGACGTCTACGAGGTGGCCCGCGCCTTTACCGGCTGGTCGGTGGGCGACGGTCGCTGGATATCGGAAGGGTCTGAGGCACCGAAGACCGGGCGCTTCCATTACATCGCTGCCTGGCACGACCCGTACCAAAAGCGCATCCTCGGGCGGGAGTTCGCGCCCAACCGGGGGCCGATGGAGGACGGCGATCAGGTTCTGGACATGCTGGCCCGCCACCCCGGGACGGCGCGTTTTGTCTGCACCAAGATTGCCCGGCGGCTGCTGGCGGATGACCCGGACCCGGCCCTCGTCGCAAGGCTGGCAACGGTCTTCGTGGCCGCCGCCGACGCACCCGACCAGATCGCTCAGGTGATCCGCGCGCTGGTCCTGTCGTCAGAGTTCGCGACCCCTCCCGCCAAGTTGCGCCGCCCGTTCGAATTCCTCGCCGCGATCTACCGCGCGACGGGGGCCGAGGTGATCAGCACGGAGAACAGCTTTCAATGGCAGTTGTCGCGCGCAGGCTGGCGGCAGCACGAATACGGCCCTCCCACCGGGCATCCCGACACGGCCGCTGCCTGGAGCGGGGCCAGCACGCTGAACCGGATGGTGGATTTCGCCCTTTTCGCACATGATGAGTGGTTCGCCGTGGGTCAGGCAGACCTCACCTCAGTCCAAGACGGCGCATCACTGGCCGATTTTCTGACCCGCCATGCAGACGCGCTGGCCCCGGGTAAAGGCGCCGAAATTGCCGCGGCTGTGGGCGCGCTGGCCGGGATCGACCTGACCGGTCGCGCAGCTGATTTTGACACCGACGCCCGGTTTGGCACGGCGTCGGCGGCGATCACCTTTGCCGCGCTGACCCCTGAATTCCTGCTCCGGTAAGGAGGCACCGATGGCCCGTGATCCAATCTTTGTGGTGCTGTTTCTGCGTGGCGGGGCCGACGGCCTGGCCCTTGTCTCGCCGTCCAGCGACCCGGATTTCATCGCCGCCCGGCCCGAAGGTCTGCGGGTGTTGCGCGATGGTGACGGGGCAGGGCGGCGGATCCGGCAAGAGGTGGCGGATGTCGATTTCCGGTTCAACCCTGCTGCCACAGCCCTTGCCGATCTTTACGATGCGGGCGATCTGTCGCTGATCCATGCCGCCGGCCTGCCCGACGCGACGCGCAGCCATTTCGACGCCGAGGCAAGGATCGAGCGCGGCCTGTTTGGCAGCGACCTGCCGCCCGGCGATCCGACGGGCTGGATCGGGCGCTGGCTGCGGGCAGAACGGCCCGGCGGCCCGATGCCCGCGCTGGCGGTGGGCGCGATGCGCCCCGCCAGCCTGTTGGGGGCAGAGGCGGCGGTGGCCGAAACGCTGGGCGATCTGATGCTGGCGCAAGGCAACTGGCTGGCCCCTGCGCTGCGGTCGCGGCTTGTGGCCGGTTTCGGCGATCATGGTCCGCTGGCCGCGCCGATGGCCGAACTGATCGGCCTGTCCGACATCATCGGCAGCCGCTTCTGGTCGGACGCCACCGGCGAGATGCGCGCCTACGCACCTGCCGTGGCCTACCCCGAGGGCAACCCGCTGTCGCAACCCCTGATGACCGTCGCGCAAAGCATCAAGGAGGATCTGGGGCTGCGTGTCGCCACCGTTGATGTGCCCGGCTGGGATACGCACGTCGCACAGGAAGGCCAGTTCCGCGCGCTGACGGCGGGCCTGTCAGAGGCCGTGATGGCGTTCTGGCGCGATCTTGGCCCCGTGCAGCAGAATGTATCCGTGGTGATCATGAGCGAGTTCGGCCGCCGCCTGCGGTCAAACACCGGGGGCGGCACCGATCACGGGCGCGGCAACGTGATGATGGTGCTGGGCCCGCAGGCGAAAGGCGGGCGGATGGTCGGGCGCTGGCCGGGGCTTGCCAATGACGCACTCGAGGAAGGCGCCGATCTGGCCGTAGTCACGGATTACCGCACCGTCATTGCCGAACTGATGACCGGGCACATGGGTCTGGCCGATCCGGCAGCGGTCTTTCCGGGATTCACGCCGCAGCCGCTTGGACTTTGGGCCTGATTAACCCAGCCGGGGCTTGATGCTTGCGGCAATCCGGCGGATCGGGGATAATCGCGCGCAAGGGACCTTTCAGGCGGTAAGGATTGCATGGGACGCACCAGATCAGTCGATACTGGAAAGGCACGCCCGGCGCGGATCGAACTGCTGGTCGTCGATCTGATGAACGAATTGCTCAGCCTCGGGCGCGACCAGATCGACGTTGGATTGCAGACGGTGCTGGACCGGATCGGCCGGGCCTGCGGGTTTGATCGCACCTTTCTGTTTCGCGCGCGGGCCGACGGGACCCAGTTCAACAGTCACGAATGGGTGGCGCACGGCGTCGCAGCGCTGAAGCCCGCGATGCAGATGATCATTCCCGACGATCACCCGAACTGGCATGCCGCGTTTCGTGCCGGGCAGGTGGTCGCGGTTCACAACCCGTCTGACCTGCCGCCCGACACCCCCGAGCGCGTGTTTCTGGAGCGGATCGGTGTTCGTGCCTCGCTGATGGTGCCGCTTCTGGACGGAACCCGCGTGCTGGGGGTGATCGGGTATGACAGCCAGTCCGATCAGCGACCCTGGGCCGAGGAAGAGGTGTTTCTGCTGACCTCCATCGGACGCGCCATCGCCACGGTTCTGTTGCGTGCCGACGCCGAGATGGCCGAAGCGTCGGCCCGCCAGCATCTGTCGGCCACGCTCAGGGCGCTGCCGGATCTGGTGATCGAGGTTTGCTCTGACGGGCGTCTGGCCGCCTGTCACAGCGACACACTGCCCTGGCTGTCGGGACTGGTGCAGGTTGGGCTGGGCCGTCAAGTCGCCGATGTGCTGCCTGCGGACTTGGCAACTGCGCTGACCGATCTGATTGCGGCGCAGGGGGCCAAAGGGTCCGCGCGGATCCGGCCGGTCGGGCTTTCGGTGTCCGGGGTCCGGCACTGGTATCAGGTGTCTGCCGCCCCGCTGGAAGCCGGGTTCGGCGGCTGCGGGGCCGGGGTTGTTGCGGTGATCCGCGACATTTCCAGCACCGTCGCCGCAACCGAAATGGTTTCCTACCGCGAGGGCCAGTTCAGCGCCTTCTTCGAGATGTGCCCGCATCCGATCCTGCTCAACGATTTCGACACCGGCGAGATTCTGGATGGCAACCTGGCGTTCAAATCGGTGTTCGGGCTTGATCCGTCGCTTTCAATCGGTCTGACGGTGTCGCAGATTCTGCCCAATGACGCCGCGTGGGTTCTGGACACCGCCGTCACCTCGCTGCGGGCCACCGGCAGCTACGGCCCCATCGAGGCGACCTTGCGGCGCAGCAACGGGACCCGGTTCCCCGCCGTCCTGCGCGGTTTCATGAGCGTGGATCCAAGCGGGCGGCGTCTGGTCTGGGCGCTGATCGAGGATGTCGCTGAAATCCGGGCCAATGAGGCCGCCCTGCGCGCCGAGCAAACCGCGCTGGAGGCGGCTCGCGCCCGTCTTGTCGCCGCCATCGAAGCGCTGGACGACGGCTTTGCGGTCTTCGATGCCGAGGACCGGCTGGTGCAATGGAATACGACCTACACAAGGGTCTTTTCCGGTATCTCTGATCTGATCCAGGTTGGCGCACTTTACGACGATCTGTTGCGCGCGGCCATCGACAGGGGGATATTCGGCGCTGCCGGCGAGCGTGATGCCGTCAGCCTGCAGCAGCGACTTGACCGCCCGTTGACCGAAATCTGGGACGGCGAGGACCGCTTTGCCGACGGGCGGACGGTCTGGGTGCGCGAACGGGCAACACCCGCGCGCGAAACCGTCGGGCTGTACGAAGATGTCACCGCCCGGCGTCAGACTGACAGCCGCTTGCAGCAGGTGGTCGA
>JANOQT010000039.1:0-18985 GCA_031415015.1 Paracoccaceae bacterium
GCTTCTTGCCTTCATCCTGGCGGCGATGGCCATGGTGTCGGTGGCCTATGCGGCCGCGCGCGTCATCGAACGCCGGTCCGACAAGGTGATAACGGCCCGGCTTGCCGCCGAACAGATCGACTGGATCGAGGTCGAGGCGAACGGCCTGCAGGTCCACCTCTCCGGCACCGCCCCGAACGAGGCCGCCCGTTTTCGTGCCGTCAACCTGATCGGCTCTATCGTCGACAGTTCGCGCATCCGCGACGGGTTGGACGTGACACCGGCCTCCGCCATTCAGGCGCCCAGCTTTTCGGTGCAGATGCTGCGCACTGATGACGGGATCCAGCTGTTCGGTCTGATGCCCGAAGACCCCGGCGAAGGCGGCATCACCGAAGCGGACCTTGCCGCCGAAGCTGCGACCCTGACCCCCGGCGATGACATCACCAACATTCTGGAAGCGGCAGCCTACCCAGCGCCACCCACCTGGAACGCGGCCCTCGGCTTCGGGATCGAAGCAATGAAGCGGCTGAAGCGCTCCAAAATCTCGGTCGGCGAGACAATGGTCGAAGTCACCGCAATCTCGGACAGCGAAACGGAGAAACGGCGGCTTGAGACCGAGCTGCGCGCGCTTCAGCCCGAAGGTGTGGAGCTGGTGCTGGCAATTTCGGCTCCGCGCCCGGTGATCACGCCCTTCACCATGCGCTTCGTCGTTGACACCGATGGCCCGCGTTTCGACAGTTGTTCTGCCGATACCGAACGCGCCCGCGACCAGATTCTGGCGAAGGCATCGACCGCTGGCGTGACGGGTCGCACGCAGTGCATCATCGGTCTTGGCACCCCCACCCCCCGCTGGGCCGAGGCCGTAACCCTTGCCATCGGGGCGGTCACCGAACTCGGCTCCGGCTCGATCACCTTCTCGGACGCGGATGTCACCTTGCTTGCCGGCAGCGACGTCACTCAGGCCGCATTCGACCGCGTGGTGGGAGAGTTGGAGACCGGTCTGCCGGATGTCTTCTCGCTGACCTCGACGCTGGAAAAGATCGAGACGTCCAGCCAGGGCCCCGCAGAATTCACCGCCAAGCTTGGCCCGGAGGGCAAAGTCGAATTGCGTGGCCGTCTGACCGACGCGATGCAGCGCACCGCTGTCGACGCCTATGCCCGCGCTGCATTCGGCAACGACGTGGTTCGTACCGCAACCCGGCTGGACGAGACCTTGCCCGACGGCTGGCCGATCCGCGTTCTGGCCGGACTTGAGGCATTGGCCGAACTGGATGAAGGCACCGTTCTGGTGCGCGCCGATCTGGTCGAGGTGACCGGTGTCACCGGATCGCAGGCCGCCCGGTCGCGGATGACGCAGATCCTGTCGGGCAAGCTGGGCCCCGGCCAGACCTTCAAGGTCAATGTCCGCTACGACGAGGCGCTGGACCCTCTCGCCTCGATCCCCACGCCTGAAGAATGCGCAGCCGACGTGAATGCCGTGATCGCGCGGACAAAAATCACCTTCACCCCCGCCTCCGCCGAGATCGCCACAACCGCGCGCCCAGTGCTGGACGCACTGGCCGCGATCCTCAAGGCCTGTCCGGCAATGACCATGGAAATCGGCGGCTACACCGATTCCCAAGGCTCGGAAGGCGGCAATCAGGCGCTTAGCCAGGCCCGCGCCGAAGCGGTTCTGGTCGCCCTGCAGGGACGCCGGATCGACATTTCCGGGATGACCGCCGTGGGCTACGGTGAGGCAAATCCGATTGCTGACAACGGGACAGACGCAGGCCGCGAAGCCAATCGCCGTATCGAATTCGCGCTGAAAGGCGCATTGGCCGCCGCTGCCGTACCGGACCCCGCCGCTGATGGCGGCACGGCGTCGCCGCCGCCCGACCAGCAGGGCGCAGACGACGCCCCCGCCGCAGTGCCCGACCTGTCGTCCGACACCAGCCCCTCGGTTGCGCCCACCGACAAGACCATCCGCCCGCTTCCACGCCCTGCAGGCCTCGCGGCCGAGGATAATCCATGAACCGCACCGAATTCGTCATCGCCACCGCGATCATCCTGCTCGTCTCGTTCGCGATGGGTTGGTTCACTCACTGGTTGCTGCACCGCTTTACCCGTGTCGCGGGCGGCGACATGGCTGAAATGGACAAGCTTGCCCAATCCCTGCACGAGGCAGAGGAACTGCGCGATCAGGCCATGGCCTACCTCGAACAGCGCGAGGCGGAGCTGATGACCCACATCAACCAGACCGAGGCGGAGCTGCGTGCCGCCATGGAAGGCCTGCGCGATGCCCGCCACGAGGCCGAGGAAATGCGTGCCTATATCGAACGGATGCACGCCAACGGCTAAGCGGCAGATGCACGCCGATTTGTCAGACCAAAGCGCGCCCCGGAACTGGACATGTCCCCCTGTGCCATGCCACCAGTGACGCGCAGATCAATGGAGGCCAGCCATGCTCGACACCGTCACCGACCTTTCGTCACTGCTGAAAGACCCGTCGCTCCTGGTGACCAAGTCCTATGTCGCCGGGGCATGGATCGACGCTGACGACGGCACCACCTTCGCCGTCACCAACCCGGCGCGCGGCGATGTGATCTGCCATGTCCCGAACCTGGGCCGTGCGGAAACTGCCCGCGCAATCACCGGCGCCAACACCGCGATGAAAGACTGGGCCGACCGTACCGCCAAGGAACGCGCACAGGTGATGCGCAAGTGGTTCGACATGTGCATGGCCAATCAGGACGACCTCGCCGCCATTCTGACCGCCGAGATGGGTAAACCGCTGGCCGAGGCCAAGGGTGAGATTGCCTATGGCTCGTCCTACATCGAATTCTTTGGCGAAGAGGCCAAGCGCACCTATGGCGACATCATCCCCGGCCACATGCGCGACAAGCGCATCCATGTGATCAAGCAGCCGATCGGCGTGGCAGCGTCCATTACGCCGTGGAACTTCCCCAACGCAATGATCGCCCGCAAGGTCGCCCCCGCACTTGCCGCAGGTTGCGGTTTCGTCGCCCGCCCTGCTGCGGAAACGCCGCTGTCAGCGCTGGCTCTGGCGGTTCTGGCCGAACGCGCTGGCGTCCCGGCGGGGCTGTTTTCAGTCATCACCTCGAAACGTTCCTCCGACATCGGCAAGGAGTTCTGCGAGAACCCGAAGATCCGCAAGCTGACCTTCACCGGCTCCACCGAGGTTGGCCGCATCCTGTTGAAACAAGCCGCCGATCAGGTGCTGAAATGCTCGATGGAATTGGGCGGCAATGCGCCCTTCATCGTGTTCGATGACGCCGATCTGGACGCCGCTGTTGAGGGCGCGATGATCTCCAAGTTCCGCAACAACGGCCAGACCTGCGTCTGCGCCAACCGCATCTACGTGCAGGCCGGGGTCTATGACGCCTTCGCCGAAAAACTGTCGGCGGCGGTGCGGAAGCTCAGCATCGGCGACGGGCTGACGGCGGGCACCACCACAGGCCCCCTGATCAATCAGGATGCGGTCGAAAAGGTCGAGGAACACATCGCCGACGTCATCGCTGGTGGCGGCAAGGTCGTGATCGGCGGCAAACGTCACGCCCTTGGCGGCACCTTCTTTGAACCGACCGTGGTGACCGGCGTAACCTCCACCATGAAGGTCACGCAAGAAGAAACCTTCGGCCCCCTCGCCCCCCTGTTCAAGTTCGACACCGAGGAAGAGGTCATCGCCCGCGCCAACGACACCATCTTCGGCCTCGCCAGCTATTTCTACGCCCGCGATATCGGCCGGATTACCCGGGTGCAAGAAGCGCTGGAATACGGCATGGTCGGGGTGAATACCGGCCTGATCTCCAACGAAATGGCCCCCTTCGGCGGGGTCAAACAATCAGGGTTGGGCCGCGAGGGTTCCCGCCACGGCATCGACGACTATATGGAACTGAAGTACATCTGCCTGTCGATCTGACACCATCCGCCGCTCATCGCTTCCTTTCGGGCGCTCTTCGCTGGGCAAGCGACGACGCCCGTCAGGGCGGATGAGCACCATGCAGGAGCCCGCCATGTCCGATACCCCCTACACCCCGCCGAAAGTCTGGACCTGGGACAAGGAAAATGGTGGCCAGTTTGCCAACATAAACCGCCCCATCGCCGGACCGACGCATGACAAGGTGCTGCCGGTGGGCCAGCATCCGCTGCAACTCTACTCGCTGGCCACGCCGAACGGCGTCAAGGTCACCGTGATGTTGGAGGAGTTGCTGGCGCTTGGCCACAACGGTGCCGAATACGACGCCTGGCTGGTCGACATCCAGAAGGGCGATCAGTTCGGGTCGGGTTTTGTCGCGGTGAACCCGAACTCGAAGATCCCCGCCCTGATGGACCATTCGATAACCCCGCCGCAGCGCATCTTCGAATCCGGCGCGATCCTGCTGTATCTGGCCGACAAGTTTGGCGCGCTGATCCCACAGGACCATGCGGGCCGCACCGAATGCCTGTCGTGGCTCTTCTGGCAGATGGGGTCCGCCCCCTACCTCGGCGGCGGTTTCGGGCATTTCTACGCCTATGCGCCCAGCAAGATGGAATACCCGATCAACCGCTTTGCCATGGAAACCAAGCGCCAGCTTGACGTGTTGGACCGCCAGCTTGCCAACCACCCCTTCATCGCAGGCGACGACTATTCCATTGCCGACATCGCGATCTGGCCCTGGTACGGCAACCTTGTGCTTGGCCGCCAGTACGACGCTGGCGCGTTCCTGGACGTGACCAGCTACAAACACCTCCGCGCCTGGGCCGAAAAGATCGACACCCGCCCTGCCGTGATCCGAGGCCGCAAGGTCAACCGCACCTGGGGCGAGCCGCACGAGCAACTGCGCGAACGCCATTCAGCAGCCGATTTCGACAAGGCCTGACACCACAAGGGTCGGGATCAGGCAGGCTGCCGTCGCGCCCGGCAATGACAGGGCGGCCGTGGGGGGCGATCCTGCGCCCAGCCAATTCCGGAAAGGACC
This sequence comes from Paracoccaceae bacterium, assembly GCA_031415015.1. Lineage (GTDB taxonomy): Bacteria > Pseudomonadota > Alphaproteobacteria > Rhodobacterales > Rhodobacteraceae > JAUYQR01. The sequence goes on from JANOQT010000039.1 coordinate 4,938, forward strand.
ACCCGATGCAATCCATCACCCGCCTGCCCCCGACGGACGGCATCGCGCCTGCGACAGCCGATCTGGACGGCTGGATCGTCACCGAAGGCATGCCTTCGATGAAAACCTGGGTCCTGCACACCTCAAGTGACGGGGCGATGGTCTCGGGCATCTGGGAATGCACCGTCGGCAGCTATCACGCCACCTATACCGCTTACGAATACGTCGTCCTGATCGCGGGCCGCATCACCATCACCCCCGACGGCGGCACCCCGGTCACCGTCAAGGCTGGCGATTCCTTCGTGGTCGAGAAAGACTTCAAAGGCACCTGGAAGATCGAAGAAAACGTCCGCAAGCACTTTGACTTCGTGGTCGGATGACCCGCGTCGCTGTTGTCACCGGGGCCGCTGGCGGCATGGGGCGGGCGATCACTGACCGTCTGATTGCCGATGGCCTGCTTGTGGTCGGCGTCGATATCGACGGCCCCTCCCTGCTGGCAATGGCTGCCGACCTTGACGCCTTCACCCCCGAGGCGGTGGACCTGACCGACGCCGACGCGATCACCGATCTGTTCGACCGCATCACCACCCGCTTCGGCGGCGTCGATGCGCTGGTCAACAACGCCGGCACCTGCTTCATGTCGGACTTTCCCGACATTCCGGCACAGGAACTGACCCGGCAGATGGAGATCAATTTTCACTCCGCCTTCCATTGCTGCCAGCAGGCGGTCAAGGCAATGGCGGGCCGTCCCGGCGTGCGCAAGATCGTGAACATCTCGTCCAACGGAGCGTATAATTTCGACGTCTTCGACCCGCCGCATTACCGCGCCTCCAAGGCCGCGATGGACACGCTGACCAAAGACCTCGCCCGCCGCTATGCCCGCGACAAGATCGCAGTCAATTCCCTTGCCCCGGCGATGACCGAAACCCCGCTGTTCAACGTGCTGACCGAAGATGTCCTCGCCCGCGCGATCAGCGCCATGCCGCACGGCCATGCGATGCAACCCGATGAAATCGCCGCATGGGTCAGCTTCCTGATCTCGCCCGCGGGCGACATCTCCTCGGGCAACATCATCATCCTGAACCAGGGGCGCGATGTGCGGTGAAGGTCACCATCCACAAGCTGTTCGACTACCTGCTGGAAACCACCGCCGCCGACCCGCCGGAATGCTTTATCGGCTTCTCCCTCGCCCGCTCGCCCCGGCTGAAGGATTTCCTCGCCGATCTGGACCCCGACCTGTCGCTGGACTGGAACGGGACCAGTTTCCTCGGTCTGCCCACCCTGCGTCAGCGCGTTCTTGATCAGGCGGGCCTCACCGGCTCGCCCGACAGTGTCCTCATCACCGCCGGAGCGGCCGAGGCGAATTACCTTCTGTTCCGCCAACTCCTGAGCGCCGGGGATGAGGTGATCACCGACGCCCCCGGCTGGCCGCAGGTGGGTGTCATGGCCCGCGCCATCGGGGCCACCTTAAGCGAAATCCCGCGCGATGAGGCCAATCACTGGCACCTCGACCCTGCCTGCATCGCCGCCGCCGTCACCCCGCGCACCAAGCTGATTTTCCTCACCAACCCGAACAACCCCACCGGCACCCTGATCCCGCCGCACGACCTGCACGCAATCGCCCGGATCGCTGAAACCCACGGCCTGTGGCTGATCGTGGACGAGGTTTACGCCGGTCTGGAATGGACCAGCCCCCGTGCGCCCTCCATCGCCGGGATTACCCCGCGCGGCATCACCACCGGCTCCGTCTCCAAGGCGCTGGGGCTGCAAGGCCTGCGCACCGGCTGGATCATCGCCCGCGACGCCAGTGTCATCCGCGATGCGATGATCCTGCGTGAAAACTCATCGGAAATCATGAACACCCTCGGCGAACACATCGCCGAGATCGCCCTGCGCCCCGACCGGCTGGCTACAGCACTGACCACGGCCCGCGACGAAGGCCGCGCCACGCTGGACACACTGGATCAGTTCGTCACCAACGAGCCGCGACTGGGCTGGCACAAGCCGCAGGCGGGGCTGATCGGCCTCGCCCGGCTGGACCGAATCGATAGCGAGTCTCTGGCTCGTGCGCTGCTGGCACCGCCCTACCGGACGTTTCTGCTGCCGGGCAGCGCCTATGACCGGCCAGACCACATACGCCTCGGGGTGGGTGGCGGCCCGGAAACCCGGCTGGATGAAGGATTGGCCAGACTTTCCACCCTGCTGCGAAGCTGGCATGACTGACGCAATCATCTGAAATTCATTGCGTTATCCGATAACACTCGGCTGATTTTGCCTAGCACGGCCAAAAGCCCCATTCCTTTCCTCATCGCCCCGCTGCCAATGACTGCTCAGGGGCTAACCCGAAAGGAAACGACATGCTGCCCACTGTCATGACCGTGAAATCCACGATGATCGCCGCTATCGCCGCCCTGTCCATCGCCACCGTTCCCGCCACCCCGGCGCTTGCCTGGGGCGACAAGGAACAAGGCTTCGTCGCCGGCGTCGCCACTGCGGTGATCCTCGACGAAGTTCTCAAGAACAGCCGCAAGGTCCGCGAAGCCCGCCGCGCCCCGGCCCCGGTCTATGTAGAACCGCGCCCCACCTACACCACCTCGATTTACCGCACGCCCGCCGCGCAGGCCTTCAACAGCTACTCCGCTTCAGAGCGCAAGGCGATCCAGCGCAACCTGCGGTCCTGGGGGTACTATCGCGGTGGCATCGACGGCTCGTTCGGTCCCGGCACCTATAATGCTATCGTGGCCTATGCCCAGGATGAAGGCGCCACTGGCAATCTGCGCAGCACCAGCGGTGCCTACGCAGTCTACGACGGCCTGATCTTCTGATCCGCGCAAGATCAGACGGCCGCGCCCCCTTTCCAGTCTGCTGGGAAGGGGGCAATTTTTGCCTTAGTCCGGTGTCAGATCCCAGGTAAACCACGTTTCGTCCGATACTTTCCCGGCATCTGCGATGATCCCGGCGGCGGCCTCGGGCGGCACTGACCGGGCCTTCATCACGAAAGCCCAGTCCAGCGTCATCCAGCCGCCTTGCCTGACCTCTGCCTGCAACGAAAAGTCGAAGGCAGCGTTACCAAGCTGCACCTCGTCAGGCGCACTGAATTCGATCGGCGCGCTGCGCACTTCGATCCTGTGCCGGAACACCGCCACCCCGCCGGAGTAAAGCGGCAACGTCCGCGCCCCGCTCAACCGTTCCGGCAGATGCGTGGTAAAATTTTCCGACGCAAACGCGAAATCCTCGCGCAAGCCATTCTCCGACAACGCCATGACGGGCAGGAAATACCGTTCCTCTACGGTCACCCGGTTGATCTGCCGCACGTCGTTCATTTGCGCAGGCTCAAGCAGCGTCAATCCCGGATAGCGCCGCTGGTAGTATTCCAAGTAGTCCGCCGTGATCTGCGACACCGGTGTGGTTGCCCACCGTTGCCGCACGCTGTCGGCCGCCCCACCACCAAATTCGGTCGTCACCCCGAAGAACACCCCCAAAGGCGTGAACCGAAACCGCTCGACCATCGCGTTGGACCAGGCCGTGTCGGGCGTCACCGGGATCGGCTCCAGCGCCCGTTGGCCGGCGCCGGTCAGTGGCAGTCCCCAGCCGTAGTCGGGCGGCATCCCCGTCGCAAAACCGCCGCCTTGATGCGATGCGGTCGGGTCCACCCACACCGTGCTGCCACCCGACTGGATGCGTACGATCATGTGGTCGAACGCCCCCAGCATCGGCACTTCGTCCGGCAAGCCGTGGCCTGCGTCGAAATCGGTCAGCGCCACCTGCGCCGTGATCCCCATCCGGCCCAGCAACACCCGCAGCAGCAGCGACTTGTCCTTGCAATCGCCAAAGCCCGACCGGATCACCTCTTCCGGCAGCCGTGCGAAATACCCGCCCGCGCCGACACTCAGCGACACATAGCGCACCTCGTCCTGCACCAGCCTCAGTGCTGCAATCGTCCGGTCCTCCTCACTGAAATGCGCGGCCTGTAGGACGGCCAGCTTTGCCTCCCATTCCGGCGTCAGAGGATAGTCCGTCGCGTAATACGGCGTCAGCGCACCAGCCAGCGCGGACCAGTCCGCCTGATCCGAATACCGGACATAGGCCGTCGGATCGGCCTCCACCGGCACATCCTCTTCACTACGCGGCGGGATATGCCGCTCGCGCCGCCATTCGTGGCGCACGACCCCGCCCGTCGCTTGACCGGCACGGTAGGTCACGCGCTCGGGCGCCGTGCCCAACACCAGCGGCCAGTCCTGCGGCCAGTACAGCACCGTTCGCGACACCCCCACCGGCACCCCCCATTCAAGCGTGGAATACCCAGACCGCTCGCCTTCCGGCACGATCGGTTTCGTCTCCCGGATCGAGGCATAATCCACCACGTCGCCAACCCGCAGGTCCGGGATCTGGATCACCGCCGTCAGCGTGCCGTCGATGATCCCCTCATCCAGCCTAGTTTCGCGCCGAAATACCTCTTCCCTCAAGGTGTCGCGCAGGTCCGTCGCCACCCCATCCCTGATCCGCACCAGACGCGTCAGGATCAGCCGGTCAAACGCCGGATCGAAATCGAAACTCAGTGATGCCGCCTGCTCAAGCCCGGCGCGGTCCGTCACCTCCATCACGGTGCGGCCGTAGGATTGCTTTTCCGCGCCGTCCCAGCGGATCTGATGATCGCTCACCTGGTAAAACACCCCGTCCAATGCTTCGGCCCGCAGCGTCGGATCAATCCGAGGAAGGGAAAGGTCTTCAACCCAGTCCGGTTCGTCCGCGCGCTCGATCCCTTGCGCTAAGACGGGAAGGCCCAAGGCCAGAAACAGAATAAAGCTCAGAACGTGACGCATGGATCCTCGCAAATGTTGCCGAAGGCTACCCCCAGCCGCATTGCCGCGACAAGGGCCAACCAGAAGAGCATCTGAAAACCCCGCCACACCAATGCGTTGCACAAATAAGCCCAACCCCGCCAAGGATTGCCGCGGCCCCCGCGTCTGATCTATCGTGATGCTGATGGATACACCCGACGAAACCCTCGCCACCCACGCCGCGTCAGGCGACCGCGCGGCCTTTGCCGTGCTGGTCGGGCGGCATTACGACCGGGTGTTCGGCCTTGCCGTCCGCCTGACCGGCAACCGGGCCGAGGCACAGGATCTGGCGCAGGACATCTGCGCCGCCCTGCCGTCGAAACTGCGCAACTGGCGGGGCGAGGCGCGGTTTACCACCTGGCTGTACCGTGTCGTGGTCAATGCCGCCCACGACCTGCGCCGCCGTCAGGCCACCCGCACCAAGGCCGCCAGTGGCTGGGGCGACTGGGAACTGGCCCGGCAGGACGAGATTGCCACCCAGGCCGAGGCACAGGATTGGCTGAGCCACGCGATGGCGCAGCTGTCGCCAGAACTGCGCGACACCGTGGCGCTGGTTCTGGGTGAAGAGATGACGCAAGCCGAGGCGGGTGCCGTGCTGGGGGTCTCCGAAGGCACCATCGCCTGGCGGATGAGCGACGTAAAGAAACGCCTGCGGGCCATGGCAAAGGAGGACGCGAAATGACCGACGACCTCGACCACCTGAGGGCCGCGCTGAAATCCATGCCCGCGCCGGATGCGGACGCAAAGGCCCGTGCGCTGGCGCTGGCGATGGAAAATTTCGCCCGGCTGCACGATTCCCTCCAAGGATCGACGACACCAGTCCGTCCCAGTGATGACCGCCCACAAGGGGCGGCTTCCTTGAACGGAGTTCGTAAGATGCTGAATTTCCTCACCTCCCGCCCTGCTCTCGCCACCACCACCTCGATCGCCGCTTTGGTGATCGGTGTCGCCGTGTTTCTGCCCGTCGCCGATCTGCGGATCGGCCAGCCGGTCGTGCCGAAGCCGGAGACGACCAGAACCGAGGCCCCGAAGCCCAAGACCGAAACGCCCGTGGTTAGCGAGGACGCTACAGTGCCGGGCGCAACCGATGCCCCCGTCGATCTGGGCCAAGCCGATGAGGCTGCGGTCGCTTCTTCCGTTGCCCAAGCCGAGCCTGCTCCTGAGCCCGTGACCGAAGAACAAGCCACGGACGCACTCGCTTCCACGGAACCCGCAGCAACGGAAGCGCCCGCCGGACTCGGCGCTCTGGCCGACGCAGCACCGCCTGCCGCGCCGACAGAAGGCGGTGAAATCACCCTCTCGGAAGATGCACGCAATGGGCTTGCGAGCGGGGCCGTCGATGGCGACTTGACCTCTCGGGCGCGCGTTGAGTTCAAGCTATCCGGTGAGAACGATGGCAGTCTCGCCTACGCCCTCCCCGAATCGGAAGTTGCTGCGATTTCCGATAGCACGGTGGCTCCCATTGAAAACTCCGAGGCCTACGCCAACGCCCCCGCTAACCCGGTCAAAGTGACCGCCGAGGAACCCGTCTCCACATTCTCCATCGACGTCGATACCGCCTCTTACGCCGTCATCCGCTCCACGCTGAACTTTGGCTCTCTGCCCGCGCCCGATCAGGTACGCATCGAAGAGATGATCAACTATTTCCCCTACGCCTACGCAGCCCCCGACGCCTCGGAAGCGGCGTTCAAATCCACCATCTCCGTCATGCCCACCCCGTGGAACCCCGGCACCCGGCTGGTCACCATCGGCTTGCAAGGCGCCATGCCCGCCATCACCGACCGCCCGCCCCTGAACCTCGTGTTCCTGATCGACACCTCGGGCTCGATGGAGGATGCCAACAAGCTGGGCCTGCTGAAACAATCGCTGTCGATGATGCTGGCTGAACTGCGCCCCGAAGATCAGATCGCCATCGTCACCTACGCCGGCAGCGCCGGTCAGGTTCTGGCCCCCACCAAAGCCGCCGACAAGACCGCCATCCTCGCCGCCCTCGACAACCTCGCCGCCGGTGGCTCCACCGCCGGGGCCGAAGGCCTTGAACTTGCTTACCAGGTCGCCGAAGGCATGGCCAAAGACGGCACCGTCAGCCGCATCCTGCTGGCCACCGACGGCGATTTCAACGTCGGCGTTTCAGACCCCGATGGGCTGGAGGCCTATGTCGCCAAAAAGCGCGACACCGGCACTTACCTGTCCATCCTCGGCTTCGGGCGCGGCAATCTGGATGACGCGATCATGCAATCGCTGGCCCAGAACGGCAACGGCACGGCGGCCTACATCGACACTCTGTCCGAGGCGCGCAAAGTGCTGGTCGATCAGCTGACCGGCGCCCTGTTCCCCATCGCCGACGATGTGAAAATCCAGATCGAATGGAACCCCGCCCAGGTCGCCGAATACCGCCTGATCGGGTATGAGACCCGCGCCCTGCGGCGTGAGGATTTCAACAACGACACCGTCGATGCGGGCGAGATTGGCGCGGGCACGCAAGTCACGGCGATCTACGAGGTTACCGCCCCCGGCTCCGACGCGCTGCTCAACGATCCCTTCCGCTACGGTACCACCACCCCAGCGGATGGGCCAACCGAGCTTGGCATCCTGAAAGTGCGCGCCAAGGCACCGGGATCCGAGACCTCGGACCTGACCGAAACGCCGATCACCGGGAATGAACCCGCCACGGATGACGCCCGCTTCGCCGCCGCTATCGCGGGGTTCGGCCAGATCCTGCAGAACTCGGTCTATCTGAACAACTGGGGTTGGGACGAGGCGATTGCGCTGGCCCTGTCGGCGCGGGGCGAGGATACCTACGGCTACCGGATCGAAGCGGTCAACCTGATGCGTCTGGCGCAGAGTCTGTCAAACTGACCCAAGCCGGCCCCGGCGACCAGACCGTGCCGGGGCCACTTGCAATGCGCTGACCGCAAAGGCGGCTCTTTCTGGAGTTCCGACGTGGCACAAACCATGGTCTTTAGCCCCTTCAGTCCCGACCCGGCCCGCCGAACCCTCTGCCGCAACAGGGTAACGACGGAACGTGGCCACCGCAGCTGCGCTTTGTTGCAGGCCCCTGCGCGCGAAGAAGTACGGTTTCAAAAGCTGATCTTCTTGATCAGGTCTGGCCGGACAGCACCGTCGAAGACGACAGTCCGACCGTTCAGATCGCGACGTTGCGCAAGGTGCCCGGTCAGAATGACCTTGGCCACGACTGGGCCGTGACCGTCCCAAGGGTCGAATACAGGCGGACTTCGATATCACTCGTGTCCCTTGCAGACCGGCCACAACCCCCGTGCCCAACCTGCGCCGTGCTGCCGTTCCAGAACCTTGGCGGCTTGGCTGAAGCAGCGCACTTCGCGGATGGAATCACCTCGCAACTGGTGGACGACCACAGCGGATTGACCCTCTGGACTGACCGGTTTGCCAGAGACGTCGCGGATAAGTTCGACCTTCAGGTCCAGATCACCGAAGGCGTTGCGACTGTCGTCATACCGACCATCAAGCCATCAGAAGTCGCCGGGCTCCGACATCGCCGCCCGGACAGCACCGCCACATCTGACATCCGGTTTGCGTTGACCGCACTGGCGCTGAACAACAGGTTTGACCCGCCACGAGAAAGACGCCAATGAAGACCACGCTTTCGATCCTGTCACCTGACGGAGGCAAGCGCCGGAAAGACACTCGGGACGAAAATGGATGTATCGCCCGCTTCCACGAGGTGGCGAAACCCGCTTCCGACGACCTACGGCATTCGTCCGGCTTCGAATGGACAAACTGGCCGACCCCGAAGCAGCCGGGCTGACCTCAACGAAATAGGGCGCACCGGCTGGTGCGCCCTTCGTGACAAACTCCGCCGCTCAGTTGACCGTTTCGGCCTTGGCCTCCAGCACGGCCGTCGCATTGCCCGAACGGGCAATCTCGATCCGCCGGGGTTTCAGCGCCTCGGGCGTTTCCCGGACAAGGTCCAGATGCAGCATCCCGTGTTCGTGCACGGCACCCACGACACGCACATGATCCGCCAGTGCAAAGCGGCGGTCAAAGGCGCGGGTGGCGATGCCCCGGTGCAGGAAGTTGCGCTCTGCCTCGTCCGCAGCTTTGCGGGCCGAAATGTGCAAAGCGCCGTCACGCACCTCGACCGTCAGGTCTTCGGGAGAAAACCCTGCAACGGCGATAGAGATGCGATAGGCATCGTCGGCAGTCTTTTCGATGTTGTAAGGCGGGTAGGTCGGCTGCGCCACGTCGCTGGACAGGACGCGATCCATCAGATCGGCGATCCGGTCAAAGCCCACGGTAGCACGGTAAAGCGGTGCGAAGTCATAGCTGCGCATGTCATCCTCCTGAAAGCGATGCTCAATGCCCGCCCCGTCATGGGGCCGGGCGGGTTGACCCGGGCCCGTCATGGCACCCGGATAGGTTTCAGATGGGTAAACCTTCGCAGGCTTTCAAGACCCTTTCAGGGCTTCACGAAACGCGCCCCGGTCTCATTCCCGCCGCTGCCGACGCCAATCCGCCGGATTGCGGAACTGGCCCCGTTGTCAGCCACGCTTAACGCATCGCCCCGGCGCAGCGCCGCCTTCAACCGGTTGACGATAGCCGGCAATTCCATGCCCAACGCCACCGTCTGATCCCCCTCGTGATAGCCGGAGGAGATGATCGACACGATCTTTGCCCGGCCGAACGACCGGTACAGCACCGGTGCCCCCGAAGCACCAAAGGTCACATCACAATCAACCGCGATCAACCCGGCCTCCTGCCCCAGAACCTTGCAGACCTTTTGCCACGACAGCGCCTCTTCCCGCCCTTTGGCATAAGACACCACGCTCACCTCGGTGTCGTCGCCGGGACTGGCCACGGTGAAAGGTGCCGCCAGCCCGGCCGGGATCGAGGTTTGCAACTGCAGCAAGGCCACATCCAGACGCAGATCTTCCAGAGATGCGGGGAAAACACCTGTATAGTCCGGATGCGCCACGGTCTTTGCCACCTTCGCTTCGGCAATCGCGGCACCATCTGACAATCCCGCCCGAAACGTCATCCGGTCGGCATCTATCGGTGATCCGTCACGATCCTTGACGCAATGGCCCGCTGTCAGCACCAGATCCGTCGCGATCAGCGCTCCGGTGCAGAACCCGCCGCCTGCAATGTCAACCCGGCCAACCGCTTCCCAGCCCAACAGCTGATCCCGCCTGGTCAGACGGTCCAGACCGGTGTTGCCATCCTGCGCGGCCAGCGGCAACACCATCAGGGCCGCAAGCCATGCCGAAATCACCCGGATCTTCCACATACCAACCACCCTCATGGCCTGATGAACTTCGCGCCGCCGTCCTGGCCACCCGACAGGACGTTCACACCTTGCACCTCTGTCCGCGCCGCATGCTGCTTGTCTGCAAGTGCGGCCAGCAAAACTGCCAGCGGGGCAGCCAAAGGAACCGCCAGCGCCACCTTGCGGCCGTCCACTTCGGCCTTGGCCGAAATGACCGACACCACCCGCGCCACCCCGTCACGGATGGAGAATACCGGCGCACCCGAGGACCCGAAATCAACGCTGCAAGACAGGATCAACGTCTCGTCCCGCTCTGCCAGCACCTCGCAAACCTCTTGGATCGAGGGCACCTCCGAGCGGTCCTGCGCATAGGACACCACGCCCACCGTGTCGCCCTCTTGCGGCGTGACATCTGTCTCAAACGGGACCAGAGACGGCAAGCGTATCGGCTGATTCAGTTCCAGCAGGGCCAGATCCGAGGTGACACGTTCAAGCTTGTCCGTTCCGGTATACCGGTAATCCGGATGCGCCACGGCGCGGCGGACCGACCGGTAGGCCACTGCCCGGCCATTGCGCCAGCCGGCATAGAACTGAATCTCTTCAGCCCGCATCTGCACGCCTGTGTCCTTGTCATAAAGGCAATGCGCTGCTGTCAGCACCAGATGCGGCGCGATCAGTGCACCGGTGCAGAACCCGCGGCTGCCCAGCATCAGCTTGCCCACGGCATCCCAGCCACGCGCATCGTCGGCGGTCTGCAATCCGATCATCTCGCCATCTTGCGCCGCACCTGGCAGGGCACAGACGCACAACAGTACGGCCAAAACCAGATGACGCATGGAACCTCCGACCCACAGCGCCCAAGCGCTAGTCCGCAACTTGGGCGGATTTGTGTCGTGGCGCAAGCGGGTGAAGGCTCAGCTCAGCGCGCGCGGTTTCGGCCCGCCTGTCGCCCAGTCCAGCAGTTCGACCGTGTGCACCACCGGCACGCCCGTGGCCGACCCGATCTGCATCATGCAGCCGATGTTTCCCGCGGCGATCACGTCCGGCTTTTTCGCCTCCAGCGTCTGCACCTTGCGCGCCTGCAACTGCGCCGAAATCTCGGGCTGCAACAGGTTGTAGGTGCCCGCCGATCCGCAGCACAGATGGCTGTCGGCCGGTTCCACCACCTCGAACCCTACCCGCCTCAACAGGTCTTTCGGCGCGGTCTTGATCTGCTGGCCATGCTGCAGTGAACAGGCCGCGTGATAAGCCACCCGCAGGCCTTTGGCCGAACCCTGCGGCAGGCCGATCTTCACAAGGACCTCGCTCACATCCAGCGCCAGCCCGGCCACCGTTGCCGCGTCCGCAGCCAAAGGACCCAAGCGGAACATATGCCCGTAATCCTTGACCGTGGTGCCGCAACCCGAGGTGTTGATCACCACGGCATCCAGCCCGCCTGCCGCCTTTTCCGCCATGAAGGCCCGGATGTTTGCCGCCGCCGACCCATGCGCCAGCGCCGACTTGCCCATATGGTGCGTCAGCGCCCCGCAACAGCCCTGCCCCTTCGCCACCACCACCTCGCAGCCCAGCCGGGTCAGCAGCCGGATCGTCGCATCGTTGATATCCGTATTCAGCGCTTTCTGCGCACAACCCGTCATCAAGGCCACGCGCAGCCGCCGCTCCCCCTCAGCCGGGAAAACCTGCGGATCGTCGTTGCGGCTGACCGGCGGGATCACCTTAGGTGCCATCGCCAGCATCGCTTTCAACCGCCGATCCGGCACCAGAAACGAAAACGGCCTGGCGATCTTCGCCCCCAGCAATGCCAGCCGGAACCGCCGCGGATAAGGGATCACCCGCGCCAGCACCGCCCGCAGCATCCGGTCCACAAAGGGGCGCTTGTAGGTCGCCTCGATGTATTCGCGCGCATGATCCACCAGATGCATGTAATGCACCCCCGACGGGCAGGTCGTCATGCAGGCCAGACAACTCAGGCAGCGGTCGATATGCTTGACCGTCTTTTCGTCCGCCGGACGGCCCTTTTCCAGCATGTCCTTGATCAGGTAGATGCGTCCGCGCGGGCTGTCCAACTCGTCACCCAGCACCTGATAGGTCGGACAGGTCGCCGTGCAGAACCCGCAATGCACGCAGGTCCGCAGAATCTCGTTGGACCGCTGGATGGCCGGAACCTGCAACTGTTCGGGCGTGAAAACAGTCTGCATCAGGTGGCCTTTACAAGATGAGTTTCTATGAAACGGAAAACGTCGATCGGCGAGGAGGTCACGTCCGTGGCACCAGCTGTCAGAAGCTGATCACGGTGCTCAAGCCCTCTCGAACCCGCGAAGATCAGGAGCGGGGTTGCCGAGTTAGACGCCGTCAACGCTCTGGCCAGTTCAAGCCCGGCGAAAGGATTGTCGCGACCGTTCTCGATGCGGCCAGGGTCAGAAATAATGATGTCAAAACTATCATTTCCCAAGGCTCGAAGAGCGGCATCCGTTGATATCTCTTTGCGAACTCTGATACCGTCACGTTCCAGCTTCTCAATCAGAAACGCATTGTTTGTCGGAAAATCATCCACCCAGAGAATGGAATGTTGCGCACCACTCCTTGCTGACGGCTCGTGTGCAGGTCGAGCTTGAGTGGGTGTCCGGCTTTCAAGCGCAGCCACTCTCTCCTGCAAGTCGGACAGTGCAGTTCCTCCCTGCTTTGTCGCCTGCGCAACACTGATTTTAATTCCCGCAACTTTAATCGTCATTTGATCTCTTTTAAGAAGGCCAACATCAAATCTCCGGAACAACAAACCAGGCGGTCTAGCCGTGAGTGGCCAGGCGAAACTACTGCTTGCTTTCCAGAACTCGACATTTCCAACCGGATTGCTCACCGCATTACCCCCCGGTTCAAAATCCCCCTCGGATCGAACTTCGCCCGCAACCCCGCCGACAACTGCGCCACGGCCGGGGCTTCCGGATGAAACTCCGGCCCGTCCCCCGCACCCCGCACCCGCGTCGCATGCCCGCCCCGGGTCGCCTGACGCACCGCCGCCCCCTCATCCACCAGCACCCACAACAACCCGCCCGCCCAATCCATCACCACATCCCGCAGCACCGGCCCCAAAGCCGCCAGCACATCCGGCGCGTCTGACGGCTTCACCGCCACCCGCCACACCGCCCCGGGCACCCCGGCGAACGCCGACACATCGCGGATGCCCCGCCAAAGCGCCGCGCCTTCAACCACGTCCCATCCTGTCCCCAACCGATTCAGCAACGCGCCCGCCCGATAGGCCACAGACCCCGCCAACCCCTCCACCCTGACCAGCGCGCCGCTAGCCGGGCTCCACGCCGCCCCCGACACATCATAAGGCGAGCCCATCGCCAGCGCCAAAGCCGCCACCGCCCCCCGCACGTCCAAGCCCTCACAGCGCAATGTCGCCTCCGCCTCCGGCACTGCCTGAACCCTGAAGCTGACCTCGCTCAACACCCCCAGCGTCCCCCAGGACCCCGCCATCAGCTTGACCAGATCATAGCCAGTGACGTTCTTCATCACCCGCCCGCCGTTCTTGATCACCGTGCCCGTGCCATCGACAAACCGAACCCCCAGCAGACTGTCGCGGCACGCCCCCACCTGCACCCGACGCGGCCCGCTGGCATTCGCCGCCACCACGCCTCCGATGGTCGACACCCCATCGCGCGCCAGCGGCCCCCGCATATCCGGCACCTCAAAGGCCAGCCGCTGTCGCTCTCCCGCCAGCACTGCCTCCACCTGCGCCAAGGGCGTCCCCGCCCGCACCACCAGAGTCAGCGCCCCCGGCTCATACAACTCCACCCCGGCAAGGCCACCGGTCTCCAGCTCATCACCGGACGCCACGCCAATCGATCTGGTGGCACCACCACGCACCGCCACCGGCCCCGTAGCCGACCGGATCGTCTCCGCCAGCTCTGCCTCAGTTCCGGGACGCATCCTCAATCCTTTCATCTGGCAAAAATATCCCACGGGGGGTGCGGGGGGTG
>JANOQT010000040.1:0-8464 GCA_031415015.1 Paracoccaceae bacterium
TCATGGTGCAGCGAGGCCAGCGCGTTTTCCCAGTTGGCCCAGATCCGGCCAAAGCGGGTTTCCTCCATCAGGTTGCCGGAAAACAGGCGGCGATGGTAGGCGGTGATCAGATTGTCCCGCTCGGTCGCGGGAATGGCGGCGGCAAACCGGCCCCAAAGTTCGGGAAAAAACGCTCCTGCCCCGCCGCCGTAGAACCAGTTCAACTCGGCCTTGGTCATCAGGAACACGCCGCGCAGCACCAGATGCAGCACACGGTCGGGATGGGTGATCGCGTAGACCAGCGCCAGCGTCGCCCCCCAGCTGCCGCCAAAGGCGATGAACCGCTCGATCCCCAGCGTCTTGCGGATCGTCTCGATGTCTTCAACCAGATGCCAGGTGGTGTTGGAGATGACCGAGGCATGCGGCCGCGACCGGCCACAGCCCCGCTGGTCAAACAGGATCACCCGGTACACCGCAGGGTCGAAATAGCGCCGCATCGCCGGGCTGCAGCCGCCCCCCGGCCCACCGTGAAACACGATGACCGGGATGCCGTCGGGCCGCCCGCACTGCTCCATGTAAATGCGGTGACCGTCGCCCATGTCGATGATACGCTGATCGAACGGATCGATCGGCGGGTAAAGAAACTCGACTGCGCGCTTTTGACCTGATCTCTGATCCATCATCGCCCTATATAGCGTTGGCAAGGCCCGGAGTCGAAGGGCAATCAGGAGGCAGCGATGGAAGCGACAACAACCGTCGATCCGGCAGAGGTGGCCAAGTTCGAGGCGATGGCCGCCGAATGGTGGGACACCGAAGGCAAGTTCAAGCCGCTGCACATGCTGAACCCCTGCCGGCTGGATTACATCACCGCGCAAATTGGCGGAGAATTTGGCCGTGATCTGACCTCACCGCTGCCGTTCAAGGGCTTGCGCATCCTGGATATCGGCTGCGGCGGCGGGCTTTTGTCGGAACCGATGGCGCGGCTTGGGGCGGATGTGGTGGGCGCGGATGCGGCACCCCGCAACATTCCGGTGGCACAGGTCCATGCCGAGCAATCGGGGCTGAAGATCGATTATCGCCACACCACCGCCGAAGCGATGGCGGCGGCGGGCGAGCAGTTCGACATCGTGCTGAACATGGAAGTGGTGGAACATGTGGCCGATCCGCTGGCCTATCTGACGGCCTGCCAGCAGTTGCTGAAACCCGGCGGGCTGATGATCTGTTCGACCCTGAACCGCAACCCCAAGTCCTTCATCATGGCGATTGTCGGCGCGGAATGGGTGATGCGCTGGTTGCCGAAGGGCACCCACGACTGGCAGAAATTCATCAAGCCGGATGAACTTTACGGGCTCATCGGGCAGGCCGGATTGCGGCCGGTGGACCGCAAGGGAATGGTGTTCAACCCGGTCACCTGGCGGTGGAGTCTGTCGGACCGGGATCTGTCGTGCAACTACGTGACCGCCTCGGTCAAGGCTCAGGTCTGATCGATCGACTCGGGCTGACGGGCGGGACGGCGCTGCCGGTCGAAAACCCGGGTGACGTCGCGGATCAGGTCGGCAATGTCGTCGATATCGGCGGCAGAGTGATCGGCCATCAGTTGCAGCCGCCAGCGCGGGGCATGGGTGGCGACAGCCGGGGCCATCAGCAAGGTGACCAGTGCGCCAGCGCTTTCCATAAGGGCGGTGCGCGGTAAGGCGGTCATCAACGGCAGGCGGATCGGCACCAAAGGCGACGGTTGGCCCATGACGCGAATCCCGTCGGCCATCAGGTGATTGCGCAACCGCAGGGCCGAGGAATGCAGGCGGCGACGGCGGGTGCGGCCCTGCGCGCTGTCGATGATATCGAACGCGGCAAGAATGATCGCGGCATTCACCGGCGACAGTGCTGCCGACTGGCGCTGGCCATGGTGCGACAGTCGCAGCGCCCGTTTCAGACCGGGATCGGCAAAAGCGGCAAAGCCCCCCGCAGCGCCAAAGCACTTGGCAAAGCTTCCGATGACGATGTCGGCCCGGCCAAGACAGCCGTGGATCTCCAGCAAGCCGCCACCGCCCTGCGCCATTGATCCAAGGTCATGCGTCACATCGACGATCAAGGTCGCACCGTAATCCCGGCAAAGGTCCACCAGGGTAGCAAGATCGGCCAGCACCGACCCTTGCGATGACACGGCGGGGACAGCGACGAAAAGCCTGCCCCGTCGCGGCAGGGCGGCAAGGCGGCGCAGACGCCGCTCTACCGCCTCAACGGACCCGGAGGGCGCGCGATGCAAGGTGGCGCGCGCCGCCAGAACCGTCTCGAACATGGCCGGATGGGCACCTGCATCAACAATCACCTGATCGCCCTCCCGAAACGTGCAGCGCAATGTCGCGCGCAGGGCTTCGGCGCCCGAGGGGAAAACCACCGCCTCCGGCAGACGCAGGAACCGGGCGACGCGATCCTCAAGTGTCAGCGCCGCAAGGGTCAGCCCCAGTTGCGATGCGGCCCCGGCGGCACAGAACCGATCATGCGCCATCGCCACCGTGGCAGCAGCCCGCAAGGCAGGATGGCCCGCCAGCGACAGATAATCCTGCACGGCAAAGTTGAGGCCGGAATTGCCATGGACCTGCGGATCAAACACCGCAGAGCGCCCCGCTGCAGTGCCAGACGTGATCGGCCCCGCGCCTTGCCGGTTCGGGGCACCGTCGGCCATCGAAAGCGTCGCGCCAAACAATGCGGCTGTGATGGGTGGCAACGTGGTGGGGCGGGGCATGAAGGGACCTTTCGCAGTCTCTTGGAGGGAAAGGAAACGGTGCTACCTGTCACAAACGGCGTACATCGCCGTGCCCGGACCCTGCCTTACGACCCGCTTCGGATGCGCGTTAATTCCCCGTGAAAACCGCGAAATGGCGGATCTTGCCCCGCGAAATGGCGAAACGACTGTGCCATGCTGCACCAAATCGGCACGGACAGGAGGACCCTCATGGGCAAGTGGCAAAAGGTCTCGGCGGGGCTGTCGCAAGGTGGCTATGTCGCGTGGGAGGCCGCCGTGGATGCCGCCGAAGGCACCGGCGCGCGCAGCCATCTGCCAGTGTTCCTGCAACTGACCCAGCCTCAGGGCACCACCCTGACAGCGGTTGCGGCGATCGACGCCACCCTCGCGTTGCCGGGCGTCCTGTTCAGCCGGCACGAACGCGACCTGCTGGCCACCGCACGCACGGCAGCGGAAACGCAGGACTGGACACACCCGCTGCGCGCTGTGGCCTTGTGCCCACGCGCAATGCTCTCCGCCATGCCGCCCTACTGGACGGTCCTGATGGTGGGGCCGGCCATCGCAATCCCCACAACCCCGGACAGCACCGCAGGCGAAGACCTCTGCGCCACGACTGGCGATCTGGATCGGGCGGTGCCAGTGGTGGCGGTGATCGACGACGGCATCGGATTTCTGAATGCCCGCTTTCGCAAGACCCGGGATGAAACGCGGTTGAAGGCCGTCTGGCTGCAAGCCCCTGAAAGGGTGGAACAGGATGCCGCAGCGCCCGATGCCGACGTTGTGGTCGGCAGGGTGCTGACCGAAGCCGACATCAATGCGCATCTGGCGGCAGGGGGCGAAGAGGCCGAGGTTTACCGGCAAGTGAACCGCGCCTTGCTCGCGCGCACCGATGGTGCGCTGACCAATCACCGGGCGGCGCATGGCACGCATGTGCTTGACCTTGCTGGCGGGGCCGCGCCCTGGGCCGGCGATCGCCTGTCAGGGGTCCCGATGCTGGCGGTACAACTGCCACCCACGACAGTGCGCGAAACCGCCGGACGGCGGATGGAGGCTTACCTGATCCAAGGTTTGCGCTGGATTCTGGCCGAAGCGCTTCGCCTGTCAAACCGTACGGATGTGCCGCCGGTGGTGATCAACATCAGCCTGGGATCATTGGCCGGGCCGGGTGACCGGACCGCGTTCATGGCTGAGTGGTTCGAGTATGAAATCGCGCGGCATTCCCGGATCACCGGCGGGGCCGAGGTGCGGTTGGTGATAGCCTATGGCAATGCCCGGCTCAGCCGTTTGGCGGCGCGCGGCGAATTGCGCCGGTCGCAACCGATGACGCTGACCTGGCGGGTGCTGCCGGATGACCACAGCTCCAGCTTTCTGGAACTGCGGGTCGATGCGGGGATGACGGGCGGTCTGAAGCTGCTTCTGACGCCGCCCGCAGGCTCCGGCCTGCCCGCGCTGGTCACGGACTGGCCCGCTCCGGGGCAAGGGTGGAGGCTGGACGGGCCGTTGGCCGCCGTCACCTCGGTGGTGGAACCGGGTGGGCAGGCGCTGCTGCATCTGGCGCTGGGGCCGACGGTCGCGTCGGGCAGCCTGCCGCCCTGTTCCGCAGGGGCCTGGCAGGTCGAGGTGCGCACGACCGAAGCAGAACCGGTGCGCCTGACCGCACGGGTGCAGCGCGACGACACGCCGCCGGGATACCGGACGCTGGGTCGGCAAAGCTGGCTCGATCATCCGCAGGGCTGGGAATGGGAGACGGAAAGCCGGGGCTACACCGCGCCGCGGCCTGCGGCGGATGCGCCGGGCTGTCCAGTCACGCGCGAGGGGTCCTGTGTGGCCTATGCCGGGGCAGCTGACCCGCGCATCCTGTTCGTGGGTGCCGTCAGGCCTGACGGCTGGGCGGCGGGGGGCGTGCGCCTGATGCCCTATTCGTCGGAAGGGGTGCGGTACCTGGCGCGACCGGACGAATCGGCCGGGCCGACGCTGGTGGCGTTTGGCGATGACGGGACAGCTTTGCCGGGGCGGCGCGGTGCCGGAGTGCTGAGTGGATCCGTGGTGCGGATGTCGGGCACCAGCATGGCGGCACCGGCTGTGGCGCGGGCATTGGTGACGTATTTCCTGACCGTCCCGGAGGCGGATCGCGATCCGATGGCCGAACGCCGCGCCCTGACCGGGCGCTGCGACTGGACCGTGCCTGATCCGCGTCTGGGTCATGGCGCGCTGATGGGCTAAAGCCTCCGCGTCAGCCGCTGGGGTCTTGCGACGGCGCACCGCTGCCGCCCCATTCGGCGACAGCTGCACGCCAAAGGGGCGGCAGCAGGTGCCAGTCTTCCGCCGCAGCCAGCAGCGCCGCCCCGGACCGCCAGCCCTGCAGCGCCGTTCCGCCAAGGGCCGCACACCATTTGCGCAGGGAAAAGTCGCCGGACCAGTCATTGCCGTTTGCCGCCCATTCCGGGACCGGGCGCTCTGCCCCGCCGCCAAGGCAATGCCCGACAAAAGCCAGCGTCACGGCAAGGCCCAGCAGTGCACCATGCGCGGAATCGACAGGGTAATGTACCCCTGCAATCGTGCGGTTGTCGGCAATCCGCGCCGCCAGCCGGTACAGCAGAATGATCGGATCGGTGTCGGGTGCGGCTTCGACCACCGGGGTCAGTTTGCCCAGGATGGTGTCGATCAGTGAAGCGTCGGGTGTTCCCGCCGCTGACAGGCGCAGGGCGGCAAAGATGGTGGCGGTGGCAAACGCCTCGGTCGCATGGCCGGAAGGGTAGGCAGAATGGCCGGGTGTTTCGATCATCGGCTGGATCTGCGGCGACAGGTCCACCGGGCGCATCACCGAACACAGATGCTTCATCCGCTGTTCCTGCGCGATCACCGTGTCCAGAAGGGCGGTGATCAGGTGCATCGTATAGGGCCGCCGGTTCATGCCAAACGGGTTTTGCGCGGCGAAAAACTCCATGAAACCATCGGACTGCGCGATGATTTCGGGCAGCCTGTCGGCACGCAGATCCATGGCGCTGCGCACCTCTGCCATCTGCTCGGCGATCTTGGCGGCCATCGGCGGGGTCAGGCTGACCAGATCGCTTTCGGTGCGCACGACATGGGCAGGCTTCGCACCGGGGCGCGTGGTAAACAGCGACATCCCCTCATGCGCCAGAACCGAAGCGCGGGGAAACGGGGCCAGACGCATCAGCCGGGTCAATTCATCCGCGCCGTCGGTATTGGGAACCGGCACCGTGCCATCCCAGTACCCCATCAAGGCCTCAGCCGTCTGGCCCAGGGCCGAGGCGAGAAGCGGTGAGGTCCCGCCTCCATGTGTGCCGTGCGTCCCATGTGTGCCGTGTGTCCCATGGGTGCCGTGTGTCCCATGGGTGCCGTGCGTCCCATGGGTGCCGTGCGTCCCATGCGTTCCGTGGGTGCCATGAGTCCCATGGGTTCCGTGCGTACCAAATACCGACATGAAGACCTCCGTGATCAATGCCCCCGACGGTGCACCGGAAATGCCCTTCGGCAAAGACGGCAAAGCCGTAGTGCAATGAGTTTGACGCAAAATTCACGGTGATTGCACCTACTGATTTGACCGAATAGCTTTGCGCAACAGGTTCGGGGTTCAGAATGTTCATACGCCTTGTGGGCGTCTTCGAAGTGCGCGACGACCACGGGCGGGATTGCACCCCGCGCGGCGCAAAAGCGCGTGCGATTCTGGCCATGCTTTGCCAGACGCCGGACCGTCGCCGCGCCCGGCGCTGGCTGGAGGCGCGGCTGTGGTCCGACCGGGGGGCCGAACAGGCCAGCGGCAGCCTGCGTCAGTCCCTGATGGAGATTCGCAAGGCACTTGGCCCCGAGGCTGACCGGCTTGAGGCTGACCGCGATTCGGTTCGGCTCAGCGGCGTCCAGACCGATCTGGAGAGGGACCGCGATACCGCGGCAAAGGCGTTGCAGTCCGGGCGCGAGTTTCTTGAGGGCATCGACATCATCGACGAGGCCTTCGAGGACTGGCTGCGCGAAGAACGCACCCGCGTCGAACGCAACATGGGCACAACCCGGCCTGCCTTGTCACAGGTGCCGATGGCACAGACCGCGCGGCTGCCCTTCGTGATCCGTCTGGGCAGCCTGCCCGACGGCCTGGGCAGTTTCGCCGGGATGGCGCTGGCGGATGCCATCGGCCGTCTGGTGTCGGAATTCGCCCACATCGACCTTTACGGGTCGGGCGGAATGCCGATCCCCCCGGACCTGCCGCGCGAAGGTATGGCGTTGCATGTCGAAGGCGCCGAGATTCAGAACCGGGTGCATGTGCTGATCAGCCTGTCCTCCATCGCCAGCGGGCAGATCATCTGGAACCAGCGCGCTGCAGTGCCGGTCGCCGAATCCGATTTCATCGGCGCGGGCGACCTGCCGCCTCTGGTGTTTCAGGCTGCCGACGCGGCGCTGTCGTACTTCCCCCGGCTGGAGGAATGCACCGAAGGGCCGCGCCGGGCGAATGCCCTGATCGCCCGCGCCCTGACCGAGATGTTCAGCTATGATGGCGCGCGGCTGCGGGCAGCCGATCAGATGCTGATCGAGGCGGGCGAAATCGCCAGTTCCGCGCGCATCTATGCCTGGCGCTGTCTGGTGCGGCAAATCATGTTCGTGGAGCGGACCGAGGCGGACTACCCCCGCCTGATGAGCGAGATCGACGAATATTCCCGCAAGGCGCTGGAACTGTCGAAGGCAAACCCTCTGGTGCTGTCTCTGGTCGGTCTGGCCCGGTCGATTGTCGATGAAAACCCGGATGCGGGCAGCATCCTGGCGCGCGACGCCCTGGCGATGAGCCCATACAACGCGCACTCCCATATGGCGCAAGCCGTCGCCCTCAGCCGCAATGGCGACAATGTCGGTGCGCTTGAGGCGGCGCGGCGCGGTGCCGAGATTTCGGCCAGAACCGCGCATGTCCACTGGTGGGAAGCGGCATCAGGTCTGGTCGCCCTGCGCAGCGAACACTACTCCGCTGCCATCGCCCATTACGAAGCGGCGCATTACCGCGCGCCAAGCTTTCGGGCAGCGATGCGGCACCTGCTGTTTCTGTACCTTTGGGCAGGCGAGCATGACAAAGCCTCGCGTGTGTTGAAGGGGCTGTTGCGTGTAGAGCCTGACTTCACGCTGGAGCGTATCCTGCACGAACCGCATTACCCGGCCACCACCCTGCGCAGCAGCGGGCTTTTGACCAAGTTCGGGCACAAGCTGCAAGACCTCTGACCGGGATTTGTCGTCGTTTCTTGACCGTTCTGTCATGCGCCGGTCACCCAAGACCCGCACCAAACGGACGTGCCCCTCAATCAGGAGACGTCCGCCATGGTGATCCGGTCACTTGCCCTGTCTGCCGCTGTTTTCTGCGCGTCCAACCCGGCCTTGGCCGAAGACCGCTTTCCCGCCACGCTGGCCGGTCATGCCTTGATCCCGGCGGCAACCTTTCTTGCGCCGCCCGCCGATGCCCCGAAGGATGCGGGCATATCGGGCAAGTTCACCGGGGCAGCCCGCGTGATGGAGCCTGAAACCGTGATGGGGGATACCGGGGCCGCGCACGGCAAGCGCGCGACCGGGATCAAGCTGCCGTTCAGGGGACAGCCGATGCAGGGCCTGTCCGGCTTTGCGATGACCAAGGCCGAAGATGGCGCGGTCTATGCGCTGACCGACAACGGTTTCGGCACCAAGGCGAACAGCCCCGACGCGATGCTGTTCTTTCACCGGCTGATGCCGAACTTTGAGACGGGC
>JANOQT010000041.1:0-140549 GCA_031415015.1 Paracoccaceae bacterium
GACCTTCTCCTCCGACATCCTCTACGACACGCTCCGCCGCTTCGACCCCGACCACCTTTTGCTGCAAATCACCCGCGAAGAGGCCCTGCGCGGCCTGATCGACTTCTCCCGCATCGAATCACTCCTCGCCCGCACCGGCCCCCGCATCGACCTGATCCGCCTGCCCCGCGTCACCCCCCTCGCCGCACCTTTGTTCTTCGAGCCGGGCCGCATTCCGGTCCACGGCCAGGGCCGCGACCGCCTGGCCTCGGACGCCGCGCAAAAGCTGATGCAAGCCGCTGGCCTCGCCTGACCCCCTTCATCTTGGCAGAAATATCCCCGCGCGGAGCGCGCCTGAGGCAAGCGGCGAAGTCCGCGCCGCCGAGGCAAAAACCGCGTGCGTCAGCACTCTATTCAAGACCCGCTGTCACCAATGCCCACTGCTGGCCATACTGACCCAGGGCTCCGCCGGGGCCTTGGCCGCACCCTTCTGCAACAACTCGACGCTGACATTGTCCGGGCTGCGCACAAAGGCCATCCGCCCGTCGCGCGGCGGCCGGTTGATCAGCACGCCGTGCTTTTGCAGATGCGCGCAGGTGGCGTAAATGTCATCCACCTCATAGGCCAGATGCCCGAAGTGCCGCCCGTCCGACGGCAGCCCGGTGTCGCCGTCCCAGTTGTAGGTCAACTCCACCGGGCAATCCTCCTGCCCCGGCGGCGCCATGAACACCAGCGTGAACCGCCCGCCCTCATTGTCATACCGCCGGATCTCCTTCAGCCCCAGCAGCGCATAAAACGCCTGCGACTTCTCCAGGTTCTTCACCCGCACCATCGTGTGCAAATACCGTATGCCCATCGCGCACCTCCTCAGGTTTCCACTCATCTTGCGGTATCCCCGCACCTGCCCGCAAGATATAGTCGCGGACGACTCACAAGAAAGGCCGCTGCCGATGCCCCTGACCCCAGACCAAACCGCCGAAATCGACGCCCAGCGCAGCACCCCCCGCCAAACCCTCCGCGCCGTCTCCGAAGGGATGGAGGCGCATCTCTACCGCGCCCACCCCGTGCTTGACCACGGCTTCATCCGCGTCATCGACTACATGGGCGACGACGCCGCCATCGTCCAGGCCGCCCGCGTCAGCTACGGCGCCGGCACCAAACACGTCCAGAACGACGAGGGCCTGATCCGCTACCTGATGCGCCACTGGCACTCCACCCCGTTCGAGATGTGCGAGGTCAAGCTTCACGTCAAGCTTCCCGTCTTCGTTGCCCGCCAGTGGATCCGCCACCGCACCGCCAACGTCAACGAATACTCCGCCCGCTACTCGATCCTCGACCGCGAGTTCTACATCCCCGCCCCCGAACACCTCGCCGCCCAGTCTACCGTCAACAACCAGGGCCGGGGCGAGGTGCTGACCGGCGAAGAATCCGCCCGCGTCCTTGACCTGCTGAAATCCGACGCCAACCGCGCCTATGACCATTACGAGGCGATGCTGTCGCAGGACGGCCAGCAGGGCCTCGCGCGCGAGCTTGCCCGGATGAACCTGCCCGCCAACATCTACACCCAATGGTACTGGAAGGTCGACCTGCACAACCTCTTCCACTTCCTCCGCCTGCGCGCCGACCCCCACGCCCAATACGAGATCCGCGTCTACGCCGAGGCGATTGCGGCCTGTGTGAAGGACTGGATCCCGCTCGCCTACGCGGCCTTCGAGGACTACCGGATGGGCGGCGTGACCCTCTCGGCCAAGGCGATTGCCGTGGTTAAGAGAATGTTAACGGGTGAGAAGGTAACACAGGAGACCTCCGGCATGAGCAAGGGCGAGTGGCGGGAGTTTGAGGGGGTTTTGGGGTGACTAAACAAGCAGAAATGGTACGCGAGATCTAAATGCCAAGCATCTACAAGAAACTCAGATGGGCCAAGGCGGGAGTGGAGCTCTCGGATGATGAGGTAGCGTACCAGACGCTGCTGGAAAAGATGAGTGGCCCGGAGAGCGATAGAATAGATATTGAAAAGGTCCTTATTGCGACGGACTCTCGATTGGATGAGCTCTGCAGTCTTAGGATGCGAGTCACGGTTGCTCTGACCGCTGTATTTATATTGCTGTTTGCCGCAATTAGTGGGGTGGCTTTTGAGATTTCGCTTCTGGGTGTCAAGTTGAGTGGTGTCGAGAAGATTAAGGAGATCGTGCTGCTGCTCATAACTGGGGCAGGAATACTAGCGCAAGTGCTAGATTTTCAGATCGACGACCTTCGAGCGATGAGAAGGGTCCTTCTAACAAGGCAAATCGGCGAGCAGGCATACCTTAACATTAGGGCAACCCTGCGCCACGAAAATGTACTATTTGGCCATTCATTTGTACTCTTTAATACGAGCTACGATGTAATGGGTTGGCGCCAAAGGGCCGAGTGGCTAAACTTGGTGCTCGTTTTAGTCTCATTTTTGATAGTTGTGCTTGCCTCCATTTGGATTGGCATCATTATACTCCTTGATATCTGGCGTGATCCCAATATTGATCCATGGCTTTCGGCTTCCATTGTCTTTGTATGCGGTTTCTTGCAATTCGGGCAGCTCATTGTGACCTTTTTCCGAACCAGTCGCAAAGCTACCTATATTGATGAATCTCGTTGGAAAGAGTTTCCATTCTACAAGGCAGATACGACTGAACTCTCTGATGAAGCGCAAGCTTTCATATCTGCCGAATTAAGCAAAAAGCACTAGTACCCGTGTGTCGCGGCCTACCTCGACTCCCGATGGCGGGGCAGGCCCCGCCCTACCACACCGCCCCACCCGCATCGCCCTCCGGCCCGCGCAAGCGTGCGCGGGCGTTCGACCCTGAAAACGGTCCACTGGACCGTTTTCCCCCCGCCAGAGGCGGGGGCGGGTCTCACCCCCCCGTCTGCACCCTCAGCAACCGCACCTGATCCGCCGTCAGATACCCCGTCACCGTCTCGCCGCCGTCGCCCTGCCACTCGCCAATCGCCCGGCGGGTGCCGGGGCCAAAGACGCCGTCGGTGCGGCTGGGGCTGTAACCAAGCCGGATCAGGCGGCGCTGCACGTCCACCCGCTCGGCCAGCGTCAGGCCCAGCAGGCGTTCCTCCAGCGCGGCGGAATTGTCCTCTTCCGGGGCCGGGCTCACGCTGCCCGCCTGTGACGCGATCAGCTTGACCTCTGCCGCCGTCACATAGCCGGTCTGGCTCTTGCGGTTCGCCCGCTGCCACGCGGAAATCGCCGCCCGCGTCCGGCTGCCCCACAACCCATCCGCCACACCCGCGTCATAGCCGATCTTGGTCAACTGGCGCTGAATGGTGGTCCGCTGCGTCCGCGTCAGGCGAAGGGATTCTTCGACCTGCGCCGCCGACAGGTTGCCCGCTGGCGGATCCTCGCCGGGCGGGGTCACCACCACGCCGCGCAGCAGCAGACGCAACTGCGCCTCGGTCAGATAGCCCGTCACCTTTTCGCCGGTGTCGCTTTGCCAGGTGGCAATCGCGTTGCGGGTGTTGCGGCCCCAGGACCCGTCGGCGCCGTAGGTGTTGTAGCCCAGCCGCGTCAACCGGCGCTGCACCGCCACGCGCTGCGTGTAGGTGATGCCCAGTCGCGCCTCGGCCTGCGCTGCGGTTGCCGCTTGGTTGTCCACCGGCTCCCCCAGTTTGGCAAGCGCCCGCTCCGCATTGACGCGGTACTGGCCTTTGGGAAACTTCGCCAGATAGTCGCGGTAGGCGCGGGCGGTGTTGGCCTGCTGCGCCGCGACATAGGCGTTGCGGTCCAGCTCCTGCTGGATCAGGCCTTGGGCCAATCCGCCAAGCAAGTCCTCAAAGTCGCTTTGCGCCGCGACCGGGGTGGTCAGGCCAAGGCTGGCCGCCAGAATCAGTGGCAAAGTGAACGACCGCATGGGGCATCCTTTCAGATAAGGGGCGGCCATGGGCGGCCGCCAACATCGGATAACGCGCAGCCCCGGGTTTGGTTGCATGCGCGCCGCCGCAAGGCAGACTGGTCCGGTCCTCATTTCAGATTACCTCTGCGCAAAGGAGCCCCACCATGCAACTCGTCACCCTCTACGCCACCACCGCCGCCGTGTTTCTGATCCTCGACGGCCTCATGCTGAGCTTTGTGATGAAACCCCTGTTCACCCGCCACATCGGCGCCCTGCTGATCGAGCCGATCCGTTATGTCCCGGCGGGCCTGTTCTACGCGGCCTATGTCGCGGGCCTTTTGTACCTCGTCAGCCTGCCCGCCCTGAAAACCGGCGCACCGATCCTGATCCCCGCCGCGATCATCGGCGCGATGGCCTACGGCACCTACGAGTTTACCAGCTACGCGATCCTGCGCGATTGGCACCCCTCGATGGTGGCGACCGATTTCTTCTGGGGCACATTCCTGACCGCCTTTTCCGCCTGGGCCGGGGTGACCCTGACCCGGATGATCACCGGCTAGCACAAGCGGAATCCCTTGCGGCCCCGGCACGAGGTGTTAAAACTTCCCTAAACTGCGGCGATAACCCGTTGATTTTGCATAACCCGAAACCTTGTCCACGCGTGGACACCCCCGGACACACCCATGATCCTCTACGGCATCCCCACCTGCGACACCTGCAAGAAGGCCCTGAAATCCCTGCAAGCCGCAGGCAAAACCGTCACCTTCCGCGACGTCCGCGCCCAGCCCCTCACCATGCCCGAGATCGAGGCGATCACCCACGAATTCGGCGACAGGGCGGTGAACAAACAGTCCACCACCTACCGCGCCTTCAACGATTTCCTCAAAGCCTCCGACACCGAGCAGCAGATTGCGGCCCAGCCGACCGTCCTGAAACGGCCGATCATTCAGGACGGCACCACCTGGTACCTCGGCTGGGACGAAGCGACCGAAGCCGCCTTGACCTAAAGCAGCCGCAGATCGCCCGCCGATTCTTTGCCGTCACGGCCGGACTGCAACTCGAACCCGATCTTCTGGTTGTCGTTCAGCCCCTTCAATCCCGCGCGCTCTACCGCCGAGATATGCACAAACACGTCCTTGCCGCCGTTATCAGGCGCAATAAAACCATAGCCTTTGGTCGAGTTGAACCACTTCACGGTGCCCGTCGGCATGCCGCTTCTCCTCTCAGAACCCCCCGCGGCGGTATTGCCGCGAGCCGTGCAATCAGGACTTCTAGGGCCTTCGATCAGAGAGGCGGTCAGAAATTCTGTCGTCACTGCGGCAAATGATGCCAAGGATTCGCTGAAAATCAAGCAGCAACGCGGGCAAAGCGGCGGCGAAGTGCCCAATCCGCCGACAAGGGCCCTGCGCCTTTCACGATCAACACCACAAAAAGCAGCACCCAGAACGCGCGCTGATCAAGAATGACCGCGTCAGACGCCCGGTCAAACCATGCCCCGATCGTCTCTGGACCCGCAAGGTGGCCGTAGATATCGGTCACGCTTTGCATCGCCACAAATCCGACCATGCCCACGGCAGCCAGCCGCGTGAACAGGCCCAGCACGATAAGAGCCGGCAGCACAAATTCGCCCCATGTCCCGGCAAGGACGATCAGCCGCGGCCACAGGCCAAGCTGGCTGGCGTCATACCCTGCCGCCTCAAGCATGCGTGGGAAGATCTGGGCATAGGCACCGACGGAGGGTGTAAAGATGCCGTCTCCCAGCTTGGTCAGCGCCGACGCCCAGAAATAGGCAAGCAGAACCGCCGCGAAGACAAGACGTGCTGCCGTCGGCAGCAGCCAGTCGTCCATGCGGTCAACGGCCGCGACGAGGCGCCGGTATATCGACAGAAATCCACGCATCAGAATACTCCCAAAATCGCTTTGCCGGGAACAAGCATTCCTAGAACATTCGCCAGATCCATTGCCTCTCCGGCATCGTCAAGGCTTTCCCCAATGGTTTTCTCGGCCAGCAGACCTTGCAGAAACACCGCTCCGCCGGGTGGCAGCGCATGGGGGCGCGGGTCGAAATCCGGCCGCAACACGACGACATCTTCGGACGCTGGCAGGGGCGTCGGTCCACCTTCTGCATTTGCGCGCCAGATTGCGAACAGCGGCCAGCTTGAACGAACCACCCGCAACGAAGGCGCAAGGGTGACGCGCAAACTGGCCAGATCCTGCTGCAACAGGCGCTGGAACGCTGTATCCGGCAAGGGCAAACAGTCGCGTGCGTGATAGCTTTCGCGCATCGCCTGATCCAGCCGCGCCACATCTGGCAGATACCCCAGATGCGCAACCGGCGGAAAGCTTTCGAGAAACGCCGGAAATTCTGCCCCGTAAAGCATCAGGATGCACGACTGCGGCGGGTGAGCGCGCAAGAACACCACGGCCATCGCGCCAAAGAACGCGTCCCCCACCAGCTTGCGCACTGTAGGAAAGGCCGCCTCCAGGGCGCGGGTCAGCGAACTGGCCACATTGTTGCGATACACCGAAAACCGCTTTGGCGCTGGCCGGCCTTTGGGGTCGACGATGTTTTCCGGCACTGCCGCATCCGGATCAAGAAGCGTTCGGGCGAAAGCGTGCTGGGTCATTGCACAGCGTCCAGCACCATGCCGGCGCGGGCGGCCTCGGCGGCAAGCACCGGCCAGTCAGGTACGTCATTGTCCCATTCGATCAGTGTCGGGCGCGGCCCGCCCATGGCGATCACCTGCGCGTATAGCGCCCAGACCGGGTCCACGACTTCGGTCCCATGGCTATCAATCAACAACGGGTTGCCATAATCGTCGCTGTCCACCTCATGGCCACCCAGATGGATCTCTCCCACCAGACGCAAGGGAAAGGATTTCAGGTAGGCTAGCGGATCAAAGTTCTGATTTATGCCAGAGACATAGACGTTGTTCACATCCAGCAACAACCCGCATCCGGTGCGGCGCGTGATCTGGGTCAGGAACTCCAACTCGTCCATTTCTGTTTCCGCAAAGGCCACGTAGCTGGACGGGTTCTCCAGCAGCATCGGACGGCCCAGATACTCTTGCACCTCGTCAATGTGGTCGGCCACCCGGTTCAGGGTTTTCGCGGTATAGGGCAGTGGCAGAAGGTCGTTCAGATAGGCCCCATCATGGGTCGACCATGCCAGATGTTCAGAGAAACTCGCCGGGTTCAGCCAGCCACACAGCTGCTTCAGCCGCGCAAGGTGATCCGCGTCCAGCCGCTCCTCACCGCCGATCGACAGGCCCACACCATGCACCGAAATCGGAAACCGCTCTGCCAGATGGCGAAGCTGCGCCAACGGCCGACCGCCCGCACCCATGTAATTTTCAGCGTGAATTTCCAGCCAGCCAACCGGACTGGGTGTGGCCAGAAGTGCTTCGAAATGCTGTGGTTTGTAGCCAACACCGGGCCGTGCCGGCAGAATTCGTGGGTTCTGATCAAGCATGGCATTCTCCGCCAGAAAGGTGCCCCCCCGGGCTTTGTGGCCGGAAGGGCGGTGAAGGTCCGGCAGCGATCAGCCTGCCATGTCGCGGTCAAGCGCTTCCAGCGCGCCAAGGCGGCCCTCGGGCAGTTCCATCGTGACGCAGGTTCCGGCCGGAACCAGCTTCCAGGCATTGCCCTGATAGTCGATCTTCGACGTTCCGGCGCAGGTCGTGCCTTCACCGGCGGCGCAATCATTCTGGCCGGCCAGTGACACGCCAAAGCACTTTTCCTTGGCATCCTGCGCCGCGGCGGGCGTAGAAAGCTGCGCCGACAACACGGCAGCCAGAGCGCCGGCAATGACAAGCGATTTGGATTGAACAGTCATGTGAACAGCCCCTTTAAGTTGATGTCTGTCGCCTCAGTAGCGATACTTAAGAGCTATTCGATGACTACGGT
Organism: Paracoccaceae bacterium; assembly: GCA_031415015.1. GTDB lineage: Bacteria > Pseudomonadota > Alphaproteobacteria > Rhodobacterales > Rhodobacteraceae > JAUYQR01. Next base: position 7,761 of record JANOQT010000041.1, read on the forward strand.
CCAAGGCGATGCACGGATTTGTGTGACACGGCCCTGTGAACCAGTCCGCCGCATTGCAGCAACGCTGAAACGCAAAAAGCGCCGGGACCAACCCGGCGCTTTGCTTTTTTTTCAATACCTTAGGTCACTCGTTGCGGGGTGACAGCGCCGCAACTCCGAACTCTGCCAGGGCAGCATCAAGACCCATACCTTCGGTTCGTGTTTCACCCAGACGCCGAACTGAAACAGTCCGGTCCTCCACTTCCTTCATGCCGATGGCAAATATTACAGGAACCTTGCCGACCGAATGTTCGCGGACCTTGTAGTTGATCTTCTCGTTGCGCACATCCGCCTCGGCGCGCACCCCCACCTTGCGCAGCGCGGCCACAACTTCATGCACGAAGGGGTCGGCGTCCGACACGATAGAGGCGACAACCACCTGCCGCGGGGCCAACCAGAACGGCAGTTTGCCGCCATAGTTTTCCAAAAGGATCCCGATGAACCGCTCGAACGACCCCAGGATCGCGCGGTGCAGCATGTAGGGCATGTGCTTGGCCCCATCCTCGCCGACATATTCCGCGCCCAGCCGGTCGGGCAGTTGCGCGTCCACCTGGAACGTCCCGCACTGCCATTTCCGCCCGATGGCGTCGGTCAGTTTGAAATCCAGCTTCGGCCCGTAGAACGCCCCTTCGCCGGGGTCGATCTCAAAGGCATTGCCGGTCTTCCTAATCGCGTTTTCCAGCGCGCCTTCAACGATATCCCAGGTCTCATCGCGGCCGATGCGCACGGCGGGCCGCGTCGACAGCTTGATCTCGAAACGCTCAAAGCCAAGGTCCTTGTAGACGCTCGCCAGCAGCGTGATAAAGCTCGCGCATTCGGACTCGATCTGGTCTTCGGTGCAGAAGATATGCGCGTCGTCCTGGGTAAACCCCCGCACCCGCATCAGCCCGTGCATCGAGCCGGAGCTTTCATAGCGGTGGCACGACCCGAACTCCGCCAGTCGCAGCGGCAGGTCGCGATAGGACTTAAGTCCTTGGTTATACACCTGCACGTGGCAGGGGCAATTCATCGGCTTCAGCGCGTTGATGCGCTTTTCCTTCGCGCCCTCTTCATCCACCTCGACCAGAAACATGTTCTCGCGGTAGGCTTCCCAGTGGCCCGATTTTTCCCACAGCACCCGGTCCACCACCTGCGGCGTGCGAATCTCCCTGTAGCCCGCGCCGTTCAGACGCCCGCGCATGTAATCCTCCAGCTGGCGATAGATCGTCCAGCCGTTCGGGTGCCAGAACACCATGCCCGGCGCTTCTTCCTGCAGATGGAACAGTTCCATCTCGCGGCCAAGCTTGCGGTGGTCGCGTTTCGCGGCCTCCTCCAGCATCGTCATGTGCGCCTTCAGGTCGTCGCGGTTCCTGAACGCCACGCCGTAGATGCGCTGCAACATCGGACGGCTGGCATCGCCCAGCCAGTAGGCCCCCGCCACATGCGTCAGCTTGAAGGCGTCCGCCGGAACCTGTCCCGTGTGCTGCAGATGCGGTCCCCGGCACATATCCTGCCAGTCGCCGTGCCAGTACATCCGCAGGTCTTCGCCTTCGGGGATGCGGTCGATCAGTTCCAGCTTGAACGGCTCGTGCCGCCCCCGGTAATACTCCACCGCACGCGCGCGTTCCCAAACCTCGGTCCGCACCGGGTCGCGCGCGTTGATGATCTGCTTCATCCGCGCCTCAATGGTACCAAGGTCTTCGGGCGAGAACGGCTCCGCCCGGTCAAAGTCATAGAACCAGCCGTAGTCACGCACCGGGCCGATGGTCACCTTCACGTCCGGCCAAATCTCCTGCACTGCGCGCGCCATTATGTGCGCGCAGTCGTGGCGGATCAGTTCCAGCGCCTGCGTGTCATTCTGCAAGGTATGAATCGCAATCGTTGCGTCCGCCGGGATCGGCCAGGCCAGATCCCAATGCGCGCCATTCACGCTTGCCGAAATCGCCTTCTTCGCCAGCCCCGGCGCGATCGACGCCGCCACTTCGGCAGGGGTCACGCCCGGCGCATAGTCGCGCCGGTTGCCGTCGGGAAATGTCAGGGAAATCGTGGACATCAAGGGTCCTCCTCGTCGTTTTGGCGCCTACGAAACGCCCGGTTGCGGGTTATGTGATCAGGTTCTTGCCCCGCGCTCAGGCAAGTGTCAACCCGGTGGCGGTTCTTTGCGCGCCACCACGGGGCGGGCTGCCGCAGCAGTCGCGCGCCTGATATAGACGAATGCATGACAACCTATCTGACCACGCCGCAAGGCCGCCACATCGCCTATCATTCCACCCCCGGCAAGGAACCCGGCGTCGTTTTCCTCGGCGGCTTTCGCTCGGACATGACCGGATCAAAGGCACAACACCTGCAGGCCTGGGCAGAAGCAACGGGCCGTGCCTTCCTGCGGTTCGATTACTCCGGTCACGGCCAGTCGCGTGGTGCCTTTGCCGATGGCTGCATCGGCGACTGGCGCGATGATGCCGCTGCATTGATCGGAATGCTGACCGAAGGGCCCCAGATCCTTGTCGGCTCATCCATGGGCGGGTGGATTGCGCTGCTGCTGGCGCGCGATATGGGCCACCGTGTCGCTGGCCTGATCGGGATCGCGGCCGCGCCGGATTTCACCGAGACGATGTGGGACGACGAACTGTCCGTTGCCGACCGCACCCGCTTGATGGACGAAGGGCTGATCCTGCGCCCCTCCGCCTATTCGGACGATCCCTATCCGATCACGCTGCGCCTGATCGACGATGGCAGGCGGAACCTTGTGCTGCAAAGCCCGCTGGCCTTGCCCTGTCCCGTGCGCCTGTTGCAGGGCACTGCTGATGCTGACGTCCCCGTGGCCACGGCCTTGCGAATTCTGGACCACATCAGCGGACCGGATATCCGTCTGACGCTGGTGAAGGACGCCGATCACCGCTTTTCAACCCCTGCTTGTCTTGGCATGATCACCTCAGCGGTGGAGGACGTTCTGAAAGGACCGGAGGATGCCACGCCAAGGTGAACGGAGAGCTTTACAGGAACGATCGTGCGAAACTGCCGGTTTGTACTTATCGAGCACCTCTTCGATCCTGCCCATTCCAACCGTTCAACTCGCTGGTCTGCCTTGACCGAGCCACTGGTCGTCATCCTCGGTTTCATGGCCGATGCGCGCAGCTTCCTGCCGCAGCTTGTTTTTCTGGGCCGGACGCGCCCGGTAAGCCTGCTGTCGCCCGGTACCGCCGATACGGTTGAACAGCTTGGCACTCAGGCGGTCAGCCGCATTGCCCTGATCGCCACTCATCCGTTGCCCGAACCGCCGCCTTTGGCCGCCGCACGTGAAGCGCAGATCGTTGCCGCAAAGTCAGGCCGTCTGCCCGAAGCGATGTTGCAGGCCCGGCCCGGATCGGCACTGGCCGACGCCGAACGGCGCGACGATGTGCTGGCGTTGATGCTGGACATGGCCGCAGGCCTTGGCCTCGATCAGTTTCAGCGTCAGTCGCGCGCGCTGCAGCGCCGCCCCGATCAGCAGAAAACCCTGCGCAAAGCCACCGTGCCTGCACTGATCCTGACTGGCGAAGCGGATACGCCGGTGCCGCGTCGGCACGCAGGATTCATGGCCGGAATCATGCCGCAAGGCTGTCTGGAAATGATCCCGAACGCCAAACATCTGCCGCAACTGGAACAGCCCGAAACCGTGTCGCGGGCGCTGGAGACTTTCTTCGACGGTCGCCTGCCGTCGCTGCTATTGCGATGACGCCAGGCTGATCTTCGCCTTCTTGCCGCTTCCCGAATTCGCGTCGATGAAGTTCAACACCAGCGGACGGATGTTCAGCCGCCAGCTTTTCCCGGCAAAGATGCCGTAATGGCCTGCGCCCGGCTCCAGATGCTGGACCTTCTTGTCATCTGACAGGCCGGTCAACAGGTTCAGCGCCGCAACGCATTGCCCGGGCGCAGAAATATCGTCGTTCGCGCCTTCGACCGTCATCACCGCCACCTTGGTGATTGCCCCAAGATCGACCCGCTTTCCCGCAACGACAAAGCTGTTCGTCGCAATTTCGCGGTTCTTGAAGATCCGCTCCACCGTCGACAGATAGAATTCCGCCGTCATGTCCATGACCGCCAGATACTCGTCGTAGAACCGGTTGTGGGCGTCGTGGTCACTGGCCTCACCGCGCGAGGCGCGCATGATCTGTTCGGTAAACGCCTTGGAATGCCGCTCGGCGTTCATGGTGATGAAGCTTTGCAGCTGCAAAAGACCCGGATAGACCAGCCGCCCCGCGCCCTTGTGCTTGAAGCCGACGCGCTGGATCGCCAGATGTTCCAGCTGCCCCATCGTGATCCGCCGACCGAAATCCGTCACCTCGGTGGCCGCGGCATCCGGGTCCACCGGACCGCCGATCAGCGTCAGGCTGCGCGGCTGCGCGTCCGGGTCCTCGGCGGCCAGATAGGCCGCTGCGGCCAGTGTCAGCGGCACCGGCTGGCACACCGCAATCACATGCGTGTCCGGCCCCAGCGCCTTCATGAACTCCGCCAGATACAGCGTGTAATCTTCGACATCGAACTTGCCCGCACTGACCGGAATGTCGCGGGCATTGTGCCAGTCCGTCACAAAAACATCGGCATCGGGCAGCAAGCTGGCCACAGTTGACCGCAGCAGCGTGGCGTAATGACCAGACATCGGCGCCACCAGCAGCACCTTGCGCGCCATCGGCAGGCGGCGACGGACGTAGAACTGCACCAGATCGCCAAACGGCTTTTTCACGATCTGTTCAAGATCGACCAGATGGTCCTGTCCGTCCGGCCCGACAATCGACCGGATGCCCCAGTCGGGTTTCGCCACCATCCGGCCATAGCTGCGTTCCGTCACATCGCCCCAGGCGGCCATCAACGGCAGCATCGGATTCATCGACATCGAGAAGGCCGGATAGGACGCCATCGCGCGCGCCGTCGCACCCAACCACTCATTGGTGTTGCGCGCGCTTTCCATAAGGTCGTAGGTGAACATATACTTCATCACGTCTCCTTGCCCGGGACAGGGCCGGTCCTGCACTGGCCGCCGGGACGGGGACGCAATGCTGCATAGCGGCGACGATACGGGGGAAACGTTAGCATGACAACAGAAGACCGCACCCCCGATGCCGCAGAGGCAGACGCGCGGACAGCCCGGCTTAACGCCAACCTCGTCAAGGTTGACGAATTGTCAAAGCGTTTGACCGCCGCCCTGACAAACCGCCGCAAGGCCGATCCGGCGCTGGCCGGCCCCGCGCCGGACGTCTACATGAAGGCCGCCGCCGCCTATCTGGCCGAGATGATGCAGAACCCCGCCCGCGTCGTCGAGCATCAGGTCAGCTACTGGGGCAAGACCCTGAAACACTATGTCGAGGCGCAGCAGACCCTCGCCAAGGGCGAATTCAAGGCCCCGCCCGATCCCGGACCCAAGGACCGCCGCTTCCAGAACCCGCTCTGGGACAGCCACCCGTATTTCAACTTCCTCAAGCAGCAATACCTGCTGAACGCCGAAGCCGTTTCCACCGCCGTGGGCGACATGGAATCGCTGGATGCCGCCGACAGGCGCCGCGTCGAATACTTCACCCGGCAGATCGTCGACATGTTCTCGCCCACCAACTTCCTTGGCACCAACCCCGACGCGCTGGAAAAGGCCGTGGCGACCGACGGCGAAAGTCTGGTGCAGGGCCTCGAAAACCTTGTCCGCGACATCGAAGGGGCGCAGGGCGATCTGCAGGTCACCCTGGCAGACCGTGACGCCTTCAGGGTTGGCGAAAACCTCGCCACCACCCCCGGCGAGGTCGTCTACCGCAACCGGATGCTGGAGCTGATCCAGTATGCGCCAACCACCCCGACCGTCCACAAGACGCCCCTGCTGATCTTCCCGCCATGGATCAACAAGTTCTACATCATGGACCTCAAGCCCGCAAATTCACTGATCAAGTGGATCGTGGATCAGGGCTTTACCCTGTTCGTCGTCTCTTGGGTCAACCCCGACGCCAGCTACGCCGGTGTCACCATGGACGACTACATCCGCGACGGATTTCTGCGCGCCATGGCCGAAGTGCGCCGCATCACCGGCGAGCCGCAGATCAACGCCGTCGGCTATTGCATTGCGGGTACCACGCTGGGCCTGACGCTGGCGCATCTGCAAAAGGCGGGGGATCACACCGTCAACTCCGCCACTTTCTTCACCACGCTGGCCGATTTCTCGGATCCCGGTGAGGTCGGCGTCTTCCTGAACGACGATTTCGTCGACGGCATCGAACGCCAGACCGAACAGGACGGCATCCTGTCCAAGTTCTTCATGAGCCGCACGTTTAGCTTCCTGCGCTCCAACGACCTGATCTACACCCCTGCGATCAAAAGCTACATGCTGGGCGAAGCACCGCCCGCTTTCGACCTGTTGTACTGGAACGGCGACGGCACCAATTTGCCCGCGAAAATGGCCGTCGAATACCTGCGCGGGCTGTGTCAGGGTGACGGGTTCGCGCTGGGGACCTTCCCGGTTTTCGGCCGCCCGGTCAGCTTGCAGGATATCAAACTGCCCCTCTGCGCCATCGCCTGCGAGACGGACCACATTGCCCACTGGCGCGGCAGCTTCAACAGCGTCAAGCAGATGGGGTCGGCCGACAAGACCTTTATCCTGTCCGAATCCGGCCATATCGCGGGGATCATCAATCCCCCCTCGAAGGACAAGTACGGCCACTATACCAACCAAGCCCCGGTCTCGGGCGTTCCGGAAGCGTGGCTGAAGGGCGCATCCTTCCACAAAGGCAGCTGGTGGCCGCGCTGGAAAGACTGGCTTGCTGCACGGTCCGGGCCGCAGATCACCGCCCGCGTGCCGACTGATTCGCTGGCAGCTGCGCCAGGCACCTATGTTAGCATCACCCCCGCCAGCTGACATTTCATCGGCTTTCCCGAGGCTTATCCAGCCGCACCCACAAGTTATGCTGCACTGCAGAAAAAGCTTGAAATGCTGCGGTGCAGCGTATATATCTCTGTCATCAGAAAACGGTACGCTATCGCAACGCATACCCGCACATCGGAGCACATGAAATGAACAAGACCCCAGACTTCGCCAAGACCATGCAAGACATGATGGCTTCTTTCCCGGTTGACGCTTCTGCCATGCAGAATGCATTCAAGACCCAAGCTGCTTTCGCCGAGAAATTCTCCAAGGTCGCTCTTGAGGCCGCTGAAAAGTCCACCGAGATCACCTCCAAGTGGGCCAAAGACGCCATCGCCAAGATGACCGACGTCTCCAAAGCCAAAGCCGAGCCGACCGACTACACCAAATCGGTGACCGATTTCGCTTCGGCCGCTGCCGAGATGGCTGCTGAAAACATGGCTGCTTTCGCTGAAGTCGCGAAAAAAGTGCAGATGGAAACCGTCGAGCTGATGCTGGCTGCCGGCACGGACATGTCGGAAGACGCGACTGCTGCTGTCAAGAAAGCCACCAACGAAGTGACCAACGTCGCCAAGAAAGCCGCTGCCGCTGCCAAGTAATCCCTGATCCGTAGCGAGTTTGCGCAACTTTGCGCATGGCGGGCCCGGAGGCAACTCCGGGCCCGGTTCATTTCGAGACCCTGTCCATTTCCAGCCCCTGCTGTAAGCTTCACGTCAAGCCGCAAATTGGGGGGCGGGGACATGACACAGGCGATCACAATCTGGACCTATGACTGGGTCCCCAACGGCCCGCGCGGCCATGTGCGCGACATCCGCCTGCGCTGGGCGCTGGAAGAGGCAGGCCTGCCCTACACCGTCGCCTCCACTCCGTTCAACGATCGCGGACCGGACCACATCGCCCGCCAGCCCTTCGCCCAGGTGCCCTTCCTGCAGAACGGTGACCTTCAGGTGTTCGAAAGTGGTGCCTGCCTGCTGCACATCGCCGAGCAAAGCGACCTTCTGATGCCGCGCGATCCGCAAGGCCGGGCCGACACCCTGCAGTGGCTTTTTGCGGGATTGAACTCGGTCGAAATGGTCTCTGTTCCCTGGTGGTTCATCGGCCTGTCGAATCCGGCCGAGAACCCGCTGCAAGGCTGGCTCCGCGCCCGGCTTGACCGGCTGGAGGCTGTTCTTGCCGAACGGGACTGGCTGGCCGCAGGGCGCTTTACCGTCGCCGATCTTCTGATGGCCGACATCCTGCGCGTGCCCGCCGTCCTGCGCCTGCTTGCGGACTACCCGGCGCTCCATGCCTACAGCGGTCGGGTGCTGGACCGTCCCGCATTTCGAAAGGCGCTTCAGGACCAGCTTGACCACTTCGCCGCCGGTGATACTGTCCGTGCCTGATCCCGCTCTGGCGTCCCAGCCCGCCCTTTCTTTTTCTGCAACCCTCCCGTAAGCTTCTCTGCAAGTGCATAAACCAGGGGGGGCCAGATGGCCGACACCGTCAAGCCGCTGCTGATCAAGCGCTACGCCAGCCGCCGCCTCTACAACACCGAAACCTCCGATTACGTGACGCTGGAGGATATCGCGGGGTTCATCCGTCTGGGCCGCGAAGTGCAGATCGTCGATCTGAAATCCGGTGACGATCTGACACGCCAGTACCTGCTGCAGATCGTGGCCGAGCACGAGTCCAAGGGCGAAAGCGTGCTGCCCGTTGATGTGCTGACCGATCTGGTGCGCAGCTATACCAGCGGCGTGCGGTCCATCGTGCCGCAGTTCCTCGCCTCGTCGTTCGAAATGCTGCGCGAAAGCCAGTCGAAGCTGATGGAAAACCTCACCGCCTTCCCCAATCCGATGGCCTCCGTCCCCGGTTTTGACGCGCTGCGCAAGCAGCAGGAAGCCTTTCTCAAGACCGTCATGAGCGGCATGCCCGGCTGGGGCGGTTCCGGCCCCGCGCGCGAAGAAGAGGCGCCTGCCAGTCCCGACGATATCGCCGACATCAAGAAACAACTGGCCGAGCTTCAAAAGAAGCTGTCCAAGCTGTGACCGCCAATGGCTGACCCGGAAGGCCGCGTCACCCTCTGGGGCATAGAGGTGTTCCTCGCCGCGGCGGAAGAGGGGGCGATCTCTGCCGCTGCACGCCGTCTGGGAGTTACGCCGTCGGCGGTCAGCCAGCAATTGTCCAGCCTTGAAGGCGCCTTGGGAACAAGCCTTCTGGACAGATCCGCCCGGCCCATGCGGATGACCACCTCCGGGACAATGTTCCGCCGCCATGCGCAGATCATTCTCAATGCCGCCACAGAGGCGAAGGCCGAACTGACCATGGCGGGCCTTGCCGGGCTTACCACCCTGCGCCTTGGCATGATCGAGGATTTCGAAGCCGACGTGACGCCGCGCCTGCTGTCATTGCTGGCCAAAGACCTGCGCAATTGCCGCTTTCTGCTGGAAACCGGGGCCAGCCACCGTTTGCTTGACCAGTTGGAAACCCGCGCGCTCGATATTGTCGTTGCCGCGGATTTTGGTGCGGAACTGGCCGTCGATTCCGATTGGCGCGAGACGCATCCCCTGATGGCCGAACCCTTCGTGGCCGTCACCCCGCATGGCGGCCGGACCGAGGAACTGCCGCTGATCCAGTACACGGCGCGGCATCTGATGGGCCGCCAGATCGCGGCGCACCTGTCCCGTCTTGGGTTTCGGCCCGCGCATCGGTTCGAGCTTGACAGCTACTCCGCGATCCTCGCCATGGTTGCCGCCGGCGAAGGCTGGACGATCCTGACCCCGCTTGCCCTGCATCAGTCGCGCACGTTCCGCTCCAAGGTCGAAGTGCAGCCCCTGCCCTTCGCACCGTTGGAGCGGACCCTGTCCCTGTCGGCCCGCCGTGGCGTGCTTCAGGACATGCCGCAGCAGATTGCAGCCCATCTGCGCAAACTGATCGACCACGAGATCGTCCGCCCGGCTCAGGCGCAGTGGCCCTGGATGGCCCCGTCGCTAAAGGTGCTGTGACCGGCGGACCCGTGTTAGCCGCGCGCCTCGGCTGCGGCATCGACCAGCGCATCGGCGATGAAATCCAGGTCCGCCGCCGTCAGCCGCACCGGCAACCGCACGTCACAGGCCCGCATCAGCATCGCCCGGGTCTGCGGCAGATCCGGCGCGTCTCCCAGGAACTGCCAATTCCAGAACGCCCTCGCATTGCCCTCGCTCAGGCCAAAGACCTGCACGGATACCCCCCGCGCCTTGGCCCCCGCCTGAAAGCCCAGCGCTTCGGCATCCGACCAGCCGCCCACCAGATTGAACTGAATCGAATCCGGCGCGCGTTCCTCCCGCCCCAGCGGCTCCGGCACCTGCAGATGCGCCGATCCGTTCAGCCGCGCCGCCACATGATCATGATTGGCCCGGCCCTTCGCCACCCGCTCTGCCACCAGCGGCAGTTGCGGCCGGATCACCGCTGCCGACAGATTCTGCATCCGCAGATTGTAAAGCGGCAGCTTGTTCTGCCAATGCGCACAGGAATTCGACAGGCCCGGATGCTTCTTCCAGTTCGTCTCATAGGCTCCCGACATGATGATGGCGCGCGCCGCAATTTCGGGATCGTCGGTGATCAGGATGCCACCCTCGCCGGCATTCACCATCTTGTAGGACTGGAAACTGAAACACCCGACGCGGCCGATGGTGCCGATGTTCCGCCCCCCCCAGACGGTGCCCAGCGAATGCGCCGCATCCTCGATCACCGGCACGCCCGCCGCATCACACAGCGCCATGATCGCATCCATATCCGAGGTATGCCCCCGCATATGGCTGATCATCACCGCCTGCGCCTCTGGCAGCTTGGCTGCGAAATCCGCCATGTTGACCCGGTAGGTCTCGCCCACCTCCACCAGCACAGGGACGCACTCGGCATGCACCACCGACGACGGCACCGCAGCAAAGGTGAACGCCGGGATCAGCACCTTTGCGCCCTTTGGCAGGTCCAGCGCCTTTAGTGCCAGAAACAGCGCCGCCGAACACGATGACACCGCCAGCGCATAGCGTGCCCCCATCAGCGCCGCGAACTCTGTCTCCAGCATGGAAACCGGCGCATCGCTGGCGGCCGTATAGCGGAACAGATCGCCGCTGCTCAGCAACCGGTCGATCTCGGCCCTGGCAGCTTCCGGGATCGGATCCGCATCATAAACATTGGGGGCTATTGCCTGTCCGTCGGGAGCCATGCTGCGCCTTTTCTAAAACTCTTCTTAAGAAAAGATTTAAACAGCCGTCCGATGACACGCCAGTGACAAAATACTGCGGCGGAGCATTTTCGCCTATCCGCTCAGCGCGGCGCGCGCGGCGAGGGCCTGCAGAACGGCCTCCACCTCATGCCACGCCGTTCGCGCCATCGACCGGAAGACCATCAGATCAAAGGCATAATCCCCGGTGCGGATCAGGACAGCGTTCATGTGGGTCAGCGGCGCGCGCACTGCCCGACCAACCGGAAACGCGGCCAACCGCAGATCGACCGGCACCAGCCGCATCAAGGCCTCCGCCGCCGCCGTGCCGCTGACCGTCAGGGTGGCCCAGCCATCGGTCTGATCCGTTACCGCTGCGCCGTCCATCGCCGGGGCTGCCACGCCCAGCAGAAACGCCTGATCCCGCCCGGTCCAGACGATCCGCGCCGCACCCTTTGCGGCCCAACTGTTCGGCGCGGGAAACGTCAGCCCCAGTGGTTTCAGCGCCTTGGCAACAGCCTTCGCCCCGGCGGGAAGCACCGCGATCGACGTGATTGGCCCAACTGAACCCGCGGCCATCGTGACGCCCCCAAGGGTCAGTGGCCGTTGCCCTTCAAGGGCGGATTTTGCGATCAACTCAGGCACGCAGCTTCACCCCCTCTGGGTCATGGAACACCGGGCTGCAGACTTCGCAGATCACGTCGATCCCGCGCAGGTGATCGACCAGCCGGATCCGCTCGCCCGCCCGCACCCGCCCGTCCTTCAGAAACGCCAGTCCCAGCCACGCCCCGATCACCGGCGAATAGCAGACCGATGTGACATAGCCCTGATCCATCTCGCGGTGCACCTCCGCACCCTGCACGAACAGATGCGCCCCGGCACTGATCGCCTCCACCGCTTTCAGGCCCACCAGCTGCTCCCGCTCCGGTCCCCACAGCCCGGGCCGCGTTGCCGCCGCCTTGCCGATGCAGTCTTTCTTCGGCGAGACCATCTTCTCCATGCCGATATCATGTGCCGTCACCCGGCCATGAATCTCGGCATGGGTGATGAAGCCCTTCTCGATCCGCAGGACGTTCAGCGCTTCCATCCCGTAGGGCCCGCCACCCATCGTCTCGGCCCGCGCCAGCAAGTCGCGGAACAGCGCCTCACCGTAGCGCGTTGGTACCGCGATCTCGTAGCCTTCTTCGCCAGAGAACGAGATGCGGAACAGCCGCCCCTCCACGCCCCCCACCCGCACCGGGGCCACCCCCATGAACGGCAGATCAACCGGCACCTCCAGGAACGAATTCACCAACGCCCGCGCCTTCGGCCCGGCAACGGCAAACTGCGCCCAAGCCTCGGTCACAGAGATGAACCGCACCTGCCAGTCCGCACAAAACGCCTGATGCACGAAATCCAGATGCCGCATCACCAGCCCCGCCGCTGCCGTGGTGGTGGTCATCAGATAGTGACTGTCCCTCAGCCGGGCACTGGTGCCGTCATCCAGCACCATCCCATCCTCGCGCAGCATCAACCCGTACCGCACCCGGCCCACCGGCAACGTACTGAACGTATTGGTATACACAAAATCGAGGAACCGCCCCGCATCCCTGCCCTGAATGTCGATCTTGCCCAGCGTGGACACATCCGCCACCCCAACCGCCCCGCGCACCATCAGCACCTCGCGGTCACACGCCTCGCGCCAGGTCCCCTCGCCCGGCTTCGGGAAATACGAAGGCCTGTACCACAACCCCGCCTCGATCATCGGCGCGCCACGGTCGCGGCTGGCCTGATCGCTGGTCAGAAATCGCTGCGGCGCAAAGCCCGCGCCCCGCCCGCCGGCCCCCATCGCCGCAATCGACACCGGCACGTAGGGCGGACGGAACGTCGTCACCCCCGTCTCGGCAATCCCCCGCCCCGTCGCATCCGCCAGCACCGCCAGCGCCGCCACGTTGGAGTTTTTCCCCTGATCCGGTGCCATCCCCTGCGTCGTATACCGCTTCATATGCTCGACGCTGCGAAAGCCCTCCTGCGCTGCCTGCGCCACATCCTTCACCGTTACATCATTGGCAAAGTCCAGCCAGGCGCGCCCCTTGCCCGGCACCTGCCACAACGCCTTGACCACATAAGGCGCATCCTCTGCCTGCGGCAGATCAACCGACACCCGCCGACCCAATGCCTCCACCGCGCGCATCGCCGCCGCATGCCCCGTGGCCAGCGCCCCATGCGTCGACATCGCCCCGTTCGCAGCCCCCACCGCCACCAGCCCCGGCACCGCGCCCTCCATCGGCACGAACGCCGCCAGATCCTCGTTCCATCGCGGCCGCCCGTTCATGTGGCAGGTCAGGTGCAGCGTCGGGTTCCAGCCGCCTGACACCGCCAGACAATCCGTCTCGATCTTGAACTCTTCCGCGCCCTTGCGCACCGTGATCTCGCGCAGTCCCAGCCGCCCGCGCGACCCCACCACCTCGGCCCCCAGATGCACCGGGCAATCCTCGACGCTGGACGCATCGCTGCGCGGATCAATGATCGCCGCCACCGTCACGCCCGCCGCCATCAGATCGCGCGCCACCCCACGCGCCGCATCCGTGTTGGCAAACAGCGTCACCCGTTTCCCCGGCACCACGCCGTAGCGGTTGAGATAGCTGCGCACGCCCGAGGCCATCATGATCCCCGGACGATCATTGTCGGCAAAGGCCACCGACCGTTCCAAAGCGCCCGAGGCCAGCACCGCATGCCCCGCCACGATTCGCCAGAAACACTCGCGCGGCAGGTTCGGACGCGCCGATTTGTGCAAGCCCACCCGCTCCAGCGCGCCGTAAGTGCCATGGTCATAGGCCCCGGTCACCGCCGTCCGTGTCATGATCCGCACATTCGGCATCGCCGTCAGTTCGGCCACCACCACAGCCACCCATTCACCCGCCGGAACGCCACCAATCATCCCGCCATCCGCCAGCAAACGACCGCCCAGATGATGGCTCTCCTCCGCCAGGATCACATCCGCCCCCGCGCGCCCGGCGGTCAAAGCCGCCATCAACCCCGCAGGCCCCGCGCCAATCACCAGCACGTCGCAGAACGCAAAGGCCTTCTCATAATCCCCCTTGTCATGCTTGCCCGACAGGCTGCCAAGCCCCGCCGCCCGCCGGATCAAAGGCTCGTAAATCCCTTCCCAGAACGCGCGCGGCCACATGAAGGTCTTGTAGTAGAACCCTGCACTTAGAAACGGGGACAGATAGTCATTCACCGCCATCAGGTCATACTTCAACGACCCCAGCCGGTTCTGGCTCCGGCAGTCCAGCCCCTCGAACACTTCCTGCACGGTCGCGCGCACGTTCGGCGTCTGGTTCTTCGCGCCGATCACCTCGACCAGCGCATTCGGCTCCTCCGACCCCGCGGTCAGCACGCCGCGTGGCCGGTGATACTTGAACGACCGCCCCACCAGCCGCACGTCGTTCGCCAGCAAAGCGGAGGCCAGCGTGTCGCCCTTGTAGCCCGCGTAATCCTTGCCGTCGAACCGGAAGCGCACCGGTTTCGTCCGGTCAATGAGGCCCTTGCCGTCGATCCTCATGCCTTGCGCTCCGCTACCAGTTCCACGCCCGAAATCTCATGCGTCACCGTGTTCCGCGTGACCACCAGCCACTGCGCGCACCCCGCCTCGTGATACCAAAGATCCCGCACTACACCCGCCACATTATCCCGCAGATGCAGGTAATCGTCCCAAGCCGCATACTCCGCACCCTCCGCAGGCCGGTGCAGATAATTCTCCGCCCCATAGTAATAGAACTCCCGCCGGTCCCGGTCACCGCAAAGGGGGCAAGTCAGGCGCATCTACGAACCCCCGATTTCATCTGTCCAAAAATATCCCCGCCGGAGGCTTCCGCGGCTTCAGCAAGGCGCAAGTCCAAGATCATTCCGCGCCCTCTCAATGCAAGTTATGCTGGCTGCCGGTGCCTTCTTCATCCAGAAGATGCCCCGTTGCAAAGCGGTCCAGCCGGAACTTGCGCGCCACCTCGTGGCTTTCGCCGGTCGCCATCAGATGCGCCATGCACCAACCCGACGCTGGCACGGCCTTGAACCCCCCGTAGTTCCAGCCGCAATCCAGAAACAACCCCTCCACATGCGTCTTGTCGATGATGGGCGACCCATCCGGCGTCATGTCCATGATCCCGCCCCAGCTCCGCAACACCTTGGCACGGCCGATCATCGGCATCAGGGTCATCCCCGCCTCCATCACATGCTCCACCATCGGCAGGTTCCCGCGCGAGGCGTAACTTGCGTAGAAATCCAGATCGCCGCCGAAGACGAGGCCTCCCTTGTCCGACTGCGAGATATAAAAGTGCCCCATGCCGAAGCTGACGACATGGTTGATCACCGGCTTCAGCCCCTCGGTCACAAACGCCTGCAGCACGTGGCTTTCAATCGGCAACCGCATCCCCGCCATCGCCGCGACCTGAGATGACCGCCCCGCCACAATGATCGCCACCTTACCCGCCCGGATCGCCCCGCGCGTCGTCTGGACGCCCCTGACCACGCCGTTTTCGATGTCGATCCCGGTGACCTCGCAGTTCTGGATCAGGTCCACCCCGCGCCGGTCCGCCCCCCGCGCATAGCCCCAGGCCACCGCGTCATGGCGGGCCGACCCGCCGCGCGGATGCAGCAGGCCACCATAGATCGGGAACCGCGTCTGCTCGAAATCCAGATAGGGCAGATGCTCGCGCACCCCCTCGCGGTCCAGCAGCACCGCATCATCGCCCTGATTGATCATCGCATTGCCGCGCCGCACGAAGGCATCCCTTTGCCCGTCCGAGTGGAACAGGTTGATCAGCCCGCGCTGCGAATGCATCAAGTTGTAATTCAGGTCTGCCTCCAACCCCTCCCACAGCTTCAGCGAATGCGAATAAAACTCTGAATTCCCCGGCAGGAAGTAGTTGGCCCGCACGATCGTGGTGTTCCGCCCGATATTGCCCGACCCGATATGCGACTTTTCCAGCACCGCCACATTGGTCAGCCCGTGGTTCTTGGCCAGATAGTATGCCGTCGCCAACCCGTGCCCGCCGCCGCCGATGATGATCGCGTCATACGCAGGCTGGGGTGCCGGGTCGCGCCATGCCGGTTTCCAGCCCTTGTTGCCAAAAAGCCCCTCGGTGATCACCTTCAGACCGGAATACCGCATGTTGCCCCGCCTTTGCTGCATCCGCCGTCGCTGCGCTCTGAGTGAAGCGGCTTTGCGTGGGTTATGCAACAGCGTGCAGTATGATCCTTAGCTGTCGGCGACGCAAAATGTCGCTAGCGGCGCGGTGCTGCCGACAGGCGCAGCCACAGACGGGTCAGCGCCTGTTCCACCGACAGGGCTCCGCCATTCTCCACCCCCGCCGCCCAAAGTCCGGACCCTGCGGCATAGGCCCCCGGGGTCAGCCCGCCCCGGCTGGTCTGACTGACGGCCAGAATGCGGCACCCCCGCGCAACCGCTTCGGCCAGCGGCGGGGCCAGCACGGCAGGCAGTGTGCCCGCGCCAAAGACCCGCAACACCGCCCCATCCAGCGGGGCCAGCATTGCCGCCAGCACGGCAGCGCTCAGGCCCGGCGTCACCGTAACCACCGCCAATCGCCGGTCCGGGTGAAAACGCCGGGACGGCGGGGTGACCGGGGCCAAATCCTCGCCAGCCAGCCCAAAGGCATCCGGGCCCGCCGCGTCGGCCTTGGTCAGGCGTCCGGCGGGCAGCACCCGACCCGAAAAGGCCAGCCGCACCCCCGGTTCCTGCCGGGCCGCAGCATCCAGCGCCAGCGCAAGATTGGCTTCGGCCTTGGCTCCGGGATGGCCCAGCGGCTGCATCGCACCGCACAGGATCACCGTGCGCGACGATCCCGCCAGCGCCGCATCCAGTGCAGCACCGGTATAGGCCATTGTGTCGGTGCCATGCGTCACGATCACCGGCCCCGGTGCCGTCTCGATCCGGTCCAGCAGCGCGTTCCACAGCGCGGGGCCCGCCTCGGCACTGTCGATCAAGGGGTCGAACGCTTCGGCCACCAGCGCCAGACCCGGCGACAACCGGGCAATCGCCGCTTCGACCCGTCCCCGGGCGGGGGTCAACCCGCCCGGTCCATCCACCATGCAAATGGTGCCGCCGGTCTCGATCAGCCGCAGCACCAAGAGGTCAGAGTCCCTTCGACCGGTAGGTCGCTGCCACTCGCCCGATCGACACGATATAGGCCGCGACCCGCAAATCCTCGACATCATCGCGTTCGTGCCAGATCTTGCGCATCGCCTGATAGGCCGTACGCATCGTGTCATCCAGACCCGACCGCACCAGCGCCAGTTCGTCCGATCCGGTCAGGAACCGTTCCTTGAAGTCGGGCGACAGCGTCCATCCCAGCTTCTGATCCGCGCTCAGCCGCTCCAACTCCTCGACCATCAGCAGCGACCGCGCCTCTTCGGCCCGCCGCTGCATCCGGCCAAAGCGGATGTGGCTCAGGTTCTTGACCCACTCAAAGTAGCTGACCGTCACGCCGCCGGCATTGGCATACATGTCGGGGATGATCACCACACCCTTCTTGCGCAGGATCTCGTCCGCGCCAAAGGTCACCGGCCCGTTCGCCGCCTCGACGATCAGCGGCGCCTTGATCCGTTCGGCATTTCCCAGATGGATCACGCCCTCCAGCGCCGCCGGAATAAGGATGTCGCAGGCGTCTTCCAGCACCGCCGCGCCTTCGGTCACGAATTTCGCGTTGGGATAGCCCGCCATCAGGCCGTCGTGATTGTTCATCCACTGGCGGATGTCCTCGACGTTCAATCCCTCGGGGTCAAGCAAGGCACCATCCCGCTCGACAATCGCGATGATCTTGCAGCCGTCTTCTTCGCTCAGGAACTTAGCCGCGTGATATCCCACGTTGCCCAGGCCCTGCACGATGATCTTCTTGCCGTCCAGCCCGCCCGACAGGTTCGCCTTCGCCACGTCCTCCGGATAGCGGAAGAATTCACGCATCGCGTATTGCACGCCGCGCCCCGTCGCCTCGACCCGGCCCTGAATGCCCCCCGCATGCGGCGGTTTGCCGGTGACGCAGGCCTTGGCGTTGATATCCGTCGTGTTCATCCGCGCATACTGATCGGCGATCCACGCCATCTCGCGCTCGCCCGTTCCCATGTCGGGGGCGGGGACGTTCTGTGCGGGATGGATCAGGTCGCGCTTGATCAACTCGTACGCAAAGCGGCGGGTGATCTGCTCCAGTTCATGCTCGTCCCAGGCCCGAGGGTCGATGCACAAGCCGCCCTTCGATCCGCCAAAGGGCGTTTCCACCAGCGCGCATTTATAGGTCATCAGCGCCGCCAGCGCCTCGACCTCGTTCTGGTTGACCGACAGGGCGTAGCGGATGCCGCCCTTGACCGGCTCCATATGCTCCGAATGCACCGACCGGTAACCGGTGAAGGTCTCGATCTTTCCCCGCAGCCGGACACCGAAGCGCACCGTATAGGTGGAATTGCAGACGCGGATCTTCTGTTCCAAGCCGGGGCTCATATCCATGAGCTTTACCGCGCGGTTAAACATCAGATCGACCGATTCGCGAAAACTCGGCTCACCGGAAACTTGCATGCCATCCCTCCCTGTCAGGCACGACGCCAGACTGCGTCGCGGCGCACCATAGCGATCAGATTCCCCCTGTGAACCCATGATCGACACGTATCTGAACCGGTAGCGATAACAGTTGCGCTGCCCCATCGAATCCCGAATCATCCCACGCCTGTCGTCGGTCAACCAAGGCGATCGATTGCTTCTTTGCCGATGATTTTGATATTGAACCCGGAGTCTCCCTCAGATTGTTTCCAGAAAAAGCGGATTCTCGAAGGTTCGAGGGCAAATGCCACATTTCCGCCAGAAGTTGTGCCTTAATGAGTGCTGGGAAACTCCGCTTCTGCTCGGTGGGGAAGCTGCATTTTGGGATGGGTGAAACGATGATGAAACCTGCTTTGGCATTGGTGACGGGCCGTATTCGTTCAAGCGTTAAACGCTTCAACCATGATGAACGCGGCGCCATGGCGTTCTTCATTCTGTTCTTCTTCCTCATGATGCTGATGTTCGGCGGAATTGCCGTCGATGTCATGCGGTTCGAGACGCGCCGCGTCGCCATGCAGCAGACGATGGACCGCGCGGCACTTGCCGCGGCCAGCATCACTCAGACCAGGGACGGCAAGGTTATCGCCGAGGACTGGTTCGCGACGGCAGGTCTCGACAACCCGGACCTCGTGATGGTCGATTATTCCACTCCGACAGTATCGGCGATCAACGACGCTGGCCTTCGCCGCGTCACCATTTCCGCCCGCGTCCGGTCCAATAACTTCTTCATGCACCTGCTGAATGTGGACTACCTCGAAGGCCCGACCGCGTCCGAAGCCGCCCAAGGCGTTTCCGAGATCGAAGTGATGTTGGTCCTCGACATCACCGGTTCGATGGGCGATCCGGCCGTTTCTGGCGGGTCCGTCTCGAAGATCCAGGTCATGCGCGACGCGGCAGAGGAATTCGTGTCCATCGTCAAGAGCAATGACACCAAGAATGGTGTGTCCATCGGTCTGGTTCCCTATGCTGCGCAGGTGAACATTCCGGCTAACCTGCGCCAGCGGTTCAATGTGCAGGACGTCTCGTCCTGGAACGGTGTGGCGAATGCGGGCGTGCCGAACATCAACTGCATCGAGATTCCGACCAGCACCTACGGCACCACAGCGCTGCCACTGACCTTATCCATGCGGATGGCGGCCGTGGCTGATTCGAACAGTGCAACGACGACGACACCCGATCCCGTGGCCCCGCTAGCACCTACAGCATCCTCGCGGGCCTGCACGACAAAGCCAGATACCGGCACTACGGCGTACAACGACGAGCTTGTGAACCACGTGTTCCTGCCGACGAAAGACGGCGAGCAGGTGAAAACCCGCATCCAACGGCTGACTGCAGCCGGCAACACCTACATTGCTGTTGGCATGCGCTGGGGAACCGCGCTGCTCGACCAGGCCGCGCGCCCGATCTACACGGCAATCGGCGACCCCACCGTGGCGGGGCGGCCTGCCGACAATGCTTCGGTGAAAACCCGGAAGATCATCATCCTGATGACTGACGGAGAACATGTGACGAACAATCATATCCTTGACGCCTACAAATCCGGCCTGTCGCCGATCTGGCGCGGGACCGATGGCAACTTTGCAATCCGCTACACCACCGGCGGCGGGGCTTTGACTGGTGGGACGCGGCCCGGCTACAATACCACCTCCAAGACCTACGTCTGTTCGGGCTGGGATCTCGGGGTGGCGCGCGAATACTTCATCCCGCATCTCAAGGCGAAATCGGTCAAGGCGAAGTTCAAGGCCACTGACGCGGAAGGCGTGGGGACCGGCACCGACGCGGCTGTGACCGCAGCTTGCGATCCGCGCGCTTGGCAGGCAGCACCGACCTGGAAGAACAGCTCGAATGTTACGATAGTCACGACCCAGCTCGACTGGAGCGAGGTGTGGCGCTACGTCCGTGTAAGCTGGGTCGTTCGGCAGCTTTACATGCGTTCTGGCGTTTCCGGGGGGACAGACAACTACAATACTGTCATGGACATGTTCCGGACGACCTATCTGACCGGCGTCAGCAACATGAACGCGCTGCTGCAACAGAACTGCACGGCCGCCCGCAGCGCCGGAATCGAGATCTACGGCATCGCGTTCGCCGCACCCACCAACGGGCAGGCTCAAATCAACGGCTGCTCATCGTCGCCGAAAGAGAACTACTATTTCAACGCATCGGACAACGGCAAACTGCTCGCCGCGTTCCGGGCGATCGCCACCGACATATCTGAACTGAGGCTCACCCAATGATCGGGTTCCGGCACTTTCTTGGCGATGAGCGCGGCACTGCCTCGATCGAGTTCATTTTCGTCGTGCCGACCGTGATGCTGATCTTCACGGCATCGTTCGAAAGCAGCATGTTCATGGCGCGCCACGTCATGCTGGAACGCAGCGTCGACATCGTTGTGCGCGACATCCGGCTGGGGAAACTCGATGGTTTGACGCATACCCAGCTCAAGAAACTGGTCTGCGAAACCAGTGCGCTGGTGGGTTCTGTGGACACCTGCATGAAGTCCATGCGGATCTGGATGCAACCGGTCAACACGGCCAATTTCGACATGCCCGCGCCGCCGCGCGGCTGTGTTGACAAATCCGCACCTCCGGTCAGTACTGAACCCGCCGCGACCGAGTTCCGGTTCGGGTCCGACAATGAGCTCATGCTGCTGCACATCTGCCTCAAGGAAGAACCGATGTTCCCCACATCGGTCGTTGGCGCAGGGCTTATCCGTGACGAGACCGACGGCAACTACGCATTGCTGGCGAGGTCCGTCTTTGTCAATGAACCCGGCTGAGGCAGAAAATGAACCGGCTCAAGATCAGCATCCAAGGTTTTCTGCGCGATGAAAGCGGCGTGCTTCTTGCCGAAGCGTTGCTGCTCTTGCCCCTGCTCATCTGGGCATTCCTGGCCCTGTTCGTCTACTGGGACCTCTTCCGGACGATGAACGTGACGCAGAAGGCGGCCTATTCCATCGCCGATCTAATGTCGCGCCAAGAGGTTGTCACCACTGGTTTCGTGGATGGGCTGGAAGAAGTGCTCGACTTCCTCACTGCCGGCGCACCGACGTCGGAGATGCGGATTACCAGCATGGAATATAACAGCACGACCAACAAATATGTTCTTCTCTTTTCCCGTTCGACGGATGCCAAATACCCGCCCTATAATACTGCCGGGCTCCAGACCCTCAACACGCCCGTCAAGCGGATTCCAACCCTCGACAACCTCGAGTCCGTGGTCATCGTCGAAACCTGGGTCGACTACAAACCCGGCTTCGACACCGGTGTGCTGAACGTGGCCACCGGGGTAACCGATGAGATCTTTACCCAGTTCATCGTGACCAAGCCACGCAAGAGAAGAGTGTGCCTGGACGGGACGTCCACCTGCACCTGATCTTCCGGCAAACGGGGGGCACCGTGACAGCCCCCCTTTCCACCTATGTGCGACCCGGTTACTCTCGCCACACCTGTCCGGAGTGGTTCATGTCAAATATTGCTTCCACCTTGGCGGTCTTCCTGTCTCTGACCGCTTGTACGCAGTTTCCAGACATTGACGCGATGTCGCCCATACCCGGCGGCGAACCCCCTCGACTGGTTCCGATCGCCACTCTTCTCGCAGAGGCAGATGCGCCGCCAAACGACCGTGCCGCGCCTTTGCCCAGCCGCGCTGCCCGGCTAAAAGCCCGTGCCGCCCTGATGCGCGGGCCGATCCTTGACCCTGCCACCCGCGAACGCCTGGCCGCCGCAATTCAGGCCGAAGCCCGCTGACCACCGCGCCGCCTGATCCCGTTGCACCCCGGGACGCAACCGGCTAACACTCCCCAGCCTTCTCCAGTTTCGAGGTTCCCCATGCCCGCCGCCCCCCTGCGTCTTGGTCTTGCCGGTCTCGGCACCGTGGGCATTGGTGTGGTAAAGATCATCGCTGCCGAGGCTGAGCTGATTGCAGCCCGCGCCGGACGCCCCGTCGTGATCACCGCCGTCTCGGCCCGCGACCGCACCCGCAACCGCGACGCTGACCTCTCCGCCTTCGCCTGGGAAACCGATCCGGTCACCCTCGCCCGCCGTGACGACATCGACGTGTTTGTCGAGGTGATGGGCGGCCACGAAGGCCCAGCCAAAGCTGCGACCGAAGCCGCCATCGCCGCCGGAAAAGACGTCGTCACCGCCAACAAGGCCCTCCTCGCCCATCACGGCCAGGCGCTGGCCGAAGCCGCCGAGGCGCAGGGCCGTGTCATCCGGTTCGAGGCCGCCGTCGCTGGCGGCATCCCGGTGATCAAGGTGCTGACCGAAGGCCTTGCCGGGAACCGCATCAAGCGCGTGATGGGCGTGATGAACGGCACTTGCAACTACATCCTCACCCGGATGCAATCGGCGGGCCTGCCCTACGCCACCGTCTTTGAAGAGGCCCGCCAGCTTGGCTACCTCGAGGCCGACCCCAGCCTTGACGTCGGCGGCATCGACGCGGGCCACAAGCTGTCCCTGCTCGCCGCTATCGCCTTTGGCACCAAGGTGTCGTTCGACGCCGTCGAACTGGAAGGCATCGGCAACGTCTCCATCGACGACATCCGCCTCGCGCAGGACATGGGGTACCGCATCAAACTCCTCGGTGTCGCGCAGATGACCGGGCGCGGGCTGGAACAGCGGATGACCCCCTGCCTCGTCCCCGCCGACAGCCCGCTTGGCCAGTTGCAGGGCGGCACCAACATGGTCGTCCTCGAAGGCGACAGTGTCGGCCAGATCGTGCTGCGCGGCCCCGGTGCCGGGATGGGCCCCACCGCCTCCGCCATCATGGGCGATGTGATCGACCTCGCCCGCGGCTTCCGGGCGCCCACGTTCGGTCGCCCCGCCGCCAGCCTCGCCACGCCCGTCGCAGCCAGGGCCGCCACGCCCGCGCCCTACTACCTGCGCATGACGCTGCTCGACAAACCCGGCGCTCTGGCCAAGATCGCCACCAGCCTCGGCGACGCGGGCATCTCCATCGACCAGATGCGCCAGTATGGCCATGTCGGCGTCCACGCGCCCGTCCTCATCGTCACCCACAAGGCCACCCCCGACGACATCGCCCACGCCACGCGCGGCTTTGCCGCCACCGGCGTGTTGGTCGATCAACCGGTGGCAATCCGCATCGAAGAGGTCTGACGTTAGCGCCACCGCGCTTGCCCCAGGCCACCGGCCCGGCTAGACCGGCCCCGACAGACCGCTCTGGCAATCAAGGGGAACACCGCTCAATGTCCGATACGTCGCAATTCCAGGACCGCATGCTTTCGCTCGGTCTCGCCCGGGTGTCCGAAGCCGCAGCCCTCGCCTCCGCCGGTCTCATCGGGCGCGGCGATGAAAAGGCCGCCGATCAGGCCGCCGTCAACGCCATGCGCGATCAGTTGAACCTGCTCGACATCGCCGGGGTGGTGGTGATCGGCGAGGGCGAGCGGGACGAGGCCCCGATGCTGTTCATCGGCGAAGAGGTCGGCACCGGCAAAGGCCCCGCCGTCGACATCGCGCTTGACCCGCTGGAAGGCACCACCCTGACCGCCAAGGACATGCCCAACGCGCTGACCGACATCGCCATGGCCCCGCGCGGCACCCTGCTGCACGCCACCGACGTCTACATGGAAAAACTGGCCATCGGCCCCGGCTTCAGACCCGGCCTCGTCACCCTGACGATGACCCCGTCCGAGCGGATCTCCACCCTCGCCGCCGCCAAGGGCTGTTCGACCGAAGACATCACCTGCTGCATCCTCGACCGCCCCCGCCACGAGGATCTGATCGCCGAGGTCCGCTCCACCGGCGCCGCGATTCGCCTGATCACCGACGGCGACGTGGCCGGTGTCATGCACTGCGCCGAGCCTGAAATCACCGGCATCGACATCTACATGGGCTCCGGTGGCGCCCCCGAAGGCGTTCTGGCCGCCGCAGCACTGAAATGCATGGGCGGCCAGTTCTACGGCAAGCTGTTGTTTCGCAATGACGACGAACGCGCCCGCGCCCGCAAGGCCGGCATCACCAACTTCGACCGCGTCTACACCCGCGACGACCTGGTCCGCGCCGACGTGATCTTCGCCGCCACCGGCGTGACCAGCGGCTCGCTGCTGGCAGGCATCAAACGCGAACCCGGCTGGGTGACGCTGGAGACGATGCTGATGCGGTCAAAGACCGGCACCACGCGCCGGATGACCTACCGCAGCCCGGTGAAGTAGGTCGGGGCGTGCCCCAACTTTCCTGCCAATGGCTCGTTCCACCATCAGAGACCGCAGCACCGCAGGCGAGAGACAGATATTTTCAAGCCAAGTTTGACTCTGGCTTGGCTTTGTTGATGGCGTGGATGTCCTCTCCTTCTGTGATGGCTTCAACAATCATCACATTGGCACATTGCGATGCCGTCAGGAGGGGGCATCCACGCCATCAACAAAGCTACAAATAGGTCCAAAGCAGCGTCATTGACGCCAGCGCTCAGGCAGCTACGAAGTGGATTAAGTAGACGCAACAGTGTGCGCGGCAGTAATCTCATGTTATATTTTGGACATGAGGAGTTCGAAGTGAGAGAGTTAGGCCCGTGCTGCAAGCGGCTAGAAATAGGAAAGCGTCCGGGCCGTGCAATCGATCTTCTTCAACGCCTCAAGAGCCCTCGGGAACGCGGGTGCCATTCGAGATAGATGGATGGTATCCATGTTTCTGGGTTGCTAACCGCGCTTTGGCTTTGCGCGGGCGACACGAAGAGAAACTGCAACCCCACATCAAGGATAAAGAAAATGTCAACTGTCACCTCAACTTTCGACGACAAAATAAAAATTGAAGCACAAAAGATATTAGATCAAAAAGCGGTGTTTAAGCCGACCCCCTCACTCACAAAACCTCCAAAAAAATAGATGGGCGCCCAGATGTAATCAAGCGTTGTGTTCGTGGAAGGCAGGACTTGGATGGTTTTTTTGATCCGATGGCACCCTTCAGCGAAGCAACCGGTGTGTTGAATGGCAATCGAATGAAAACGATGTTGAAGAACGTCAGATTAACAGGGTTGTCAGAAGTGCAAACGTTGGCATAGGTATGAACCATCGATTGCAATTTGGCACACTATTCACAAGGGGGCGGCCGCTGTGCCGCCCCCCTTTTTTGACCTGGCGTTTTCCAAAGGGTGTGCCGGCCATGTTGCTCCAAGCCGGTTTACTGGCAGTGTCTGATAGGATCCTTGAAAAGCGCCATGGGAGCATTGACGGCCCGGATAAGCTTTCGCACAAATAGGCGCTTTGTTGATGGCGTGGATGCCCCGTCCTTACGGCATCGCAATGTGCCAATGTGATGATTGTTGAAGCCATCACAGAAGGAGAGGACATCCACGCCATCAACAAAGCCAAGACTGCGCTACAATGCTCTATACGCTCGCTATCGAAAAGAAGGGCTTAGCCGGAAGGATTCGAAACAGGCTGCGCTAGCGTCCGCAGATATCTCACGCGGCATCATGGCTTCACAGCTGAAGCGTTAGAACGTGAAGGTCTCATCGCCGCGCGCCTGACTGTCCAGGCAATAGATCACGTAAGTGACTATGCCGGATCAGTTCTGCGTCAGTGTTTTCCCAATATGTCGACGAAAGAACGTAAGCTTCTGGCACAAACCGCCCCCCAATCCTTAACACTTCCCTAATCCCCGCCCCCAACCCCTTGATATCCCTCACCCCCCAAACGTGTCCACGCGTGGACACCCCCTCCCCCCTTGCAAGACCGCTGCCTTTGCGGCACCCCTGTCCCATGACCACCCCCGCCTTCCTCAACGTCGAGACCTCCCTCACCGGCCGCCGCTGGGTCGGTCCCGATGCGGCGCAGGACCGCCTCGCCGAAGGCATGGCCCAGCAGACCCGCCTCCCCCTGCCGCTCTGCCGCCTCCTCGTCACCCGCAACGTCGCCCCCCCTGACGCCGAAGCCTTCCTCGCCCCCTCGCTCCGCGACCTCCTCCCCGATCCCCTCACCCTCAAGGACATGGCCCCCGCCGCCGCCCGCCTGATCCGCGCCGTCACCGCCCGCGAAAAGATCGCCGTCTTCGCCGATTACGATGTCGATGGCGGGGCCTCCGCAGCGCTCCTCCTGATCTGGCTCCGCAGCTTCGGGATACAGGCCACCCTGTATATCCCCGACCGGATCGACGAAGGCTACGGCCCGAATGTCCCCGCGATGGCCAGCCTTGCCGCCACCCACACCCTGATCCTCTGCGTCGATTGCGGCACCCTGTCCCACGATCCCATCGCCGCCGCCAAAGGCACGGACGTGGTGATCCTCGACCACCACCTTGCGCTGGAAACCCTTCCGCAAGCCCTCGCCGTGGTGAACCCGAACCGGCAGGACGAAGACGGCAGCCTCGCCCATCTCTGCGCCGCCGGGGTCGTCTTCCTCCTCCTCGTCGAGGCCAACCGCCAGCTGCGGAACACCGGCCAGCAAGGCCCCGACCTGATGGCCATGCTCGACCTCGTGGCGCTGGCCACCGTCGCCGATGTGGCCCCCCTGACCGGCGTCAACCGCGCCTTCGTGCGGCAGGGCCTCAAGGTGATGGCGCGGCGCGACCGGCCGGGCCTGCGCGCGCTGGCCGACATCGCCCGCATGGATCAGGCCCCCACCACCTACGCGCTCGGCTTCCTGCTGGGCCCCCGCGTCAACGCGGGCGGCCGCATTGGGCAAGCCGACCTCGGCGCGCGCCTGCTGGCCACCGACAACCCGACCGAGGCCGTCGCCCTCGCAGCGAAACTGGACCAGCTCAACACCGACCGCCGCGAGATCGAGGCTGCGGTGCGCCAAGAGGCCCTCGCCCAGGCTGAGGCCCGGGGCAGCGACGGCCCGCTCGTCTGGGCCGCTGCCGATGGCTGGCACCCCGGTGTCGTCGGCATCGTCGCCGCGCGCCTAAAGGAAGCCACCCACCGCCCCGCCGTCGTTATCGGCTTTGACGGCGATATCGGCAAAGGCTCCGCCCGCTCCGTCCCCGGCGTCGATCTGGGGGCTGCGATCCAGCGCCTCGCGGCCGAAGGTCTGCTGGTCAAGGGCGGCGGGCACAAGATGGCGGCGGGCCTGACCGTCACCCGCAGCCAACTGCACCCCGCGATGGACCGCCTGTCAGACCTGCTCGCGCGGCAAGGCGCGGGGGCCGGTGGACCCGCCGATCTGCGCATCGACAGCCTGCTGATGACCTCCGCCGCCACCCTCGCGCTGGTGGAGCAGATCGAGGCCGCGGGCCCCTTCGGTGCCGCCGCCCCCGCCCCCCGTTACGCCTTCGCCAACGCCGCCGTCAGCGCCCGGCGGATCGGCGAAAGCCACCTGAAACTCAGCCTGTCAGACGGCTCCGGTGCCGCACTGGAGGCCATTGCGTTCGGGGCCTTCGACGGCCCTATCGGCCCCGCGCTGGAGGCCGCTGGCCACACCCGTTTCCACCTGACCGGACGGCTGGAGCTGAACCAGTGGAACGGCCGCAGCCGCGTGCAGCTCCGGCTCGAAGATGCCGCCATCGCCTGACACGCCCCCCTGATGGGCCGCCCGCATTTTCTTCTTGCAGAACCCAAGGCGTCACATTAGACACCGGCCAGCCCAAATGTGGCCCGTTCGTCTATCGGTTAGGACACCTGGTTTTCAACCAGGTAAGAGGGGTTCGACTCCCCTACGGGCTGCCACTCAACCAGCGCAAATTATTGATTTAATTAAATAATCCGCAACATCGAGAATCTCTACCCACAGTCCACTATCACAGAATGACCCCTGAAAATGGCCCTTCGGGCGCTGCGACAGACTGGAACCGATCACGCGAACGTGAATGGCTGGCTTGCTCCAAGCAACGCCTGCGCTGCACACTTCGGCGAAGCATTGGTCGAAGGGAGTGGCATGAGAGACGATTTCAAACAAGCCGAAGTAACGAAGCTTGCACGTCAAAGCGGATACATCTGCTCTAACCCTTTGTGTCGTAGGGCCACGGTAGGCCCAGACGGCGACGGTGGAATCGCAAGTATCGGAGTTGCCGCACACATTACTGCGGCAGCGGCAGGCGGACCAA
This sequence comes from Paracoccaceae bacterium, assembly GCA_031415015.1. Classification (GTDB taxonomy): domain Bacteria; phylum Pseudomonadota; class Alphaproteobacteria; order Rhodobacterales; family Rhodobacteraceae; genus JAUYQR01. The sequence goes on from JANOQT010000041.1 coordinate 36,422, forward strand.
GGTTTGACGCTACTATGACGCCGGAACATCGATCGTCTATCGAAAATGGCATATGGCTGTGCCAGTCGTGCAGCCGCCTAATCGACGCCGATATTCCTAGCCATCCTGCCGATACGATAATCGAATGGAAAAGACTGTCTGAAATCCAAGCATACCTTGCACTACGCAATCTCGAAGTTGTTCGTTCGCGCAACTTCAAAGACCTTGAACGCAAGATGCCCGAACTAATTTGCGAAATGCGCCAAGATGTTAAGGACCACCCTTTTGCCCGCGAAATAATCATCATGTCGAAAAAATGGACATACAACGGGTCGGGGAAGATGATCTTCTCCTACTATTTTCAAGACCACGAACATCTGCGTGAAAAAATAAAGTTGTGCGAAAACTATGGTGCTGTTGTGAACATTACCTTCAACAACGTTGACAGGTATGAGTTCACCGAAGATTTCGCCGAATATCTCGAAAGCCCCAACTGAATATAGCGAAAAAGACCCCCGAAACCTTGCGGCAACGGGGGTCAGCACCTTCCGTAGTGGCCCTGCGGAAGAACTTCGAATGCGGCTGCGGGTATGCTTACAAAGGCCGCGTTGAGGTCGATACACTTAGCGGTGCAGGCTTGGCGCATGGTGGCCCCTGCGGCGACCCGTAGCACGCCTAAATCCGAAAATTCGGGCCCGTCCTGCCTCTGCCAGCCAAGCGCCGGGCTGCGCGCTGTCTGCAAGCCCTGCCGACGACCCGGATGCTGTAGGTTCCTGGTACCTGCCGACATATCCGCCGGTCAGGACAGCCCCGCCACCCGGCCGCGCAGGGCGATCAGGGCCAGCACTGTATCAATGGTCGGGGTCGGCGTTTCGGTCAGCCGCCCCAGTTCCTGCACTGACCCCACCAGCGCGTCGATTTCCATCGGGCGGCCGGCCTCAAGGTCTTGCAGCATCGACGTCCGGTGCGCCCCCACGGCAGCCCCGCCGTCAATCCGCCGGTCCACATCAATGGGGAACGTGACGCCCAGCTTCTCAGCAATCGCCTGCGCCTCGATCATCATGCGGCGGGCCACGTCGCGGGTGCCCGGATCGGTGCACAGCACGTCCAGCGTCGCGTGGGTCAGCGCCGAGATCGGGTTGAACGACAAGTTGCCCCACAGCTTGACCCAGATCTCATCGCGCAGACGCGGCCGGACCGGTGCCTTCAGCCCCGCCGCCTGCAACACCTGCGACAGCGCCACCGCCCGGTCGGATTTCGATCCATCCGGCTCGCCCAGCGAAAACCGGTTGCCCTCGATGTGCCGGATGGTGCCCGGCTGGCTGACCTCTGCCGCCGGATAGACCACGCAGCCCAGCAGCCGGTCCGGGCCAAAGCCGTCCCACTGCAGGTTGCCGGGATCGACCGACTGCAACCGCGTGCCTTCCAGCGCGCCGCCGTGTTTGTGGAAATACCACCACGGCACCCCGTTCACACCGCTGACGATGGTCGTCTGCGGCCCGATCAGCGGCTGCATCGCCGCCACCACCGGCGGCACCGAATGCGCCTTGAGCGTGACGATCACATAATCCTGCGGCCCCAGGTCTGAGGCATTGCTGGTGGCGCGCACCGGAACGGTCACCGGCGCACCCCCCTCCTCCAGCAGCGTCAGTCCCTGCGCCTGCATTGTGCCCAAATGCGGGCCGCGCGCGATAATGCTGACATCCGCCCCCGCCTGCACCAGCTTGGCCGCAAGGTAGCCGCCGATCGCCCCGGCACCAAAGATGCAGATCTTCATACGCCCGTCCACCTCAGGCCTGCGCGCCAAGGCCAAGCTTTTCGGCCAGCCCGATGCGTTGCAGCTTTCCCGTGGCCCCTTTGGGGATCTCGTCCAGGATGACCACCCGGCGCGGCACCTTGAAATCCGCCATCCGGCCTGCCGCAAAGTCGCGGATCTCGCGCTCATTGGCACTGTAACCTTCGCGCAAGACCACCGCCGCGGCCACCTCTTCGCCAAGCTTCGGATGCGGCATGGCAAAGGTCACCACCTGCTGGATCGCCGGGTGATCCAGCAGCACGCCGTCTACTTCCAGCGGGCTGATCTTTTCGCCGCCGCGGTTGATGATTTCCTTCAGCCGTCCGGTCAGCCGCAGATATCCCTCACAGTCCAGCGCCCCCTGATCGCCGGTGCGAAACCAGCGCAGGCCGCCGTCTTCAAAGAAGTTCTTGGCATTGGCGTCCGGATTGCCCTCATACCCCGGCGTCACGTTTTCGCCGGATATCACCACCTCGCCTGTGCCCTCGGTCAGGCGGTTTTCCACCTCATGCGCGATGCGCAGCAACGGCCCCGCCGCCACGCCAACCGACCCGGGCTTTTGCGCGCGCGGCGGCAGGGGGTTGCAGGCCATCTGATGCGTGGCTTCGGTCATGCCATACGCCTCAACCACCGGGGCGTTGAACGTGGCCGCCAGTTCCAGCATCACTTGCGCGGGAAGCGAGGCCGAGGACGACCGCAAAAACCGCAGCGGATGGGCGTCGATCACATCGCGGTTGCGCGCCGCACGCGACAGGATCGCCTGATGCATCGTCGGCACCGCCGTGTACCATGTGGGCCGCGCCTCGGTGACCCAGCCAAAGAATCTCAGCGCGTCAAACCCCGGCGCGCACCAGACCGACCCGCCCGCCGCAAGCGAGGCGGTGACGGCGGCGATCAGCCCGTGAATATGGAACAGTGGCATCACGTTCAGGCAACGGTCCGCCGGCGTCAGGTCCAGCGAGGCCACAATATTGCGCGCCGACGCGGCAACGTTCGATTGCAGCAGCGGCACGATCTTGGGCCGCGAGGTGGTGCCCGACGTGTGCAGGATCAGCGCCACCGCATCCGGCCCCGGACTGTCCCCCGAAGCCCGTTCCGCACCCGCCGTCCCCGTCAGACGGAACTGCCCCGCCGCCATCCCGGGCAGCACCTCAAGCCGCAGGATCTGCATCCCCAACGCCGACGCCGCCTCCAGCGCCGGGCCGTCATACCCTGCCGGAACCACAAGCGCCTTGGCGCGCAGGTCGTCCAGATAGAACCGATACTCCGCGCTTTGATAGGCCGGGTTCAGCGGCGCCGTCACTGCCGCCTGCGCGATGGTGACAAAGGCCGCCGCCATTTCCGGCCCGTTCGGCAGCACGATGGCGACGCGGTCAGCCGCACCGATCCCAAAGCTGCGCAACTGACCTTCGACCTCCGCCGACAGAGCGCGCAGGGCGCCATAACTCAGCCGCTCCCGGCCCGGCGCCCCGATGGCATCCGTTCCGGGGTCTTTGTCGGCAATCAGCGCGGCAAGCGTGGCGGTCATGGCAATCTTCTCTTTCGTTCTGGTCATACTGGGCCGCAATGCCGGTTACCGCGATGCGGCATAATAGGACACTTTCCGCTCCAGATAGGCCAGAAATTCCGACAGGATGAAGGCAAGTCCGAACAAGACGATCAGCACCGCCCAGAATTCGGCCATCAGGAATGTGCTGGAATACAACTCGAACAATGCGCCGAACCCCACGATCGAGAACAGCAGCTGACCGATGATCACGCCCTTCACGGCCCGGATCACGCCGATGCGCACCCCGCCCAATATCTCGGGCAAGGCGGCCCAGAAATAGATCTTCACAAAGGCATCCAGCGGCGTTGCCCCGAAACTGCGGGCCATCTCTACCAGTGACCGGTTGATCTGCCTGACCCCGGAGCGGGCGTTCAGGATGATGATCCAGATTGCAAACAAGGTGGTCGTGATGATCACCGTCCGGGTGCCGAACCCGAACAGCACCATCAGCACCGGAACCAACGCGGTCAATCGGGCCGACAGAAGGATGTTCACCCACGGCAGCAGCAATTCGCCCAGCACCCGGCTTTTGCCCATCCCGATCCCCACCGAAATCCCGATCACCACCGCAAAAAACACCCCCGCCCAGAAGGCGTACGCCGTGGTCAGCAGAGCGTTCAGAAAGGCCGGCGTCGGGATCAGTTCGACCAACGTCACCAGCACCTCGGAAAACTGTGGGATGAAAAAGGTCAGGTCCAGTTGCCCCACCACCTCCCACAGGATCAGCGACGACAGCGCCGGCAGCTTTTAGCCACATACGATCATCGCGCCCTCACTCTACATAGCTGCGCAGCGACACCCAGATACGGTCAACGATATCAAGGTATTCCGGGTCACGGCGAATACTGTCGACGCTCTTGTCGCGAAAGCTTGCCGGCCGGATGATCTCGGACACACGGCTGGGGCGCGGCAGCAGGATGGCGATCTGGTCTGACACATAGACCGCCTCTTCAATCGAATGCGTCACAAAGATAAAGGTCTCCTTCTCGGTCTTGACCAGTTCCAGCAGGTCTTCCTTAAACTTGCGCCGGGTCTGTTCGTCCACCGCCGAAAACGGCTCGTCCAGCAACAACACCTGCGCATTCACCGACAGCGCCCGCGCCAGCCCGACGCGCTGGCGCGTCCCGCCCGACAGCTGGTGCGGGAACTTCGCCTCGAACCCCGCCAGACCGACCTCGCGGATGTACTTCTGGGCAATTGCCTCGCGTTCGAATTTCGCCACGCCGGGCAGTTCCAGCCCGAAGGCGACATTGCGGATGACACTGACCCAGAGCAGCAACGCGAAATCCTGAAACACGAAAGACCGGTCCGGGCCGGGGCCGGTGACCGTCTGGCCATTCACCTCGACCTTGCCCGAATCCGCAGACAACACCCCCGCGATGATCTTTAACAGCGTGGTCTTGCCGCACCCCACGGGCCCAGCAGCGACGTCAGCTCGCCACGCGAAAATTCCAGCGACAATTCCTTAAGCGCCTGCACATCGCCGTAGGTTTTCGAGACGTTGCTATCAGCAATCGACCGGCTGTAGGTGATGATATCCCCCACACCGGTCAGAGTGATCTTCAGCTCCGACAGGATCGCCCCGATGAACCCCGCCGACACCCCCAGCCGCAGCCCCGAAAAGATCATTGGCGACGCGGCGGGCAGGATGATCTTCAGCAACACGTCGCGGTCGCGCGCCAGAAATGAGGTTGCCATTTCTTTCAGCGAGGCGGGCGTATTGCGCACCGCAGCGGCAGTGTTCAGCACGATCACCGGTATGGCCATGATGCACACGACAAACACCTTCGATGTCAGACAGATGCCGTAGACCATCACCAGGATCGGGATCAGCGCCGCCTGCATCACCACAAAGATCGGCGCGAACAGCCATTCAAAGCGCGCCGAAAGCCCGATCCACAACCCAATGCCGCTACCCAGAATGGTCGATATCAGCACGCCGATCGCCAGTGGTCGCAACGTCTCGGCGCAGGCCTCGAAGATCGACCCATCGACCGTCATGCGCACCATTGCGGTCATCGATTCAAGGAGCGTCGGAAAGGCATAGGACACCGGCACCCGGCCCGCGATTTCCCACGCACCGAACACGACCAGCGCCGACAAAAGCCTAAGCGACAACGAGCGGGTGATCATCGTGGAACCTTTGCGACAGGATCACTGGGCAGGCCGCCAACCTGCACCCGAAGGCGAAAGATGGCGGCCTGCAGGGTGTCGGCTCTCGTTACTTCATTGCGGCATCAAGCGGCGCAAAGTACCAGAAGTCGTCAGGGTTCAGCGACGCGGGATCACCCTCCAGCTGGCCTGCGGTGGTATACCACTCAAAGTCGGCCATCGCAGCCTCGCGCCCGCCGCCGTTGGGATCATACAACCCACCGGCAACCGCTTCGGCGTAGAACCCCGTCCAGTTCAGCCAGCACCTCGGCCGGAAGCTGGCCAATGGGGCCATTCGGATCGGTCTCGCGCGAGATGATCGTCGGATCCTTCGCCATGTCGGTCCACACACCGTGCAGCGCCGCGACAAGGATGTTCACCGCCGCCTCGTTCTCCTTGATCCATTCCAGATTGGCGAACAGCGCCTCGTCACTGGCCTTGACCTCGAACATCGGCAGGGGATTGAACCGGTCGTCCGCTTCTTCGATCATCTTGTTGCGGTTCGACAGGTCAAGGATGGTGGCCTTGCCCTGACCGGCCAGCATCGCCGCCACGCGGTTGCCCGACCCCGGAACATAAGACCGCTCGCCGAACGTGATGCCCTCCCGCGCTTCGATCACGTTGGCAATGGCGTCGGTGCCTCCCCCGCGCGAATGCAGCATGATCGGCTGGCCATCCAGATCCTTGAGTGTGGTGAATTCCTTGGTCGTCACCGGAAAGAGCACCAGTTTCGACAGCTGGAAAATGATCCGTACCGGCGCCTTCCACCGCTGCATGGCGGCGTAGGGCGTGCCGAACGCGATATCCATTTCACCGCTGAGAACCGCTTGAATTGCCAACTCTTCCTCGGCGAAAGCGGTCCATTCGTAATCAAGCCCGTTGGCCTTGGCCCGGTCCAGCGCGACAAAGAACGCCTCCATCTCGTCCGACGGCGGTTCGGCAAGGGCGATCCGGATGGTATCGGCCTGCGATGCGGACACTGCCATGCTGCGGCAAAGGCGGCTCCGGCCAGTTCTGCAAAGAAGGTCTTCATGATTCTCCTCCCTGAGAACTTGGTTCATGTCTGTATTTCGTCCGGTGTGGGCTTGGTCGCGTCCCTGAAACGGGCGGTCGTTTGTTTTCACACCTCGCCGAAAAGCCGCTTTGCCACCGACCTCAGATGCGCGCGCAGCGCATCATAGGCGGCGGACGGGTCGCGGCTGGCGATGGCGGTGGCGATCCGATCATGCTGGGCAAAGCTGGGATGGTCCGTCGACGGCTGCGCGGTTTCGCGCGACACGTTCCCCCAGGCCACCGCGCGCCGCACCTCGTTCAACTGGTCGAACAGCGACAGCTGCAACAGATTGTCGCTGGCCTCGGCCACCGCCCGGTGAAACAGGTCGTCTTGCGTCTCGTATTCCTTCCAGGTCGTGGCGGCCTTGGCCCGGTCGATAGCGCGCTGCATCTGCATCAGCGTTTCCCCCGAGGCGTTGACCGCCGCCTCACGCGCAATCGCCGGCTCGATCGCCAGACGCGCGCGCATCATCCGGAACGGGGTAAGCTGGCGGCCCAGTTCCACCATGGTGCTGCCGGGCGCTTTCGGGGCGTTGCCGTCGGAAATGAACGTGCCCTTGCCGACATGACGCCAGATCAACCCGTCGCGTTCCAGCGCACCCAGCGCCTTGCGCACCGTCGCCCGCGACATGCCCAGCTCATCCGTCAGATGCCGCTCAAGGGGCAGCTTGCCACCCCGCGCAAAACATGGGTGACTTCGTGATCCCCGCGCTGTGGGTTCCGTTTGTCCCGGTCAGTGGCGGCGGCTCGTTTCCCGTGCGCCGCGTCTATTGCATCGGGCGCAACTATGCGGCGCATGCGGTGGAAATGGGCCATGACCTGAATCGCGAGTCGCCATTCTTCTTCCAGAAAAACCCCAACAATCTGGACGCCTCCGGGCAGTTTCCCTACCCGCCGCACAGCACGGACGTGCACCACGAGGTGGAACTGGTCATCGCGCTGAAATCCGGTGGGACCAATATCGCCATCTCCAAAGCACTTGACCACGTGTGGGGCTACGCGGTCTCACTCAACATGACCCGCCGCGACCTGCAGGCCGAGGCGAAAAAGCTGGGCCATCCGTGGGAAATCGGCAAGGCCTTTGAGCGTTCCGGTCCGGTTGGCCCGCTGTACGCCGTCTCGGCCGTCGGGCACCCCGACCACGGACGGGTGGAGCTAAAGGTCAACGGCGCGCTGCGCCAAGAGGGTGACCTGAACCAGATGATCTGGAAAGTGCCCGAGATGATCTCTTACCTGTCCGAATATTTTGAACTTCAGGCCGGTGATGTCATCATGTCCGGCACCCCGTCAGGCGTGAATGCCGTCGTGCCGGGCGACACGATGGAGGCGATGATCGAAGGCATCGGCGCGCTGACCGTCAAGATGGTCTGACACCGATCTCCAAACGCGCGGGATGGCAGCGACGTGCAGCCGTCCCGCGCAAGTAAAAGCCGGGCGGCTTCGTGTCCTGCGGCTTTCCCTTTGGCGCAATGCTGACTAGTCTGCGCCAGCGCGACCGGGGCCGTGCGCCACCGCGCCCCTCCCCTTGGGCGGCCAATTGCCGCAACCGCAGGAAAAGCAGGCTGACACATGACCGATAGCACCCTTCCAGACATCATTTTCACCAAGGTCGACGAGGCACCCCAGCTTGCCTCCGCCTCGCTGTTGCCGATCATCCGGTCCTTTGCGGCTGCGGCGGGCGTGACTGTCGGCACGCGCGACATCTCGCTTGCCGGGCGCATCATCGCCGCCTTCCCCGAACGGCTGACGCCAGCCCAGCGCCAGCCCGACGATCTGGCAGCCCTTGGGGCGCTGGTCACCACCCCCACCGCGAACGTGATAAAACTGCCGAATATCTCGGCCTCTGCCCCGCAGCTTGACGCCGCCGTGAAGGAACTTCAGTCGCAGGGCTATGACCTGCCGGACTATCCCGAAGACCCCCAGACCGAGGACGAGAAAGAGGCGCGTCGCCGCTACGACGCCATCAAGGGGTCCGCCGTCAACCCGGTCCTGCGCGAAGGCAACTCCGACCGCCGCGCCGCGATTGCCGTCAAGAATTACGCACGCGCCAACCCGCATTCGATGGGTGCATGGTCGCCCGACAGCAAGACGCGCGTGACCACGATGGCGCATGGCGATTTCCGCTCCAATGAAACCTCGGTCACACTCACCGCCGCGCGGGCCGGTGCGGCAAGGATCGAACTGACCGGCACCGACGGATCGGTCACCACCCTGAAGGCGGGCCTGACCTACCCCGAGGGCACCGTGGTTGACGCGACCTTCATGTCGGTCACGGCCCTGCAAGCCTTTCTGACTGAACAACTCGCCGCCTCAAGGCGCGACGGCGTGCTGTTCTCCATTCACCTCAAGGCCACGATGATGAAGGTTTCCGACCCGATCATCTTCGGTCACGCGGTGAAGGCCTTCCTTGCCCCGGTCTTCGCAAAGCACGGCGCCACCCTGCGCGACGCCGGAATCGACCCGAACTCCGGTCTGGGCGTGCTGCTGGACCGGGTCGCCGACCTGCCCGATAGTGCCGCCATCACCGCAGACATCCAGCAGGCCATCGCGGGTCAGCCACCGCTTTACATGGTGAATTCCGACAAGGGCATCAGCAACCTGCACGTCCCTTCCGACGTCATTGTCGATGCCTCGATGCCCGCGCTGATCCGGGCTGGCGGCAAGGGCTGGGGCCCCGACGGCAAGGCCTGTGATACCAATTGCGTGATCCCCGACAGCTCCTACGCCTCGATCTATGACGAGGCGGTTGGCTATTTCAAGGCCACCGGCGCGCTCGATCCGGCCACCGCAGGCACCGTGCAGAACATCGGCCTGATGGCGCAAAAGGCCGAAGAATACGGCTCGCACCCGACCACGTTCGAAATCCCGCATGACGGCACCGTCCGCGTGATCGCGGCCAACGGCGATGTGCTGCACCAGCATCAGGTCCGCACCGGCGACATCTGGCGCGCCGCCTCCACCCGCAAGGCCCCGATCGAGGATTGGGTCCGTCTGGCCATCGACCGGCAGAAGGCCGAAGGCTGTCAGGCGATCTTCTGGCTGGACGAAACCCGCGCCCATGACGCCGAACTGATCGCCTACGTCAAACCGATCCTCGCCGCCGCCGGGGCCACCGACAAATTCCGCATTATGGCCCCGCGCGAAGCGACGCGGCTGTCACTGGAAACCATCCGCAAGGGCGAAAACTCGATTGCTGTCACCGGCAACGTGCTGCGCGACTATCTGACCGACCTGTTTCCGATCCTTGAACTGGGGACCTCGGCCAAGATGCTGTCCATCGTCAAACTGATGCAGGGCGGCGGCATGTTCGAGACCGGGGCCGGCGGGTCCGCGCCCAAGCATGTCCAGCAATTGATGGAGGAAAACCACCTGCGTTGGGATTCGCTCGGGGAATTCTGCGCCCTTGGCGAAAGCCTGAAGTTTCAGGCCGATATCTCGGGCAGCGAAAAGGCCCGCGTGCTTGGCAAGGCGGTCGATGTCGCCACCCAAGGCGTGCTGGACCATGACCGGTCGCCCCGGGCAAAAGCCGGTCAGACCGACAACCGCGACAGCCACTTCTACTTCGCCCTCTACTGGGCGCAGGCCCTTGCCGCGCAGTCCGAAAGCCCCGAACTGGCCGCGCATTTCGCACCCATCGCTCGGGCACTGGCGGAAAATGAGGCAACGATCATCGCAGAGCTTGGCCGCGATCAGGGCAAACCCGCCGATCTGGGGGGATATTATCACACCGATCCCGCCAAGACCGCCGCCGTGATGCGCCCCTCGCAAACTTTTGCCCGGATCATCGGCTAACCTCTGGCCGTCCGGCCCTTTTGCACCCCTTGCAAAAGGGCCGACACCGCCATGCATCCCGGCCAGCGATCCTCGCAAAACCGTGATCGCAATATCGCCCCCGCCCCTGGCCAACGCTTGATTGTTGCCACGCGCGCAATAGAGTGACGAAAACCAATCCAAAGGTGCCCCTGTGAAATTGCGTTCCCGCCTGTTCAGCCTTGCCCTCATTGCCTTGCCCTTTACCGCCACCCTCGCCAGCGCCGCCGATTGCAGCGACACCGGCGGAAAGTACGAATCATGGAAGCCCGCCATGGCGACCGAGGCGGCCAGCGCCGGTGTCGGCGACCGTGGCATCGCAGCCCTGATGGCGACATCGTATTCGAAGGCCACAATCTCGGCCGACCGCAATCAGAAAAGCTTCAAGTACAGCCTCGACAAGTTCCTGTCGGTGCGCGGTGCCGATACGATCATCGCGCAAGGCCGCTCCCGCAAGGCCAAGAACGCCGATTTCTACGCCGGGCTTGAGGCGCAGTACGGCGTCCCCTCAGGCGTGATCATCGCGATCCACGGGATGGAGACAGCGTTTGGCGGCTTCATGGGCGACACCAATGTCATCTCGGCCATCGCCACGCTGTCCTACGATTGCCGCCGGTCGGATTTCTTCACCCCGCACCTCATCGCCGCGCTGAAACTGGTGGACCACGGCACGATCAGCCCCAATTCCGTCGGCGCCAAGCACGGCGAGCTGGGCCACACCCAGTTTCTGCCGGGCAACGCGCTGGCCTACGGGGTCGATGGCAATGGCGACGGGCAGGTTGATCTGAACAACCAGACCGACGCGCTGGCCTCGACCGCCAACTTCCTGCGCAATAAGGGCTGGAAACCCGGCAAAGGCTATCAGGAAGGCGAGCCGAACTTTGCAGTGATCAAGGAATGGAACGCCGCAAAGGTCTATCAGCAGGCCATCGCCCTGATGGGGGCCAATATCGACGGCTGACACCGCGTTTTCACTCTTGCGCGGGCGCACGCGCTCCCTTACCAAGCGCGGCAGTGGCCCGTTCGTCTATCGGTTAGGACACCTGGTTTTCAACCAGGTAAGAGGGGTTCGACTCCCCTACGGGCTGCCACTTTCCCTGCCTTTTCCGACCAGCCTGTACGGTCCAGCGACGTCATCCGACCGCTTCCCGAACAATGTCGATCAGCCCGGCAAACTGATGGCTCAGCGGGTTGGTCTTGCGCCAGACAAGGCCGATTGTCCGCGACGGGCGGGGTTCGGGCAGGCGCGCCACTGACACTGGCGCTGTCGGGGTTTCAATCGCAACGGCCATCTGCGGGATAAGCGTGACGCCGATCCCTGCGCCCACCATCTGCACCAGCGTGGTCAGCGAACTGCCTTCCATCAGGTCGCGCGGCACTCCGGCAGACAGCTTGCAGAACGACAGCGCCTGTTCGCGAAAGCAATGGCCTTCCTCCAACAACAACAACCGCATCTCGCGCAGTGTTTCAGGGTTCGGGACCGGCTTTTGTGCATCCGCCGCCGGGCGGACCAGCACGAACTCTTCGCTGAACAGCGGCGTTTCCTCCAGCGACGGCTCCGACACCGGCAGCGCCACAATGGCCACATCCAGACGCCCTTCCGCCAGGTCATTGACCAGCTTCTGCGTCACCGCCTCACGCGGGCGCAGATCAAGCGCCGGAAACCGCGCTGTGAGGGTATGGATCACGCGCGGCAGCAGGTAAGGCGCGACGGTCGGGATCACCCCGATCCGCAGCCGCCCGGTCAGCGGCCCCGCCGAGGCGCGCGCCAGATTGGCCAGTTCATCGACCGACCGCAGGATATCGCGGGCCCGGACCGAAAACGCCTCGCCAAGCGCTGTCAGACGGATCTGCCGCGCCCCGCGTTCAACCAGCGACGCGCCAAGGATCTGTTCCAGCTCTTTCATCTGCAGCGACAGCGCGGGCTGCGAGATGGCACAAGCCTCGGCTGCACGGCCGAAGTGCCCATGTTGGGCCAAGGCATCAAAATAGCGCAGGTGCTTCATCGAGAGTGCCGTCATCAGATTTTCATATCGATATGATTTGGAAATGCAAATTCTAATTATCGAAAGCCTGTGCTACGCGTTCACAAACAGGAAGGCACCGCCGATTCTGCCGTCCCGTGCGACAGGCTGCTTGGCGCTGATCCTCCCGCATCCGATCAACCAACAAAAGCCAGACGAGGAGATACAGTCATGGATGGAGACGTGGTCAAAGGCACCGGCAAATGCCCGGTCATGCATGGGGCAAACACCACCGAAAGCGCGTCGGTGATGAACTGGTGGCCGAACGCCCTGAACCTCGACATCCTGCACCAGCATGACAGCAAGACCAATCCGCTGACCGGTTTCAACTATCGCGAAGCGGTCAAGACGCTGGACGTCGACGCGTTGAAGCGTGACCTCACCGCCCTGATGACCGACAGTCAGGACTGGTGGCCAGCAGACTGGGGCCATTATGGCGGGTTGATGATCCGCATGGCGTGGCACTCCGCCGGCACCTACCGTCTGGCCGACGGTCGTGGCGGCGGCGGCAGCGGCGACCAGCGCTTTGCGCCGCTGAACAGCTGGCCCGACAACGCCAACCTCGACAAGGCCCGCCGCCTGCTGTGGCCGATCAAGAAGAAATACGGCAACCGGCTCAGCTGGGCCGACCTGATGATCCTTGCAGGCAACGTCGCCTACGAATCCATGGGGCTTAAGACCTTCGGTTTCGCCTTTGGCCGCGAAGATGTCTGGCATCCCGAAAAGGACGTCTACTGGGGGTCAGAAAAGGCGTGGCTGGAACCATCCGAAAGCCGCTACGGCGACCTGCAAGACCCCTCGACAATGGAAAACCCGCTGGCTGCGGTGCAGATGGGTCTGATCTACGTCAACCCCGAAGGCGTCAACGGCCAGCCAGACCCGGCCCGCACCGCGCTGCATATCCGCGAAACCTTTGCCCGCATGGCGATGGATGACGAAGAAACCGCCGCCCTGACTGCCGGTGGCCACACCGTCGGCAAGACCCACGGCAACGGCAGCGCCACCGTGCTGGAGGCCACCCCCGAAGCCGCCGATCTGGTCGAGATGGGCCTTGGCTGGATGAACAACACCAGCCGCGGCGTGGGCCGAAACACCGTCACCTCCGGGATCGAAGGCGCCTGGACCACCCATCCGACCACCTGGGACAACGGCTACTTCGAGCTGTTGTTCGGGTATGAGTGGGAACTGCGAAAATCCCCCGCCGGCGCCAACCAATGGATGCCCATCGACATCCGCCCCGAGGACATGCCGGCTGACGTCGAAGACCCGACGCTCCGCACCATGCCGATCATGACCGATGCCGACATGGCAATGAAGGTCGATCCGATCTACCGCGAAATCTGCGAGCGGTTCGCCCGCGACCACGCCTATTTTACCGACACCTTCGCCCGGGCATGGTTCAAACTGACCCACCGCGACATGGGACCAAAGGCGCGCTACATCGGGCCGGAAGTGCCCGCCGAAGACCTGATCTGGCAGGATCCGGTGCCTGCGGGCCGCACCGATTACGACGTGGCGGCGGTCAAGGCCAAAATCGCGGCCAGCGGGCTCGGCCTGTCCGACATGGTCAACACCGCCTGGGATTCCGCACGCACCTTCCGCGGCTCGGACTTGCGGGGCGGGGCCAATGGTGCCCGCATCCGTCTGGCCCCGCAAAAGGATTGGGAGGGCAACGAGCCCGCCCGTCTGGCCCGCGTCCTGTCGGTGCTGGAACCCATCGCGGCGGCAACCGGGGCCAGTCTGGCCGATGTCATCGTGCTGGCAGGCAACCTTGGCGTCGAGATGGCGGCAAAGGCGGCGGGCTTTGCCGTCACAGTGCCCTTCGCTCCGGGCCGGGGCGACGCGACCGACGCCCAGACCGATGCAGACTCGTTCAGCGTGATGGAACCGTTGGCCGACGGCTTCCGCAACTGGCAGAAGAAAGACTACGCTGTCTCGCCCGAAGAAATGCTTCTCGACCGCGCACAGCTTCTGGGCCTGACCGCGCATGAGGTGACCTGCCTCGTCGGCGGAATGCGGGCGATGGGCACCAACCACGGCGGCACCGGGCACGGCGTCTTTACCAACCGGGCTGGCGCGTTGACCACCGACTTCTTCACCACGCTGACGGACATGGCCTACAAATGGGTGCCAAAGGGGATGAACCTCTATGACATCGTGGATCGGGCTTCGGGGGCGGTCAAGTTCACCGCCACGCGGGTCGATCTGGTGTTCGGATCGAACTCGATCCTGCGCGCCTACGCCGAGGTCTATGCCCAGGATGACAACGCCGAAAAGTTCGTGAAGGACTTCGTCGCCGTCTGGGTCAAGGTGATGAACGCCGACCGGTTCGACATCGCCTGATCACCCCCGGCCCCTTCCGTGCAGGACACGGAAGGGGCCAATTTCTGAAACCCGTGCTGATCACGGTCGCCCCGTTCAGGCCAGCGCCAGGCTGCAAGCCCGGCAATATTTCAACCCGCAAACGCCAGTGTGACTGGCCTTCTGCGGCCGTATCGGTTTGATGTCCGCGACATCGCCGAAACCAAGGAACCAACATGACCCGCACGCTTGCCTCCGGCCTTCTGGCTGTTCTTCTCGCCACGTCTGCCCATTCCGACACCGCCGACGGCGAGGCGCTTATGGCAATGACCTGGGATCAGATCGTGGAACAGGCGCAGGGCGGCACCGTCAACTGGTTTATGTGGGGCGGGTCGGACACCATCAACCAGTATGTCTCGGGCCACATCGGCGGCATCCTGAAATCCGAATATGGCATCACTCTCAACCGCGTCGGCATCACCGATGCGGCCGAAGTGGTCAACATCGTCCTGTCGGAAAAGGAGTCCGGGATCACCGATGCCGGTACTGTCGATCTGATCTGGATCAACGGCGAAAACTTCCGCTCGATGAAACAGGCCGACCTTGCCTTCTGCGGCTACACCGGCCTTCTGCCGAACAACACCCTGATCAACTGGGACAATCCAGCCATCGCCAACGACTTTGGCGTTCCGGTGGATGGCTGCGAAGTGCCGTGGAACACCGCCCAGTTCGCCTTCGCCCATGACAGCGCCACCACACCGCAACCGCCGCAATCCATCCCTGCGCTGCTGGACTGGATCAAAGCCAACCCCGGCCAGTTCACCTATCCCGCGCCGCCGGATTTCAACGGCTCGGTCTTCGTGCGCCACGTGTTCTACCACGCGGCTGGCGGGGCGGAAAATCTGCTCGGCCCCTTCGATCAGGCAAAATTCGACGCCGCCGCCACTAAGACCTGGGCCATCCTGAACGAGATCGAGCCCTTCCTGTGGCGCGAAGGCCAGACCTATCCCAACACGGTCGTGAAGATGAACGAGTTGTTCGCCAATGGCGAGGTGGCCTTCACCTTCGACTACGACGCAGCACAATTCGGCCTTGCGGTGCAGGCGGGCACCTATCCAGACACCACCCGCTCTTACGGGCTGACCGATGGCACCATCGGCAACACCAACTACACGCTGATCCCGTTCAACTCGCCCAACAAGGCCGCCGCGATGGTGCTGCAAAACCTGCTGCTGTCCGGCGAGGCACAGCTGGAAAAGGCAAAGCCCGCCGTCTGGGGTGCTGCCCCCGCCATCGAGATCACCCGTGCCTCTCCGCAGGTGCAGGCCGGTTTCAAAGCCATCGAAGCACACCCCTCCGTGGTCCCCGCCGCCGACCTTGCCAAGGCCGCACTGCCGGAACTGCAGGCCGACTGGATCGCCGCCATCGAACAAGGCTGGCTCGCCAACGTCGGCAACTGACGCCAAACGGCAGGCGCCTTCCCCTGAGGGGGAGGGCCGGGGTGGGGGGCATCCGGCACGATGATCCCATCCCGGCACCGCTTGCCGCCGCCCAAGTCCTCGCGCAGTCTGTGCGACGAAAGGACCCCGCCATGTCTGACCGGACCCGCATCCTCCTGCTTCTAGCGCCTGCCCTTGTGGTGACGGGCACGCTGTTCTTCGGCGCGCTCGGGTTCGGCCTTTTGCGGTCCTTCAACTACATGCCGGTGATCGGCCTGACCGACCCGAACCTTGGCGCCTACGCGGCGATCTTCACCTCGCCCAACTTCCTGCGCTCTTTCGCCCTGTCGCTGTACATCGCGGTCACCGCGACCGCCCTTTCCGCCGTCATTGCCGTTGGCGCGGCGCTGCTGCTGCGCCAGACCTTCCCGGGCCGCGCTTTGATCTCGTTTCTGTTCCAGCTGAACCTCACCATCCCGCATATCGTCGGCGCGATCGGTATCCTGTACCTTTTCTCACAATCCGGGGCCTTTGCCCGCCTCGCCTATGCGACCGGCCTGATCAACCGCCCCGCCGATTTTCCCGCCATGGTCTTCGACCCCTTGGCCATCGGCATCATCCTGCAATACGTCTGGAAAGAGGTGCCCTTCCTCGGCCTCATTGTCCTTGCCAACCTGCAATCCATCGGTACCGACGTCGAGGCGACCGCCCGCACGTTGGGGGCCACTCGCTGGCAGGCGTTCCGCCACGCCTTGCTTCCCATGCTGCTGCCCGGCCTGCTGTCCGCCTCTGCCCTTGTCTTCGCCTTTGCCTTTGGCGCCTATGAGATCCCGTTGCTGCTCGGCGCAAATTCCCCCGCGGCACTGCCGGTCCTCGCCTGGCGCAGCTATACCGATGTTGACCTCGCCGCCCGGCCCGAAGCGATGGCAATGGCCCTCACCATCGCCTTCCTGTCCGCCACGATGATCGCCGTCAGCTGGCGGCTTGCCCGTCGCACCCGTCATGCGCCGTAGCCTGCAACTCCTAGCCGGGGCGGCGCTGATCGGCTGGCTAGTGCTGCCGCTGATCCCGCTGGCGGTCTGGTCCTTTGCCCACGGCTGGCGCTTTCCCGCGCTGCTGCCACAGGCCCTGACCCTCGACGCCTGGCGCTATGCCTTGTCGGACACCGCCGGCGTCACCGCCAGCCTTGTGCTGACCACCGGCATCGCCCTTGCCACCACCGCATTGGCCGCCCTGATCGGCATCCCCGCCGGGCGCGCGCTGGGTCTGCACCAGTTCTCCGGAAAACCGGCGGTGCAACTGTTCCTGCTGGCCCCCGCCCTCGTTCCCGGCATCGCTGTGGTCTTCGGCCTGCACGGCATCTTCCTGACGCTCGGCCTCGCAGGCACTGTTCCCGGCGTGATCCTCGCTCACTTGATCCCGACCCTACCCTACATGACCCTCGTGATGGCCGGGGTCTTCGCCAACTTCGACCCCGGTTACGAGGCGCAGGCCCGCAGTCTTGGCGCCAGCCGCGTGCAGGTGTTCCGCCACATCACCCTGCCGGCGATCCTGCCGGGCATCGTCACCGGCGCGCTGTTCGCCTTCCTCGTCTCGTGGTCGCAGTACCTTTTGACACTGGTGATCGGCGGCGGGCGGGTACAGACCCTGCCACTTCTCCTGTTCACCTTCGCCACGTCGGGGCGCAACGACGTCACCGGGGCCATCGCGCTGATCTACATCCTGCCGGGCCTTCTGATCGTCGCGCTTACCGCCCGCACCCTGACCGGGCGCAGCCCCGCCCTTGCCGGGACGCTGCGCCCATGACCCGATTGGCACTGCATGACCTCACCCTTGCCTACCCGAATGCCGCAATCCCGGCCCTCGACCGACTGTCGCTGACGGTCGCGCCGGGCACGATCACCGCCCTTCTGGGCCCCTCAGGTTGCGGCAAGACCACCGCGATGAAGCTGATCGCGGGGCTTTTGTCCCCCCAGTCCGGCGACATCTCCCTTGATGGCCAGTCCATTCTCGCCCTGCCCCCCGAACGGCGCGGCGCGGTGATGGTCTTTCAGAACCACCTTCTGTTCCCCTTCATGACTCTGGCCGAAAACATCGGCTTCGGCCTTAAAATGCGCGGCACCCCCACCGCCGAGATCACCACCCGCGTGGGCCAGATGCTGGACCGCGTGCGTCTGACCGGCCTCGGTGCCCGCCGACCGGCCGATCTGTCCGGCGGCCAGCAACAGCGCGCTGCCCTCGCCCGCGCGCTTGTTCTGCGCCCCCGCGTCCTCCTCCTCGACGAACCGCTGGCGAACCTCGACGCCCATCTGCGCGGCGAAATGCGCGCCCTGATCCTGTCGTTGCAACGCGAGACCGGGATCACCACCCTGTTCGTCACCCATGATCAGGAAGAGGCCGTGGTCATCGCAGACCGGATCGCGCTGATCCTTGCCGGCCGTCTGGCTCAGGAAGGCCCGCCCGCCACTTTCTACACCCGCCCGGCCACAGCCACCGTGGCGCGCTTTTTCGGTGGCATGAATTTTCTGCCCGGTCACGCTAGCGGCGGGCAGTTCCACAGCGCCCTTGGTCCGTTGACCCTTCCCGCCGAGGCCCCCGACGGCCCCGGCTTGCTGACCATCCGCCCCGAAGCGGTGCTCCTTGCCGCTGGCCCGGTCAACAGCCGCACCGCCCGCGTCGCCGCCCATGCCTTTCTCGGCACCCAGTCCCGGCTGCACCTTGTGGTCGGGGACACGCCGCTTCAGGCACTTGTGCCCCCGGCCGAAGCCGCAAGATTTCCCCCGGGGACGGATCTGGCCATCACCCTGCCAACCGAAGCACTCTGGGTCCTGCCGCCCGACCCGCCTGCCACTTAGGCCAGCAGTGCGCCCCGCAAAACGGTCAGTCCAGCGGCACTTCGTCCGACTGAAACACTACCGCGCGCCCGCGCCCCGCGTGCTTGGCTGCATAAAGCGCGCGGTCGGCATCGGCCACCATCGCCCCGGCCTCTGGTGTTGCATAATCGGTGGACCGCACGATCCCCACACTGGCCGAGATCTGGCAAACCTGACCGTCAAACGCGATGGGCAGCGACACCATCCTGATGATCCGCTCGGCAATCGCCTGCAGCATCGCGGGATCGGTCCGCTCTGCCAGGATGACCACAAACTCATCCCCGCCAATCCGCGCTGCACAATCCTCGGCCCGCGTCTGCCCGCGCAGCACCTGCCCCACCTGTGCCAGCACCTGATCGCCTGCGCCATGGCCCAGAGTGTCATTCACCGTCTTGAAGAAATCCAGGTCCATGTGCAGCAGCCCGAACGAGGCTTTCACCGCGCACAGCCGTTCCAGAAACAGGTCCGCCGCGCGCCGGTTGCGCAGTCCGGTCAGCGGGTCCGTCAGCGACTCTTCCTCTGCCGCCAGCCGCGCCCCTTCCAGTCGCAGGTTCAGCCCCCGCAATTCGCGGGTCACGGCCCCGTTGGCCTCGGCCAGATACAGCATCTCCATCGCCAGATCGGTTGCCGCGAAATCGCCGTCGGTCAGCCCGAATTCTCGCACCGCTTCAATCAGGTCGATCCCGAACGACAGGTTCAGCAGTACCGCCTCGCCGTCGGGCAGAGCCATCCCCAGCCCACGCAACCCGATGCGGGGGCCGTGCCGCGGCACCAGCCGGAACCGGTGACCGGCCCGCGCCAGCACCTCGGCCACGGTCACCGCCCCGCCGGGTGATTTCACCTCGAAAAGGTCCTCAAAGCGGGCGCCGACCAGGGCCTGATCCGGCAGGATGCGGCTTAATGTCGGACCGACGCTTTGCACCACACCGTCCAGACCAAGCACCAGGTGCAACGGCATGAACCGGGCCAGAAGCGGGCCATCCACCCTCAGCATCGTCTTTGGGATATGCTCTTCCATGCCTACTGCTCCGGCAACGCCAGATCGAACGACTTCGCCTCGGAATGCGCGGTATCCAGCACACGGATCGTTATGAGGTCACCCCCTTCAGCCGACAAACCGGCCTCGATCACGCACAGCGTGCCGTAGTCATCCGCCATCGCCGTCAGCATACCCACCAGCACCCGCGCTGCACCCCGGATGTGATAGCGGCAACTCAGTTGGAACCGCTCCGGCCCCAGTTCCCGCAGGGTCAGTTCCGGCACCGTCAGATCAGGCCAGGCCAGCCGCGCACGGCCCGGCATCTCCTCCAGCGAATGCAGGAAATCGGCAAAGCCAACGCCGCCAAAGCGCAGCAGCCGCCGGACACCCTGATGTGTCGGATTGGTAATCAGATACGTCCCCATGTCTTCCCACACCGCCTCTGCCGGACGATCAAGCACCCGGGCCGCCTCGGCGGCAACCCGGTCTGCCAAGGCCGGATCATAGCGCAGCATGGGTTCGAATGTCTCTACCTTCAGTTCAGACCCGCGTACCACCGCGGTCCAGGCGGCTGCACCGAATGTGTCGCGGATGTATCCCTGCAGCGACCGCAGCATCAATGCATGCATTCAGCACCCCTTTGCCCTGTTCCGCAGGCAGGCTATCCGTCGCGCGTTAACAAACCCACCAATGGGTTCCGGGCTGGTTGAAGCTGCGCATCACGGCAGAAACAGAAGCCCCGCCTCGCCGGTGCCCAGTTGATTTAGCATGGCCGGTGTCGCCGGGGGTGGCGCGTCCTGAAAGGCGCGCAACATGGCTTCGGCCTCGGCTGGCGCAGGATAGCGACCATCCGGATGCAGCGCCGACCGCTGTGCCAGCGTCCCGTCGTCCAGCAGGTACAGCCCCACAACCTCCACATAATCCGGCCCGCGCTTCAGCAGCAGCATCGCCTCTTCGCCCGGCTGCAGCGGCAGCAGATCTGCAATCACCATCACGCAGCCGGGGCGGTCGGCGTCCAGCTTGGTGCCGCACACCGCTGCCCAGTCATCCAGCTGATATACCTCCGCCGCACCAAGGATCACCGACCGCATCCCGGTCGCACCCGCCGGCTGCACCGGCATCAACGCCGCCAACGCCTCTTCCTGTCCGGTGCGCTTCACAGCCGAGCCCTCGCTTCCGCCGTCCAGACGCGCCGCCAGCGTCTCCTGTCCCGGCTCGCGCGCCTTTGCCTGCAACGCGGCCAGCGCCTCGGCCCCCGGCCTGCCCCAGCGACCGATCTCCTGCACGTCCAGCGCGTCCACTGGCGTCCGGCCCGCCTCGAACCGCGCCAGCTGATCGGACGCCGAAATCCGCTCGGCGTTCAGGACAGGCGTCAGCCACAGCGCCGCCAGCCCGATGATCGCCAGCGCCATCCCCAGGTTGCCCCGCCGGATGCGCGCCATCCACCCCGCCCCGCGCAGCACCGCCAGCGCGTAGATCACCCCGTAGGTCAGCGCGACCAGTGCCACCAGCGCCACAAAGATCCGGTCCGGCGTCCAGCCATATTGCCCCACCCGCAGCCAGATCGCCCACCCCGCCAGTCCCGCCACCACCGGCAGGATCAGCGCCTGCCCCTGCGCCGCGCGGCGCAGAAACGGGCTTGCCGTTGCATCGCTGTCGGTTTGGTCCACGGCAATCGACACCAGCGAAATCCCCGCCGCCACCATCACCAGCAATAACAAAGCCGGCGACAGCCCGTTGAACAGCCCCGTCAGCCCCCGCACCGGCAGCGCCACCAGAAACACCAGCATCACCCCCAGCACCACCGGCAACAGCAACCGGAACAGCCGTAGCACTAGATAGGGCGACACCAGATCGGCCAACTCGTGCACCACCGCCATCGCCAGCCCCAGCACCGCCCCGGTGACCACCATCGGCACCACATCGTGGGCGATCAGGTCGCCGATCACCGTCACGCCCACGATGCTCAGCACTTCGTCCGACAGATAGATCACCAGCCAGACAAGGCCGGTAAACGCCCAGGCCGCCACAAAGCGCACCACAATCGCCCAGGCCCCGATGAACAACGACGGATAATCCCGCCACCCCGGCCCGGCTTGCGCAATCAGGAACGGCACCGGCATCCCCGCCACCATCAGCGCCGCCAGCACCGGCAAGGGCGAATAGAAGACGCCGTTCACGTCCTCGAACCGCAAGGACACCAGCCACACCAGAACCGCCGTCACCACCGCCAGCCCCAGCGCGCGCACCGCGGCCCGCACCGGACCCAACGGCCCCGCCATCGCCAGCAGCGTGGCAAAGAACGTCCCCGCCAGCGCCAGCAGCGGCGCAACCGTGCGCTCGCTCACCAACTCGCGGTCCACGATCTCGATCAGGCCGTACAGCGCCAACCCGCCCACGGCCCCGATCAGCGCCAGTGTCCAGCGCGCCTGCAATTGTGTGTTCATGTCCTGCTCCGGTCCCGGTTCTGCCGCACCTTATTCGCCCTCGGCGCGCGCGGCCATAGTCCGGTTTCCTCCCCATTGCGAAACCGCTGCCCCCGCGCGATGCTGGGGCGGTACCCCTGAAAGGCCCGCAATGTCCCCCAAAATCCGCCCCCTTCGCCGCGAAGACGAATCCGACTGGCGCCGCCTGTGGACGGCCTACCTCGCCTTTTACAACACCACCCTGCCCGAGCCTGTCTTCGCGTCGACCTTCGCCCGCCTTCTTGGAAATGATCCACGCGATTTCAATGGCTTGATCGCGACGGTGGATGGCCAAACGATAGGCCTGACCCATTACCTCTTCCATCGCCACGGCTGGAAGATCGAGGACACCTGCTACCTGCAAGACCTCTATGTCGATCCCGCCGCACGTGGCACCGGCCTTGGCCGCGCATTGATCGAGGCGGTCTATGCCGCCGCCGACGCCGCCGGTGCGCCCTCGGTCTACTGGCTGACCCAGGATTTCAACCTTGATGCGCGCAAGCTTTATGACCGCGTCGCGAAAGTCACGCCCTTCATCCGCTACAACCGCGCGCTCTGATCCGAGAAACTTCTTGCCTGCTCCTGATTTCATCTTGGCCAAATATCCCCCGCAGAGCGAACGGAGCCAAGCGGCCTTGCCGCGCAGGCGACCTCAAAAGCGTGCCCTTCGCCCGCTTGCGGGCGGAGGGCTCCGTTTGAAAGCCACCCCGGCCCCCGGGCGACATCAAGCCGCCATACCCCCTCAACGCCGGTCAGGCTCAGTCCTGAATCCCCTTCAGATGCTCCGCAATCTGCACCAGCCGCGCGGGCGTCGGCGTCTTGATCCCGTCGCCGCCGTCATAGGGCATCAGATCGCTTTCCAACAGCGGCCCGAAGTTCGGCATCACTGCCGTCCCCTGCCGCCCGCCGGTATAGCCCCAGATCTTTGCCATCACCCGCGTCCCCGGAAACACCCCGCCATTGCGGCGTGACAGCCCGGTCAGATCGGCAGGCCGCCGGTCCAGCGTCCCCGCCAGTTCCCCGTCGCCCCGCCCCGCCGCACCATGACAGGCCGAACAATAGCTTGCAAAATCCTCGGCCCCGGTCGGGGGCTCTTCGGGAAGGCACGCGGTCAGCATCAAGGCGGCGGCAAGGGCGGTCAATCGCATGGCAGTGTCCTCATTTCCGGTCACAAGACCATACTATCAGGCCGCCCAACTTGATCTAAGTCACCCTGCCCTGATCCAGCCGCACAATCCGGTCCATCCTGGCGGCCAGTTCCAGATTATGCGTGGCAATCAACGCCGACAGCCCGGTATCGCGGACCAGCCCCAGCAACACCTGAAACACCTGCTCGGATGTGCCGGGGTCCAGGTTCCCCGTCGGCTCGTCCGCCAGCAACAACTTCGGGCCATTTGCCAGCGCCCGGCAAAACGCCACCCGTTGCTGTTCGCCCCCCGACAACGCCGCCGGCCGGTGGCCCGCCCGGGGGCCGACACCAACCCGCTCCAGCAACTCCCGCGCCCGCGCCTCAGCCGCAGCCTTGGCCACCCCGTTCGCCAACTGCGGGATCACCACATTCTCCAGCGCCGAAAACTCCGGCAGCAGGTGGTGGAACTGGTAGATGAACCCTACTTCCGCCCGCCGCGCCTCGGTCCGCTCCCGGTCCGACAGCCCGCCCATCTCGCGCCCGTCCAACTGCACCGAACCTTCGTCCGGGCCGTCCAGCAGCCCCGCGATGTGCAGCAGCGTCGATTTTCCCGCACCGGAAGGGGCCACCAAAGCCACCACCTCGCCCCGCGCCACGGCCAGATCCGCGCCGCGCAGCACGATCACCTCGGACGGCTTGCCGTAGTTGTAGCCCTTCTTGATCCCGCTCAGGGCCAGCATGATCTCACTCATAGCGCAGTGCCTCGACCGGGTTCATCCGCGCCGCCCGCCGTGCGGGAAACAGCGTCACGATGAACGACAGGCCCAGCGACAGCGCCACCGCCGATCCCACGTCCTTCAACTGCAACTTTGCGGGCAAAGCATAGATCCCCCGGATCGACGGATCCCACACCTCTGCCCCGTTCACCCAGTTGATGAACCCCATGATCCGGTCGATATACAGCGCGAACACGCAGCCCAGCCCCACGCCCAGCAGCGTGCCTACGACGCCGGTAAACGCACCGCAGATGAAGAAGATGCGCAACACCGACCCTTCGGTCAGGCCCATCGTGCGCAGGATGCCGATGTCGCGGCCCTTGTTCTTGACCAGCATGATCAGCCCCGACACGATGTTCATCGCTGCGATCAGCACCAGGATCGACAGGATCACGAACATCACGTTGTCCTCGATATCCAGCGCCCGCAGGAACGCCCCCGCGCTTTCCTTCCAGGTCCAGATCAGCGCATCCGGCCCCGCCGCATTCAGGATCGACAGCGCAAACGCCTCGATATCGTCCGGGTCGGTCACCATCACCTCGATCTCGTCGGCGATCCCCTCCTTGTTGAAGAAAGACTGCGCCTCGACAAACGGCATGTAGATGCGGGTGGTGTCGATGTCGTAGCGCCCGGCGGTGAAGATATAAACCACCTCGTAAGCCTTGACGCGCGGTGCCGACCCCATCGCCGTCTTGACGCCGCCCGGTGCGATCAGCCGCACCCTGTCGCCCACCGTGACCCCCAGTTCACGCGCGATGCCGGATCCAAGGGCGATCCCGTCCTCGAACCGCGCCAGATCCCCGATCGCCTCTGCGCCCACCCCCACGCGGGGGATCGTCGCCAGGTTCTCGGGTGACAGGCCGTAGACCTCGGCCCCCGTGGTCCGCTCGCCGTCGGTGACCATCAGCTTACCCTTGATCAACGGCGCGGCCCGCGTCACCCCAGGCACCATCGCAAGATCGGCGGCCAGCCGGTCCGCTGTGGTGAACCCCCGGATCAACCGCCCTTCGGCATCGACCTCGCCCGCCGAATACACCGTCACATGCGCATTCGCCCCCAGGATCGTGTCCACGAACTCCGCCCGGAACCCCGCGCGCACTGCCAGCGTCACGATCAGCGCGAACACCGCCAGCGTGATCCCCAGAAGGCTGATCCAGGTCATCACGCTGACCCCGCCTTCCGCCCGCCGCGCCCGCAGGTACCGCCACGCGATTATGAACTCGAAGCCCGAAAAGGGTGCTGTTTTCGTTGCCATCTGCCCCGCCTTGTGATTGCCGCGCAACCTGAGCGAGGCGGGCCCAAAGGTCAAGCTGCCCCCCCTGTCTGGCGGAATTCCGCTGCGATTGGCACGCGACTTGGTGTCAGTCCCGCGCCCGCGTTAAACTGGCACCGCGCCTGCTACCCATACGACCGGCGCATCCAACCAGACAAACGAGGGATATCATGCGTATTGCACCAGCCGTTTTTGCCCTGATCGCCGTGGGCTTTCTGTCCGCCTGCAACCAAGAGGTCGCCTGCACCAACGAAGTTGCGCAGCAAAAGGCCACCGACCTAGCCGCCCGGATGACCGAGCTTGGCACCTCAGACCCGGCCAAACTGGCCGCACTTGCGCCGAAAGTGCAGGAACTCGCCGCCAAAGCCTCGGCCGAAGGCGACGACCTCCAGGCCGCCTGCAAGGCGATGGACGAGATGATGGCCGAACTGGCCAAGTAACCGCCGGTCCGGGCCGCGCAGGCCCGGCCCGCCTACTGCGCCCCCCCTACCGCGCCGCCCAGATCAGCCCGCGCCGCATCAGGTCCGCCGCAGGCCCGCTGCCAATCACCGATGCCTGATGGCCCAGCGCGTTGTAATACACCCGGCCCTGCCCCCAGAACTTGGTGAACACCACCGGCATCGCCACCGGCCCGTTCGGCGCGTGTGGCCCGTCCACCACCGGGAAATCGCACACCGCATGCACGCGCACCGCCGGATCGACATGCAGATAGTACTGCTCGGTCTGCACCCGGAACTCCCCGATCCCCGCCACCAGCGGATCGCCCGAGACCATGCGCACCGCGTAATCCACCCCGTCATTGCCCGGATGCGCCACCCATTGCGCGCCGGTCATGAACTGCCAGTCCACCGTGTCGCGGAACGCATCGCAAATGCCGCCATGGCACCCCGCGATGCCCACACCCGACGCCACCGCAGCACAGGCGTTCAGCGCCTGCTCCTTGCCGATCTTCGACATTGTCCAGACCGGCACGATCAGGCTCAGGTCCGCCAGCGCTCCCGGATCGTCAAAGCACTCCAGCGTGTCGGTCACCGTCACGGAAAACCCGGCATCGCCCAGCCAGCCCGCAAACAACGCCGCCACCTTGTCCGGCTCATGCCCGTCCCAGCCGCCCCATGTGATCAGTGCTTTGGCCATCCCTGCCTCCTCAAAAACGCTGTGCTGGTTCCGGGCGGTTTTGCACCACGCCTTCTATGGCCGCCATCAGATCCGGTGTCATCGCCGCTTTCCGGTCAAGTGCCGCCAGATTGTCCGTCAGTTGCGACAGCTGTGACGCCCCCAGAATGACCGTCGACACGCGTGGATTTGCAAGGCACCACAACAGCGCCAGATGGTGGATCGGCATCCCCGCCTGATCGGCAATCTTGGCCAGCGCCTTGACCTGCTCGACCCGGCGGCGGCCCTTCGGCCCCTCGATGATCTCGCGCAGCCATTCGTAGCCCGGCAGGGCGGCGCGGCTGTCCTGCGGCACGCCGTCATTGTATTTCCCGGTCAGCAGACCCGAGGCCAGCGGCGACCAGATCGTGGTGCCAAGCCCGAATCTGTCATAAATCGGCGCATAGTCGCGTTCCACCTTGTCACGCTCGAACAGGTTGTATTGCGGCTGTTCCATCGTGGGCGGCGTCAGCCCGTCGCGGCGCGCGACCAGATGCGCCTCGGTGATCTGCTGGCCGGACCACTCGGACGTCCCCCAGTACAGGACCTTGCCCTGCACGATCAGATTGTGCATCGCCCGCACGGTTTCCTCGATCGGCGTGTCGATGTCGGGGCGGTGGCAGAAGTAAAGATCGAGGTGATCGACCCGAAGCCGCTTCAGCGCGGCATGGCACGCCTCGGTTACATGCTTGGCCGAAAGTCCGCGCTGGGTGGGCTTCTCCCCGCCCCAGAACACCTTGGACGACACGATATAGCTGTCCCGGCTCCAGCCCAGCTCCTGGATCGCCTGCCCCATGACCAGCTCGGACTTTCCGGCCTCATAGCCCTCGGCATTGTCGAAGAAGTTGATCCCAGCATCATAGGCGGCGGTCAGTAGGGCCTTTGCGGGGGTCAGGTCCACCTGCTTGGCGAAGGTGACCCAAGAGCCAAAGGAGAACTCGCTGACCTTCAGCCCCGATTTGCCCAAGCGACGATAATCCATGGTGTTTCCAATCCGATGTTTCAGCCTATGAACTGGCTGATGGCCGCGAAAGGTCAAGACAAAGGGTGTGCTGTGGGCCAGACCCCGCCCGACAAGTCCTCGGATGACTCCGTGAGAGCTGCTTCAAAGCCCACCGCTCTTGATTGACTTCCTTCGCGCGCCGGTTCGGGCCGCCACAGAAAAGGAGCGCAGCATGACGAAGATCTATCGCGAATCTCTCGCCTTCTTCATCGCTTCCCTGCCGACGCTTCTGGTGTTGGCGGTATTAATGGAAGGTGCGCGCTGCCTCCTACCGTACCACGTTGGGCTTATTTTTGCTTTTGCCACCAAAAGCATCCTGGCCTACTTCTTTCACCGACACTTCCTGTTCGGCGAGCCTCTCAAGTTTACCCGTCGGCAACAAGACGCGGCGGCGCCGCCGATCAAAATCGGCTGGTTCGTTGTCACCAGTCTGGCGCTCCTCTCGGTTCCGGCCCTATGGCGTTGACCTTAGCTGCGCTGATCACGGGATTGCCGCTGGGAGACTTGGCAGAATACCCTTCCTGGCCGATCGACTTGCTAGCGCTCACCCTGTTTGGCCTCGTGCTTCCCGCCCTCGTAGCACGGGATGGGACCTATCACCCGTGGCAGGGCACTCAGGTGGGGTTTCAGACTCTATGCAGGCTGACAGCAGCTCCCGGGGTCGTCGGTCTTGTTCTTTTCGGGCTGGCCATGGTCAGCGATCAGTCGCTTGCTACGGTGCCGGACGAAAGCCTGATTCTACTGGCCTTTTGCGTCCTGCTCACGACGATGGAATTGATGATCACGATCCTTGTCGTCGCCGTCTTGTGCGAGATGTATCGCAATACCCGACCAGACCCACACCATGGGTAGGGACTGGCGCGATTGGTCAGACGCCCGCGTAGATCGCGGCAACCCTCGCCACGGCGGCGTCCGGAGACATCTCGACACTCTCGCCCGTCCGGCGCGAGGTCAGTTCCACAACCCCGTTCGCCAGCCCCCGCGGCCCCACCGTGATCCGCCAGGGCAGCCCGATCAGGTCCATCGTGGCGAACTTGGCCCCCGCCCGCTCGTCCCTGTCATCATACAGCGCCTCTAGCCCCTTGACCGCCAGCGCCTTGTAAAGCCCTTCACACGCCGCATCCGCCGCAGCATCGCCCTGTTTAAGGTTCACAATCCCCACCGGGAAGGGTGTGACACCCTCCGGCCAGATGATCCCTTTTTCGTCGTGGCTGGCCTCGATGATCGCGCCCAACAGGCGGGACACGCCGATCCCGTGAGAACCCATCTCGACCGGCACTTTGGTCCCTTCGGCCGTGACGACCGTCGCCCCCATCGCCTCGGAATATTTCGTGCCGAAGTAAAAGATCTGACCCACCTCGATCCCCCGCGCCACCTTGCGGCGCTCCTCCGGAATGGCGTCGAAGGCCGCCTTGTCATGCGTCTCATCGGTCCGCGCATAGAGCGTGGTGAACTCGCGGCAAACGGCAGCCACTTCGTCGCGATTATCGTAATCGACCTCGCGGTCGCCCAGCTTCAACTCGGTGACGGCGCTGTCGAAGAACACCTCCGACTCGCCGGTCGAGGCCAGCACCAGGAACTCATGCGTGTCATCGCCGCCGATAGGTCCCGAGTCCGCCCGCATCGGGATCGCCGTCAGCCCCATCCGCTCATAGGTGCGCAGATAGCTGACCATATGGCGGTTATAGGCGTGCAGGGCCGCCGCTTTGTCGACGTCGAAGTTGTAGCCGTCCTTCATCAGGAACTCGCGCCCCCGCATCACCCCGAACCGGGGCCGCATCTCGTCGCGGAACTTCCACTGGATGTGATACAGCGTCAGCGGCAGGTCCTTGTAGCTGGACACATGCGCGCGGAAAATATCGGTGATCATCTCTTCGTTGGTCGGGCCATACAGCATCTCGCGGTCCTGCCGGTCCTTGATGCGCAGCATTTCCTGCCCGTAGTCGTCGTAGCGGCCCGACTCTCGCCACAGGTCGGCGGGTTGCAGGGTCGGCATCAGCAACGGAATATGCCCCGCGCGTTCCTGTTCCTCGTTCACGATCTGCTCGATCCGGCGCAATACGCGCAGGCCCAGGGGCAGCCAGGAATAAATCCCCGCCGCCTGCTGCTTGATCATGCCTGCCCGCAGCATATAGCGGTGCGAGACGATCTGCGCCTCGGCGGGGTTTTCCTTGAGAACTGGCAGGAAGTAACGGGTCAGACGCATGGAACTGCCTTTCGGAACAAGGGTCGTCAGGGGTTTAGGCGAGGCGGGCGTATGAGGCAAGGGTGGCCTTGCCGGTCCCGCAACGGGTTGTCCACGCGTGGACAACTTTCCAGGTCAGCAATTTCAATGGGTTAGGAACGCGGATTCAGGAAGTGTTAAGAACTTGCCCTGCCTCATTTCCCGCATGCAACCGTCGCCCGCGACGCAGCGGGACTGATCACACGCGAAATCACATAAATTGCAGGGCCCTTCACGGGGCGCCGCAGGGTTTCCGGACCGCCGTCGCGCTGGCCGCACTGAGGTTCGGATCGGCCTGCACCCATGGCCAACGCTCCCTCATCGGCAAGGGCACATGGCGGTCGATGCATCTAAAAGTTGCGATGTGCGAACCACCTACCCATCACAAATCGAAATGGCCCAACTTCCCCGGCAAGTGGGTCAAAGACCGGGTCAATCCCAACCGCGATCCGGTCGCGGTTGGATGAAGGTACAATAGCTGGGTCGCAGGGCATGACGGATATCTCAGGCAGGCAGCGATTGGCGATACACGCCCAACAATTGCAACACCCAATCTGCGCTGCCGTCGTCATAGAGGTCCCCGATGAATTGAGCGATCTCAGCCTCGGTGGCATTCAGCGGGATACGCAACTCTCCATTCACGTAGGTTATTTCCGTGTAGCTTGCGTCAACGACCACATTCGGACCCTGAAGAACATTCGCGGCAAAGCTGTTGTTGCCCGTTAAAAAGCCAACCAGGTCAGCGAAGACTTCGGCATTCGTCGGCGGGTTCCCAAAGGCCTTTTGCAGCACGGGTCCGAGAACGGCGAGAAGGATGGTTGCCGCGATGACGGCCACGCCGACCGGGCCAAGGGCTGCAAATGCGGCCGTGCCGATGACCGCCGGGCCCAAAATCGCGCCCAGCGTAACCCCTGCGCCCGCCGTGGTCAGGAACAGGTTCGCCAAACTCAGACCCTTTGTGAGGGTATCGTCGCCTTTGAAAGCCTGAACCACCGTGTAGACGTCCAGCGCGATTGCCGCAAAATCAACCCATCCGTTGGCCACGCGCGCAATTCCGGCGGCGATACGGGTGGTTCCGGCCCCCACATCAACGACCCGCTGGCCAAGCTGCTGAAGCCTTGACAGATCTGCGTTTGACGCCTTTGGCCCGAAAATGCCTTCGCCGATCCGTCCGACGCCCTGCTGAAGCTGGTCCAGCCCCAGAAACTCGCGCATCAGCCGCTCACGGATGCTGCTTGCCCCTTCGCGCGCGTAGGGGATTTTGCGGGTGATCTGAACGGGGTCATCAGAAATCGCGACATTGGTCGCCAACTGTTGAAGCTCGGTGGTGATCGTGACCGATTGCCCGCCCAGCTTGATCGTTTCTCCGACATTCGCCGCAAGAATTGCGGCAGGATCAACATGGGCAAGCGATTTTTGCCACAGGTCATCATCCACGAAATATGCCAGTCCCCCAACTGTTACAGATTTCCCGGGACCCGCGGCAACGACGGCCTGAGCCAATTCATCGGAAAGGCTTTCCGGCACTGCAACAGTCGCCGCGGCGTTTGTTGCAGCTGACGAAAGACTGTCGGTAACAACGACATCCAGACCATCAAGCGTTACGGTCGATCCGATTTCCGCACCGACAATGGAGGCATGGTATTTGTGGGCCAGCGACTTGTCCCAAAGTTCCTGATCGACGAAGAAATCTTTGCCGTCGACCTGCACCAGATTTCCCAAGCCTGCGGTAATGACTGCGCTTGCGATGGTATCGTCAATTGCAAAGGCAATACGCACGCCCTTGGTCAGTTTTTCAGTGCGCTCTCCCAAGGCGGCGAGGCTGTCTTTTGCCTCAACTTTGGTATAGAGTGCAAAGCCGGCGTCGCCTTCATCAATCAGAACCTGTGAGGTTACGCGGGCAGCCAGCGCCTTGCGTTCCTCAACCGTATATTTGACAACGCCACCGTCCTCGAACAGGAAATTACCGTTCGCATCGAAGGCGTAGTAAAGCGTGGTCTTGGTGCCATCAGCATTCGTTACCTCGGACGGTTGCAAACTTTGCAGGCGGCGGCGATCTTCGATATAGGCGGCGATGCCTTCGTCGGTTCTGTCGACCACATCACTAAGTTTTGCGGCAACCAGCTTTACCTCACCGCCCGATTCCGTCGCAATGAAATAGGTGCTGTTTGCCGCTATCTGTTCAGCTGCAGTGCCGGTAGAGGCGTATTCTGCCAAGCGGCG
Organism: Paracoccaceae bacterium; assembly: GCA_031415015.1. Taxonomy (GTDB): domain Bacteria; phylum Pseudomonadota; class Alphaproteobacteria; order Rhodobacterales; family Rhodobacteraceae; genus JAUYQR01. The sequence goes on from JANOQT010000041.1 coordinate 68,623, forward strand.
CAAAGAGGTATCTGTTGTTCCGTAGGCTGAAATGATATCGACGGCCACGGTGAAGTTATCAAATGGCGTGGCATCCTGTGCCAGCGCACTGTTGGCAATCATTGCGCCAATCCGGCCAAAGCCGAAGAAGATGTTGGCGGAAAATGTCCGCGCATCGCCCCGGTTGTTGAGGTAATCCTTTTTGACCTCGTCCTTGTAGGCATCAATGTCAAAATACTGCTGAGCCGCCAGTCCGACCGACGCAAAGGCTGACAGACCTGTTGCGACGCTGAGATTCTGGAACAAATCCGCAAAACTCTGGCCTTCAGACAGTGCGATCAGAAAGCCGCGCGCGGCCGCTTGCTTGGCCGTCAGGTTTGCATCTGATGCATATTTATCGATCCCGCTGAACAGGTTCAGGGAATCTACTACAAACTGGGCCGGAAGTCTGACGCTGTCGGAAGGGGACAAGGGTGTCTCCACGCCGGACGCGATCAGGGTCCCTTGAATTGCCAGCAGGAATTCATCCACAAGCCCTTCGTCTTGCAAGATGGCATCAATGTCGGCCTTCGACAGCTCGCCATCGGCATAATAGACCATGAACTTGTCTGTGTTCAGGTCGGCTTCCAGCGCTGCGGCGTCGACCAGGGATCCGAGCGTTTCCGCCAGATTGTCCTCGACAAGGTCAGGATCGTTGTTGAACAGGGTCAGCAGTTCGTTGGTCGTGTCGGTGTCGATCAGCGTGGCAAGCCCGATCCAGTTTCTGGCGAACTGCTGGCGCAGGGTGACGTCAAGCGATTCGATATTCTTGACCAGAGCAGAGTCGATTCCCGCACCCGTAAGCGTTCCGCCCACGACTTCGAGGCCGAAAATCTGACCGACCAGCTGCCCCGCAAGGTCTTGCGCGGTAAGGCCGGGAAAGCTTTCCGCGACGATCTCGTTGCGCTTGCCGGTGAGGTAGGTCTCAAGCCCTTCGGCGCCGAGGAAGGCGTCGCTGGCCAGAAGCTCCACCACGGTTGGCACGTCCTGATTTTCAAGCGAGACGATGCCCGGAGCGACCGCTGCAAGGGTGTGCAAGGCGTCGGCGTCGCGCAGTTTGGCGACCATTTCGGTGATGAGGGCTTCGTCCGTGTGACCTGCCGCGCGCAGCAGGTCTTTCAGGGCCGCTTCGTCCGCCAACAAGGCCGGAATAATACCCACAAGGTCTGCGGACAGCTTGGTAAGCAGGTCGGGCGTGACGGTCGTGCCGCCGATGACGACGTTGTAGTTTCCGTCCACGCCGGTCAACGCGTCGCCCAGAAGGCCGGTCGGCACCTCTGCGGATTCGACCACTTCGGGGTTGGTCAACGTTTCTTCGATGTCGCGTCCGGGGAACTTGATGGCGGTGCTGTTGATTGCCAGCGGCGTGGTGACAACAGCCCCGCCAGCCAGCTGCAGGTCCAGACTGACATTCAGCGGTGTTGTCGGGTCAAGATACGCTGTCTGGATGATCTGATAGGTTCCATCCTGTTCAACGATGGTAAAGTGAGCGTTGAAGACGGCCTTGTCCGCTTCGGATGTCGTATCGGAGAGCCGGACCGCCTCGATGTCGCGTGTTTCGGTAAAGCTACCCGACCAGGACCCGTCGCTGGGTCCGGTGAATTGTGGGTAAACGTCGGCGTAGGGCAACTCGTAGCCCCAGGTCACCTGTGCGGTCGATCCGATCGTACCGATATTGTAGTCTGCGAACTGCGCCTGTTCGCCAAAGTATGTCACCAGGCTTCCGTCAACATGAACCTCAGCCGTGCCCGACGTGATCTGGATGGTTTCCCTGACCTTGTTCGTGGTCGTTTCAACCTCCGGCGGGAGCATGCCGCGGGATTGCCAGTTGCCCCGGATGACACCGTTGGCCTCGTGACCGATTGCGTCGGTCGTGGCAAGGAAGCCTTCGCTGTTTCGCACCGGATCATTCGGATCGACCAGACCCGGGGTGACAGGCAGTGACCCGGTGAGCGTCTGGGTGGATTCGAACTGGTTGACCAGCTGCAGCGAAGTCACCGTCTGGCCTTCGACAACCGCTTCGGCGGGGTTGAAGTAGATCTTCGTCGTGTAGGTCTGTCCCGTGGTGGCGTCGATGCCTTGGACCTCGAGCACGATTGTTTCGCCGGCGAAATCCTCCAGCAGCAGATACTGATCCGCCTCGAGCCCGATCTCGAACTGGCCGTCCAGCCCCGCAGCCGGGCGGATAAAGAACTTCGACGACAGATCCTCGGTGATGGCCCCCGTTTCGTTGTCGACCGAATAGGCCGAGGTAAGCCCGATCTGGCCCTGATCTTCCGTCGTCACCTGGCGCACTTCCGTCGCGGACGGGTAGACTTCCAGACTGATCACGCCCAGCGTATCGCCGTTGCGGCCTGACAAAAGCTGGTTATCGCCCTGAATGAAAAACGCGGATGCCGTCGGCGCTGCGGAGGTGTCCGCACCCTGCTGTGACCCGAAGGATACGAGGAAGTTGTCGGCGGCCTCATATGGATTGTAGGAAAACTGCTTGAACTCAGCCGTCCCGTTGATGGCTTGAGTGATAATGGAGGTGCCCGAAACTGTTTTCTCGGTGTTGAATTCCGCAATCGGTCCGGTCTGCAGCAGGTAATCCGCCCAATCGAAAAGCTGCGCCTGGGTAAGGCCGGTTGCGATGGAATCACCGACCTCAAGCGACCCGACAGCGTCCGCAGTGGCCTGATCAACCACCATGTCGCCGGTAATGGTCACGCCAAGCGTGGTTGTCTGATCTTCGACGACCTTGGTTCCGATCAGGCTGTTCAGATCGGTGACTTCCTCGTCATAGGTATAGGTGTATTCCAACGTGTAGTCGCGGCGTGAAACCAGCGCGGTGTCTTTGGACTCGTCCACGTTGACGGGGCTTGTTTCGACCGGTTTTTCGGCGGTAAGCTCGGCGGTAAGCCGGGGGTCTGTCAGGAAAACGGTGGCCAGCGGCATCTGGTCTTGCGCACCCGTGTGGTCCGTCGTGAACCGGAGCTCTGCGCCCGTGTCTGTCGCCGTGACTGTGCCCGCTATGGCATCGGCAGGCGGCGCGGCGGTGGTGCCAACCAGCGGGTGGGTCGTGCCGGTTCCGTCGCCGTAGACAAGAATGAAGTCCCCGCCTGCCAGCGTGGCATCGGTACGAAGGTGGAACGGGTCGTTCCCGACCACGCCCCCGTCAATGTCTGCAATCTGTACCCACCGGCCGCCGTCGGCAGGCCGGTACAGGATCTGGGCCGGAGCGTCCGTGTCTGTGTAGGCTTCGACACCGATCTCGACCGTCTCGGGCGGCGTGCGATCCTCGGGCCGTGCCTGGACGCGAAGGATGGATGTCTTTTCCTCGCCGGTCACAGGGTCAGACCAGACCACGGTGACGTCCCTGGTCCCGATCACATCCGGGCTGACATTCAGCAAGAATTTCCCGTCCGGCTGTGGCCGAATCGTAATGCCCTCGTCGATGTAAGAGAACCGGACAAATTCCAGCCCTTCCAGATCATCCGCCCGAAGGTATCCGATGTCGAACACGGTCGTGCCTTCGGTCTGTTCCCATTGCTCACGGGTGAGGCCGTTTTCATTCACAGTGCTCGGTCTGGAAGAGGCGGTTAAGGCGACATTGGCACTGGCGCCATAGCCGGTGTCCAAATTCCGTACGGATACGCTGTACGACCCATCGGCGTTCTGCACCGTCGTGAAACTGACGTTGTAGGAATAGCCTGTTACCGCCGGCAAATGGCTCAGAAGTTCAGTCTGCACTGCCTTTAGTGCCGCTTCGTCGGATGTGGCGGACGTGGCTGCTTCAAAAGAGGTTCCGTCTGCCAACGTCACTTTTGCATCGATCTGTGCACGGTCCGTGGCCTGCCATTGATCGACCGCAATCGCATCGACATACTCACCGGTATCACCATAGTCGTTAATCTGTTCGGCAGGGCCGATGACAACGACAATCGTGTCAACCAGACCGGCCTCGTCGCGTGCTGTGATGGTGTATGTTCCGTCGTCATTCCGTTCCGTCGTCAGCGTAATCTCGCCGGTAAAGCCTATGGCTTTCGGGAAGGCGCCCGTAATGTAATTGGGATCCAACGCCGCAAGCACATCTTCATCGGTCGGGCCTTCGGCGACGACGTTCACCGAATAGTCGCCAACAATCGTCACCGTGGCCGCATAGCTCTTTTCCGGAGCCACGCTTATTTGCACTGCACCCTCGACCGTACCAAGCAGCCCGCTGGCGCGCAGATTGGTCCTGTCGTCGACGGTCAGGTCGTAGCCCACGATCTCATTCCCGGTCTCGCCAACGGTGATGTCCAGCTGCACGTCACCAGTGAAGCCTTCTGCCGGGGTAAACTCGAATGTCTGGCTGTCAATCATCACGATCGAACCTTGCGTCGGGTCCACCAGTGAGACTTTGACAAATTCCAGATGGTCGCCGTCCGTCTGCGTAACAAGTTGGTTCAACGAAAACGTCTGCGGTTTCCCCGCTTCAACTTGGAACGTTGCTTGGGGAATGTCCGGCAACGCATTGAAGTTGGACGTCGTGAGGGAAGAGGCTTTCGTCTGTATGCTTGCCATAAGCTGTGCCATGGCGGCGTCAGACAGTTGAAGCGGTCGGCCCGCTTCGTCGACAAGCTGCATGACCTTGCTGATGCTCTCAGCGAAATGCCGGTTAACTTGCTGTGTCATGGCGCTGCTCTCCACTACCATTCATTTGCGGAAGGGCGGTGCGCACGGGGTAGGCTCCGGTCACCGCTGCTCCTTCAACGCAGACCAGTGGCTTGGGTTGGTTACAGGGTCATGACACCAGGATTCGCTACAATCATGGTCTTCTCTCGCCGCTGCTGGCGGTTTTGTGCACAGTCGGACCCGCCAGAACTGCACTGGCGTCGACCTGCAATGGCTTGTTACAGAACAGATTTTTAGGGAAATGACGCTGGTTGCAGGCGCGGCCTATGGGGCCGAACGCGTGAGATGCCGCTAGATTTCGCAAGGTGCCGGGGCGAAGCGCCACAGCAGGTCAATGCACTGTTTTATCCTTAATCGCCCAAAGCCGGTCACCGGGCGCGGTATCTGATCTCTGTTCACTTTTTGGAGAGGTGACATGCCCTGACAATCACCGTCAACCAGAGTGACGCAGATGATTGCTGCACAGGGCCCGACAATCTGCATGCCGGGACTTGACGACCGGTCACCGGTGACCCGCCCTGATGCTTACGCCGCGCCCTCCTGCGGCACCAGCCTTGCGCCCAGCAGGTCTTCGACGAACAATGCCGCGAACTGGGCGCGGTTCGACACGCCGGCCTTGGCATAGACTTTGGTCAGTTGCGCCCGCACCGTGCCCTGGGCCGATCCGCGCATTTCGGCGATCTCGGCGGCGTCGAGCCCCTTCAGCGCAAGAAAGCCCACGTCTTCTTCCGCCGCCGTCAGGCCCCAGCTGGCGAACTCCGACTGGATCACATCGTAAAGCGCGCCCGAAGCTACGGCCAAAGCGGCCTCCTGGCCGCGCATCTTTTCCAAGGCGCAGCGCAGTTCGATGCCGCCGAAGATCACGCCCATCACCAGCGCCACCGCGACCAGGCTTTCAAAGATGGCGTGGGACGAGGTGGGGGCGACCACCAGATCGCCCACGGCATCGCCGACAAAGAACACCGCTGCAAGGGTCTGCAGCACCAGAAAACCGGCGACGAAGGCTGGTCTGCGCCGGTCGGCCTTTGGGACCCCGTACCGCATCAGGGCTTGCCGCGCCGCCGACCGGCCACCATCGGGGCAACCAGATTGCGTCGCATCGCGCGGGATTCCACCACGACCCCGGCGATGTGCAGGACCGCCAGCAGAAGGATCAGATTTGCCGCCACGCCGTGCACCTCCTCGGGAAGCTTGCCAAAGCGGCTTTCGCCGCCGTCATCGCCGCCGTCATCGTCTTCGGTGACAAGCACCGACCAGTCGCCCGATGCAACGGCGGCCTTGTCGCGGGCCACCTGCATCGGCGTCTGCCCGCCGGTCATCAAGAGCCCGGTGCCGGTCACCACCACAAGAAGCCCCCAGAAGGCATAGATCACCAGCGCCCCGGCAGGATTATGCGAAGGGTAATGCCGGGCGCGTCCGGTCACAAGGCTGCGCAGGTGCGACAGGGCGGCGCGGGGATTGGGTGGAAACGCGGAAAACCGCGCCTCCTTTGGTCCAAGCCCCCCCCAGACCAGCCGCAACAGCAACAGTGCCATGCCGATCCAGCCAAGCCAGACATGCACCAGACTGCCGCCTTCGGTCAGCACCGCGTTCATCAGGATGATGACCGCCAGACCCCAATGGGTGATCCGGACAACCGGGTCCCACAGATCGGGCGGGGTCACTTTGGGTTGGGGGGGGCGGGTCATATCAGTCTTCCGACTTGATTTCGGTCACAGCACCGGTCTTGGGGTCGATGTAGACCTCCACCGCGGCGCCGGTGGCGGCGTCCTTGCACTTGGCTTCGATCTTGCCGTCTTCGGCTTCAAACTCGTCCACCGGGCAACCGGCCTTTTCCAGCGCGGCCTTGGCCTCGTCCGGGTTGGTGCCGACGATGTCGCCGATGGCGGGCATCGCAAAAGCCATCGGCGCGGACAGCGTGGCAAGGGTCATCGCAAGGATAAGGGAGGATTTCATGGGTCGTGCCTTTCAGTTCTGTTTCAATCGCATCAAGGGCACCTGCCCCCGACACGACCTGATCTGGCAGGGGCCGCGATGCCGGTCGATCAACCTCAGGCTTACGGCACGGTCTGTAAGCATCCGCTGACGGCAGGTTTCCGCCCGCTGGCCGGGGCGTCAGCAAACAACTGCCGCTTGTGCCGCAGGGGTAGGCCTCATGCATGTGCGCGGTGCCCGAATCGCAAAGTCCTGCCCTGCCCCTTGCATGAGGGCGGTGCCCGAATCGCGAAGTCCTGCACCGCCCTCTTGCAAGAGGGCGGTGCCCGAATCACGAAGTCCTGCACCGCCCCCTTGCAAGAGGGCGGTGCGGGGGTGATATGTCGAAAAACGCACGAGGGTTCCGACATGGCTTTGCCGATGAGTTCACAGGCACGATACTGGGGCATCGCTGCCGTCGTGTTTCTGCTTCTTTTATGGTTGCTGGGCGATGTGCTGCTGCCGTTCATTGTGGGCGGCGCGATTGCCTATTTCCTCGATCCCGTCGCCGACAGGCTGCAGCGGGCGGGGCTAAGCCGGGTGGCCGCAACCACCGCGATATCACTGGTGGCGCTGCTGGCGGTGATCCTGCTGGTGCTGGCGGTCATTCCGACCCTGGTCAATCAGCTGACTGCGCTGGTGAATTCCGCGCCCGAGATCGCCCGGAAACTGCAGGCATTTCTGGTCGAACGGTTTCCCGATCTGGCCGACAGCACCTCGACCATGCGCCAGACGCTGGCCAACATTGCCGCCACGATTCAGGCGCGGGGCGGAGAGCTGGCCAACGGGCTGCTGTCCTCGGCGCTGGGGGTGATCTCGGCGGTGGTGTTCATCGTGGTGGTGCCGGTGGTGGCGTTCTACCTGCTGCTGGATTGGGACAAGATGGTTGCGCGCATTGATGCGATGCTGCCGCTGGACCATGCGCCCGCTGTCCGGCGGCTGGCGCGCGAGATCAATGTGGTGATGGCCGGGTTTGTGCGCGGTCAGATTTCGGTTTGCCTGCTGCTTGGCACCTTTTATTCCATCGCGCTGATGGTGGCTGGGTTGCAGTTCGGGCTGATCGTCGGTGCGATTGCCGGGGCGATCACGTTCATTCCTTACGTCGGTTCAATCATCGGCGGCACTTTGGCCGTGGGGCTGGCACTGTTCCAGTTCTGGGGGGATTGGCTTTCGATCGGCATTGTCGCCGCGATCTTCGTGATCGGCCAGTTCATCGAAGGCAACATCCTGACGCCAAAGCTGGTCGGCAAATCGGTCGGCCTGCATCCGGTGTGGCTGTTGTTTGCGCTGTCGGCCTTCGGATCGGTGTTCGGCTTTGTCGGCATGCTGATCGCTGTGCCGGTTGCGGCCTCTATCGGGGTGCTGACGCGGTTCGGTGTCGGGCAGTATCAGGGAAGCCTGCTGTACAAAGGCGAAACCGGGCGCGCGGAGACCCCGATCCTGCCTGCGAAGCGGCGCAAAGCAACCCCGCCGCCACCCGAGGATGCCGCGTGACGCGGCAACTGGCTTTCGAGCTGCCAAGCGCCGAGGCGCTGAGCCGCGCGGATTTCTTTGTGTCGCCGTCCAACGCGCTGGCTTTGCAGACGGTCGAAGACTGGGAAAACTGGCCGGGTGCCAAGCTGCTGCTGATCGGGCCGGAAGGGGCGGGCAAGACCCATCTGGCGCAGATCTGGGCCACGATGGCGGGGGCGGTGATCCTGCAGGCGTCTGACCTTGCGTCCACCGACCTCAGCGTCTTTGCAGGCCAGCGCGTCGCTGTGGAAGATGCCGACCGGATCGGCGCGGCAGAGCCGGCGCTGTTCCACCTGCACAATCTGGTGACAGGCGGCGGCACGCTGTTGCTGACCGCGGCAACGCCGCCGCGCGATTGGGGGATGACCTTGCCGGACCTGATCAGCCGGATGCAGGCCACGGCCATTGCCCGGCTGGAAGCGCCCGACGATGCGCTGCTGTCAGCCGTGCTGATCAAGCTGTTCGCTGACCGGCAGATCGCGGTGCCCGCGAACCTGATCCCCTATCTGGTCAGCCGGATGCCCCGGTCCATCGGGGCGGCGCGCGCACTGGTCAGCGCACTGGACGCGCGTGCGCTGGCCTTGGGCCGTCCGATCACCCGGCAACTGGCGGCGGATGTGCTGGGGGCGGAGTAGGGTGTACGGGCGCTGTCTGGCGGGCTTCGCCTTTTGGGCCGGGCAAGGGGTGACTGGACAGACCTCACCCCGAATGAAAGACTGTCATGGAACCTTCATGAACATCACGGCATAACGCGGCCATGACACAAGCCGATTTCCTCAAATCCGCCTTCCCTGCCCCGGTGGAGCTTCCCTTTGCGGAAACCGCTGGCCCGGGGCGCTTTTTCAACCGCGAGCTCAGCTGGCTGGCCTTCAACTGGCGCGTGCTGGAAGAGGCCGCGAACCCGGCGGTGCCCTTGCTGGAGCGCCTGCGGTTCCTGTCGATTTCGGCCACCAACCTGGATGAGTTTTACACCGTCCGCGTCGCGGGCCTGCGCGCGCTGGTGCGCACCGGCAATGCCACGCTGTCGGAGGATGGCCGCAGCCCCGCCGAACAACTGCTGCTGATCAACGCCGATGCGCGCGGGCTGATGCAGACCCAGCAAAGCACCTTCAACCGCCTGCGCAAGGAACTTGAGGCCGAAGGGATCATCATCGCCAGCCGGTCAAAGCTGACGGCGCGCGACCTGAAGCACCTTGAGGCGCATTTTCTGGACAACGTGTTTCCGGTGCTGTCGCCCTTGGCCATTGACCCGCAACACCCCTTTCCGTTCATCCCCAACACCGGGTTTTCGTTGGCGCTGGAACTGGAACGCAAGACCGACCACCGCACGCTGAAGGCGCTGCTGCCGATCCCGCAGCAGATTGCCCGCTTCGTGCCGCTGCCCGGCAAGCCGGGCGAGCATCGGTTCCTGCCGCTGGAGGAGTTGCTGCTTCTCCACCTCAACATGCTTTTTCCCGGCTACACCGATCAGGGCCATTGCACGTTCCGCGTTCTGCGCGACAGCGACCTTGAGGTCGAGGACGAGGCCGAAGATCTGGTACGGGAGTTCGAGACCGCGCTGAAACGCCGCCGCCGGGGCGAGGTGATCCGCCTGAAACTGTCCGCCGGCGCGCCCGAAACGCTTCGCGCGCTGATCATGGAGGAACTGACCGTCACCGAAGACGAGGTGGTCGAGGTCAAGGGCCTGCTGGGCGTGGCCGACCTGAAAGAGCTGATCCTGTCCTCGCGCAAGGATCTGATGTGGCCGCCGTTCACCCCGCGCGTCCCGGAACGGTTGCAGGATCATGACGGCGACATGTTCGCCGCGATCCGGCAGAAGGACATGCTGCTGCAACACCCGTATGAGACCTTCGATCTGGTGATCCAGTTTCTGGAACAGGCGGCGCGCGACCCGAATGTGCTGGCGATCAAGCAGACGCTGTACCGCACGTCATGGGACAGCCCGATCGTCAGCGCGCTGTGCGAGGCGGCCGAGGCAGGCAAGTCGGTGACCGCACTTGTGGAGCTGAAAGCGCGGTTCGACGAGGCCGCCAATATCCGCCAATCCCGCCGTCTGGAACGCGCGGGCGCGCATGTCGTCTACGGCTTTGTGCAGTACAAGACCCATGCCAAGATCAGCACCGTGGTCCGGCGCGAGGGCGACCATCTGGTCACCTACACCCATTACGGCACCGGCAATTACCATCCGATCACCGCGCGCATCTACACCGACCTGTCGTTCTTCACCTGCGACGCCGCCTTGGGCCGCGATGCGACCAAGGTGTTCAACTACCTGTCGGGCTACGTGCAGCCCGAGGGGCTGGAAAACCTCGCCATCGCGCCGATCAGCCTGAAGCCCCGCCTGTTGGAGCTGATTGCAGCTGAGGCCGAGCATGCGAAGGCCGGGCGGCCTGCGGAAATCTGGGCCAAGATCAATTCGCTGATCGAACCGGATGTAATCGACGCGCTGTATGCGGCATCACAAGCCGGGGTGAAGATCAGCCTTGTCGTGCGCGGCATCTGCGGGGTCCGGCCGGGCGTGAAGGGGTTGAGCGAGAATATCCGCGTCAAATCCATCGTCGGGCGGTTTCTGGAACATTCCCGCATCGTCTGTTTCGGCAATGGCCAAGGGCTGCCGTCGAAAAAGGCGCGGGTGTTCTTTTCCTCCGCCGACTGGATGGGCCGCAACCTGACGCGCCGGGTGGAAACGCTGGTCGAGGCGCTGAACATCACGGTGAAAACCCAGATCATGGGCCAGATCATGGCCGCCAATTTCGCGGATGAGGCGCAAAGCTGGATTCTGGCCGCCGATGGCACCTACACCCGCGACCTGACGCCTCAGGATGGCAGGATGTTCAACTGCCACCGGTTCTTCATGGAAAATCCCTCGCTGTCGGGACGGGGTACGGCAGGGGCCAAGGATGTGCCGCGTCTGGCCGTCCCGCGCGATGATACGCCCGCCGCAGCAGAGTGACGCGTTGACCCGCCGCCTCGGGACCGGCACATTGCCGCCCGGAATGCTTTGGAGGATTCGCCATGCCACACGATGGACAAGGACCCTCTGACAGCGCCGATGAGGACTGGGGGCCGTTCGGCAGGCCCCTGTTCGACGACCCTTCCGCCCGCGCGCTGTCGCGTGTCGGTGTGGTCGATGTCGGATCGAACTCGGTCCGGATGGTGGTGTTTGACGGGGCTGCGCGGTCCCCCGCCTATTTCTACAACGAAAAGGTCATGTGCGGCCTTGGCAAGGGGCTGGCCGAAACCGGTAGCCTGAACCCGCTGGGCCGCATCCGCGCGCTGGCTGCGCTGAAACGGTTTGCCCTGCTGGCCGAAGGGATGGAGATCGCCCCGCTGACCGTTGTCGCCACCGCCGCGACGCGGGAAGCCACCGATGGCCCCGATTTTCAGGCCGAAGTTTTGCGCGAAACCGGGTTGAAGCTGTGGGTGATCGACGGCGATGAAGAAGCGCGGCTTTCGGCGCAGGGCGTGCTACTGGGCTGGCCGGACGCCAAGGGCATCGTCTGCGACATCGGCGGCAATTCCATGGAACTGGCCCGGATCGGCAATGGCAAGGTTGGCAAGCGGGTGTCCACAGCACTGGGACCTTTCCGGCTGCAACAACTTGGGGATGACCCGAAGAAACGGCAGGAGCATATCGCACGCGTGCTGAAAGACGTGCAGGGCGACCTTGGGTCCGAAGGCGAGCGGATCTATCTGGTGGGCGGATCGTGGCGGGTGATCGCCCGGCTGGACATGGAACGTCGCAACTATCCGCTGACCGTGCTGCACGAATACCGGATGACGCCCAGGGGGTTGACCGATACGCTGGATTGGCTGGCGGTGGCTGACCTTGCGGTGCTCAGGGGCCGGACGGGGACGTCGTCGGAACGGATGGAACTGGTCCCGCTGGCCTGCGAGGTGCTGCGGGAACTGATCCGCGTGTTGAAACCGTCGGAAATCGACGTGTCGGCGTACGGCATCCGCGAGGGGCTGCTGTTCGAACAGATGCCCGAAAAGCTCCGCGCCCGTGACCCGCTGATCGAAGCGGCGCGGATGACCGAGATGACGCAATCGCGCATCCCCGGTTTCGGCAAGAAGCTGTTTGATTTCCTTGAACCGCTGTTCCCCGATGCCTCGAAAGACCGTCTGCGCCTGATCAAGACCGCCTGCCTGCTGCATGACACCACCTGGCGCGCGCACCCCGACTACCGGGCCGAGGCGTGTTTTGACAACGCCACACGGGCCAACCTTGGCGGGCTGGACCATCCGGGCCGGGTGTTTCTGGGGCTGGCGCTGCTGCACCGCTACAAGAACTCGCGCTCGGGATCGCGGCTGGAACCGATGTTCCGACTGCTATCCGAAGACGAGATGCAGGAGGCCGAAATCCTTGGCAAAGCCATGCGGTTTGGCGCGATGTTTTCGGTCGGCAATCCGGCCAAGGCGGGTGTGCTGCTTTGGAACCCCAGAAAACGCCTGCTGACGCTGGACCTGACGCTGGCGGGCGAAGGGTTGTTCGGCGAGGTGGCGCAGGCGCGGTTCACCTCTCTGGCGGTGGCGATGAAGGCGCAGACCGCCATCACCAAGGCCACCTGATGCTGGTGTTCGACCATCTGGCGGTGACCGCTGTGACGCTGGAGGAAGGCGTGGCTGTGGTCGAGGCGGCGCTTGGCGTGGCGTTGTCTGGTGGCGGGCAGCACCCGCATATGGGCACGCATAACCGGCTTCTGGGTCTGGGGGATCTGTATCTGGAGGTGATCGCGGCCGATCCGGCAGCCCCCCGCCCGGCATGGCCGCGCTGGTTCGACATGGACCGGTTTGCGGGTCCGCCGCGCCTGACGAACTGGGTTGCCGCCTGCGAGGATATCGAGGCGGAACTGGCGCTCAGCCCTGCGGGCACCGGGGAGCCGGTCGCGCTGCAACGCGGCGACTATCGCTGGCAGATGGCGATTCCTGCGGATGGCCGCCTGCCGTTTGACGGCTGCTTTCCGGCCCTGATCGAGTGGGAAGGCCCGCTGCACCCAGCCCGCACCTTGCCTGATGCCGGTGTCCGCCTGACCCGGTTCGAGATTGCCCATCCCGACGCACAGGCGTTGGCGGATGCGCTGGCCACCCGCATTGCCGACCCCCGCATCGTGATCGTTCAGGGGCCGCAAAAGGCAATGCGCGCCACGTTCTCCACCCCGCACGGAACGCGGCTGTTGGAGTAACCCCATTTCTGAAGGGGGGGCAGTGTGTATGCTGTTGCAGAAATTCCTCTGACATCCGGGCGCGGGCCGGGTAAGCTGCTGGGATAATGTCGATCTGGACCCGCATTGCCGAAGCGCTTTCCGCCCTTGCACGGGGCCAGCCGCTGTCTGCCGTCTTTGACCGGCTGCTGGGGTCTGAGGCACCTGAACAATCGGTCGGCTTTACCATCGCCGTTCTGGCGCTGGGGGCCAAGATGGCCAAGGCCGACGGCACGGTCACGCGCGACGAGGTGACAGCTTTCCGCCGGATCTTTACCTTTCCCGAGGGCGAAGAGGCCCACGCTGCACGTGTCTTTGACCTTGCCCGCGAGGATGTGGCCGGATTCGACGCCTATGCCCGCAAGATCGCGCGCCTGTTCAACCCCGATGGGCACCGTATCTGCGCCGACGATCACCACGTGCTGGTCGATATCCTGGAAGCGCTGTTCCAGATCGCCATCGCCGACGGATCGTTTCATGCGGGCGAAGACAGCTTTCTGGCGCATGTGGCAGACATCTTCGGGCTGGACGATCCGTGCTTCCGGATCGTCAGGTCAAGACTGGTCGAGGGCGCGCCGCGGGATCCCTTTGACGTGCTTGGCCTGAAACAGGAGGCCACGATTGCCGAGGCACGCAAGGCCTGGAAAGACCTTGTCCGCAACACTCATCCCGATGTGCTGCAAGCGCGCGGTGTGCCGCCCGAGGCGATGAAGCTGGCCGAACGGCGGCTGGTGCTGATCAACGAGGCCTGGAAGCAAATTCAGGCGAGGAAGGCCGCGTGACCTCGCCGCCGCGCACCGGGCTGCGGCTGGCCACCTATAACGTGGAATGGTTCAACAGCCTGTTCGATGACCGGGGCCGGTTGCTGGCCGACGCGGGGCCCTCGGCCCGCTACAAGACCACGCGCGCCGAACAACTGGGCGCGCTGGGCATCGTCTTTGCAGCACTTGATGCCGATGCGGTGATGATCATCGAGGCCCCCGATACCAACGGCCACCGGTCCACCGTTACCGCGCTGGAAACCTTTGCCCGCCAGTTCGGTTTGCGCGCCCGCAAGGCGATCATCGGTTTTCCCTCGGAAACGGAGCAGGAAATCGCCTGCCTCTACGACCCCGACCGGCTGACCATCCGCCACGATCCGCAAGGCCCGGTGTCCACCACCCACGGCTCTGCCGACGCGCCGCGATTTGACGGCACCTTCCGCTATGACCTTGATGCCGATATGGTTTCGGAAACCATCCGGTTCTCAAAACCGCCCCTGGAACTGGCGGTCACCACCGCCGGCGGCACCGCGCTGCGCCTGATCGGGGTGCATGCGAAATCGAAAAATCCGTACGGCGTGAAGGGGCGCGAGGCGATCCTGCGCCTGTCGATCGAAAACCGCCGCAAGCAGCTGGCGCAATGCCTGTGGCTGCGCCAACGGGTCGATGCGCACCTGACAGCGGGCGACAGCCTGATCGTGATGGGCGATTTCAACGATGGTCCCGGCATTGATGAATTTGAAAAGCTGTTCGGCCATTCCGGGGTTGAGATCGTCCTTGGCACCGGTGACGCGCCGCGCCTGCATGACCCCCACGCCGCGATGGCGCTGCAAAGCCGGGTGGCGCTGGCACCCACCACCGCCCGCTTCTACATCGCCCCGCAAAAGCGGTTCTTCGAGGCGCTTCTGGATTTCATCATGGTCTCGCCCGATCTGGCTGCGCGCGAGGCCACCTGGCGCATCTGGCATCCGTTCAACGATCCTGCGGTCATGGACGTGCCAGACCTGCGCGAGGCCCTGCTGCAGGCATCCGACCATTTCCCGGTGACCGTGGACCTGCCGATTGTGATTTGAAATCGGAACAGCGAGGCCCCATATTGCGGCCATGAGAGTCGTCCTTGCCCTTTGCCTGCTCATATCACCTGCCTTGGCGGAGGAGGTCAAACCCGTGCCCGACGCCGAAGGCTTCAGCCTGATGGAGGAAGGCGCGAAACTTGTCCTGCGCGGTTTGATGACAGAAATGGAACCCGCCTTGGACGAGATGGGCAAGGCCCTGTCCGAAATGGAACCGGCGCTGAAGGAACTTGGGCCGAAGTTCCAGCAACTTATTGCGATGATTGACGATTTCAAGAACTACGACGCGCCCGAAATGCTGCCCAACGGTGATATTATCATCCGTCGCAACGCGCCCATGCTGCCGAAGCCGGAGGTCCTGCCGGGCCCGAACGGCGAAATCGACCTTTAGACGAAATCTGCTACCATCGCGCCGGTCAAGGGAGCGATTTCATGCGGATTTTCCTGTTTTTGATCCTGCTCTGGCCGCTGGCCGCCGTGGCGCAAGACGATGCCTTCCTGATCGACCCGCCCTTCCCGCTTGACCTTGCCGTCCTTGGGCGATGACAGCTTGGCAAAAGAAGTGGTGATCCGGCCCAAGGGCAGCACAATGGCGCTGACCAATGCGGCGGGCGACCAATTTACCCTGACTTTTCCCGAAGGCGCGGTTCTGACCGACACCACGATCCGCGCCATCCCCATCGCAACCAGCGCCGGGCTACCGGATGGCGCCGGGCCGATCAGCGGCCTGATCCTGCAACCCGACGGTCTGGAACTGGCCCGCGCCGCCACGCTGGAGATTGTCCCCAAGATCGCCGTTCCACCCGAGTCCCGCCTGCACTGGGGCTTTTACGGGCGCGGCAAGGATGCGTTTCTGCACATCCCCGTGCAGGATACGGACGCCATCGTCATCCCCATCGACCACTTTTCCGGCGCGGGTGTTGGCTTTGCAGATCGGGTGGACCTGCAACTAGACCGGTGGCGGCAATCCAGGATCGAGGATCGCGTCACCACGCGGATCGCGGAAGAGCTTCGCAAGGACAAGCTGGATTTGCCGGATCGGGACCCCAACGCATCCTTTCGGGAAATCATCGCCGCCCGCGCGGTGGCTAAAGAAGGCCGTGCCGCCATCGTCCTGCATCCGGCGGCCAGTTGCACCGACATCAAGGACGCGATCCGCACGATCATGCAGGTTGTCAGCCGCACGAACCTTCTGGCGGCCGATGGCGGCGCAAGTGACGATGGCAGCAGCTGGACGGGTTCGGCCTCAACGGCGACGTGGATTTCAAGGTCGAGGTTCCGATCCGTCTGGTCTGGACCGGGGGGACCGACAACTTCAACTACAGACTTGAGGGCGAGGGCGCGGCGACAGACCTTCGCGTCACCTATGTCGATGAGGCCTGCTGGAAGTTTGACCGCGCCCGCGTCGGCGCGCCGATGAAGGCGGTGCTGAGCGATCTGATCTTTGACCGGAACCATGCGCCAAAGCGCGTCGTGCTCAGCATGCGTGCGCCCGAGATTTTCGCGGTCACCTCATGCACCTCGAAGAAACGCGGCACGAAAACGCTGGAATCGCCGGTGTCGGAAAGCACATGGTGCATTGCCCACGCGGGCAACCGGCGTGGCAAGGTCTATGTGCTGGAGACGATGAAGGCCGGGCCGCATCCCCGCCTTTTCAGCTACAGCTGGGAAGGTCGCGGCGCGGCCTCCTCCATCACCTCCAACGACACGACGGGGCTGCGGCTGGAACATATCGGCGGCTAAAGGTGGGGGTGACGCGCAACAAATTGAGCCGGAAGACGGTCTGTTGACAAGCGAAGGTTTGCGGACCCTCATAGCCCAATGATTTCACAGGGTTAGCGCTTCCTCTTCCGGCGCAATTGGTAACACGGGGCCGGAAGGCTAAGCTATTGATTTTGTTGATAAGGGCTAGAGCTAGCGAAGTGGCTAGCGAAACTCACTTCGCAGCAAAGAAGTCCTCAAATACGATCAAGTTGAGGGCTTGTCGGGGATCGTCTGACCCAGTTTCTTCCATCCGAGCGCTGAGGTCTAGGAGCGCTTTCTCAAGGCCTACTGCCAGTTGTTTCGGTAGGAAGGGGCCGTCCCTCAGGAATGTCGGATAGTCTGTAATCCTGGCACCTGCACTCAGGACGAGGCGCACTAAAGCCAACACCCATGCGTCCCTTTCAACCGGGTCAAGGCTGGGGTCGAGTACGTCGGGAAGAGAGGTCGGCCGCTCGGAAGCAAGACGCAAGTAACGTTCTGGAACGGTGCCGCGCCTGCGCCAGCTGGTAACCGTGCTGCGGCCGAGCCGAAGCCGGTCGGCTAGACCCTGATCGGTCTCGACCCGAAAGCGCTTCCTGAGCGCAGCAATTGCCTCTTCCGCGTCGGCAGACATGGCAACTCCCTTGACCGAGGCGTTGCAACATGCAATTGTTGCATTGCGCCCAAGATTGACGCTAAGAAACGCGCAATGTTGCATCTTGATACACCCTCGGATGACCTTTTGAAAGATGTTC
This sequence comes from Paracoccaceae bacterium, assembly GCA_031415015.1. Classification (GTDB taxonomy): domain Bacteria; phylum Pseudomonadota; class Alphaproteobacteria; order Rhodobacterales; family Rhodobacteraceae; genus JAUYQR01. The sequence goes on from JANOQT010000041.1 coordinate 86,319, forward strand.
GTGCGCTACTCGTGAAGCGCGGAACGTCGCTTGCGGCATTCTGCAAGGATCACGGCTTCACCAGGCAAGCCGTCACGCTCGCAGTGACCGGTCAACGCACAGGGCCGAAGTCCAAGGCTCTCATGGCCCAATTCCTGGCCAAAGTCCGGGAAGCCGCATGATGTATCTCGCCCCGGAGAGCTTTGCCGCCTCAATGGGGATCGGCGTCCGCGCCGCCCAAGTGGCTTTCCAAAATGCCTCCGAAGGAAAGCCTTGGAAGGGCCACCACTTGCCGGTGATCGCAATCAAGGGGCAGTCTGTTGGTGCACGCGGCAAGGTTTGGGCTTTGGCGGTTGATCGGTGCCCGGCCGAGTTGAAGGCGAAGCTCGGAGTATTTGAAAGCCCCTTTGAAGCCCCCATCCAACGCGTGTTGAACGGCACGGTTGAGCCTTGGCAGTGGGATGAGCAGCGGGACCGGTTGCGCCTTCCCGAAAGAACGCCGCACAAGCTTGTCAGCCCTCAGCCGATGGTGGGCAACCGAACGCAACGGTGAAAGCGCCAATCAGCTAACCTCAGCTAAGCTAAGCTCAGCTGATCTCACCTGATCCGGCCTAGTCCGCCGTCAGACGGCCTCTTCCGGCTTAAAAGGTAACACTCCTGGGTAATTGGTTACACAACAGGGGGCATGGGCAGGGGTTAAGTAACCCTTAGCGTCCACGCCCAAGCCATTGATTTCATTTGCGCTGTCTTCGTGCCCACTGTGGACGCCTCACCCCTTGGCCGTCCGGATCAAATCCAATATCTCTTTCGCCGCTGCCGGGATGTTCGTCCCCGGCCCGAAGATCGCCTTCACCCCGGCATCAAACAGGAACTGGTAGTCCTGCTGCGGAATGACCCCGCCGCAGATCACCAGAATTTCGCCCGCCCCCGCCGCCTGCAACGCCTGAACCAGTTTCGGCGCGAGGGTCTTGTGACCCGCCGCCTGACTGCTGATCCCGATCACATGCACGTCGTTGTCGATGGCATCCTGTGCGGCCTCTTCCGGCGTCTGGAACAGCGGCCCCACATCCACATCAAAACCGATGTCGGCAAAGGCCGTGGCGATGACCTTGGCGCCCCGGTCATGCCCGTCCTGGCCCATCTTGACGACCAGCATCCGGGGGCGGCGGCCTTCCTCTTCGGCAAAGGCCTCCACATCTTTCTGAATCGCGGCAAAGCCCGCGTCGCCCTCATAGGCCGCGCCATACACCCCGGCGAGGGTCTTGACCTCGGCCCGGTGGCGGCCAAACACCTTTTCCATCGCCATGCTGATTTCCCCCACCGTAGCGCGCGCCCGCGCCGCATCGACCGCCGCGTCCAGAAGATTGCCGCCGTCCTGCGCCCGACGCGTCACCTCGGTCAGCGTCGCCTCCACCTGTGCGCTGTCGCGCCCCGCCCTGATTGCGGCCAGCTTCGCCACCTGCGCCTCGCGCACCGCCACGTTGTCGATATCGCGGATCTCGATGGCGTCTTCGGTCTCCAGCCGGTATTTGTTGACCCCGACAATCACCTCTTCGCCCCGGTCGATCTTCGCCTGCCGCCGCGCCGCCGACTCCTCGATCCGCAGCTTTGGCATGCCCGATGCGACCGCCCTGGTCATCCCCCCCATCGCCTCGACCTCTTCGATCAGCGCCCAGGCTTCGGTCGCCATCTGGTCAGTCAGGCTTTCCACGTAATAGCTGCCCGCCAAGGGATCGACGACATGGGTGATCCCGGTTTCTTCCTGCAAGATCAGCTGGGTATTGCGCGCGATGCGGGATGCGAAATCCGACGGCAGCGCCATCGCCTCGTCAAAGCTGTTGGTGTGCAGGCTTTGCGTGCCGCCCAGAACCGCCGCCATCGCCTCGTACGCCGTGCGCACGATATTGTTGTAGGGGTCCTGTTCTTGCAAACTGACGCCACTTGTCTGGCAATGCGTCCGCAGCATCAGGGACGAGGCTTTCTTCGCCCCGAACTCTGCCATGATCCGGTGCCACAGCAGCCGCGCGGCCCGCAGCTTTGCCGCCTCCATGAAGACATTCATCCCGATGGCGAAGAAGAACGACAGCCGCCCGGCGAAATCGTCAACATCCATGCCCCGCGCCAGCGCCTGCCGTACATATTCCCGCCCGTCGGCCAAGGTGAAGGCCAGTTCCTGCACCAGATTCGCGCCCGCCTCCTGCATGTGGTAGCCGGAGATGGAGATCGAGTTGAACTTCGGCATCTCTGTCGCCGTGTATTCGATGATATCCGCCACGATCCGCATCGAGGGTTCTGGCGGATAGATGTAGGTGTTGCGGACCATGAATTCTTTGAGAATGTCGTTCTGGATGGTGCCCGACAGCGCCGCGCGGGGCACGCCCTGTTCCTCGCCCGCGACGATGAAGCTGGCAAGCACCGGGATCACCGCGCCATTCATCGTCATGGAGACGCTGACTGTATCCAACGGGATGCCGTCGAACAGCAGCTTCATGTCCTCGACGCTGTCAATCGCCACACCGGCCTTGCCGACATCGCCCACCACGCGGGGGTGGTCGCTATCGTACCCCCGATGCGTCGCCAGGTCGAAGGCCACCGACACGCCCTGCTGACCCGCCGCCAGCGCCTTGCGGTAAAAGGCGTTCGACGCCTCGGCGGTGGAAAACCCCGCATATTGCCGGATCGTCCAGGGCCGCCCCGCATACATCGTGGCGCGCACCCCGCGCGTGAACGGGGCCACACCCGGCACACCGCCCAGATGCGTCAGCCCCCCAAGATCAGCCTCGGTGTACAGCGGCTTGACCGCGATGCCTTCCAGCGTTTGCCAGATCAGGCTGTCGGGGCCCGCGCCCTTCAACTCCTTGGCGGCAAGCGCCTCCCAGGCCTTCAGACTGTCGGTCATTGCGATCCCCGCTTGCGGGTGCCGTGACACCCCTTTGGATTTGGCCTGAGGTGCCCTATATCGAGATCAAAGAGAGGCATCATGAGACCGATTTACGCCATTGTTTTCGCGGCACTTCTGCCCTTCGCGGCCAGCGCGCAGGACTTCGCGCCGCTGCCCGCCACAGAGGTGGTGTTTGCCGATCAGCTGTATCTCAAGCGTCCGGTCGTCGTGTTCGCGGATGCGCCGAACGACCCGAACTTTCTGCGCCAGATGGAGCTTCTGGCCCGCGCTTACCCTGAACTTGAGGAACGCGACGTGATCCTTGTCACCGATACCGATCCGGCGGCAAAATCCGAGTGGCGGCAAAAGCTGCGACCGCGCGGGTTTTCGCTGGTGATCATGGACAAGGATCTGCGCGCAGTGGTCCGCAAGCCACTGCCCTGGGACGTCCGCGAGATCACCCATGCCATCGACAAGATGCCGCTGCGCCGGACCGAGATTCTGGAGCGGAACCCGGCGGGGCGGTGACATCACTCGAACTCCATGATCACGTCATCGACCCGAAGGCTTGACCCCGCCATGGCCTTCACCGATTTCACCACGCCCGCGCGTTCGGCCTTGAGGATGTTTACCATCTTCATCGCCTCGACCGTCGCCAGTGCCTGACCTTCCTGCACCTCGTCGCCCACGGCGACGTTGATCCGCACGATCAGCCCCGGCATCGGACACAAAAGGAAGCGCGAGGTGTCTGGCGGGGTCTTCTCCAGCATCAGCCCGGCGAGTTTATGCTGGCGGGGGCTGCGGACATGCACCTTCAGGTCCGCCCCGCGCAGCCGCATCCGGAACCCCATCGGGATCTTGGCCGTCTTGATCGCCAGCGGCACGCCGCCCACATCGACCCGCGCCAGAGGTTGGCCCGGCGTCCAGTCCGAGGTGACGCGCAGGGCGGCGCCATCGGCGAAGGTGACGGTTGACCCATCCGGATCGGCCGCGATTTTCACCGTATGATCCGTTCCTTGCAGGCTGACCACCCAGTCATCGCCCACCCGCCGCGTATGGTTGTCCATCGTGCCGGAGATGCGGGTGCGGCGGATTTCCGCAACCCGGTTCATCGCAGCGGCTGCGGCTGCGACCTGAAGCAAGGTCGCATCGTCAAGCATCGCACCCTTGAAGCCGTCGGGGTATTCTTCGGCGATGAACGCCGTGGTGATATCGCCCGCAACGAAACGCGGATGGCCCATCACCGCGCTGACGAAGGGCAGGTTGTGGCCGATGCCTTCCACCTCGAACGTGTCCAGCGCCAGCCGCATTTCCTCGATGGCGGCCTGGCGGGTGGGGGCCCAGGTGCATAGCTTGGCGATCATCGGGTCGTAGAACATGCTGATCTCGCCGCCTTCGAACACGCCGGTATCATTGCGCACGATGCCCGTCGCCGTCGCCCCTTCGACCGGGGGGCGGTAGCGGGTCAGCCGACCGATGGAAGGCAGGAAATTGCGGTAAGGGTCTTCGGCGTACAGACGGGATTCCATCGCCCAGCCGTTGATCTTCAGGTCTTCCTGACGGAACGGCAAGGATTCCCCGTTCGCCACCCGGATCATCTGTTCGACCAGATCGACGCCGGTGATCAGTTCGGTCACCGGGTGTTCGACCTGCAAACGTGTATTCATTTCAAGGAAATAGAAGTTTCGGTTACCGTCGACGATGAATTCCACCGTGCCGGCGCTGGTATAGCCCACGGCACGCGCCAAGGCGCAGGCCTGTTCGCCCATGGCCTTGCGCGTCGCCTCATCCAGGAACGGCGAGGGGGCCTCTTCGATCACCTTCTGGTTCCGCCGCTGGATGCTGCATTCGCGTTCGTGCAGGTAGACGATGTTGCCGTGCTGGTCGCCCAGCACCTGAATTTCAATGTGGCGGGGTTGCGTCACGAACTTCTCGATGAAGATGCGGTCGTCGCCAAAGCTGGCGGCGGCTTCGTTCTTGGACGACTGGAAGCCTTCGCGCGCCTCGGCATCGTCCCAGGCAACGCGCATCCCCTTGCCGCCACCGCCCGCACTGGCCTTGATCATCACCGGATAGCCGATCTGGGTGGCGATCCGCACCGCCTCGTCCGCGTCGGCAATCAGGCCCATGTGGCCCGGCACGGTGCTGACACCCGCCGCCATCGCCAGTTTTTTAGAGGTGATCTTGTCGCCCATCGCCTCAATCGCGGGGGACGGCGGGCCGATGAACACCACGCCCGCCGCCTCCAGCGCCGCCGCGAAGTTCATGTTTTCACTTAGGAACCCGTAACCCGGATGCACCGCCTCGGCCTTGGTCTGGCGCACCGCCTCCATGATCTTGTCGATCACGATGTAGGACTGTGCGGCGGGCGACGGGCCGATATGCACCGCTTCATCCGCCATGGTGACGTGCAGGGCGTTGCGGTCGGCGTCGGAATAGACGGCGACCGTCTGGATCCCCATCTTGCGGGCGGTCTTGATGACACGGCAGGCGATTTCACCCCGGTTTGCGATCAGGATCTTCTTGAACATGGCGGGCCCCCGGTGGCGATAAATGCAAAAGGACCACCCGGGCGGCTGGCCCGGATGGTCCTTGATGATGGTTCAGCCCGCCCGAAGGCGGCCCGATCAGTGGCTATGTCAGTAGGACGAACGGCAGGGCGGCAGGCCCAGTTCGATACCGCAGGTGGCCGCACCGGCAAGACCGCCAAGCGCTGCGCCAGCGACAATGTTTTCGTCCAGCGCGTCGGCCACGACGGCCCCTGCAACAGCACCGGCGACGCCGCGCGAGGTGGGATCCTGCAGGCAACCCGCCAGCGGAAGAATAAGAAGGGGGAACAGGAAAAGCGACTTACGCATGGGGGACTGCCTCGTTGGTTTGTTGTTATTGCGCCAGATTCTACCGCAACGCTCAGCGATTCAAAGCAGATTCTTGCCCCGCTCGCGCAATCGGCATCGACCCGCCACCCGCAAAGGGTCGGTCCGGCCTGGGAAGGGCCGGACCGATGGGAAGGGGAAGGGGTACTACAGTGACTGCGCAAGTCATGGCTCGACTGCCGGTGACCCACTTGGAAACAATGCGGCCCACCCGCCATCATTGCAAACCTATTGAGAACGCCGACCAAGCGATTGGCAAAACCTCGCCAGACAGGCTTTGGGGTCAGCGAAATCATGCCTATTCGTCCTCGTCGTCCCAGTCGTCCGTCACCACAAGAGGGGCGTCGGGGGCGAAAACTTCGGGGAACGCGGCCTCGGCCCGCTTTACGTCAATGCGCAGAAGCGCGTCATAGCTGGCCGGGTCGAACGGGTCTTCGGCGGGCACCACCTCGCGGCCAAACAGCCACGACAGCCGCCCTGCGTCCAGATTACCCCGCTCGAACGGCTCGTCCCCGAACTGTTGCCAGAGCGCCGCCATGAAGCCCTGATCGGCCAGCCGGTCGGTGTGCTTGCGGTCCTTGAACCGCTCGCGCTTGATGATCTTGGCCGGGCCGTCCTTCAGATTGGCGCGGCGGATGGTGAACTGAAAGTCGGTGCCCTGCAAACGGCCGGGAAAGCCGCGGTGTTTCAGCATATGTCCTGTCTCCTCAGCAGTTGGGTGACAGGACGCATAGGGCCATTCGCTGGCCAAGCCCAGATGGCCAGGCCAGCGGAACGGGCAACGGGCTCAGTTAATTGTGCGGCCCTGCGGATCGTCGGGCCCGTCGTTGTCTTCGGGAATTCGCGTGCAGATCGGCCATTGTCCTGGCGCGGTGAATGTCGGCCGTTCGCCCGGCTGGCAGCGGTCTTCGCAGCGGGGCAAGGGCGGCAGGGTGCTGTTTGGATCACGTTGTTCGTCATCCCGGACGCAGACGGCCTCAAGACGGCCGAACTTGTCATAAACCGGGTCGGGAATGACCGGGTCCGGTTTTGGCGCACAGGATGCGACCAGAAGGGCTGCGGCAATTGCGGATGACACGACGGAAAGACTGCGCATGATGACGTCTCCGTAATGCGAAGGACTGCAGGCCAAGGATAGCTTGACTTGGTGCAAATCACAATCTGGAGATGAAGCGCCTCGACCGCTGTGGTCAGCGGGAGGGCGATGTTAGGGGCGGGCGTTGCCGGCGCGTGCTGACCTGCCCGCCCCGAACGATTACTTGTATTTGCCGGTATAGGTCGGTTCAACCGTGACCGGTTCGACCATGACGACTTCTTCTTCCTTCTTGGCACAGGCAGCCAGCGTTGCAGCCACAGCCATGACCAGAATGAAACGTCCGCTCTTCGACATCCTCTACTCCATCTTTCTTGGGGTTTGACAGACACGCATGCACGCGCCCGCCCCCGATTCAACATTGAGGCCGCTTGGGTCCGACCTGTCGCAACAATATCCGAAACCTGTCCGGAATGACACGTCAACGCACCCAAGTTGTCAGCCTGTGGCCTTCCTACATCAGGGGTTGGATTCTGGCCAGTCTGAAATACAACATCTTGCGGCTGCATCAGAACACCTCCCAGATGCAGGCACCGTTTTTCAGCGTGTAAGCCTCGAAAAACTGGGTGATGTCCGGCGCAGCTTCGCCGAAGGGGACCGGCTTTGCTGCCAGCGAGATGATGATCTGCTGCGGGGCGGGCACCATGCCTTCGACCTTGGGCAAGGCGTAGGTATCGCACAGCGCCTGCATATCGGCTGACGCCGCTTCGCTGTCATCGGGCGTCAGGCCGGGGGCGACAAACCGAAATCGCGCGGCAGCACCCTCGGTTCCGGGCACGTTGGTGATCACATCCAGAAGCGTCACCTCGCGCCCCGACGGCACCTTGATCGCCGTGGCGTCGGGGCCTTCGTCGCAGCCGCCTGCTCCGACCAGAACGGTCGTGGCAAGGCAGAGAAGGCTTCGGCGCAGACCGGTCATCGTTACCCCTTACAACGGAATGTTGTCGTGTTTCTTCCATGGGTTGGCCAGTTTCTTGCCACGCAGGGCGGCAAAGGCGCGGGCCACCCGGCGACGGGTCGAATGCGGCATGATCACCTCGTCGATGAAACCGCGTTCGGCGGCGACGAACGGATTGGCGAAGCGGTCCTCATAGTCTTTTACCCGGCCCGCGATCTTGTCCGTGTCGGCAAGTTCGCTGCGATACAGGATCTCGACCGCACCCTTGGCGCCCATCACCGCCACTTCCGCCGTCGGCCAGGCATAGTTGAAATCGCCGCGCAGATGTTTGGACGACATCACCACATAGGCCCCGCCATAGGTCTTGCGGGTCAGCACCGTCACCTTTGGCACCGTCGCCTCGGCATAGGCGAAAAGCAGCTTGGCCCCGTGTTTGATCACCCCGCCAAGTTCCTGCGTCACCCCCGGCAGAAAGCCCGGCACGTCGACCAGCGTCAGAATCGGTATCTCGAACGCATCGCAAAACCGCACAAAGCGCGCGGCCTTGCGGCTGGCGTCAATGTCCAGACACCCGGCCAGTACCATCGGCTGATTGGCCACCACACCCACCGACTGGCCCTCGATGCGGATGAAACCGGTGATGATGTTGCCGGCGAAATCACGCTGAATCTCGAAGAAATCGCCCTCATCGGCAAGCTTGGTGATCAGTTCGCGCATGTCATAGGGCTGATTGGGGTTGTCGGGGATCAGGGTGTCAAGGCTGGCCTCCAGCCGCGCCGGATCGTCGAAGAACGGCCGCACCGGAGCCTTTTCGCGGTTGTTCAGCGGCAGGAAATCGAACAGCCGCCGGGTTTCGGCCAGCGCCTCGACATCGTTTTCAAATGCGCCGTCGGCGACAGAGGATTTTCGGGTATGGGTGGATGCACCGCCCAACTCCTCGGCGGTAACCTGTTCATTGGTCACGGTTTTCACCACATCCGGGCCGGTCACGAACATGTAGGACGATTCCTTCACCATGAAGATGAAATCCGTCATCGCCGGGGAATAGACCGCGCCACCGGCACAGGGCCCCATGATCAGGCTGATCTGCGGCACGACGCCAGAGGCCAGCACATTGCGCTGAAACACCTCGCCATACGCCGCAAGTGAGCCCACACCTTCCTGAATCCGCGCCCCGCCGCTATCGTTGATCCCGATCACCGGCGCGCCGTTCTGGATCGCCATGTCCATGATCTTGCAGATCTTTGCGCCATGGGTTTCCGACACCGACCCGCCCAGCACCGTGAAATCCTGGGAAAACACATAGACCATCCGTCCGTTGATCGTGCCCCAGCCGGTGACCACCCCGTCGCCCGGATGCCGGGTTTCGGCCATGCCGAAATCGGTGGACCGATGCGCCACAAACATGTCGAATTCCTCGAACGAGCCCTCGTCCAGCAGCAACTCGATCCGTTCGCGCGCGGTCAGCTTGCCCTTGGCGTGCTGGGCTGCAACACGCGCCTCGCCACCCCCGGCCCGCGCCACGGCCCGGCGCGATTCAAGTTCCTGCAGAATGTCCGTCATCACGTTTCCCCCGGCAAACCCATGGCCGCCCCGGTGACCAGCTTAGCGGCCCGGGCCAGTGCAGAAAAGCCCGTTCTGGTAAATTTGCAAACCCTTGTGAATCTCTGGGCAGCTAATTGAAAATTTGCAAACAAGCGGTCGCAGGAACAGCAAGGCTGACTGCCGGACAGCGGGCCACCCCTGCAGGATCTTCCGTCATCGCGGCAAGCCTTCTTCATCATAGACACATGCGCGTGACTTTGTGGCACACAATAGCGCACCTTCCGGCTTGGCAATGGACATCCCCCACAGCCCGGCTTAGCAAAGTGAAATGAACGGTTCACCTGCGCGCTTTCTTGACCGGACGACCCCGCCAAAGCTTTTGACCCTTGTGCTTCTGGCCGGGCTTGCGGCGCTGACCATGAACATCTTCCTGCCGTCGCTTCCGGGCATGGCGCGCTATTTCGGCGTGCCTTACGGGGTGATGCAGCAATCGGTTGCGTTGTATCTGGCGCTGTCGGCGGTGTTGCAGATCTTCATCGGGCCAATCTCTGACCGGTTCGGGCGGCGCAAAGTGCTGATCTGGTCGCTTGTGGTGTTCCTGTTGGCCACGGTCGGGACGCTTTTGGCCCAATCGGCCACCGCCTTTCTGATCTTTCGCATGGCACAGGCGGTGATCGCGTCCGGCATGGTTCTGTCGCGCGCGGTGGTGCGCGATATGGTCGCCGACGCCGAGGCCGCGTCGATGATCGGATATGTCACCATGGGAATGTCGATCGTGCCGATGATCGGCCCGGTGATCGGCGGGTTTCTGGATGATGCCTTTGGCTGGCAGGCGAATTTTGCGCTGCTGCTGGGGCTGGGCGTGGGCGTGCTGTGGCTGGTGTGGGCCGATCTGGGCGAGACGGCCACGCTGCGGCGCGTCAGCCTTGCCGACCAGATCCGCACCTACCCCAGCCTGTTCGCATCACCCCGGTTCTGGGGCTATACGATGTCTGCCGCGCTGGCGTCGGGGTGCTTCTTTGCCTATCTGGGCGGCGCGCCTTACGTGGGCGACAAGGTCTTTGGCCTGTCCTCGACGCAAGTGGGCGCGCTGTTTGCGCTGACCGCCATCGGCTATGCGGCGGGTAACTTCTTTGCCGGGCGGTTTTCGGTGCGGGTGGGCATGAACCGGATGGTGCTGATCGGCACGGTTGTGACGACGGCGGGCCTGAGCGTCCTGGCGCTGCTGACCTGGGCGGGGCTGTCGGGGCCGGTGGTGTTCTTTGGGCTGACCGTGTTCATGGGGCTTGGCAACGGCATATGCCTGCCGAATGCGAATGCCGGAATGCTGTCGGTGCGGCCTGATCTTGCCGGAACCGCCTCGGGCCTTGGCGGTGCCATCCTGATCGGCGGCGGCGCAGCGCTGGCAGCGCTTGCCGGCGTGCTTCTAGGCCCCGGGGCCAGCGAGATGCCACTGGTTCTGCTGATGCTGGCCTCGTCGCTGGCGTCGGTGGTGGCGATCCTGCTGGTGATCCGCCGCGCCCGCCGTCTGGGCGCTTGACGCCGCAGGTTTGCAAAGCCACCATACGCTTTGCAAGGGGATCCGATGGCCGTCCAGAAACTGTATGCCGGGGTAAAACTGCGCGAGATCCGGGGCCGGCTGAGCCTGACGCAAAAGGCGTTCGCCGACAAGCTGACCATCTCGCTGCCCTATCTCAACCAGATGGAGAACAATCACCGCCCGGTGTCCGCCGCCGTGGTGCTGGCGCTGGCGCAGGAATTCGGGCTGGACGTCACCGAACTGACGGTCGGCGAAAGCGAGCGTCTGGTGACCGACATGCGCGAGGCCCTGGCCGACCCGGTGTTCACCGCCGCCACCCCACCCGTCGCTGACCTGCGGCTGGCCGCGTCCAACGCCCCGGCCCTTGCGCGCGCCTTTCTGGACCTGCACCGCGCCTACCGGCAGACCCATGAACGCCTCGCCTCGCTGGACGAGGCGCTGGGGCGCGAAGATGCAACGCTGAAGCCGTCCCCCTGGGAAGAGGTGCGCGACTTCTTTCACTATTGCGACAATTATCTGGATGCGGTGGATCGCGCAGCGGAACATTTTTCAGCCTCTGCAAGCGCCGGAAAAACAATCGAGATTCTGGCGCAAGACCTGTTGAAGCGTTCAGGCATCAGCTTGCACTATTCAGACAAAGCCCCGCTTCGGCACTATGATCCGACGGCGCGGCGGCTGGACATATCGGCGCGGGCGTCGGGCCCGTCACAACGCTTTCAGCTTTTGCACCAGATCGCCCTTCTGACGCAGAATGACCTTTTGGAAGCGACGCTAGACCTTGCCCGCTTTTCGACCCCGGAGGCGCGGGACATCGCCAAGATCGGTCTGGCCAACTATTTCGCCGGTGCGGCGCTGCTGCCCTACCGCGCGTTTCAGGCGGCAGCGCTGGAAACCCGGCATGATCTGGAGCGGTTGGCGGATATCTTCGGGGCATCGCTGGAACAGGTGGCGCACCGGTTGTCGACGCTGCAACGGCCCGGCTCCAAGGGCATTCCGTTCTTTTTCGTCCGCGTCGATCAGGCGGGCACGATCACCAAGCGCCACTCGGCCACCCGGCTGCAATTCGCACGCTTTGGCGGGGCTTGCCCGTTGTGGAACGTCCACCGCGCGTTTGAAACTCCAGGCCAGTTCCTGCGACAGCTGGCCGAAACCCCGGACGGGGTGCGTTACCTGTGCCTTGCGCGCGACATATCCAAACCCGCCGGGGCCTTCCTCGCCCCGGTCCGCCGCTATGCGATCGGGCTTGGTTGCGAGGTGCAGCATGCGGGGCAGATGGTCTATGCCGACGGGCTGGACCTGAAAGGCCGGTTCGAGCCGATCGGGATTTCCTGCCGCATCTGTGACCGCCAGCATTGCCACCAGCGGTCGGTCCCGCCGCTGGAAGGACGGCTGCGGGTGAACCTGAATTCCCGCGACATTCTGCCATATGAGATCGCAGGTTAGCGCTCAGACCTATTTCAGGTGATGCCAGATGTGGTCTTTCAGGTGCGACCGCTGGCGGCGCAGCGCCTCTTCTTCCTCGTCCGTGATCAGGTCGATCCGGGTTTCGGCCCGATGCACCGCACGGTTGATGGTGTGGTAGTCCTCTGCAAGCTTGGCGAAATGCGCGTTCGACGCCTTCAGCGACTGGATCTTGGCGGCTTCTGCGGGGAATTCTTCGGCGAGTTCGTGTGGGGTATGGGACATATCGGCCTCTTCCTTGGGTTGGCCTTTGTCTAACCCGGCTTCGACCTTCAAACCTTGACCTCGATCAACTCAGCGCTGCGCGGTCCGCCAGTTGGGGTGCATCCACGGCTGAAGGTTCGATGCGGGCAACGGCGCACGGCCCAGAATGTGGTCGGCAGCCTTTTCGCCAACCATGATCGACGGCGCGTTGAGGTTGCCATTGGTGACCTGCGGAAAGACCGAGCTGTCGGCCACCCGCAATCCGTCCACCCCGATCACCCGGTTTTCCGGATCGACCACCGCCAGCGGATCGCTTGACCGCCCCATTCGCGCTGTGCCACAGGGGTGATAGGCGCTTTCGGCATGCTGGCGGATGAAGGCGTCGATCTGGTCATCGCATTGCACCGCCGACCCTGGCTGAATCTCGTGCTTGACGAAGGGTTTGAACGCCTCTTGCCCGAAAATCTCGCGCGTCAGGCGGATGCAGGTGCGAAACTCGTCCCAGTCGTCGGGGTGCGACATGTAGTTGAAGCGGATCACCGGCGCGTCGGTCGGGTTGGCCGACCGCAGCGTCACCGACCCGCGCGATTTCGACCGCATCGGGCCGACATGCGCCTGAAAGCCGTGGCCTTCGACCGCGACCTTGCCGTCATAGCGTACCGCGATGGGCAGAAAGTGGTATTGGATATCCGGATAGTCGATCCCGGCGCGCGACCGGATAAAGGCACAAGCCTCGAACTGGTTCGACGCGCCAAGGCCGGTGCCGGTCAGCAACCACTGTGCACCGACCCGCGCCTTGCCCCAGAGGTTCCAGTACTTGAACAGGGTGATCGGTTGGCTGGCGGCAAATTGCATGTAGATTTCAAGATGATCCTGCAGGTTTGCCCCAACCCCCGCCCGATCCGCCAGCACGGGAATCCCGTGGTCTGCCAGATGAGCGCCCGGCCCGATTCCCGACAGCATCAACAGCTTCGGCGTGTTGATCGACGAGGCGGCAAGGATCACCTCACCTTGGGCGCGGATCACTTCGACCGTCCCGCCGCGCGCGATCTCGACCCCCACGGCACGGCCACCTTCAAACACCACCCGCCGCGCAAGGCCCCGGATGACCTGCACATTGCCGCCCGCCAGCGCCGGTTTCAGATAGGCATTCGCCGCCGACCAGCGCCGCCCCTTCCAGATCGTCGCCTCCATCGGACCGAAACCCTCCTGCTGCGCGCCGTTGTAATCCGATGTGACCGGATAGCCCGCCTGCTGCCCCGCCGCGATGAAGGCGTCAAACAGCGGGTTTGAGCGTGGGCCCCGCGTAATGTGCAACGGGCCATCCGTGCCCCGGAATTCCGGGCCAGAGCCACCATGCGATGCCTCCATCCGTTTGAAATACGGCAGCACGTCGGCATAGGACCAGCCGTCCGCCCCCATCTCGGCCCAGGTGTCGAAATCGCGCGCATGGCCGCGCACATAGACCATCCCGTTGATCGAGGATGACCCGCCGATCACCTTGCCGCGCGGGGTGGCAAGTCGGCGGCCATCCAGGTGCGGCTCAGGTTCCGTTTGCAGACCCCAGTCATACATTCCCATGTTCATCGGATAAGACAGCGCGCCCGGCATCTGGATGAACGGCCCCGCATCAGACCCGCCATGTTCGATGACCGTCACCCGACGGCCCGCTTCGGCCAGCCGGTAGGCCAGCGCGCAACCCGCCGACCCTGCCCCCACGATGACATACTCGGCGGACATCAGGCCCCCCGCGCCAGTTCGGCTTCAAGGTGCCGTTTGGCAACCGCGACCGCCGCAGACCCATCCGCAGGGCCGGATTTCAGCACCTCGCGCAGATACAGCCCGTCGATCAGCGCGCCCAGTCCCGCCGCAATTTCCCCCGCCCGCGCGCCTGCCAGAGGTCGCAACGCATGCGTCAGGTTCGACCGGAGCCGCCCCTGATACACCGCCAGCAGCCGCTTCGCCTCGGGCACCGATTGCGCCAGCACCCAGAAGTTCAGCCAGGCCCCCACCACATCGCGTCGGAAGTTTCCGGGACTGAACGACGCGCGCAGGATCGCCCGCACCCGGCCCTCCGGCCCCTCGGCCACCGCCAAAGCGCCGCGCACCTCGGCGCCGTACAGCGTCATCACATGCCGCATCGCCGCCAGAAACATGTCTTCCTTCGACCCGAAATAGTGGTGCGCCAAGGCGCTGGACATCCCCGCCCGCTTGGCAATCTGGCTGACCGTCACGTCCAGCGATCCCACCCGACCGATCTCGACAATCGTGGCTTTCACCAGCGCGTCCTTGCGGATAGGCTCCATTCCAAGCTTCGGCATCGGCGCGGCCCCATAAAACACTTGCCAAACCGTATAAGCGCGAAGTTTATTGACTCGTCAATCAACAAAAAACGGGGAGCCCTGATGACCATCCGAGCCACGCTTCTGACCACCGCCGTAACTTTCGCCCTTGCAGGCAGTGCCTTCGCCGAAGGCTGCGACACCGTGATCTTCTCTGACGTCGGCTGGACCGACATCACCGCCACCACCGCCGCGACCACCGTGGTTCTGGAAGCGCTGGGGTACGATACCGAAACCAAGGTCCTCTCCGTCCCCGTCACCTATGCCGGTCTTGCCGGCAACGACATCGACGTGTTCCTTGGCAACTGGATGCCCACGATGGAGGCGGACATCGCCGCCTACCGCGATGCGGGCACGGTGGAAACCGTCCGCACCAACCTCGAAGGCGCGAAATACACCCTCGCCACCAACGAGGCCGGTGCTGCGCTTGGCATCACCGATTTCAACGCCATCGCCGCGCAGAAAGACGCGCTGGAGGGCAAGATCTACGGGATCGAGCCGGGCAACGACGGCAACCGCCTGATCATCGACATGATCGCCTCGGGGCCGTTCAAGCTGGACGGGTTCGAGGTTGTTGAATCCTCCGAACAGGGCATGCTCGCCGAAGTGAAAAAGGCGTCCGAGGACGGCAAGCCGATCGTCTTCCTCGGCTGGGAACCGCACCCGATGAACGCCAACTTCAAGATGACCTACCTGACCGGAGGCGATGATTACTTCGGCCCGAACCTTGGCGGCGCGATTGTCGCCACCAATGTGCGGGCGGGCTATGTGGCCGAGTGTGCAAACACAGGCAAGCTGCTGACAAACCTGTCGTTCTCTTTGGCGATGGAAAACGAAATCATGGGTGCCATCCTGAACGACGGCACCGATCCGGCCGATGCGGCCAAGGCCTGGCTGGCCGCCAACCCCACCGCCTGGGAAGGCTGGCTGGACGGCGTCACCACCAAGGACGGTGGCGATGCCAAGGCCGCAGTGACCGCAGCGCTTCAGTAAGGTCTTTGGGCCCCGGCGCAGGCCGGGGCCTTCCCTTCCCTTCTGCAGGAGGCGCTGGATGGACTGGCTGACCGATTACAAGATCCCCGTCGGCAAGACGGCGAAGTCCGTCTTCGACTGGATGAACGACAATCTGGGCGGGCTGTTTGACGCCATATCATCCGCGCTTGAGGGAATGATCGACGGCATCCTGTGGCTGCTGCAAACCCCGCATCCGCTTGTCATCGTGGGGCTTTTCATCGCGCTGACGTGGTATTTGCAAAAGAACTGGAAGGTCTGCCTTGGCGTCCTGCTCGGGTTCCTGTTCATCCTCAACCAAGGCTATTGGGAGGAAACCACCGAAAGCCTGACCCTGATCCTGTCAGCCTGCGTGGTCTGCATGGGCGCGGGCGTGCCCATCGGCATCGCCGCCGCGCACCGGCCCAAGCTTTACCGCGCCATGGTGCCGATCCTTGACCTGATGCAGACCCTGCCGACCTTCGTTTACCTGATCCCCGCCATCGTGTTCTTCGGCCTCGGCATGGTGCCGGGCCTTATCGCGACCGTCATTTTCGTCCTTCCCGCACCGATCCGCCTGACCCATCTTGGCGTCTCTTCCACCCCGCAAGCGCTGCTGGAGGCGGCAACCGCCTTTGGCGCCACGCCCAAGCAACGCCTGTGGAAAGTGGAACTGCCCTACGCCTTCCCGCAGATCATGGCGGGGCTGAACCAGACCATCATGCTGTCGCTGTCGATGGTCGTGATTGCGGCGCTTGTCGGGGCGAACGGCCTTGGCGTACCGGTGGTGCGGGCGCTGAATTCGGTCAACACCGCGCTGGGGTTTGAGAGCGGTTTCATCATCGTGGTAGTGGCGATCCTGCTGGACCGCATGTTGAGGGTTTCCCGATGACCGAAGACCCCGCTGTCACGTTCGACCGCGTCTCCATCGTGTTCGGGGATCGTCCGGAAAAAGCCCTGCCCCTGATGGACAAGGGCCTGTCCCGGTCCGAGATTCAGACGCAGACCGGCCAGATCCTCGGTGTCCATGACTGTTCGCTGACCGTCGCCAAAGGCGAGATTCTGGTGCTGATGGGCCTGTCCGGCTCTGGCAAATCGACACTTTTGCGAGCGGTGAACGGGCTGAACCCGGTGGTGCGCGGCTCGGTCACCATCCGCGACGGCGATTTCGTCTCGAACGTCACGAAATGTTCCACCGCCGACCTGCTGAAGGTCCGCCGCGAATGTATCGCGATGGTGTTCCAGCAATTCGGCCTGCTGCCCTGGCGGACGGTGCGCGAAAACGTCGGCCTCGGGTTGGAACTGGCCGGCCAGACCCCCGATCAGCGCAAGGCCAAGGTTGATGAGCAACTGGCCTTGGTGAACCTGACGCAATGGGCAGAGCGCAAGGTGGGCGACCTGTCGGGCGGCATGCAGCAGCGCGTCGGTCTGGCGCGCGCCTTCGTGACTGATGCGCCGATCCTGTTGATGGACGAACCGTTTTCGGCGCTTGACCCGCTGATCCGGGCGAAGCTGCAAGACGAACTCCTTGATCTGCAAGCGAAACTCAAACGCACGATCATCTTCGTCAGCCACGATCTGGACGAGGCGTTCAAGATCGGCAACCGCATCGCGCTGATGGAAGGTGGCCGGATCGTGCAGATCGGCACCGCGCGTGAGATCATCGCCAACCCGATCAGCGATTACGTCGCCGATTTCGTGGCGCACATGAACCCGCTGAGCGTGCTGACGGCCCGCGATGTGATGGAACCCGGCACCAGCGCCAGCGCGCGGGTGCTGGACGCGGAAACCCCGGTCAAGGACGTGATGGCGATGATGTCGGGCGGGGTCACTGAAATGGTGGTGCAGGAAAACGGCCGCAACCTCGGCCTGATCCGCACGGCCGGACTGATGGCGAAACTGCTGAACCCGCGGGGGTAACGAGGCGAAAGCCGGAATTCTGAGAATTCCGGCCAACTTCGCACAAGGAATTTGCGGCGCGCGGGCTAGGCTTCGGCAGCTTTCTTTGGGGCCGCTTTCTTGGCCGGAGCCTTCTTCGCCGCAGGTTTCTTAGCCGCCGCTTTCTTCGCCGCAGGCTTGGCCGCCACTGCTTTCCGTGGTGCGGCTTTTTTCTTGCCACCGCTCTTACCGGCCTTTTCGGCCACCAGCGCCAGCGCCTCGTCCAGCGTCACCGCCTCGGGATCCATCTCTTTCGGCAGGGTCGCGTTGATCTTGCCCCATTTCACGTAAGGCCCGTATTTGCCGGGCATCACCTGAACCTCGCCGCCGTCGGGATGGTCGCCCAACACCTTCAACGGACCGGCTGCGGCGGCACCGCCGCGACGCCCGGCGAGCTTTTGCGCCAGCACTTCCATCGCGCGGTTCATGCCGATGGTGAACACCTCTTCGACATCGGGCAGGTTGGCATAGGTGCTTTCATGCTTCACATAGGGCCCAAACCGCCCGATGGCCGCCTCGACCAGCGCGCCGGTTTCGGGGTGCGGGCCGATCACGCGTGGCAGGGACAACAATTCCAACGCCCGCTCCAGCGTCAGACTGTCGGCCGCCCAGCCTTTCGGCAGGCTCGCCCGGTCGGGCTTTGGCTGCGCCTCGGTCGCCTCGCCGCGCTGGATGTAGGGGCCGAACCGCCCGGTACGCAGGCTGATCGGCAGGCCGTCCGGATCATCGCCCAACACCCGGTCGCCGCCATTGCCGCCGTCTTCGCCGCCGGAAATCGGCCGTGTATACCGGCATTCAGGATAATTGCCGCAACCGATGAACGCCCCGCCGGAGCGCGAGGTTTTCAGATGCAATCGCCCCGTCCCGCAGACCTGACAGATGCGCGGGTCGGAGCCGTCCGCCCGCAAGGGGTACAGATGCGGGCTGAGGAACTCGTCGATCTTCTCCAGCACTTCGCCAATCCGCAAATCCGCCGTCTCGGCAATCGCGGCGGAAAAATCGCGCCAAAACCGGGTCAGCACATCCTTGTAGTCGCGGTCCCCGGCGGAGACATCGTCCAGTTCCGTCTCAAGATCGGCGGTGAAGTCGTACTCTACATATTTGCGGAAATAGTTGGTCAGGAAGGCCGTCACCAGCCGCCCCTTATCCTCGGGGATCAGGCGGTTCTTGTCTTTCCGCGCATATTCCCGGTCAACAATCGTGGTCAGCACCGACGCATAGGTCGAGGGCCGCCCGATGCCCAGTTCCTCCATCCGCTTGACCAAGGTCGCCTCGGTGTAGCGCGGCGGCGGCTGGGTGAAGCTTTGGTTCGGGGTGACGCCGCGCTTGTCCACCGCCTCGCCCTGCATGATCTGCGGCAGACGGCCCTCGTCGTCGCCATCCTCATCCCGGCCTTCGTCATAGACCTTGAGGAAACCGTCGAACAACATCACCTGGCCGTTGGCGCGCAAGACCACCTGGCCGTCAGCTGACGCCACGTCCACCGTCGTCCGTTCCATCCGCGCCGCCGACATCTGGCTGGCAATGGTCCGCTTCCAGATCAGATCATACAGGTTCGCCTGATCCTTTTCCGCAAAGCGCAGCTTGTCCGGGGCTGCCGCCATATCGGTCGGGCGGATGCATTCATGCGCTTCCTGCGCGTTCTTGGCCTTGTTTTTGTACATGCGCGGGCTGTCGGGTACGTAAGCCGCGCCGAACCGCCGCTTGATCTCATCGCGCGCGGCCATCACCGCCTCGGGGGCCATGTCGATGCCGTCGGTCCGCATATAGGTAATATGCCCGGCCTCATACAGACGTTGGGCCGCGTTCATGCACTGCTTGGCGCCCATGCCGAACTTGCGGCTGGCCTCTTGCTGCAGGGTAGAGGTCATGAAGGGCGCATAGGGATTGCGGCTGGCAGGTTTCGCCTCGACCGCTGCCACACTCAGCGCGCGCGAGGTGACAGCCTGCACCGCAAGTTCTGCAGCCTCGGCGGTCGGCAGATCAAACTTGTCCAGCTTTTTGGCCCCCAGCACGGTCAGCCGCGCCTCGAATTCCTGGCCGCGCGGGGTCACGAGGGTGGCGGCAACGGTCCAGAATTCGCGGGCGCGGAAGGCCTCGATCTCCAGCTCGCGCTCCACGATCAGGCGCAGGCAGACCGACTGCACGCGGCCCGCCGATTTCGCCCCCGGCAGCTTGCGCCACAGCACCGGCGAAAGGGTGAAGCCCACCAGATAATCCAGCGCGCGGCGGGCCAGATACGCCTCGACCAGCGGCAGATCGACCTGACGCGGCGCTTTCATCGCGGCGGTCACGGCATCCTTGGTGATGGCGTTGAAGGTGACGCGGCTGACCGTCTTGCCCTTTTTCAGGCTTGAGGCCAGCGCCTCTTGCAGGTGCCACGAGATCGCCTCGCCTTCGCGGTCGGGGTCGGTCGCGAGGATCAGGTGATCGTCGGTCTTCAGCGCCTCGGCAATCGCCTTCACATGTTTGCGGCTGTCGGCGGCAACCTCCCAGGTCATCGCAAACCCGTCGTCCGGGTTGACTGAGCCATCCTTGGGCGGCAGGTCGCGGACATGGCCGTAAGACGCCAGAACAATGTAATCCGGCCCAAGATATTTGTTGATTGTCTTGGCTTTGGCAGGGGATTCGACAACGACGACTGGCATGAATTGGTCTCTCCCAAGGCCCGGCAAATGGCGCGGCACCATGTGAGAGAAGTGCAGCGCTTGTCAACCGGGGGGCCGCAAGGGCCAAAAATCGGCGTCTGGGGCCAGTCCAGCCGGACTGCCGGACCCCCGTCAGTCGGCGCGCGAAAGCAGCCCTCCGGCCTGACGGTTGATCCGCCCGTCCAGTTCAAGCGTCAACAATTCCGGCGCCAGTTCGGCGGAGGTGATCGCCAGATCGCGGACCAGCTGATCTTCGGCCAGCGGGCTTGGCCCCAGACGGGACAGGATCATGCTGTGCAACAGGCTGACGTCCTTCAACGGCCGCTGTGGTGCTGCGGGCCCCGGCAAAGGTGCGGGGCGCGGCTGGCGCGGTGCGGGCGGCAGCGCTTCGGCGGTGGCCCCGATCACCTCAAGCACATCCTGCGCGCCACGCACCAGCACGGCCCCGTCGCGCAGCAACATGTTGCACCCCGCCGCGCGGGCATCGAAGGGATGCCCCGGCACCGCCATCACGTCGCGGCCCTGATCCAGCGCGGTGCGCGCGGTGATCAGGCTGCCCGACCGCGCCGCCGCCTCGACCACAATCACCGCGCGGCTCAGGCCCGACACGATCCGGTTGCGCAACGGGAAATGCCGGGCTTGCGGTTCCATCCCCATCGGCTGTTCGGAAATCCTGCAACCTTTCGCGGCAATCTCCTGCGCGAGTGCAGCGTTTTCCGCCGGGTAAATCACATCCACGCCGCCCGCCAGCACCGCCACCGTGCCCGTTTCCAAGGCCGCCCGGTGCGCTTCGGCGTCGATGCCGCGTGCCATGCCCGAAACCACAACCTGCCCCGCCGCCGCCAACCCTTCGGCCAGCCGCCGCGCCATCCTGACCCCAAGCGACGAGGCATTGCGCGCGCCCACCATCGCCACCATCGACCGGTTCAGCAACGCCACATCCCCGATCGCCCAAAGGATCGGCGGCGCGTCTGACAGGTCCATCAGCGCCAGAGGATAGTCATCGGCACCATGGCACAGCATCCGCGCCCCCGCCGCGCGCCCTTGCCGCATCTCGTGCGCGGCCACTTCGACCGGACAGACGGAGTATTTCTCTACCCCCGCTGCCTGCGCAATTCCCGGCAAAGCCTGAAGCGCCGCCCGCGCCGATCCATGTTCGGCGATCAGCCGATGGAAGGTGACCGCCCCCACCCGGCGCGACCGGATCAGGCGCAACCAATCCAGCTGATCCTCGCCGGACCGGACAGAATTCACCAGCTGACCATCCGCCATCGCGCACCCCGGAACATCCGCACACCCCTGACCCTGCACCGGGCAAAGTTAACGAAACCTGAATCCCATTTACTCTTTTCTCAGATACTCCCGCCGGAGGCTTTGACCGTGCCGCAAGGGCTGCATTATCAAGGATTGAACCCGCCCGCGATGTTTGATCAAATACGCGAAACGACCCCATTGGCCGGGGTCGACCAGGAGATCCGAATCATGCTGAACGCCGAAGTCGCAAAACGCCGTGACGATGCAATCTCGCGCGGGGTCGGAATGATGACGCAGATTTATGCGGATCGGGCGCTGAACTCGGAAATCTGGGATATCGAGGGCAACCGCTACATCGACTTTGCCGCCGGGATCGCGGTGGTCAATACCGGGCATTGCCACCCCAAGGTCATGGCCGCCGTGACCGAACAAATGGCCCGCTTCACCCACACTTGCCATCAGGTGCTGCCCTATGAGAGCTACATCCGCCTGGCCGAACGGCTGAACGACAAGGTGCCGGGCGACTTCAAGAAGAAGACCATCTTCGTCACCACCGGGGCCGAGGCCTGTGAGAACGCGGTCAAGATCGCCCGCATCGCCACGGGCCGCAACGGCGTGATCGCCTTTGGCGGGGCCTTCCATGGCCGCACCTTCATGGGCATGTCGCTGACCGGCAAGGTGGAGCCCTACAAGAAAGGCTTCGGCGCGATGATGCCGGATGTCTGGCACGTCCCCTTCCCGCAAGAGGTGCACCAGATCACCACCGAAGACGCGATGGCGGGCATCACCAAGCTGTTCAAGGCCGACCTTGACCCGGCCCGCGTCGCGGCAATCATCTTCGAGCCGGTACAGGGCGAGGGCGGCTTCTACCCCGCGCCCAAGGAACTGGTCCGCGCCATCCGCAAGCTGTGCGACGAGCATGGCATCGTGATGATCGCCGATGAGGTGCAGACCGGCTTCGCCCGCACCGGCACCCTGTTTGCAATGGACGCCTATGATGTCGCCGCCGACCTGACCACCATGGCCAAGGGCCTTGCCGGCGGCCTGCCTCTGGCCGCCGTGACGGGCCGGGCGGATCTGATGGATGCCGCCCACCCCGGCGGTCTTGGCGGCACCTATGCGGGCAACCCGCTGGGCATCGCCGCCGCCAACGCCGTGCTGGACGTGATCGAGGAGGAAGACCTTTGCGCGCGGGCCAACGAACTGGGCGGCCGGCTGAAACAGCGGCTGGAGGGCATCCGCTCTACCACCCCGGAAATCGTCGATATCCGTGGCCCCGGCTTCATGGTCGCCGTCGAATTTGCCAACCCCAGCACCCACGAACCCGACGCAGGCTTTACCGGCCGGGTGCGGTTGGAGGCGTTGAAGCGTGGGCTGATCCTGCTGACCTGCGGCGTCTACGGCAACGTCATCCGCTTCCTTGCTCCGATCACCATCCCGGACGCGCATTTCAGCGAGGCGATGGAAATCCTCGAAGCCTCTGTCGTCGCTGCTCGGCAGGGTTGATCAGACCGATGCGATATCTGGCGGAAACGTCCGACGCGGGGGCGTTCGACCTGCTTGCTGCGGTCCAGCATCTGGCGGCACATGGCGGACCCGGCGGGTTTCGTCAGGTGGTGGATCTGGTGCGGCTGCGCTTTGGCAAAAACGGGGTGAAGTATGAAGAATACTTCACCTATGCCTTGTGGCGCGCCGACCGGGGCAAAGCCTTTCTGAAAGAGTTTCTGCCGGGAACCCGCACCGTTGCCTTCAACTCGGCTCTGGAAATGCCGGGGCGGGGTCCGTCCTCCGACGTGATCAACGACAAGGTCCGGACCGAGATCATCTTGCAGGCCCGAGGCCTGCCCGTCACCCGAACCCGGGCGCTGTACCTGGCGGAGGACACGACTGATCTTGGCGGCGCCGCGTATATCCGCCCGCTGCGCAGTGCCGCCGACATCGTCGGCTTCCTGTCAGATGCGGCCAATCTGCCGGTGTTCGGCAAGCCGCGTGACGGGTCCTTTGCCCGTGGCGCCGCCGCCATCAAGGGCGTGACACCGGACGGAACCCTCACATTCCTGAACGGTCGCAGTGTCCCCGCTGCCGGCCTGGCCGCCGAGATTGTGGCCGACTGGGCGAAGGGCTACATGTTCCAGCCGTTCTACCAGTGCCATGCCGACCTGAAGCGCCACGTGGGCCCGGCAATGGCCTCGGTCCGCATCGTCACCCTGCTGACCGACCGGGGGGTGGAACCGTGGTACGGCGTGATCCGCGTCCCGGCCAAGACGGCGATGCATGACGGCGATGCCTTCGACACCCGGGTCTGGGGGTTGATCGACCTTGGCACCGGCAGGATAACCCGCATCCGCAACCTGCGCGATCCGCTGACCCCCGACCTGACCCATTGGCTTGACGAGGCAGAGCCGTTCCTTGGCTTCACCCTGCCGCATTGGGATCAGGCAATGGCCGCCTGCCTAGCCGGGCATGAGTGTTTTCGGGGTCACGGTATCATCGGCTGGGATGTGTTCCTGACCGATGAAGGCGCGCTGTTGAACGAGGCGAATGCCAATCCCGGCCATGTCTATCAGGTCGCTGCCCAGCGCGGCATGGTCAATCCGGACATGGCCCCGGCCTACGCCCGCGCGCTGGCCTTTGCCAAAGCGACAAACGCGGCCAACCCGTCCGCCTGATGCGCCCTCAGTGGCAGCAATCTGCCACAACGCCGTGCTGCATCCGCGAAATCTTGCCCAGCGGCGTTCCGCGCATGGAACCGGAGGCGGCAATGCGCGTTGTATCCTATGCGCGGATAACCCGTAGGAGCCTCTCATGACCAAGTTCATTCTTATACTGCCGCTGCTGACCCTGGCGCTTGCCGGATGCCAGACCGAAGGCCAGAACGCCGCCCTTGGTGCGCTTGGCGGTGCCGCTGTCGGCGCTGCGGTGTCGTCGGATGACGACCGCACGCAGGGCGCGCTGATCGGTGCTGCCGTCGGCGTTGCCGCATCAACCCTGATCGGCCCCGCGCCGACGCAAGGCAAGTGCTACTACCGCGACCAGTACGGCCAGCGCTTCATCGCGAACTGCTGATACCCCAGGTCTGAAACAACTGCTTCCGGCCCGCCTTTATGGCGGGTCGGGACCAGCGCCCCCCAAACTGCCTCCGGCGCTGCCCCCTTTCCAGTCCCCCTCCCAGCGGTTAGAACAACGCGTTCCTTGACCGAAGGCCGCAGATGCCCGCTGACACCACCTTTCCGGGCATCCACCTTGACCGGGCCTGTGTCACATTGTCGGGTCGCCCGATCCTGACCGACCTCAGCCTGCGACTGACCGAAGCGCGCATTGGTATCCTTGGCCGCAACGGATCGGGCAAGACGACACTTCTGCGGCTGATCGCCGGGCTGATACCGGCATCCTCGGGCACTATCCGGGTGGGGGGCATTGACCCGGCGCTGGACCGCAAGGTGGCGCTGGCCAGTATCGGCATCCTGTTCCAGAACCCGGACCACCAGATCCTGTTTCCCACCGTGGAAGAAGAGCTTGCCTTTGGCCTGACCCAGCAAGGTCGCACCCAGACCGAAGCCCTGACCGCCGCGCGCGACGCGTTGGCGCAAGAGGGGCGCAGTCATTGGGCCAAGGCGCCGACCACCAGCCTCAGTCAGGGACAACGGCACTATCTGTGCCTGCTGTCTGTGCTGTTGATGCGGCCCTTAACGATCCTGCTGGACGAGCCGCTTGCCGGGCTTGATCTGCCGACGCAGACCCGCCTTGCCCGGCGTTTTGCCGCCCTGCCGCAACGGCTGATCACCATCACGCATGACCCGGCAACCGTGGCCACTGCCGACCGCATCCTGTGGCTGGAAGCCGGGCGCATCGCCGCCGACGGGCCGCCAGATCAGGTTCTGCCCGCCTTTGCCGCCGAAATGGCCCGGATCGGAGAGCGTGATGCTGACACTGACCTCTCCGGTTGAGATCTGGGCGCACCGGTTGCCCGCTGCGGCTAAGCTGGGCGCGTTGTCGGTGTGCACGGTGCTGCTGTTTTCGCTGACCACCCCCGCGACAATCCTTGCAGCACTGGCGCTGGTGGTGGCCCTGTACGCCAGCAGTGGCGCGGCCTTCGCCACCCACGGCGCGCGGATGCTGCGCCCGCTTTGGCCTTTCGTGCTGATCGTAGGGATTTGGCACCTTTGGACAAGTGATCCCGCTGGCGGGGCGGTGATCATCCTGCGGCTGACCGCCGCCGTCGGTGCCGCAAATTTCGTCACCATGACCACGCGCCTGTCCGACATGATCGCCGTGATCGAGACCCTTACCCGGCCCCTTGCCGCCTTTGGCCTGAAGCCGCGCCGCTTTGCCTTGGCACTGGCGCTGGTCATCCGGTTCATCCCCGTGATGGCCGACCGGATGGGCCAGATATCCGAGGCGTGGTCCGCCCGTTCCCCCCGCCGCCCCCGCTGGCGGGTGATCGTTCCCGTCACGCTTGCCGCGCTCGACGATGCTGACAACGCAGCCGAGGCCTTGCGCGCACGCGGCGGGGCTGATTAAAGGCCCGCAGTTCAACCGGAGGACCCATGGAACGCAATCTTACCCACATCGCCCTGTTCGCAGCCCTGATCGCCGTGCTTGGCCTTGTGCCAAAGATCGACCTTGCCGCCGGGGTGCCGATCACGGCGCAAAGCCTTGGCATCATGCTGTGCGGCACGGTGCTGGGTGCGCGGCGCGGGGCGCTGGCAGTGATCCTGTTCCTGGTGCTGGTGGCGGCTGGTCTGCCCTTGCTGTCGGGTGGGCGCGGCGGGCTTGGCGTCTTTGCCTCGCCGTCTGTCGGGTTCCTGATCGGCTTCCCCGTTGCGGCTTTTGTCACCGGCTGGGTGATGGAGCGGACGACGCTTGCACCCGGCGTGGCGGCAACCGCTGCGGCCGTCATCGGCGGGATCGGGGTGCTTTATGTATTCGGGATCATCGGGATGTCCGTGATGCTGGACAAGACCCTGACCGAGGCGTCGTACCTTGCCATGGCCTTCCTGCCCGGCGATGCGGTCAAGGTGGTGTTGGCCGGGATGATCACCCAAAGCCTGGCGCGCATGCGGCCCGCCTCGCTGCTGTCACGCGCCTGAGGCCTCGACCAGAAGCGCGGTGCCAAGGCCCCCTGCCGCCGCAATCGCGGCAAGGCCTTGGCCCGCGCGCAAGCTGTGGAACAGCCGCACCGCAAGAACGGCACCCGATGCGCCAATCGGGTGCCCCCGCGCCAGCGCCCCGCCGCCGGGGTTGACGATCGCCGGGTCAATGCCGCAGGCCGCAACCACGGCCATCGCCTGCACGGCGTAAGCCTCCATCACTTCGGCCATCGCCAACGGTGAACCGTCCCAAATCTCGCGGATCGCCACCACCGGCGCCAAACCCGGTTCCATCGGATCGGCCCCACGGGTGACCCCTGCCACGATCCGCAGGCTGCGGGGAAACCGCGCCGCCAGCCGGTCTGACACAACCAGAACCAGTGCCGAGGCGTCCGCCGCCACAGCCGCCGTCGCCGCCGTGATGCTGCCCCTGACCACCGGCGCGCGCGCGGCCAGCGCCGGAGTCAGGGCGCGCGTGAAGGCATCGCGCTGCTGCCCCTGAAGCACGGTGATCTCGTCCGTGTGGTCGGCCTGCAAGGCCTTGCGGTGGCTGTCCACCGCCCAGACCTCTTGCGCCGCGCGACTGATCCGCAGCCGCAGCGCCAGCGCCCCTGCCGCGTCTGCCATGCCGGGATTGCGGCCGGGCCAGGGGGTGAAGGGGGCCTCGTCATAGGCGACGGGCGGGCCGCCGTCGGGGTCGGTCGCCAGCCGCAACGGCCTGCGGGAATAGCTTTCCACCCCGCCCGCCAGCACCACATCGGCCGCGCCACTGTCCACCATCGCCCGGGCCAGCAGGATCGCATCCAGCCCCCCCGCGCATTGCCGGTCAATGGTCAGACCGGCCACGCGGTCGGGCAACCCGGCTGCCAGCGCGACTCGCCGCGCCGGATTGCCGCCCGCCCCCAGCGCGTTGGACAAGATCACCTCGCCCACCTGCCCCGGGTCCAGCCGCGCCGCCGCCAGACAACCCAGCAGCACCGGCACTGCCAATTCCTCGACCGTCAGCAGCGCAAAGGCTCCGCCGCGCGGCACCACCGCCGACCGGCTGGCTGCGATCAGATGTGCCACCGAAGTCCCCTTTGAAGGGCCGCGAAATCCGTCTTGCCGGACGGAACGACTGGCCACTCCGTCATCCAGATCAGGGCCTTCGGCGCTTTCAACGGCCCCAGCTTGGCGCGCAATGCCAGCAGGATACGTTCCTCTTCCGCCGGATTTCCCTGCACCACCGCAACCAGAACCGCACCGCGCAGTGGATCGGTCACCGGCAGGACGGCAACGCGGCGCACACCGGCAAGTCCTTCCATGAAAGCCTCGATCTCTTCGGGAAAGACGTTCTGATCGGCGACCGTGACCATCCGCCCGGCCCGGCCCGAAAGATACAGATACTCACCGTCCATCCGTCCGACCTCTCCCACCGAAAGCCAACTGCCCTGCCACTGCGCGCCGCCGCCGTCGCCCGCGTAGCGCGCAAACACGTAGGGGCTTTGCACCCAAACGGTCCCGTCCTGCAACCTGATCTTCACGTCCGGATAGGCCCGGCCCACCGACCCTTCGGGGGTTGAGGCGTCTGACATGGTGATGAAACTGGTCTCGGCCGCGCCGTAAAACTCGTGCACCTGTGCGGCGGGGGCCATCGCCTGCACGGCGGCGCGCAGATCAGGGTCAAGCTTTGAGCCGCCGATCAGCAGCACGCGCAGCGCGGGACAGGCCGGGCCGCCCGCCTCGGCCATCAGACGCAGTTGAGCGGGCGTGGCGTAAAGGTGAGAAATCTGCCGCACCGCCAAGGCTTTGCGCTGCCGGTCCGGGCGCAGATCGTCCAGAAGATGCACCTCGGCGCCTAGATGCATGCCCTCCAACGCGCCATACAGCGACAGAGAATGCACCAGCCGCCCCAGCACCGCCAGCCGCGCTGTGGGGCCGATGCCGAACAGACCCGCGTTGATGGTAAAGCTGGCGATCCACGACGCGTGACTGCGCCGGATGCGGCGTGGTGCGCCGGTGGACCCGGAAGTCAAGGTCTCGAACACCGGCGTTGGGCCGGGGTCGGGGGGAGGCCCCTCAAGGCCGATGCGAAACACCGGGGTGGCCAGGGCCGCGGCTAGCGCCAGCGCCGAGGGCCGGTCGGCGATGACCGGAGTGCCAAGGGGAACCGGCCCCTGTTCGCGCCCCTGCCCGTCGAACAGCTGCGCTGCGGGATGCCAGCAAAACGCCGGGCAGAGGGGGTCGCCGCTCACGCTTGGCGAAAGCTGGCCGCCAGCCCACGCGCGGCGGCTGACAAAAGCCACAGGTCCACGCCCACGGCGGTAAAGCGGGTTCCCCAGCCGATGCATTTGCGCGCAAATTCCGGGTCCACCGTCAGAATCCCTGCAGGCTTGCCCACCGCGACGATGCGCTTGATCGCAGACTCGATGGTCGCCACCACTTCGGGATGCGCCTGATTGCCGGGATGCCCAAGCGACGCCGCTAGGTCTGCCGGGCCGATGAACAGCGCATCCACCCCGTCGACCGCCGCGATATCTTCGATGGCTGCCACCGCCTCACGCGTCTCGATCTGCACGATCAGGCACAATTCGTCCTCGGCGCGGACCATGTAATCCTTGATCTGGCCATAACCGCTGGCCCGGGTGCCGCCGGCCACACCGCGAAAGCCGCGCGGGGCGTAGCGCATGGCCGAAACCAACGCCCGCGCCTCATCCGCCGACTGGACGTAAGGGATCATCAGCGTCTGCGCGCCGAAATCCAGCAGCCGTTTGATCAAGGCCGGGTCCTGCGATTGAGGTCGCACCACCGGCGAGACGGGGTAAGGTGCCATCGCCTGCAGCATAGCCAGCACATCCGGGATATCGGTCAGCGAATGTTCGGTATCTATGGTTATCCAGTCGAACCCGGTGCCTGCGATCATCTCGGCCACCACCGGCCCGGGGATGGAATTCCACAGGCCGATCTGCTGACGCCCCTCACGAAGACCGCGCTTGAACTGGTTGACCGGCAACATCATTTGCCCACCAGACTTGCCATCCGGCGCAAAGCCAAGGCGTAGCCTTCGGTGCCAAAACCTGCGATCACCCCGTCGGCGCGCTGGCTGATGTAGGAATGATGCCGGAACGCCTCGCGCTTGTGAATGTTCGAAATGTGCACTTCCAGCACCGGCCCGTCATAGGCGTTCAGCGCATCCAGAATGGCGACGGAGGTGTGGGAATACGCCCCCGGATTGATGATGATCCCCGCCGAGGTGCCCCGCGCCTGCTGGATCCAGTCGATCAGCTGGCCCTCGTGGTTCGATTGCAGTGCCTTCACCGACAGGCCAAGATCCTCGGCCAGATCGGCGACCATCGCGGCCACATCTTCCAGCGTCTCTTGGCCATAAATCTCGGGCTGTCTGAGGCCCAGAAGGTTCAGATTGGGGCCGTTCAAAAGGGTGATGAGTTTTGGCATTGCGGTCCTCGGGCACTTGTCGCCCGACATTAGCCGATCCGACCGGGGGAACAAGCCCGGGTAAAAATGGCGGCCTTCCAACCGTGGTCAGAAAGCCGCCCAGGGAGACATCGTTGGCCGCAAGCGGCTGTTCAGGCAACCTTTTCCAGAACCACTTCGGGCGTGATGCCCAGCGCACGCACGACTTCGCGGGTCAGGTGCGGGCGGTTCAGGGTGTAGAAATGCAGGTCCCCGACTCCGCCTTGCAGCAGCTTGTCGCAAAGTGCGGTGCATTGCGCCAGGGCAAGCAGCTCTTCGCGGCCATCACGGGCGGCAGTGGCAAAGGCCTCGTCCAGCTTTCGCGGCACCCGGGTGCCACAGCGGGCGGCAAATTTCTTGGCCCCGGCCCAGCTGGTGATCGGCAGGATGCCGGGGATGATCGGCGCGGTGATCCCGGCGGCCACACAGGCATCGCGGAACCGGAAGAAGGTGTCGACGTCAAAGAAGAACTGGGTAATGGCCGAGGATGCACCGGCATCAATCTTGCGCTTGAGGAAAGTCACGTCGGCGGTCTTGTCGGCGGCATCGGGGTGCGGTTCGGGATAGGCCCCGACGCGGATCTTGAACTTGCCGGTTTTCGCCAGCTTTTCAACCAGTTCGACCGAAGACGCAAACCCCAGCGGATGCGGCACAAACCGCTCCGCGCCTTTCGGAGCGTCGCCGCGCAGGGCGACAATCTCGGTCACGCCAGCCTCGGCGTAAGCTTCGGCAATGGCCAGGGTTTCGGTCTTGGTCGCATCAACGCAGGTCAGATGCGCCGCCACCGGCAGGCCGTAATTGCGGTGGATGGTCGACACTGCCTCATGCGTCAGTTTGCGGGTGGTGCCGCCCGCGCCATAGGTGACCGACACGAAAGACGGCTTCATCGGGGCCAGCGCCTGCACGGTTTCCCACAGCCGGAACGACGCATCCAGCGTCTGCGGCGGGAAGAATTCAAACGAGATGCGGGGTGTCGCGGACATGGGCAGCTTCCTTCTGATGCCCCCTTGTCGCAGAGTCTGGTATGTGAGACCAATTCATAGTTCTCACCATCTTTATGAGGTTCGGCACATGTACATCGAGCTGCGCCACCTGCGCACCATCCGGGCAATCCACCAGGCAGGCGGCCTTGCCCGTGCCGCCGACATGCTGAACATGACACAATCCGCCCTCAGCCATCAGGTGGCGGGGCTGGAGGATCAGGCCGGGATGGAACTGTTCGTCCGCCGGTCCAAGCCGATGAAACTCTCCTCCGCCGGAATCCGGATGTTGCGCGCCGCCGACCGCATCCTGCCCGAGATCGACGCGATGGAAGACGAGTTCCGCAACCTGCGATCCGGCAAGATCGGGCGGCTGCACATCGCCATCGAGTGCCACGCCTGTTTCGACTGGCTGTTCCCGGTGCTGGAACTGTTCCGTCATGCCTGGCCCGAGATTGACGTGGATATCCGCGCCGGGCTGGCGTTCGACGCCCTGCCCGCGCTGAACCGCGAAGAGGTCGATCTGGTGATCTCGTCCAACCCGGTGCCGCTGCCGGGCATCACCTACAACCCCCTGTTCGACTACCACCCCACCTTCCTTGCCGCAGCAGCAAACCCACTGGCGCAAAAGGCTTTCATCGCCGCCGAAGATTTCCGCGATCAGGTGCTGATCACCTATCCGGTGACGCGCGACAAGCTGGATATCTTCAGCGAACTGCTGACCCCTGCCAAGGTGGAACCCCGTGCCCAGCGCACCGCCGAACTGACGGCAGTGATCCTGATGCTGGTGGGGTCGAACCGGGGGGTGGCGGTGCTGCCGGACTGGGTGTTGCGCGACGTGCGTACCAGCGCGGATTACGTAACGCGGCCGCTGGGGCCGGCGGTCATCACCAAGCGGTTGTTTGCGGCCACCCGGTCCGAGGATGTGGCAAAGCCCTTCATGGCCCATTTCCTGAAACTGGGGCGCAGTGAGCCGGTGAAACTGCAACGGGGCGCGTAGGATGGGCAATATTGCCCATCTTACCCGGAGTTTTCCGTCGCCAGCCCGCCGGTGCCGTGCAGCAATGCCCGGCCCGCATAGATGTCACCTGCCAATTGCAGCGCGAACCGTTCGGCATCGCGCAGGCGCACATCGGCCAGCGTCTCAGCCACCGCCGCTTCATCAGTGCCGAAATGGCGCAACAGGTCGGCCCCAAGCGCCAGTGCCGATTCGTAGGTCTCGCGGATCGGGGCTGCGACCCCGGCCTTGATCAGCGTGATCGAGTGGCGGCGGTCGAAGCTGCGGGCAAAGACCGGGATAAGCGGGCATTCGTCGTGCAGCAGATGCGCGATGCGGGTGGCAGCCCCCTGATTGTCGATGCCGATGATCACCGCGCGGGAATGGCTGGCACCGGCAGCATGCAGGATATCCAGCCGCGTCCCGTCGCCGAAATAGACCTTGAAGCCAAAGTCCCGGGCGGTGGTGATCGCCTCGGGATCGGTGTCGATGATGGTCAGACTGTGCCCCCGCGCCAGAAGCAGCTGGCTGACCACCTGCCCAAAGCGGCCAAATCCGATCAGCAACACCGACGCCCCGTCGTCTTCCGGCGCTGGCAGACCCTCGGACGAGACGGCGGCTTTCGGCATCAGCCGGTCATGCAGCAGCACGAACAGCGGGGTCATCACCATCGAAATGATGATCACCGCAGTCAGGGTGGCGTTTTCCTCAACCGTGATCAGCCCAACCGACAGCGCGGCGGCATAAAGCACAAAGGCAAACTCGCCGCCCTGCGCCATCAGCACAACGCGTTCCAGCGCCTCGCGGTGGCTGGCCTTGAATATCCGGGCAACGCCGTAGATCGTCAGCATCTTCAGCGCGGTCAGGGCAACCACGGCGATCAGGACCAGCTGCCAGTTCCGCGCCACGACCGCCAGGTCAAGCGCCATGCCGACCGCAAGGAAGAAAAGCCCAAGCAGCAGGCCGCGGAACGGCTCCACATCCGCCTCCAGCTGGTGCCGGTACGAGGATTCCGACAACAGCACCCCGGCAAGGAACGCCCCCATTGCGGCGGATAGCCCGCCAATCTGCATCCACAGCGCGGCCCCCAGCACGATCAGCAACGCGGCGGCGGTCATCACTTCGCGGGCGCGGGCGGCAGCCAGGATCGCGAAAACCGGGTTCAGCAGATAGCGGCCCGCAAGGATCAGCGCCAGAATGGCCCCCAGACCGATGCCGATCCCCAGCGCCCGGTCGGCCAGCGTCAGGTCCGGCGCGCCGGGGGCCAGAAACGCGGTCAACGCCAGCAGCGGCACGATGGCCAGATCCTCCAGCAGCAGGATCGACACGATGCGCTGACCCTTTGGGGCCGAGGTGTCGCCGCGTTCCTCCAGCATCTGCATCACGATGGCGGTGGAGGTCAGCACAAAGCCGGTCCCCGAAATCAGCGAGGGCGCGAAGGGATAGCCCAGCGCCAATCCCACCAGCGACAACAGCGCCATTGCGACCACAACCTGCACCAGCCCGAGGCCAAAGATATCGCGCCGCATCGCCCACAGGCGCGAGGGCTTCATTTCCAGCCCGATGATGAACAGGAACATCACCACACCCAGTTCCGCCACATGCAGAATGGCCATCGGGTCGGAAAAGAGGCCAAGTCCGAACGGACCGATCGCCAGACCCGCCGCCAGATAGCCAAGAACCGACCCAAGACCCGCCCGCTTGAACAACGGGACCGCCACCACTGCCGCGCCCAGCAGCGTGACGACGGCGGGAATATCAACCCCGGTGCTTTCAGTGGCCATGCGCGTCCTCTCTTTCCAGACAGGGTGGCGGCGGTCGTGCGAATTGGCAAGCAGGATTGGCTTGGAGTTCCCGGCGGTTCCGGCTTAGAATTTACGGTGGAGGTGCCTCTTGATCATACGGTTCAGTTTTGCTTTTGCGCTTTGCGCGCTCCCCGCTGCGGCAGAATGTAGGCTGGCGTTGGCCTTGGCGGTGGATGTGTCGCGGTCGGTCAATGCGGCCGACTACATGATCCAGACCGAAGGACTGGCGCTGGCGCTGGAAGATGCGGCAGTGAGGGCCGCAATTTTTTCGCCCGAAGGCGAGGTTGCTTTGGCAGTCTATTACTGGAGCGGCGAGCGGCATCAACAGATCGTCGTGCCCTGGGTGCTGTTGTCAGGGCCGGGTGAGTTGGCTCGGGCGGTGACAAAGGTACGCAACGAAGAACGCCCCGCACGGCTGTTGCCGACCGCACTGGGCCATGCGCTGATCTTTGGGGCCGAAGTGATGGACCAAGCCCCACCCTGCCTGAGCCGGGTACTGGATATGGCTGGCGACGGTCGCAACAACGAAGGCATCTCGGCCCGCACCGCCTATGACCGTACCGATTTCGGCGACATCATCGTCAACGGGCTGGCGATCGGCGAACACGAAGCCAATGTGGCCGACTATTACCGGAACGAGGTGATCCGGGGAATCGGTGCCTTTGTCGAGGTGGCCAAGACCCAACAGGACTACCCCCGCGCGATCCGCCGCAAGCTGCTGCGCGAACTGAACGGGCCGGAAATAGGCGGTCTGCCCGCCGCGACTCAACCGCGCGGATAGGTAAGGTGACCGCAGACTCGCGCAGCAGGCAAAACCCGTTGACTTGGGCCACGGCGCCGCAATTCTACACTTGCGACGTGCACTACGGAGACAGAGATGCGCAGCGTTTTCGCCGTTTGTGCGCTGGCGACACTGGTTGCCTGGCCATTTGCGGCACTGGCTGACCGGGTGGTGGCCCGGGTCAGCATTTCAAGCCAGACGATGAAGGTGTATCATGAGCGGCGGCGGCTGTTCGACTGGCCGGTCCCGACGGCAAAGTCCGGCAAGATCACCCCCACCGGCACCTATGAACCAGAATTTCTGTCGAGAAACCACCTCTCGCGGCTGTATGGCGGCGCGCCGATGCCCTTTGCCATTTTCTACGATGGCAATTACCCGATCCACGGCACCGATCAGATCAAGCGGCTGGGCAAACCCGCCAGCCATGGCTGCGTCCGTCAGCATCCGGACAACGCAAAGATCCTGTTCGGAATGGTCAAGGCTGAAGGAATGCAGAACATGCGGGTCGTGATCGTCCAGTAAAGGCGGTGCCGACGGTGCGGTTCAGACCGGGCGGGGTTTTCATCGGCCGCGCCGCCGTGTAAGGCACCGGGCTGAACCGACCGGAGTTATGCCATGCAAGGCAGTGCCAACCTCAACCTGATGATCAAGGCCGCGCGCAAGGCGGGGCGCAGCCTCGTCAAGGATTTCCGCGAGGTGGAAAACCTGCAGGTGTCCACCAAGGGCCCCGGTGATTTCGTGACCAAAGCCGACCGCGAGGCGGAACGGCTGATCAAGGAAGAACTGCTGGGCGGGCGTCCGACCTATGGCTGGCTGGGTGAAGAAACCGGCACCACAGATGGGGCCGATCCGACCCGGCGCTGGATTGTCGATCCGTTGGACGGCACCACCAACTTTCTGCACGGCATGCCGCATTGGGCAGTGTCCATTGCGCTGGAACACAAGGGCGAGATAGTGTCCGCCGTGGTCTTCGACCCGGCCAAGGACGAGATGTTCTGGGCTGAAAAGGGATCGGGCTGCTGGCTGAACGACAACAAGCGGATGCGCGTATCGGGACGGCGGTCGATGTCGGATGCGGTGTTTGCGACCGGCGTGCCGTTCGGTGCGAAGACCACCCTGCCTGCGACACTGCAGGATCTGGCGCGGCTGATGCCGGGCTGCGCCGGGGTGCGCCGCTGGGGTGCGGCCTCGCTGGACCTTGCTTATGTGGCGGCGGGCCGGTTCGATGGCTATTGGGAACGCGAGTTGCAGGCCTGGGACGTCGCCGCAGGGCTGTTGCTGGTGCGCGAGGCGGGCGGTCTGGTGTCCGCCATACGCGATGGGGCAGACCCGCTGGACGGGGCGCTGATTGCGGGCAATGACGGGCTGTTCGACGCGTTCCGGGGCGTGATCCGCGGCTAACGCCGCCGCGGAACCAGTGGAATGTTGGACCGCGACGCCTGAAACTGCGTTTCGGGATGCGGCGGATGGCCCTGGGTTTCCTGCCAGTAGTCGCGCGCCCCGCGCCTGATCCAGACCGGCAGCGTCAGGAACAGGCCGCCAATAAACCCGCCTGCATGGGCCCAATAGGCCACCCCGCCCGCGTCAATCGGCGTGGCGATGCCGGAGAATATCTGGATTGCGAACCAGATCCCCAGCACGATCCAGGCCGGAATCGCAAAGATGCGAAAGAAGATCACGAAGATGAACAGCACATCCACCTTGGCGCGGGGAAACAGCAGCAGATATCCCCCCATCACCCCGGCAATCGCCCCCGACGCGCCGACCATCGGCAGGACAGACGTCAAATCCGCCACCGATTGCAGCCCTGCCGCCGCAAGACCGCTGGCAAGGTAGAAGGCAAGAAAGCCCGCGTGGCCCATCTCTTCTTCCAGATTGTCGCCATAGATCCACAGGAACAGCATGTTCCCCGCCAGATGCATGAAGCCGCCGTGCAGGAACATCGAGGTGATCGGCGTCGCATACCCCTCGCCCGCCATCAGCCGTGCCGGGACAAGGCCCCAGGTCATGAAAAAGCGGTTCAGCTCCGGCTCTGACATCGACAGGAAATATCCAAGGAAAACCAGAATGTTGACCACGATCAGGCTGATCGTGACAAACGGCGTTCGGCCCGATGGATTGTGGTCGCGGATCGGAAACATGGGGGGGACAGTTCCCGATCCGCTATGGCCCGTCAAGTGCCCGAAAGTGTCAGGCGTCCGAGACGGTGGCCAGAAGTTGGGCGTTGCCGCCCGACGCTGTGGTGTCGATGCACAGATGCCGTTCCAGCATCGCATGCGCGCGGTCCGGCCAGCCACCGATCAAGGGCAGGATCGGGCCGATCCGCGTGGCAAGCTCACGGGCATGGGCGCGGCCTGTCGCCTCATCTCCCCACCAGATCGCACCGGAAAAGCCACGCAGGCGGCCCAGCGCTTCGGGGGACAGGCCGGGTGCCTCTACCGCGCGCCCGCCAAGCTTGCGGATCGCCTCGGCCTGTTGCAGCGCGGACGCCTGACCGGGACCAAGGCACAGCACCGGTGCGCGGGCCACCAGTGTCAGCCGGTTGGATTCGCCCGTCGGACCCGGCAGATCAATGCCCTGCCCCGGCAGACCGGGCCAGGGGCCGCGCAGCACCTTGGCCACGACTGCCTCGTCGCTGCGGGTTCCGTCGTCCGTGGCCACTGGTGCCGGATTGCGACAGAACCGGACAAGATATTCCGGCCCACCTGCTTTTGGCCCGGTGCCGGAAAGCCCTTCGCCGCCAAATGGCTGGCTGCCGACAACCGCCCCGATCTGGTTGCGGTTGACATAGGCGTTGCCGACGCGAAGCCGCTCGATCACCCGCTGCACGCGGTCGTCGATCCGGGTGTGCAGACCGAAGGTCAGGCCATAGCCGGACGCGTTGACCGCATCGACCACGGCGTCAACCTCGCCGGACTTGAAGGTGGCGATATGCAGCACCGGCCCGAAAATCTCGCGCGGCATGGCCTGGATGCCCGGCACAGACAGCACCGTCGGCGCAATGAAGGTGCCGGTCTTCGGTGCTTTCAGCTCTTTCATCACCCGGCCTTCCTTGCGCGCCGCCTCGATATAGGCGCGGATGCCGGCTTGGGCTTCGGCGTCGATCACCGGACCCACATCGGTGGCCAGATGCCAGGGGTCGCCAAGGCTCAGATCGTCCATCGCGCCGAACAGCATTTCAGTGATGGCGGGGGCCACCTCTTCCTGCACGTACAGACAGCGCAGCGCGGAACAGCGCTGACCTGCCGACTGGAAGGCTGCCGCAAGAATATCGCGCACCGCCTGTTCGGGCAGCGCGGTCGAATCCACCAGCATCGCATTCAATCCACCGGTTTCGGCGATCAGGGGGGCTGTAGGGTCCAGCTTGTCGGCCATCGCCTTGCGGATCTTCAGCGCGGTTTCAGTCGATCCGGTGAACGCCACGCCGTGGATGCGCGGGTCGCGGGTCAGGTCCGCCCCGATCACCCCATCGCCCGGAAGCAGTTGCAACGCCGTCGCCGGTACCCCGGCCTTGCGCAGAAGATCCACCGCGAGGGTGGCAATCAGCGGCGTCTGTTCGGCGGGCTTGGCGATGACCGCGTTGCCGGTGGCCAGTGCCGCGGCAATCTGGCCGGTAAAGATCGCCAGCGGAAAGTTCCACGGGCTGATGCAGGCAAAGACCCCGCGCGGCGTCGCAAAACTGGCACCCCCGGCATAGTAGCGCAGGAAATCCACCGCCTCGCGCAGTTCCGACACGGCATCGGACTGCGTCTTGCCCGCCTCACGCGACAACAGCGTGAAGATGCGCCCGAAGTTCTTCTCGTACAGGTCTGCCGCTTTCAGCAGAACCGCAGTGCGTTCGGCCGGGGCGGCGGCCCAGGGTTCCGCCAGCCGCAGCGCGGAATCCACATCCGGCAGCGCCGCAGTCAACACATACCCAACCGGTTCCCCGGTCGCAGGGTTCTTGACCGTGTGGCGCAGCCCGCCCACAAGCCTGCCTGCCAGACGAGGCAGCCCTTCGAACAGGGTCTGAGCATCGGCGGACCGGGCCACCTCGATCCGGTCAAGGTCGGTGGCCTCGGTCAGGTCCCAGCCGAAAGAGTTCTTCCGCGCGCCGAACAGCATCGGGCCGCTCGGCAGCATCGGGTTGGCGACCGGGTCCATGGCCTCCATCGCGGTGACCGGGCAGGCGGCGACAGTTTCCGGCGCAACCTCTTCATTGACGATCTGGTTGACGAAGCTGGAGTTGGCCCCGTTTTCCAGCAGACGACGGACCAGATAGGCCAGCAGATCGCGGTGTGCGCCGACCGGGGCATAGATCCGGCAGCGGGTGCCGTTGTCGGCAAGAACGATGTCATGCAGGCGCTCGCCCATCCCGTGCAGCCGCTGAAATTCGTAGGCCATCGGGTCTTTGGCCATGTCCAGGATGGCAGCCACGGTATGGGCGTTGTGCGTGGCAAACTGCGGATAGACGCGGTCGGTCATGCCCAGCAGCTTGCGGGCATTGGCGATGTAGCTGACGTCCGTAGCCTGCTTGCGGGTAAACACCGGAAAGCTTTTCAGACCAAGCACTTGCGCACGCTTTACCTCGGAATCCCAATAGGCGCCCTTCACCAGCCGGACCATGATCTTGCGGTCCAGCCGTTCAGACAGCGCATAAAGCCAGTCGATCACCGCCCCGGCGCGGCGGCCGTAGGCCTGCACCACGACGCCAAAGCCGTCCCAACCTTTCAGCGCCGGGTCCGACAGCACCGCCTCGATCACCTCCATCGACAGGGCCAGACGGTCGGCCTCTTCGGCGTCGATGTTGAAGCCAAGGCCCGCCGCCTTGGCCAAACCTGCCAGCGCCCGGATGCGGGGGACCAGTTCCTCCATCACGCGGTCACGCTTGGCCACCTCGTAGCGCGGATGCAATGCGCTGAGTTTCACTGAAATGCCGGGGTTCTGCCGGATGTCATTGCCGCGCGCCGCCCCGGCGATGGCCGTGATCGCCTTGGAATAGCTGAGGTGATAGCGCCGCGCGTCGCGTTCGGTGCGCGCCGCCTCGCCCAGCATGTCGTAGCTGTAGGTATAGCCCTTCGCCTCAAGTTCCTGCGCGCGGAACATCGCCTTGTCGATGTTTTCGCCCAGCACGAAGTTGCGGCCCATTTCTTTCATCGCGCGCGCGACGGCCTTGCGGATCACCGGCTCGCCCAGACGTTTGACCAGCCCGCGCAGATTGCCGACAATGCCACGCTCGGTATCCTCAAGCACCTTGCCCGTCAGCATCAGCGCCCAGGTCGAGGCGTTGACAAGGCTTGAGGCAGAGCGGCCCAGATGCCGACCCCAGTCCGACGGCGCGATCTTGTCTTCGATCAGCGCATCCATCGTGCCCGAGTCCGGCACGCGCAACAGCGCTTCGGCCAGACACATCAGCGCAATGCCTTCGTCGGTGGACAAGCCGTATTCGGCCAGAAACACCTCCATCAGCCCCGGTCGCGCGCTGCCACGGATGCGACCGACAAGATCGGCGCCAGCGGCTGTGATACGGGTGCGGGCAGCCGCATCCAGCTTTGTTTCCGCAATGAGCCGTCGCATCAGCGTGGCCTCATCGGCAAGGCTGCCAGCTTCGATGACGGACCAGAATGATTCGGCTGAATCGCGGGGCATATCGGACTCCTGTTTCGACTAGCATACATCGGAATGTACAGGCTGTTTTCCCTATTGATCTGTGATATGCGGGCGGAATGTGACTGAATTGGGGAAATCGCATGTCAGATGACCGGGCCGATCTGGATCGTTTCGATCTTGCCATTCTGCGGGTGCTGTCCACGGAAGGCCGGATTTCAGCGGTTGAACTGGCGCGACGGATCGGGCTGTCGAAATCCCCGGCGCAGGCCCGGATGAAGCGGCTGGAAGAGGCTCGGGTAATCACCGGCTACCGCGCCATTCTGGACCCGATCAAGATGGGCCAGGCGCATGTGGCATTTGTCGAGGTACGGCTGAGCGACACGCGCGAGGCCGCCCTGCTGGCCTTCAACAAAGCGGTGCTGATGGTGCCCGAGGTGGAACAATGCCACATGATGGCCTCCAGCTTTGACTACCTGCTGAAGGTGCGGACCTCTGACATTCAGGCTTACCGTCGTGTTCTGGGCGAGACGATCAGCACCCTGCCTCACGTCGCCTCCACCTCCACCTATGTGGCGATGGAGGCGGTTAAAGAGGTGCTCTGAGGCGGCAGACGGGCAGAAATGCCCATCTGCGGGGTCAATCCTTCGGCTTGCCGGACGAGATCGTCACCTTGGCATTGGTCGATGCGACGCTGACGGTCGGTTTCGCCGCCTCTTTCTTCGGCTTCTTCACTTCCTTGCGCTTGTTTTGTCCCTTGGCCATGACTGTATTCCTTTTGGCTGGCGGCCCAACGCGGGCCCTGTCGTCAGACTACCGCCGCGCCCCGGTGATTGCACGGGACAATTTAGAGGACAATTGACCTGCAGGCTTGCCGGAACTGCCCCCCCGGCGGCACACTGGCGATCCGGAGGAAGCCGCTCATGAGCCTTGATCGCGCCGCCACTGTGCAACCGCTGAACCGGGCCCGGGCGATGCCGGCAGGCTTCTACACCGACGCCGCGACCTTCGCCGCAGAACGTGAGGCGCTGTTCCTCAAGCACTGGTCCTTCCTGTGCCGGGCGGAATCCCTGCCCCTGCCCGGCGACTACCGCGCGTTCGATACCCCCGGCGGGCCCATCGTGCTGATCCGTGGCGATGACGGCACCCTGCGCGCTTTCGCCAATTACTGCCGCCACCGCGGCTCGATCCTGCTGGAGGGCACCGGAAACGTGAGGGGTCGCATCACCTGCCCCTATCCCGCATGGAGCTATCTGACCGACGGGCGGCTGTATGGCTGCCCCGACATGGCGGACGCGGTCGGCTTCGACAAGGTGGACAACGCGCTGGTCGCGCTGGACGTGGACATCTGGGAAGGCTTTGTCTTTGCCCGGTTTACCAGGGACGGCCCGCCGCTGATCGACCATCTTGGCGATTTCCCGGCCCGCATGGCGTCGCACCGGTTGGGCGACATGCGCTGCACCTGGACGATGGTTCTGGACGTGGCGTGCAACTGGAAACTGTTCCTGGAGAACGCGGTGGAGACCTACCACACGGGGATCGTTCACAAGACCACCGTCAGCGCGCAGCAGTCGCGCACCTTGGCCACGGTGGGGGACTGGATGGCTCTGTTGCACAAATCGTCTGATGGCCGGAATGCCCCTAACCCCGGACGGACTTATCCCACGACCTTCGTGACGGGGATGCCGGGCGCGGTGTAGCCGTTCAGCACGGCGACGCGAACCTGGAACTCCGCGACCTGGCGGTCGAAGTCGCGCGCCATGAGGCGCTGACCCAGCAATTTGACACGATGCATTTTTGTCTCTGCGCGACTCCGGCGGTGGTAGCCGCTCCATCCATGGCCCGGCAGGCGCATCCGAAAGATGCTGCCGAGAGGGGTCGCCAGAGCGCTCGGCCGAGGTATTTCGATGCCCGCGGGGCCTCGGTGCGCGCGACTGCCCCGGCGCTATCGGCCTTCCAGGGTTTTGCGTTCTTGCGCGGCGGAATGATGGCAGCAGCACCCCGTTCGGCCCCTCTCGTGGTTTGCAAGCAAACCACTGCCGGGCAGTGGATGGCGTCGTGACACTTGCGCGTGTCGCAGGCCCCGTCCGTTGCCCGGCAACGGTTTGCGAGCAAACCACGAGAGGGAGCGGTGACGCTGGCGATCTCCTGATCGGGCGGGATCTGGCCGCGCAAATCCGGCAGCATGGGCGCATCCCCAACGTCGCTGCTGGTGACCTCGACCGCCCTGATCTCCAGCGTTTCCTCATCAATCCCAAGATGGATCTTGCGCCAGACGCGACGTTTGGGACCGCCATGCTTGCGCCTTCGTCGGGCAAACAGTCCCCCGGACTGTTTGCTGATCCGCCTCAGTCCACTCTCCTTCGCCCTCGACCTTGATCCCCGTGCTGTCGATCAGCAGGTGCAACGGCCCCTGTGAACCGCGATAAGGGACGTTGACCTTCAGAGACTTCTGGCGCCGCGACAGCGTGCTGAAGTCGGGCACCGCCCAGTCTGGGCCGATCAGTCTGGGCCGATCAGGCGCAGCAAGCTCTCGACGAAGCCGGTCGTCTGACGCAGCGCCATGCCGAAAAGGACCTTCATCGTCAGGCAGGTCTGGACGGCGTTCGTCGGGAAAACAGTCCCCCGGACTGTTTTCTGATCCGCCTCACCACTGTAGACGGGCTGTCGCCCACGCTTGCCGGTCGGCTTCGCTGCCCAAGCCTTGTCAGGATCGAACCAAACCGTCAGTGAGGCGCGGCGCTTGAGCGCCCTGTTATGCGCGAGTTATACGCGGGC
Source organism: Paracoccaceae bacterium (assembly GCA_031415015.1). Classification (GTDB taxonomy): domain Bacteria; phylum Pseudomonadota; class Alphaproteobacteria; order Rhodobacterales; family Rhodobacteraceae; genus JAUYQR01. Next base: position 129,438 of record JANOQT010000041.1, read on the forward strand.
CAGTTCAGGGTCTTGCAGATCGGTGTCCTTGGTCTGCTCATGCCCTCCAGCTATCACGCTGGATTCACAAGATGAATCCCCCACCGCATTTGTGCGACAGAGCCCGGGTCAGCCACAAAACCCTGTTGATCGGCGGGCTGGTCCTGCTGATCGTGGCAGACCTGATCCTTGCCAGTTCCGCCCATTTGGGCCGTGGTGCTTGCCGGTGTGGCGGTCTGGGGCGTTCACATGGGCATGACGCAGCGCCTGCTGGTGGTCATGGTGGCCGACACCGCCCCGGCAGACCTGCGCGGTACGGCTTACGGCTTTTTCAATCTGGTCAGCGGTGTTGCGCTGTTGATCGCAAGCCTTGTGGCGGGGCTTTTGTGGGACAGTCTTGGTGCGCCTTCTACGTTTCTGACCGGGGCTGCGTTCAGTGCCGCAGCTTTGGGTCTGCTGGTCAAGTTCGGCGGAAATCTTCCCACCGCTCGCTGGGCCTGAACTTCGGGGGCCCGAGGCGGTTTTGCCCGTGATCTCTGGCACATCAGCCCTTGCCGAAACCCGAGGAACCGATGACCCTGCCCGGGCGCACGCCCACTGCTGAAAGGTGAACCATTGCCTGTGTCGCGTGCGCTTTGGCGCCCATTGGCGATACGCACTCCAAGACGTGACTTGATCTGGTTCGGTTCGCGGCCTAACCCAATTCAATGTCGTGCAAAAACCGAAGCCTTGCTGACAGCCATCTGCTGCTTCGCCTTGGCCTCGTGCTTGCGTTGTTTTTCATGCTGACCCTTCCGCATCCGGGCATGACGGGTGTGACCGAAACGCCTGCGATGACGATGCATCACGCCGCTGACGCGCAGGGCCAGATGCGCCACTCCGGCGGCCTGCATGACGGGATGAATGGCGCGCTTTGTGCCATGTTATGTGCCAGCCTTGCCGGGGCCGAGGGGCCTTTGCTTTCAGTGCGGTTCGTGGTTTTCGTCTTTGCACGCTGGACGATGGATGCGGGTCCCGTTTGGGTGTCGTTCCAGCCAGACCCGGCCCAACGCCCTCCCGATACAACTCCTGTCGCTTGAACTCGCTTCGCGGAACCTGCGAGGCATTTTTTGCGTTGGCCTCTGAAGCCAAATGGAGCATCAACATGACACACGATTTTACACGTCGCGGCTTTATCGCCGCATCTGCCGCGATGGTTGCAGCGACGGCACTTCCACGACTTGCGTTTGCACAATCCGCACCGCTGAGCCTGACTGCCGCCACCCGCGTACTTGAAATCGATGGCAAAGCAGCCACGGTTTACGGGCTGATCAACGGGGCAGGTGGGCAAGGGCTGATCCTTGATCCGGGCCAGCAGTTTCGTGTGGACCTGACAAACAGCTTGGACGTCGAAACCATCATCCATTGGCATGGCCAATTGCCACCCAACGCGCAGGATGGTGTGCCGGACCTGCCGATGCCATTGCTGAAAACCGGCGAGATGCGCAGTTTTGACTATGTGCCCAATCCCGGCACGCATTGGATGCACAGCCATGTGCCGGTGCAGGAGATGAACCTTCTCGCCGCCCCATTGATCGTGCGCACCGCTGCAGATATGGCGGCAGACCGGCAAGAGGTGGTCATGTTCCTGCATGACTTTTCATTCCGTCCTGCCGAGGAAGTGCTGACCGAGATCACCGGTGGCATGGCCGGTCATGACATGGCGGCCATGGGCGATGACGTGACGGCTGACATGGACCATTCCGGCATGGACATGTCGGGTGGCGATATGTCCGGGATGGCGATGGGCGGCATGGCCATGGACCTGAACGACTTCAATTTCGACGCTTATCTTGCCAATGACCGGACACTTTCCGACCCTGAAGTGATTTCGGTCGAAAAGGGCGGGCGCGTTCGGTTGCGGATCGTCAACGCGGCTGCGGCCACAACGTTCTGGATCGACACGGGTGTGCCCGCGCGGCTGGTGGCAGTGGATGGTCATGCGATTGTGCCAATGGCGGGCACGCGGTTCGGTATGGCCATGGCGCAACGGCTGGATATCGAGATTGACTTGGCCGCCGATGGCGCTTTCCCAGTGCTTGCCCTGCGCGAAGGCGCGCGCGAACGCACGGGGCTGATCCTTGCCACAACGGGCGCGAAGGTTAGCAAGATCGACGCCATGGGCGAGGCCGATGCGCCTGCCTTCGATACCGACATGGCGCAGGAAATGCTGCTGCAAGCAGCGAACCCGCTTGCCGCCCGTTCGGTGGACCGGACCCACATGATCATGCTGGCAGGTTCGATGCAGCCCTATCTCTGGACGATTGATGGCCAGACCTGGAAGACGCACAAGCCGATTGACGCTGTCAGCGGCGAGCGGGTGGAGTTGATGTTCCACAACATGTCGATGATGGGCCATCCGATGCATCTGCACGGCCATGCATTTCAGGTGGTCAATATCAACGGCAAGCCGGTGAGCGGCGCGATGCGTGACACGGTCTATGTGCCGCCGATGGCGACGGTCACCGTTGCACTGGACGCGGGTGAGGCAGCGCGGTGGATGCTGCACTGCCACCACATGCCGCACCTGTCGACCGGCATGATGACAGAGTTAGCGGTCTCGGCCTGACCGGGGCGCGCCGGGGTGGATGCAACACCACCCCGGCACATCACGGGTGCGAGCGGATCGACCTCGCCCGTGCTATAGTGGTGCATGCGCAGGGGGTTGCATCATGCTATCCGTCAAGGGTCCGAACCCCGCTCGCGGCCCGGAAAATTCTGCCGGACATCGGATGTTCCGCGTCCGGGATGCTGCAGGGGGTGAAGTGACACCAGAAACTGATGCCACCCAGAAGGATCATTGGATGAGGCAGAAAAGCAGACGGGCCGCAGTTTTTCGATATCTACTGGTCATCCTGATCGGCAATCTGGTTTGGGAAGCGCTGCAAATGCCGCTTTACACCCTGTGGGTAGACGGGACCTGGGGGCAAATCGTCTATGCCTTGGTGCATTGCACGCTGGGTGATGTCCTGATCGGCGCGGCAACGTTGCTGGCGGCGCTGCTTGTGCTGCGCGCCGCTGCCTGGCCTGACACGGGGCGCGGGCAAGTCATCATTGTGACGGTGGCCTCGGCACTGGCCTATACGGTATTCAGCGAATGGTTGAATGTCGAGGTGCGGCAGACCTGGGCTTACCGTGACATCATGCCAAGGCTGCCATGGCTGGGAACCGGTCTGTCACCGCTTCTGCAATGGATTGCCGTGCCGCTTCTGGCGTTTCGGCTGGGCCATGGTCCCGGCCCGGACCGTTAAAGGTCCACCCGCCGCAGCCGCAGGGCGTTGGTGATGACCGAGACAGATGACAGGCTCATCGCGGCTGCGGCGATCATGGGCGACAGCAAGGTGCCGGTCAGCGGATACAGCACCCCCGCTGCAATCGGGATGCCTGCCGCGTTGTAGGCGAATGCGAAGAACAGGTTCTGCTTGATATTGCGCAGCGTCGCGCGTGCCAGTTTGCGCGCCCGCACGATGCCCATCAGATCACCACCCAGCAGCGTGATCCCTGCACTTTCCATCGCTACATCGGCTCCGGTGCCCATGGCGATCCCGACATCGGCGGCGGCAAGGGCAGGGGCGTCATTCACCCCATCGCCCGCCATGGCGATCTTGCGGCCTTGGGCGCGCAGTTCGTCGATCAGCGCCTTCTTGTCCTCGGGCAGCACACCGGCGCGCACCTCATCAATGCCCAGCTTGGCGGCAACAGCTTTTGCGGTGCGCTCGTTGTCGCCCGTCGCCATGATCACCCGCAGGCCCAGCGCATGCAGGGCCGCAATCGCGGGAATGGTGCTGTCCTTGATCGGGTCGGCTACCGCCACGATCCCGGCCAATGCGCCGTCGATGGCGATGAACATCGCGGTCTTGCCCGAAGTGCGCAGGGCATCGGCCTGTGGTTCGGCGCTCGATGTATTCAGCCCAAGGTCCTGCATCATTGCGGCATTGCCAAGGGCGGCCTTGCGCCCTTCAACCATCCCTTTCACGCCCTTGCCCGTCACCGCCTCAAATTCTGTGGCATCCAGCTTGCGCACAGCTTTTGCCGTTGCTCCGTCCACGATGGCCTCCGCCAAAGGGTGTTCTGACCCACGCTCCAACGCGGCTGCAAAGGCCAGAATATCGGCCTCAGCAATCGCCCCCAGCGCCACGGTATCGGTCAAAGTGGGTTTGCCCAAAGTCAAAGTCCCGGTCTTGTCGACGATCAGAGTGTCCACGCCAGCCATCCGCTCCAACGCCTCGGCGTCCTTGATCAGCACCCCGGCCTGCGCGCCGCGCCCGGCTGCCGTGGTGATGGAAATCGGTGTGGCCAGCCCCAACGCGCAAGGGCAGGCGATGATCAGCACCGACACTGCCGAAGCGAATGCGAACACCAACGCGGGCGATGGCCCGAACATCATCCACGCCACAAAGGCCACAACGGCAACTGCCACCACAGTCGGCACAAAGATCGCCGAGACCCGGTCCGCCAGCCCTTGGATGGGCGCGCGCGACCGCCGCGCACCCGACACCATCGCCACAATCTGCGCCAATACGGAGTCCGCGCCGACCTTGCCTGCCTCAATGATCAGAGAGCCGTTTTTGTTGATAGTGGCCCCGGTCACCTTGTCGCCGGGGGCTTTTTCGACCGGCATCGACTCGCCGGTCAGCATGCTTTCGTCCAAGGATGAACTGCCTGACACCACCACGCCGTCCACCGGCACCGCGTCACCGGGGCGCACCCGCAACTGGTCGCCCGCCATGATGTTTTCCAGCGGCGCATCGTATTCGGTGCCGTCAGGCAGGATGCGCCGAGCAGTTTTCGGGGCCAGATCCAGCAGGGCGCGGATCGCATCCCCCGTGCGTTCGCGCGCGCGCAGTTCGAGAACCTGACCGACGAAAACCAAGGTGACGATCACCACCGCCGCCTCGTAATAGGTGCCGACCATGCCGCCCATCCGGTATTGTTCCGGGAACACGCCGGGCAGAAAGGTCGCCAGCAGCGAATAACCATAGGCCGCAAGCACACCCAGCGAGATCAGCGTCCACATATTGGGCGACCGGTTCACCAGCGATTCCCAGCCGCGTTTGAAAAACGGCAGCGCTGCCCACAGGATGACTGGCGTGGCCAGAGCAAACTCTAGGTACATCGCGTTCTGATGGCCGACCCAGTCGCGAACGGGCAGCCCGACAAGCGGTCCCATCGTCAGCACAACCAGCGGCACCGCGACGGCGGCGCTGATCCACATGCGCCGGGTAAAATCGGTCAACTCCTCACTGGGCGCGTCCGACGGCAACATCGGCTCCAGCGCCATACCGCAGATCGGGCAGGACCCTGGTGCGTCGCGGATGATCTGAGGGTGCATCGGGCAGGTGTATTGCACACCCACCGCCGCCACCTTGCCGCGTTTGGCTGCATTGCCGGATGCATAAAACCAGGGGTCGCCCTTGAATTTCGTCTGGCATTTCTCGGAGCAGAAGTGAAACGGCTTGCCGCTGAAGCTTTCGGTCCGCGTATCGGCCTTCAGCGTGACGGTCATGCCACAGACCGGATCAATGGCCGTCGCCGCCCCGGACGGTGCCGCCGCTTGAGGTGGCATGGCGTCCGTCGCCGGGTGATCGTGTCCGGTCTGCTGATCATGTGTGGTGGACATTCTGGGGGTCTTTCAATGAAACGCTTACGCATCCCGGCAAACAGGAAGCACGGATATTGGCTTTGATCCAACGCCAACTGCAAATTCTTTCCCCATTTCAGCGCTGGAAGGTCAGGACCTGTTCCGGATCTGGGCAAACAATCACGTAATACGGGATGGAAGGCAAACCTTACGCCTCTTGTCGTGTGAAGTGCTGATACAGGTTTGCTGTCTGCAACATCACGCGGTTTTGAACTCGCCATTGGCCAGTTATCAAGTTATGTGGCCCTCTTGGAGATCCGCAAGGCTGGACGCGAGCGAATGGTTGACAGCACAGCACCAACGACATGGCAGAACGAGGCGGCGCTGCGCCGCGTCGGTCATTGCCACGCGCCCGGTGTGATGTTGCGGATCGCCGCTCTTTTCGTTCTGGTTGCCGTGCTGTTCCTTGGCCCCTTCGCAGGTCAGGCGCAGGCCCACAGTGTTCATGCCGGTCTGACAGTGCAGATGCCCGCGAACTGGGCCGAAACCACGGTGTCTCGGGGCGAGGCCGAAGCAGAAAGCGCAGAAGCCGGTTGTGGCGTGAATTGCTGTTCGGCCATCGGTTGCGCAGCGGCTACTCTGAACGCAGCACATCTTGGCATCATCTTCGTTGCCACCGACAGCAGGTTTGCATTGCCTGGCCGATCCTCGACCAATCCATCGCCGCAAAGCTCGTTGAGACGCCCGCCAAGAGCCTGATCCGGCAATCGCTGCGGCACGCGTCGCGGCACATCTGGATATGGCAACATCTTGAGGCGTTTCATGACACTATTTCGTTTGGGTCTTTTCGCGGCCCTGCTGGGCATCACTTCCGCTGGCACGGCTTTTTCCCACACTGGACATCCCCATGGCGATGAGGCACCGCCCGCAACCGTGCAGACAGCCCCGCGTGCCACTGCGGCCTCGCCACTGTTTGAACTGGTGGCCGTGGCGAATGGAACGGGTCTTGTGGTCTATCTGGACCGGTTCGAGACCAATGCCCCGGTGATCGGCGCGATGGTGGACGTCGAAACCCCGGTAGGCCCAGCCAGTGCGGTTCAAGATGGAGAGGTCTACCTGCTGGAGGCCCCTTGGGCCGCAAAGCCCGGCACTTATGAGCTGCTGTTCACAGTGGCCGCAGAGACAGACATAGATTTTCTGACCGCAACCCTGACGATCCCAGAGCCGATTGTGGCGGCCCCGTTGGCGGAAAAGCCAGCCGCCACGGTCATTGCCGGGCAGCTTCGCGCCGGGATCGCGTCGGTACGGGATCGCCTGCAGCGCGCTGATCCGGCGCTGATCGGCATCGGACTCTTTGGCCTTTTGGGCGGCGCGTTGGTGATGGCGCTGATGCAGCGGCGGTTGGTGGCGGCCGGCTTTCTGGCGGCCGTTCTGGCGCTGGTCCTGGGGTCATCCGTGGCCTTTGCGGAAACGGCACCCGGCGCACCCGTGATCCGCGATGTGGCGCAGCGGCTGCCTGATGGCCGGGTATTCGTGCCCAAGGCGGCGCAACGTATCCTCGCCATCCTCACCATGGCCGCGGTGGAGGCCGAGCATCGCCGCAGCATCGAGATGGCAGGCCGCGTGGTGCCTGACCCGAATGCCAGCGGGTTTGTGCAAACCGCGATCGGCGGGCGTCTTGCGGCACCGCCCGGCGGATTTCCATCGCTTGGGGCGGTGGTCAAGGCAGGGGATGTGATGGCCTTGGTCGAACCGTCATTGGCGGCAGCTGATCAGTCGTCGATCCGGCAATCCAAGGCGGAACTGGATCAGGAAATTGCGCTGGAGGAACGCGAAGTTGCCCGGTTTCAAACGCTGGCTGCCAGCGGAACCGTCTCGCAGACGCAGTTGGAAGGCGCAGAACTGACGCTGCAAGGCCTGCGCGAACGCCGCGCTGCACTGGATGCCATACGGATGGAGCCAGAGGTTCTGATGGCCCCGGTCGCGGGCGTCATCTCGAAGGCGAACGCGGCACCCGGTCTGATCGCCGACACGAATACCGAAGTGTTCCACATCATCGACCCCGCGCAACTTTGGGTGGAGGCGCTGTCGTTCGGCGGCGAGCCGGTTTCGGGCAATGCGTCGATTGGCGGCGAGGACGGCGCGGCAATCCCGCTCAGCCTGATCGGCGCAGGGTTTGCCGAGGATGGTCAGGCGCAACCCGTCCATTTCCGCATTGATGATGCTAACGGTGCGCTGCGTGTGGGCGACCGGGTGACGGTTTTCGCCGAGACGGCAAATGTCACCAAGGGCATCGCCGCCCCGCGCGAGGCGGTGATCCGGGGGGCCAACGGTGAGGATATCGTCTTTGTCCACATCGCCCCGGAACTGTTCGAGCCGCGCGCCGTGCGGACCGAACCCCTGGATGGCGGGCGGGTGATCATCGTGGCTGGAATTGCGGCAGGCGACCGCATTGTCACCCAGGGTGCCGAACTTCTCAATCAGTTGCGATAAGGGCCCGGGCACATGTTCACATTTCTTGTCACGCAATCCCTGCGCAACCGGGTGCTGGTGCTGGTGCTGGCGGTCGTTTTGATGGGCTACGGCGCATTCACCGCGATGCGTCTGCCAGTCGATGTGTTCCCGGACCTCAATCGCCCCACCGTCATCATCATGACCGAGGCCGAAGGTCTGGCCCCGCCCGAGGTTGAACAACTCGTCAGCTATCCGATTGAGACCCAGATGAACGGCCTGCCGGGGGTGGACCGCGTGCGCTCCATTTCGGGTGTGGGTCTGTCGATCATTTATGTCGAGTTCGACTGGGGCACTGATATCTACCGCAACCGCCAGCAGATCGCCGAAAAGCTGACGTTGGTGGCGGCCCAACTGCCCGAAGGCGTGGTGCCGCAAATGGGGCCGATCAGTTCGATCATGGGGCAGGTGATGCTGGTGGCAATGACGGCGCCCGAAGGGGTTTCGCCGATGGAATTGCGCGAAGCCGCCGATTTCATCGTGCGCCCGCGCCTTTTGACAATTTCGGGCGTCGCACAAGTGATTCCGATCGGGGGCGAGGTGCGCCAGTTCCGCGTGGCCCCCAACACGGCGGCCTTGCGCGCACTTGGGGTGACGCTGGCCGAAGTGGAGGCGGCGATCACCGCCTTTGGTGCCAACACCGGGGGCGGGTTCACAGACCAGTATGCGCGCGAGTTTCTGATCCGCAATATCGGCAGCACCCTGAGCCTTGAAGATCTGCGCAAGGTGGTCGTGCAAAGCGATGGCCGCCGGTCAATCCTGTTGCATCAGGTGGCCGATGTGGGTTTTGGCGCGCGCCTGAAACGCGGCGAGGCCGGGTATGTGGGTGAATCAGCCGTGATCATCTCGGTTGAAAAACAGCCCGACGTCGATACCGTGCAGTTGACGCGCGATGTCGAGGCCGCACTGGCCGAAATCACCGCTGCCCTGCCAGACGGGATGCGCGCCGATGAGGTGTTGTTCCGGCAGGCGGATTTCATCGAAACTTCGGTCAAGAACGTGCAGACCGTGCTGATGGAGGCGGTGGTCGTGGTGGCCATCGTGCTCTTTGCGTTTCTCCTCAATGTCCGGACCACGCTGATATCGCTGACCGCCATCCCGGTTTCCATCCTTGTCACGGCCATCGTGTTCAAGATGCTGGGCCTGTCGATCAACACCATGACGCTGGGCGGCCTTGCCATTGCCATCGGTGAATTGGTCGATGATGCGGTGGTGGACGTCGAAAACATCTTCCGGCGGTTGCGCGAAAACCGCGAGGCGGGAAATCCGCGTTCCACCTTCGACGTGGTGGTGTCGGCCAGCCAAGAGGTGCGGTCGGGCATCGTCTATGCCACCATGATCATCGTGTTGGTGTTCGTGCCCTTGTTTGCACTGTCGGGCATCGAGGGGCGGCTTTTCGCGCCCTTGGGACAGGCCTACATCATTTCCATCCTCGTCAGTCTGGTCGTTTCGATCACCCTGACGCCGGTGATGGCCTATTACCTCTTGCCCGGCATGAAGCGGCTGGACCACCGCGAAAGCTGGCTGGTGCGGACCCTGAAACGCGGCAACCGCGCGGCGCTGGCCGTGGTGTTTCGCTGGCAGAAATCGCTGATGACGCTTGCGGCGGTGGGCGTGGTGATCGCGGCAGTTTCCGCCACGATGCTGCCCCGCGCGTTCCTGCCACCGTTCAACGAGGGCACCTTTACGATTTCCATGCTGTTCAACCCCGGCATTTCGCTGGCGGAATCGCACCGTGTCGGGCTGATCGCCGAAAAGCTGATACTGGAGGTGCCTGAGGTGAGCGCGGTGGGCCGCCGCACGGGCCGCGCCGAACTGGATGAACATGCCGATGGGGTGCATTCTTCGGAAATCGAGGTCGATCTGAACCCGTCCGACCGCCCCAAGACCGAGATCGTGGCCGACATTCGCGCGCGCCTGTCCATCCTTCCGGTGGCGGTAAACGTGGGCCAGCCGATCTCGCACCGCTTGGATCACATGCTGTCTGGTGTGCGCGCGCAATTGGCTCTCAAGGTTTACGGGTCGGACCTCGATACCTTGCGGTCCGTGGCCGAAAGCTTGCGCGGCCAGATTGCGTCGATTGAGGGGCTGGTGGATTTGCAGGTGGAAAAGCAGGTCCGCATCCCACAGCTTGAAATCCGCATCGATTATGATCGTGCTGCCCTTTACGGCATTCAACCCGCCGCGATTACCGAGGCGCTGGAGCGGTTGTCGAACGGGCGCGTGGTGTCAAAACTGGTAGACGGCGCACGCACCTATGATGTGGTGATGCGGTTGGCGGATGAAAACCGCACCACGCAAGCCTTGGGCGATCTGTTGATCGAGACGCCCTCTGGCTGGGTGCCGGTGCGCGAACTGGCCGAGGTGCGTGAAACCGACGGGCCAAACCAGATCCTGCGCGAAGGCGGCAGCAGGCGGCTGGTGGTGTTGGGCAACACCGATGGCAAGGTTGACATGGCGGCTGTTGTGGCCGAGATCCGCGCGGTGATTGCAGCGGCGGATCTGCCCGAAGGCTATACCGCCACGCTGGAAGGCACGTTTCAGGCGCAGGAAGAGGCGAGCCGGACGATTGCCCTGCTTTCGCTGGTGTCTTTGGGGATGGTGTTTGCGATCCTGTTCAGCCGCTACAAATCCACCGTCTGCGCGCTGATCATCATGGGATCGGTGCCCTTGGCGCTGATCGGGTCTGTCGCCGCCTTGTGGATTGCGGGGCAGCCACTGTCGGTGGCCTCCATGATCGGGTTCATCACGCTGACGGGAATCGCGGCCCGCAATGGTATCCTGAAGATCAGCCATTACATCAACCTTGCCCTGCACGAAGGCATGGCTTTCGGGCCGGACCTGATCATCCGCGGGTCACGGGAACGCCTGACCCCGGTCTTGATGACGGCCCTGTCGGCGGGGGTGGCGCTTGTGCCACTGATGATCGACGCAGACGCGCCGGGCAAGGAAATCCTGAACCCGGTTGCGGTGACGATCTTCGGCGGGCTGATTTCGTCCAC
>JANOQT010000042.1:0-13748 GCA_031415015.1 Paracoccaceae bacterium
ACCATCGCAGAAAAGCGGCGCAACACGCCGACCTCGCTTGCCGATGCGCTCGACTGGCTCGAAGACCCCAAGGCGGGGCTGCTGGTCAACAGCCGCTCAAACAGGGCCGCAGTGCAGGTGCCCGCCACCAGCCTGATGCTGGACGACGGTACCATCGAGCCGCGGCTGCGGCTGATACGCCCGACCGAGGTCAGCACCGTGCCTGCCAAGATCATGGAGGACACACACTGGCTAGAAGCCGATCGCGCGGCGTTCGCCGTCGCCTGGACCGCGGAACTGGCTGAGGTGCCGGAGTTCTCGGAAGCCACGCTGCACATTGTCGCGGGGCTTCTGTTGCCAATCTGGAAGCAGCTGCCGCAGGACGAAACCCGCGTCTACCGGCTCCAAACAGATGACGGCCAACGCATCATCGGTCGGCGCGTCTCACCCGCCTGGGTCGCGACCACGCTGGCAGACGACGCGCCGAAGCTGACAGCCGCGCAGGTCCATGCCCTCGTTCTGGAGGGCAAGACCGTGGTGCGGCTGTCTGAGGTGATGGAATTGCACCGCTCCCGCGTCATGGGGGTCAACCGGATCGAGCTCTCCGGGTTCACGGAAGCGCAGAAGGACCGGCTCAAGGCCGATGGCATTTTCTCGGAAATCATCGCCTGGAAGCTGCGCCTATTCTGTCCGACGGATTCCGGCGGTGTGAAAGTGCTCGATCAGCTGCTTGCACGTTTCCCCATCCAGGGTCTACATGCACGCAAAGGTTATTGATCGTGTGTGCCATGTCATTGGAAACAGAAGAGATACTGCGAGACCTCTCGCAAAATGCCGAAAGCGTTTGCCGCCATTATCTTCCCGCCGGGAGGCGGGAAGGCTCTTACTGGATGGTTGGCGACTTGCAGAACAATCCTGGCCGCTCGCTGTTTGTCAGGCTGACTGGTCCCACTTCGGGGGCCGGTGCCGCCGGAAAATTCACCGACAGCGCAACCTGCGAACATGGTGATCTCCTAGACATCATTCGCGAACGGACGGGCATCACCCGCTTTCCCGACCTTCTGGCCGAGGCCCGCGCGCATCTTGGCCGTCCGCAACCGGTTCTTGCGGATGCCATTTCCCCGCGCAGCCGAAAATCCCCCTCGGGTACACCCGCAGCGGCATCGCGTTTGTTTGCGGCCTCGCTGCCTTTGGCGGGTTCACTGGCAGAAACCTACCTGCGTTCCCGGAGCATCACCCAAGCGGTACCGAGCGCGGCCCTGCGCTTCCACCCAAAGTGCTGGCATCGGGATGAGGGTCAGACCAAGCCTGTGCCCAGACCTGCGCTGATCGCTGCGGTCACCGATGGGGCAGGGGCCTTGCAGGGTGTGCATCGCACCTGGTTGGCACCTGACGGTCAGGACAAGGCGGCCGTCGACACACCGCGTCGGGCTATGGGTCACATTCTCGGCAATGCCGTCAGGATCGCCCCCGCAGATCAAACTCTGGTGCTGGGCGAAGGCATCGAGACCATGCTCTCCGTTCGCGAGGCGGCACCTTCGTTGCCCGTCTGGGCCGCACTCTCGTCGGGTCACCTCGGAGCAGTCCTGTTGCCGGTGGGATTGCAGCGCCTCTACATCGCCATCGACCGCGATCCGGCGGGGCAGCGCGCGGCGGAAAGATTGACCGCCAGAGCAAAGGAGGCCGGGATTGCCGTACGGGTGCTCGAGCCACGTCTCGGGGATTTCAATGATGATCTCCGTGCCCACGGCGCTGAGGCGCTGCGCCAGCATCTGGCACAGCAGATCGACCTCAAGGATCAGCATCGGCTGGCGATTTAAACCCCCAAGCGTAAAAGCACTCTGGCAAAGCGGGGCAGGCGGCACACTTTGCCAAAGGAAATTCGGTCGTGGTCTCTTGCCATGTCCCGGCTGTCAAACCCCCCCGACACCCGCACGTCCTTCAAGAGATGGGCAGGCGGCCGTCAAAGGGGCCGCCCCTTCAAGGACGGGGGGCAACTGATTTCCGCCGCGCACGAAGGCGTGCGCTTTGCATCGCGAGGCAAATCAGCCGCCCCCCGTCCTCCTCCACATGCGTTCCGGCCCCAAAGAGGGGGTGAAGAGGCGTCCCCAGTGACAGCGCTCTACGCCCATGAAGGCCGCGCGGGATGTCGCGCGGGCCCGAGCAGCCGGAGGCAAAAGACCATGACGACCCAATTCCAAAGCGAGGATTTCGACCGCAGCCCCGCCCTTTCCCAGACCGCCTGGGCGCTTCAGGAGCTTCAGCTCTACGGCACCCGTGCCTTTCAGGACGAGATCGATCTGCGCCCGATGCCAGAACCCGAGCGTCTCATCGACGCGGTTGGTGATATCTTCGATGCCCTTGTTGCGACCCTTGGCGACACCCGCATGGAACCCGACCTCGAAGAATTGCTCTGGGGCCAGGTCAACCTCTTTCACCGCGCCGCCGCCCGCACCGAGCGGTTGCTTGACGACAATGAAGTGGCGCAGCACCGCCTGCAAAGGGAACAAGACGGGTCCGAGGTGAAATCGACCGAGCTTGAGCGCCTGACGGCCGAAGGCACCAGCCTCGTCGAACGGCGGCATTGTTTGGAAGCCTTCCGCGACCGCAGCGCAGAGGCGTTTGAGCTTCACACGGGCTCAACCTGGCGGCCCCGCTCTGGCTCGATGGTGAACCACAAGCACCTGACGGCAGCCCTTATCGACAGCCGCGATTTCCTCTCCGCCAAGCGCCGCTCGGAAACCGAAGTGATGCTCCCCCAAGGCACCAAGATCGCACTTACCGGCGGGACCGACTTCAACGATCACCGCCTGATCTGGGGCAAGCTCGATCAGGTCCAGACCAAATATCCCGATATGATCCTTCTCCACGGTGGCAGCCCCAAGGGGGCCGAACTCATCGCCGCCAAATGGGCCGAAGCCCGCAAGGTCACCCAGGTCGCCTTCAAACCCGACTGGACCAAACACGCCAAAGCCGCACCCTTCAAGCGCAACGACGCCATGCTGGATGTGCTTCCCGTGGGCGTCCTCGTCTTCCCGGGCAATGGCATCCAGGAAAACCTCGCCGACAAGGCCAAGAAGCTGGGCATCCCGGTCCTGAAGTTCGAGAAGGGGGCGTGAGCCCCCTGTCTCTTCCATCGTCTGCCGCTTTGCTGCGGATAGTCGCCAGACATCAGATCGATGCTGGAAGACTTTTCGCGGCGGCAGATTGAAGGTCCAAGAGTTCGACGTTGCGCCGTGCCATTGTCTCGTGCCATTCCTGCGCTTCCCGATCCTTGAAGAAGCTGGCGTCTGGTGCCAGGCGGGCGACAGCCTCCTCTACTTCATCCAGAGACACCCGGAAAAACTCCTTTCGGAAGTTCGACATGTTGATCCGACGATCAGCAAATTCCTTGTGAAGTGCGAACTCCAAGGCGGGTGCCGCATCACTGTAGATCATGGCATGGGTATCAAAACTGAACGGAACGCTCGCATCGCCAAGTTCGCGCACCCGGTCATCGGGATCTAGCCTGCGGGTAAGGCCGATTTTCACGACGTCCTCACCGAAGGATCCGACATTGGAAATGATGTAAACATAGCCAGAGCGCGTCATTTCGGCCATGGCTCGCGCGCGCTCGCTGGCAGCATGTGCCTCAGCAAGGGCCGCTTCCAATTCTTCAATGCGTTTCAGGTTGCCATCACCGTTGGCTTCTTTGCGCGCCTTCTCGAGCAGGGCTTGATACTTGGCCTCTTCGCGTTCTGCGGCCTCAGCCTCTGCGATCAACTTTTTCTCCTCGCGTTCAGCACGCGCCATGTCGGTGCGCTCTTCCTTTTCAGCCTTTAGGCGCTCACGGTATTCGTGGGTCAGGCGTAATTCCTCGATCTTCAGCGCGACATAGCCATCGTTCAAGGTCAGATTGAGCGAGGTGTTTTCCTTGTCGATTGAACTCGCAGCCGCATGAATGCGCTTTTCCATGGCAACCACATTGTTCCATCGGACGTTTGCGATCGCAGCTTCACACTCATTGTTGAACGCGCGCATGGTCAGCCGGGTCTGGCGGTTGATCATGATCTGACCTTTGGCCTTGCTGCCCTCAACGGCCCACTCCGTCGGACAGATCGTCGCCCGTTTGGCTGATATCATCGCCTTCTGGCGGTCGCGCACTGCTACAATGCTCGCCTTGAAAGCTTCGCTGTCAGTAAAATCGAAATGGGGTTCATAGACCCCAAGTTCGGCAAATGCCAAACGTTCATCATAGATGGCAACCTGTTGCTGAAGTCGATCAAAGAGCGCCCGCTTTTCGGCATAGGAGGCCCGCAGCATTTCGATATCGACCGTGAGGGTGCTTGCGATTGCCTGCAGTCGAGCGACCTCAGCCTCTTGGGAAATGATGGCGCCGTATTTGGCCTTGGTGGCCTCGTGTTCAGAAGCTCCCCGCGCGAGAGCTGCTTGATGCTGATCCGCCGCTTGAAGAGAGGTCGCACTCAGATTGTTGAACTTGCGGCGGCAAAGGAGCCAAAGCACCAGGAAAACGGGAGCCGCGACCATCCAGACGAGGACACCAATGGCAGTGGGGTTCATAAATACTCCTACAGACACAATACCTTGGCCCAACCTTGCTGCAAGCCGACATTCCGCTCAAGGTTGAAACGTACAGCCAACGTGTTGGAAGCCTCAGACCATTCCGTCCTTTCCCCGCTTGAAGCGAGCTGTGCCTGGCCAAGCAGCACCACGGGCCTCAAAGGGTCATGCACCGCCATTTCGAATAATTCGAATGTTGCGCTTGCTTCGATTGCATGGCACACCCACCTCTAGATGGACGCCGAACGGCGACGCAGGAGGGCAAAATGGCAGCATTGCACAAGGAGCGGTTCTCGAATCGTCTTCCCACTAAGGTTGAAATCAACAACGCAGATCAACTTCGTCACATTATCGCTTCGCAGGTGACCGAGGGCCAACCAGTCGACCTCTCACTCGCCGTCGACGGCGGTGAGACGCGCAACATTACGCTTATGCCGGCGCTTACAGATACCTTGCTGGATATTCTGCGCCTGATCTCAACTGGCCGTGGGTTCCGCATGATCCCGGTCGAAGCTGAGCTTACAACGCAGGAAGCGGCAGACATGCTGAATGTCTCCCGGCCCTTCCTGATCAAGTTGCTCGAAAAGGGCGACATCCCGTTCACAACGGTTGGTCGCCATCGCCGTGTGCGGGCAGAGGATCTTTTTGCCTACATGGCCGAACGCGACCAAGCCCGATCCGATGCCCTGTCCGAACTTGCGGGGCTGGACGCGGAGGGCGACCTGATTTGAGCGGCCCGATGAACCGATACGCGGCCATCATCGATGCTTGCGTCCTTGGGGGTGGCCTCAAGAGGAACATTATTCTGAGTTTGGCTGAGGCTGGCTTGTTTCGACCCTACTGGTCCGCGCGTATTCTGGACGAGACCGAGA
This sequence comes from Paracoccaceae bacterium, assembly GCA_031415015.1. Taxonomy (GTDB): domain Bacteria; phylum Pseudomonadota; class Alphaproteobacteria; order Rhodobacterales; family Rhodobacteraceae; genus JAUYQR01. Next base: position 5,412 of record JANOQT010000042.1, read on the forward strand.
AGGCGATACTGGCCATCTTGAAGCGCACGGCTGATCCAAGCCGTCAACGCCGTGCGATCAAGCGGGCATTTCCAGAGGCGGTCGTTTCAACGAGCGAAAATGCGAACCTGCATGGTTTGCTGCCCGATCCCGACGATGAACATGTACTGGCCGCGGCCATAGCTGCCCGCTGCGATACTCTAGTAACTGACAACCTCAAAGATTTCCCGCAGGACGTACTTGATCGTTGGGGCATCGAAGTCATGTCGCCCGACGACTTCATCACCAACGCAATGGATTTGGATCACGCCGTTGCAATTGGCGCGCTGCGCGACATGCGCGCACGGTTGAAAGATCCGAAGTATACGGTTTCCGCACTGGTCCTGAAACTCGAAGGGCAGGGATTGTTGCAAACAGCAGATTTCTTGCGTGAGTATGAAAATCTTATTTGAATAGTTCCATGGCCCCAAAGTGGCCTTTCCATCACGGAGTAAACGCAACATGACCCTCTCCGGGTGGGTATCCCGCCGCGATCATTTGGGCGCTGAACTACCGAGCGGCGACTTCAGGTCTATCGCTCTTGATGTAGAGACCGCCTGCAGTGACGCCGACAGCATTTGTCAGATTGGCATAGCCTGCGTCCGGCCGGACAATCGGATTGAAACTTTTGCAACCCTTGTGAACCCGCGCATGCGGTTCAGCAGCTTTAATGTCCAACTGCATGGCATCGGGCCAGAGCACGTTGCCGAAGCACCAGACTTTCGCACGGCTTTTTCCCGTCTGTCACCACTCCTTTCGCGGCACCATGTCATCCAGCACAGCGGTTTTGACAAACGTGCGATCCATGCTGCTTGCGTGTCGACGTCTCAAGACGCGACGGACTGGACATGGGGTGACAGTGTAAAAATCGCGCGTCGGGCATGGCCGGAGTTCGTTGGAAATGGTGGGCATGGACTTGGGCATTTGAAAAGGCAACTCGGTCTCTCTTTCGAACATCATGATGCGGGCGAAGATGCCAAAGCCGCTGCAATGGTTGTCTTGCCCGCGGAAGAACGGATGTCGATGAGCTTTGATGAAATCCTCGCAGCTCGAACCTCAAGGAAGCCCGTGGTGTGAACGGACTGCACCTTTGGTGGCACCAAATGATGCAAAGTGCTCACTGCGACGGTATGAGGCGGTCGGCACGTGTTCAAACCCGTCACGCTTCCCGGTGACCAACAGCGAACAAAAGAGATTGTGGGAAGTGGTTAAGCTGACTTTGCTTGCAACTTGATGGCCGCTTCCAGGGCAGCCTCAGTGACGAACCGAAGTTTATAACCTTCAACGATAAGTTCTTTGGCGCGCTCAATCTTCGTACCAAAATGCGTCGTACGCCAATTTTTGGATGCCGTAGACGAGACGACGACATAGTCGGTTTTCCGGGTCGTGGTCTTGCCAACCTCTCCGCCGCAGCCTTCAATTTCAGCGATTATGAAGTCGCGGGTGCCCATTCGCATGGGACCGGTCAGGACAACGCATGCGCCTTTAAGCGCGATCTGGGCTGCGTCTCGGATAGGCTCATCAAGTTCAGCTGTGTTTCCAATGTTCGGAATTCCGGTGTCCACGTAGCCATCGCCAACCAAGAGGGCGATCCAGGCGCGAACCTCTTCCGATTCCTCTTCTGTAAGGATTTTGTCTGCCAGGGCTGCCTCGAGCGCACGCCACAAATCGCGAAACACCACGGACGACGACAGCACCATGCTATCGTGGAAGCGTGAGAGCATCGCCTCGGCTTCGGCTTTCAGGATCAAGCCATCGCAGACGATCCCCGCGCAGAAACCAAGAAATTCGTTGATCTCGTCGCGCTCAGAGTAGGGGGCCGCTGCTTGGATTTCACCGCGCTTTTCTTTGATGACGTTTTCCAGCGCATTCATAAAATCATTCTGACCGGAGAAGCAGCGTGCGCGGATGTCTTCTGCTAGGTCAGATGCATCCGGGTCTTCGAAGAATTCTACAAACTTGTCCGCTTCTGCAAGAATTGCATCTTCTTCGCCGCTCTCGATCCGGTTGGAAGAAAGAGCGCCCTGCAAGAACCCAATCCAATAGACTTCACGTTTGCGGTCATTTGCACCTTTCTGAAGCTGATCCACATCAACGGCTGGCGCCATGACTCGGGGCTGTGCACGATCGGAAAGCGACATGGATTATCCCCCAAAAGCACTTCTCAAACTCTAGGACGACCAGTTCGGCACAATCAACGTCTTTCAGCATGTTTGCTCCGGCCGCGTCATTTTTCGGATAGCGTGCAAACATTGCCATCTGTCAGACGGGAAATCTGACTGCTAGTCTCAGTTCCAGAAACGTTTGGTGAAAATAGCTGAACCGGCCCATCAGCTCGAAGTGTTTCCTCGCTTGCTGCATTTGCGGCGGCTTGACCCTGCGCGCAACATGCGGCGCTACTATCGGATGGCAATTGAGAGCGATCTTTTCGGTAAGTTCAGTCTGGTGCGGGAATGGGGGCGGATCGGATCGCGTGGGCAGATGCTTGTCGAAACCCACTCTGACGAAGGGCAGGCCGTCAACGCCCTGATGAAACTTGCGCGAGCCAAGGAGCGGAAAGGTTACGTTCGCTGACGGGCGGCCCCGGGAGGCCCAAAGCGTTCTATGGCGATCTGAAATTGCTTCGAACGCTGACAGATTGCCCTTCAACCTAGGTAGGCGACGCTTTTCGCGTATCCTCCGTCACAACGCCCTTGAGGCAGTGGTAAGTTCTCTTTATGTTCGACTTTAGGCAAGTAGGCAGGCTTTAGCTGTGAGGGAATAGATTTGCATATTGTCCGCTTTTTCAACATTGGTAACGCCGACAGCTGCTTGATCGAGCTTGAGAACGGCCGTCTCGCGCTCTTCGACTTCGCAGACATGCGCAGTAAGGGCGATGCCTCAGATAAGCGTTGTGATCTTGAGAAAGAGTTGCGGGAGTGCCTAGGCGACGACAAGGAAATCGATGTCGTTGCCTTCACCCACCTCGACACCGATCATTGCAATCGCGCGAAGGAAGTATTCCATCTGGAGCACGCGGCCAAGTACCAAGGTGGCGACCGCATCAAAATTAAGACGATGTGGGTACCCGCCACTGCCATACTCGAGGAGGGTGTGGTGGGTCAGGCCAGGACACTTCGAGCGGAGGCTCGGCATAGGTTTATCGAGGGCAAGGGCATACGGGTCTTCTCGAGGCCAGACGCTCTTGACCAGTTCCTCCGGGATCGCGACATCGAACCGTCAAAGCGTCGCAACCTAATTACTGACGCAGGCACGCTTTGTCCGGAGTTCAACCTGGCCTCAGACGGAGTGGAGTTCTTCGCGCATTCGCCGTTCGCCGAGCACACTGATAGCGGCGTCATAGTGCGCAACGCGTCGGCCTTGTTTATGCAGGCGACCTTCGAAGTCCAAGGCCGTGCGACGAAGCTGATCCTATCTGCAGACGTCGACCACGAGACGATCGACGGTATCGTGCGGGTGACGAGGTATCACAAAAACGACACCCGGCTTGAATGGGATATCAATAACGTCCCCCACCACTCGAGTTACACCTCTCTCGCGGAAGAGAAGGGGGCTGAGGAGACAGACCCGGTCGACCGGCTACGCTGGCTCTACGAGAGCCAAGGCCGATCGGCCGGCATCTTAGTCTCGACCAGCGACCTAATCCCGTCCGAAGACACTACCCAGCCGCCCCACCGCCAAGCGGCCAATTACTACAAGCGGGTTGCACGCGACCTCGGCGGTCAGTTCATAGTAACAATGGAGCATCCTTCCAAGACCAGCCCGAAGCCGCTGGTCATCGAGATTGGCGCCACGGGCGCAAAGGTACGCAAGGCAGCTGGCGGTACTCCCGCGGTCATAGCCGCTCCCGCGCCTCGTGCGGGGTCTTTGTGACAGCGGGCGGATCGGAGGCCTCGTCCAAGCTCGCTCAAGCGGTCGTCGGCTATCTGACGAGATCGGTTGACCATCCCTTCGCGACACTGATCAAGACGGGCGGATGCGTGCTGGACATTGAGGTAGAGCCAGAATTAGCACAGGATCGGGCGGTCCCGATCCAACCGGTCGAGCCGTTGCGCCTTGTGTTTTCACCTGGCGACGTCGCGAGCCCGCGAGTGCTTTCGCTACGTGCCGACTTCCCTGTGGGCCTCGTTCACACGGTCAGGGATCGCGAGGCCGATGGGTTAAGCCTTTGCGTCTGGGAGGAGGCGTGGCAGGATCTGTCGCGGACGCTAACCGCACAGGTCTTGATAGAACGGCTCCGCGATTGGCTGTCGCGGACCGCAAGTGGCCTGCTTCATCAGGATGAACAGGGCCTTGAGCCGTTAATCCCAGGTACAGCGCATACGTTGATCGTTCCAGCAGGAGAGCCAATCGGTCCTTGGCATCTCGTCGGTGCGGTTGAACACGAAGAGCGCTGGACAATTTGCTTAGATACGCATCAGAGGTCTGAGAGCGAAGGCTTGCCACGCTTTGCGCTTTTCTCGACAGTGTTACCCTCGCAGGTACATGGTGCCCTGCACGCGCGTCCGTACGACCTTGGCGGCCTGGTGAAACTGTCCGACGAGCTGGGCGGCAACCTCTTCACCGAATTGCGACGGTGGATCGTTGCACCAGAGCAACTGGCTCATGCAGCCGACCGCTACCCTCTGCTACTTGTATCCGTGCCGAAGCGTAGGACCGCCGAGGGGCCGGACGAGACCGTGGAGGTTTGGGCCTACCAGCCCCTCGGCACTTTGGCGGATTTCGGCGAACGCCTTGGTTTGACGATCACGCACCGAGACAGCGAGAAAGTATTCACTGGGCAAGCCATGCTGCCTCAGTTGGTCGAAGACTTGACTTCCATCGAGCTTCAAGGCTGGCGCGTTGTACAGCGCTTGGATAGGAGCATGGCTCGAGCACATTCAGCGGTGCCAGAACGTGCTGATGCGCAACTTGTGGCCATCGGGGCAGGGGCAATCGGCTCCAACGTCGTACTGAACACAGCGAGAACCGGCATCGGTGCCTGGACCATCATCGACGATGATGTGGTGTTGCCCCACAACACAGTTCGCCAAAGCTACGGCGATGCGTGGGTTGGCGCGCCCAAAGCCCACGCGCTTGCACATCAGGTCAACCATCTTTTTGTTGAGGCAGATGCAACCGCTGCTCGTGCAGACGTTCTTCGTATGGAGCCGCACGCTGACAACCTCGCGCGGGCCGACCTTGTGGTTGATTTCAGCGCCTCCCCAGCGGTCGTTGCCCAGTTGTCCGACCGGCAAGACATAAAGCGAGCCGCCAGCATCTTCTTCAGCCCTGACGGGTCCGACCTTGTGATCCTTGCCGAAGACGCTAGACGGACAACCCGTCTTGACGAGATCGAGGCCCAGTACTTTCTGGCGACTGCTACTGAGCCAGGACTTGCCGGGCATCTGGATGCCGCCAGAATCGACCGCATCCGATACGCCAATGCTTGCCAAGACCTCACGCGGCCGCTGCCGCCTTGGCAGGTGCAGACGCTCTGTGGGATTGCCGCTGGCCAGTTGGTCTCTTTGGTCGGTTCTACGGCGCTCGCCGCTGTGATTTGGCGGCTCGACCCTGACTCTGGTGGCATTGTGCCCATAGCGCTGCCGATTTCGCCAGTGCATCGCCATACGTCGGTCGACCTTCGTGTTGTAGTCAGCAAATCAGTGCTGACGATGATGGCAGACCTTAGGGCCGCAGCAGCCCCCAATGAGACAGGTGGAGTGCTGGTTGGCACGTTCGACATTGTTCGGGGCACCGTCAACATTGTCGTCGCCTTACCTGCTCCGCCTGACAGCCGACAAGCGCCAACCTACTTTGTCCGCGGAGCTAGGAATCTCAGGCCAATCATAGAAGGTATGGCGGCCAAAACCGCGGGTCGACTGCACTATGTCGGCGAGTGGCATAGCCACCCCGATCATGCGGCAGTTCGACCTAGCAGAGACGACGAGACCGTCTTTGCCTACTTGTCCCGGCACTTAGATCCCGCTGATGTGCCGTATGCCATGATGATCTGCGGGGACCGCGAGACCTGGCTCCGCGTTGCCTGGCAGGGCCGCGTGAGCCTCGAAGGCACCATGTCCCATGCAAATGAACAGTGACCCCAAACCAAAGGCGCCAGAGCGCGTTGCATTGGCACTATCTGGGGGCGGAAGCCGGGCCATGGCATTCCATCTCGGCTGCCTCAGGGCGCTGAGGTCCGAAGGGCTCCTCAACGAGGTCTCGACGATCTCGGCGGTGTCCGGTGGCAGCGTTGTCGCGGCGCTCTATTGCAGTTACCCAGGAGACTTCGACAAGTTTGAGCGCTTAATCACTGAGGTCCTGACACGTGGGTTCGTTCGTCCGGCAATCAAAGTGTTGTTCACCACCGCTGAGGGGCCGAAGGCGGTTGCAAGCTGCACCTTAACTTGGCTGAATCGTCTAGCGGTGGGGAGCGCAAGGCTCGCCCTGAAGGCGTTTCCTCGTGCGGTTCGTCCATCCCGAGGATTTTTGCTGGAAAGTCGCTCACGTCGTTGGGCGAGTAGGACGACCGTGCTGCGGCGCGTTCTTGATGACCTTCTTGAAGGGCGCACTCTAGCCGACCTTCGCGAAGATCGTCCCAATCTGATCATCGTCGCATGTGACATCATGGCCAGCTCAGCCTTCTACTTCGCGAAGGACGGCGTTGGCTCGTGGCGCCGCGGGGTTGCGGACGCTGGGTCGGTGAGGCTTTCCGACGCGGTAACCGCGTCTGCCGCTTACCCGGCCTTTCTGCCAACCCTCGAACTCTCGATGATCTTCAACAAGAATGGCCAAATGTCTCGCCAGCAGGTCGTTTTGACCGACGGGGGCGTGTACGATAATCTGGGCCTTGCGCCGCTTTGGTCGGATCGTGACCCGGCGATTAGCCTTCACGTCGGTAATTATGAGCGGCTCGTAGTCTCGCGGGCCGGCTACAGCATCTCGATGTCCTCGGCTCCGACCTTTTGGGGATCCCGCATGTATGCTGTCATGGACACCATGTTCTCACGATCTCAGAACGCAACTATGCAGCGCCTATACGACCTGCAGAAGGGCGGTGCTCTGAAGGGCTTTATCCTGCCTTACCTCGGCCAAGCCGACGACCGGATCCTGAATCCTCCGCCGGACCTGGTAAGCGCCGACGAAGTTGCCAACTATCCCACTAATTTTTCAGCCATGGCGCCCGACTGGATCGAGAAAATCTCAAAAAGGGGTGAGCAACTCACTCGGGCTCACATTGCGCAACACTGGAAACGTGAGAGCCCCTAGTTTGTTTGACGTTCTGCGCATTTACCTTCACTTCTGAAATTCGAAGTTTGCGGTTTGGGGCCAGTCCTGCATGATGCATACTCAAATTACATAATCTTCATTATGCGATTGGTAATTAAGCTTTATATATCAGCAAGTTATGCCTCATCACCGAACGTTCTGCGTGTATTTCCTTCCGAAATCCAGTCCTGCCCCCCGAAGGCCACCAGCGCGACGTAGAGCGCGTCGCGATCAATGTCGGCCTTGAACACAATGGTGATCCGGTGGCCTCGCCCGCCGTGGCGCACCAGCCAGCCGTCCAGCGGCGCTGACAGCCTCATACCGGAAAGCGGATTCGCTGTGATCTCGGTCAGAAGCGCGTCGATCTCATCAAGGCGGCGCGCGGCGGCAGCGAAGTCGCCTTGCGTTGTCTCGACGATATGATCGACCAGCGCTGCCAGATCGTGCTGGACCAAAGGGTGTCGGATGACGCGCATCAGATGGCGTCGCCGTTCCCCATCTGCGCGCGTCGGGCCAGATGTGCCCGCGCGTCCTTGGTGAAACTGTCAGTCACATTGACCGGCTCCCAGGCATCCAACGGCAAGGCCAGACGCCGTTGAACCTCGATCTCGAACAACACCCGTTCGCGGTCTCTGGCGGCGCGCGCGCGGGCCATTTCCCCTGAGACGGCCGCGCTGATGTTCGGGTATTCGCCACTTTCGACAAGTTCGCGCGCGAAGGCGAAAGCCGTATCGGTAAAGCTGACGCTTTGTTTGTGGACGCCCATCGTGAACACCTCTGCGGTAGTCTGTTGGACTACCATAATCCATTTGATGGGTGGCTTCAACGCCGTTGTTGCCCGGCAAGCCTGCGAGGCGTGTGCGCCCTTGAGCTGCCATTTGGCAATCCCGTCGCTGCATCGGTGAGGCAACCCGCTGTGCTTCAAGCGGCAGAATAGCCGCGCTTCAGCTTCGCGCAGATCGTCTTCGCCGCAGCGGCTTCAGCCGCCTCAGGCGTCGGGCAAGTCTCAAATGCAGTTCGGCCAGCCGTGCCGATCCGTCCCCAGGATCGCGCGACGCTTGCTTCGCCAAA
>JANOQT010000043.1:0-7464 GCA_031415015.1 Paracoccaceae bacterium
CCGTCGGGCAAAAGCTCGGTCGTGCCGGTGTCCCAGTCGGTCAGCATCGGCGTCGGGTCAAAGCCGTTCCGGGCGTGATCGACCTGACCAACCGTGGTCATGTTGCCGTGTGCCATGCCGGACATCGGTGCCGCATAGGGATCGGCAGCCAAGGCGGACATGTCGTGACCGGCCATGGGATCGGGAGCAGACTGCGACCGCGCACCGCTCGCCAGCACCGCAGCGCCGCCGGCGGCAGTAAGGCCTCCGATCAGCAATGCGCGGCGCGCGGGATCGACGGATTGCTGTTTTTCGTCAGGCACTGAGGATCCTCATTTCGGATTGCGCATGGTCTGGAAGGGCAGTTGTCTCTAGTTCGGCAATCCCGCTCGCCCTGAACAAGTCTGAGCAAATAAAGTTAGGCTTGGCTAACATTCTGCTCTTTGCCTTTGCCTGTCAACAAGGTTCATGCAAGACTGGGTTGATGATGCAGGATAACCACCTTGAGAGCATGCCCGCCGAACCCGATCCCCGCCCGCACGATGCCCGTGCTGAGGCGTTTCAGGGTGTGCGCGAAGCGCGGCGCAGCGAATTGGCTGAAGACTATGTCGAACTGATTGCCGAGCTTATTCATGCGAATGGCGAGGCGCGGCCAGTCGACATTGCGACAAAGATGGGTGTCAAAGCGCCGACTGTCGCCAAGACGCTGGATCGTCTGGCTAGGGACGGTCTGATCACCCGCGCGAAGTATCGCTCAGTCTTTCTTACGGAAGAAGGGAGGGCGCTAGCAGGGGAATGCCGTCGCCGCCACGAGATCGTGCTGCGCTTCTTGATCAGCCTTGGCCTGGACCCCGAGACAGCTGAACGCGATGCCGAGGGGATCGAGCATCACGTCAGCGCCCGCACGCTGGCAGTCTTCGCAGCTTTCTCCGACCGATCCTAGGTCTGTCGGATCATGGGCTCTCGACGGCAAGCTTCACGTCGGCAATCAGGCTTTCGGCACTGACGTTCTCAAGCCGCTGGCCGTTAAGGAAGAACGTCGGGGTTTGCCGGATGCCAAGCGCCTCGACATCTGCCGCGTCCTGATTGAGGACGCCGGTGATGCCGGGGAAAAGCCGTTCGGTTTCGGATTTCTTGAGATCAAGGCCGACAGCGCCAGCCACCCGCCAGGCCACATCCATTTGCGGGCCATCATGCAGGGCCCAGGCGGGCTGTTTTTCGAGAATGGCGTCCAGCACCTGCTCGAACTTGTCCTGCATCCGGGCGACCTCAAGAATGCGCACCGCCTCGTCCGATCCCTGGTGGAACACGGTATAGCGCATCACGACCCGCACCTGGGTCGGGAACTGGCGGCGGATTTCCTGCACGACGGGGTGAAACGCGCGGCACGCCTCGCAAGAGGGGTCGAAGAATTCGACCAGCGTGACAGGCGCGTCCGCGGGGCCAAGAACGGGCGAATGCGGGCGGATTAGCAGGTCAGTTTCAGCAGCGGGCGTCGCTGCGGCTGCGGCCTCTGCCTCGGCGGTGCGGCGCTGGTTCAGCACGTAAGCGCCGCCGGCAAAGGCGGCAATGCCAAGGGCGGAGACCCCGAGAAGAAGAGTGCGGCGGTTCATGTTTTTGGTCCTTTCGTAACGGCAAGGCAGGCAGAGATCGCGGCAAAGGCGACAAGTGAAAGATAGGGAATCGGCAGCCCTAGGATCATCTGCGCCTCACCGGTGCAGGATGGGCCATCCTTGGTGCAGGGAACGATGGGCGCGGGCAATATTCCGGCATAAAGACCCGAATGCCAGGTGGCGATCGCCAGACCGGCCAGTGCCAGCGGCAACCCATAGGCTCTGGCCGCCCCGTCGCCGCGCCAGAGCGACACTCCGAGGACCGGCACCAGCGGGAACATGGCGATCCGCTGATACCAGCACAGCGTGCAAGGCATCTGGCCCAGCACCTCGCCGATGAACAGTGCACCAAGCGTCGCGGCCAGTGCCAGCAGGAACGCGCCCGTGAGGGCAAAGTCCTCACGCGAAAGGGTCGGATCGATCCGCTCAGTCAACCGTGGTCTCCTTTTGTCGTCTGGTCGGAATGGCCGCGTAAAGGATGCACAGCGCGCCCGCAGTGATTGCGATGTCCGCTCCATTGAAGGCTGGCCAGTGCCAGTCCTGCCAATAAAGATCAAGGAAATCGGTGACGGCACCTTGCCGCAGACGGTCGATCAGGTTGCCGGTTGCCCCGCCCACAATCATGGCAAGGCCTGCGCTTTCCAGCGGGGATTTCGTGCGCAAGGCCATGATGGCGAAGACGAGGGTCAGCGCGCCGGTAAGCGCCGCCATCAGCAGCGGCCGTCCGGACATCACGCCCGACAGCATTCCGAAACTTGCCCCCTCGTTGAAGCCGAGGGTCAGATTGAAGCCCGGCACAACGGAAACAGGGTCTCCTGGGGAAAGCCAGGCAAGCGCGATTGCTTTGGACAGTTGATCCATGATCACGCAGGCACCGGCCAGCAAAAGCAGGAGTTTCATGTCTTGTTCTCTTTCGGAAGGCCGATCCAGCGCGGCACGGTCTTGGCATAGGTTTCATAGTCTGAACCAAGGCTGCCGCGCAGGACAGTCTCTTCTGACTGAATCTGTGTGGACGCCGACCACAGGAACAGAAGTGGTGCCAAGGCTGTCGGGATGGCTGGAAGCACCAGTGCGACGCCCGTCAGCAGCACGAGCTGGCCCAGAAACGTCGGGTTGCGGCTGAAACGGTAGAGCCCGCCGGAAACCAACTCTCCCGTCTCGCCCGGAATGACGCCGACCCGCCAGGAACGGCCCATCGACATCTGCGCGGCGAAGGCGATCATCGCACCGATGCTTGCCAGAAGAATGCCGATAACGCCAAGCAGCAGTCCTTTCCCCTCGGTCCAGAGCGGGTCCGCCTTGTGCAGCATCGGCCAGACGAGCCAGAGAAGCGGCCCGATGAAGGCCAGTGCGAATGCCGCGCGAAACCCGAAGGCTGCGAGGCGATCCCGCCCCGTGGCACGTCCGAACAGCCAGATCGGCTTGCCGGCAGCCTCTGCCGCCTGCGCACTGCCCCAGAAGAACAGCGCAAGATAACCCACAAGGATGGCCAAGGCGGCCCAGCCGAAGCCCGAAATCATCGGCTCAGCCCTCGCGTTCCGGATTAAAACGCAGCAACCGTAGCGCGTTGAGCGTCACAAGTACTGTGGCCCCGGTATCGGCGAGGATGGCGATCCAGAGGCCGGTCAGCCCCAGAACCGAAGTCACCAGGAATACCGCCTTTAGGCCAAGTGCGATGGTCACGTTCTGGCGGATGTTGGCCATCGCCGCACGGGCTAGCCGGATCGAGGCCGCAACATCCGTAACCCGGTCGCGCAGGATGGCGGCATCCGCCGTTTCCAGCGCCACATCGGTGCCCGATCCCATCGCCACGCCGACGGAGGCCTGTTTCAGCGCAGGTGCGTCGTTGATGCCGTCGCCGATCATCATCACGCCGCCCGCCTCAGCCATTTTGCGGATGGCGTTCAGCTTGTCTTCGGGCATCATGTCGGCCTGGAATTCCATGCCCAGACTGCCGGCAATGGCCGCCGCCGTGCGCGGGTTATCCCCGGTAAGGATGACTGAGGACACCCCCATGGCCTTCAACTGCCGCACCGCGTCTGGTGCGTCTTTGCGGGGCTCGTCGCGCATGGCGATCAGGCCGAGTGGGACCTTCTCGCGAAACACCGCCACGGCCGTCTTGCCGTCCTCTTCGAAGATCGTCGCTTGCCGCAGACCCAGCCCGTCAAGTCCGCCGTTGTCCATCGCAAAGCGGGGCGAGGCGACCCAGGCGGGCGCATCGCCGACCGTGGCCACAACACCCTTGCCCAGCAGCGCCTTTGCGTCCTTCGACGGCAGCGCGGCAACACCCGCCGATTTGGCACGCGCGAGAATGGCGATGGCCAGCGGATGGCTCGATCCGGTCTCGACCCCCGCCGCCACGGCCAACACTTCGGCTTCGGTCGCTCCGCCAAAGGTCACGACATCGGTCACCACCGGGCGGCCATGGGTCAGCGTGCCAGTCTTGTCAAAGGCGACGCGGTTCACCTTGGCAGCTGCCTCGATCACTGCACCACCTTTCATCAGCAAGCCGCGCCGCGCTCCGGTGGACAGCGCCGAAGCGATGGAAGCGGGCACCGAGATGACCAGCGCGCAGGGGCAGCCGATCAGCAGCAGGGCAAGGCCCCGGTAAACCCAAGTGTCCCAGGGCTGGCCAAAGGCGAGGGGCGGCACAAGAATCACCAGCGCCGCGACCGCGACGATGGCGGGCATGTACCAACGGCTGAAGCGGTCTATGAAACGTTCGGTCGGCGCGCGTGCCTCCTCGGCCTCTTCGACCAGACGAATGATACGAGAGATTGTGTTGTCCTCGGCGGCCTTGGTGACTTTCACCTGCAAGACGGCCTCGGTGTTGATCGACCCGGCAAAGACGTTCTCGCCCGGCCCACGGTTCTTCGGGATGCTTTCGCCGGTCACCGGGCTTTCGTCGATGCCAGAGGTGCCTTCGGTGATCTCGCCATCCGCCGGGATGCGGTCCCCGGGGCGGACCATGACGATCTGGCCGACGGTCAGGCTTTCAGCGGGCACCTCGCGGGTGGTGTTGCCCGTAACCAGTTGCGCGGTCTTGGGCACCAGATTGGCCAGCTCCCGGATACCGTCGCGCGCCTTGCCGGCAGCGACACCTTCCAGCACCTCGCCCACGGCGAACAGGAACACCACGATCGCCGCTTCCGCAGCGGCGTCGATGAACAAAGCACCAATCGCGGCCACGGTCATCAGGCTTTCGATTGTAAAGGGCTGACCCATCCGCAGCGCCGCAAAAGCACGCTTCGCCACCGGGGCCACACCGATCACGCAAGCAGCAATGAAAGGCCATTTGCCGATCTCGGGCGCGAGATATTCGATGATCCAGGCCGCACCCAGCAGAATTGCGGTGAAGATGACCAATTTGCCCTTGCTGGTCAGATACCAAGACTTTCCCCGGTCGGCGGGGTCGTCATGCACATGGCCGGGACTGCCGTGGCCGCTGTCGTCGTGGCTGGCTGATTTCGCAGACCCCACGCCAGCGGTGCTGCTAACATTGGCGTTGGCAGTCTTGGGGCCGTGGTCGTGGCCATCGGCTTGGTCGTGATCGTCCTCGGGCACCTCGCCTGGCAGCACGAAATCCTTCTTCGCCCCTTCCTTGCGCGGTGCGATCTCATAGCCAAGCGCTCGCACCGTGCCTTCGATCTTGTCGCGGGACGCGCCGCCCTCCGCCAGCGTCAGCTTTAGCCGCTCTGCCATGATTGCGACGTTCACGTCGCTGACCCCCGGCAGGCGCCCGACTGCATTCTTGATCTTCGTCGCGCAGGACGCGCAATCCATTCCGGTCACGGTCCATTCGACCGTGGTGGCACCTGTGGCGCCTGCAGTAGCGGTTTTCTTGTCAGACATGATTGCTCCCCCGCCCGAACCGGGGCAGTTGCCATTATTGATTCGGGAACATAAAGTCTCTAGCAGCTATAGCTTCAAGAGGTATTTCTGTGCTGACCATCGGAAAACTGGGAGATGCGGCCGGCGTCAAGGTGCCAACGATCCGCTATTACGAGCAGATCGGCCTCTTGCCAGAGCCGGACCGGAGTTCCGGCAACCAAAGACTCTATGCCCGACGCACACTGGATCGGCTGAGTTTCATACGTCACGCCCGCGAGTTAGGCTTTCCGCTGGAGGCGATCCGTGACCTCCTCAGTCTGCAAGACAGCCCCGATCAGCCCTGCGCGGCAGCCGATACCATCGCAAAAGCCCAACTTCTGGCCGTTCGTGCCCGGCTTGCAAGGCTGAAGGCGCTCGAGACAGAACTAGAGCGGATGATAGTGCAATGCGCCCACGGCACGATTGCGGATTGCCGGGTAATCGAGGTTCTGGGCGACCATGCCAACTGTGCTCACGACCACCACGGCGGGCAGGAAGCGGCGTTGTAAGGCGAGTAATGTGGCCGCAAGCGTCGCGAGAGATTCCGGCGCTCACGGCGATGCGACTTGATCTCGCCGCTTAAATCCAACACAAAACAACGATGCGAGCAGTCCTGCGCCTTTTCCTTGCCCTATTCCTGACCGTGGCGGTGCTCGTCTCGGCCACGTCGCAACCTGCTTCCGCACTAACCAACGAAATCGCCATGGCCGCGATGCCCTGCTGTGCCGATGATTGCCCTGATGTCCCGTCTTGCGAACTGGCCTGCATTGCGATGCTGCGCTGTGCTGTCAGCACAAGTGTCTTGCCGGCACCCTTGGTAGACACCGGTGTTTTCGCGGCACTGATTTCCGGGATCGGATATCCGGACCCACCCTGGTCAGGCGATGGCCTGCGACCAGAAGGATTGAAACGACCTCCGCGCATCTGACGCCTGCGTGTTTCGACACGAGGCCGATGCAAATGATGTCCGGGCCTCTGGCTCCGGCACCTGTCGTTCCTTTCAATCCTCATGAGGTCCCCAAGATGCGTTTTTCCCGCATTCGTTGCGCCGCGCTGGCGCTTGCCCTGTCTTCCACGACTGCCTATGGCGGCGCTGAAGACTTCCGTTTTGAACTGGTATCCACTGATCATCGCGTCGGGTCAGGCGCGATTGTCGAGGTCAGCCTGACCAACCTACGCACTGGCACCCCCGTCGAGGGTGCCGTGATCTTTGCCACCCGCATGGACATGGCCCCCGATGGCATGGAGACGATGACCTCGCCCGTCACCACCATGCCTGCGGAGACGCCGGGCAACTACCGCTTTGCGACAGATATCACCATGGCCGGCGGCTGGCGTTTTTCGATTGCCGCCAAGGTGCAGGGCGAAGAGGAGACGGTTGAAGCCCAGATCGAGCTGAAAGCAGTGCCATGAGCGCCCTCGGTAAACTGGTGGCGATCACGCTTGTCGCCGTAGGTGCTGGCTGGGCTGGCCTCAGGGCCGGAGAGGGTGGCATCACCCTCTCCGGCCTGCGGGATCTCGCGGAAATGCAGATCGCCATGCTTGCGGGCCAAGGGGCAGTCGCCATGCCGGGGCCGGACGCAACCGGACCGGTCATCTACTGGCGCCACCCGGAGGGACTGCCTGAGTGGTCGGCGGTCGAAGTTTCGACCTCGGATGGTCGATCCTTCCTGCCGGTCTTCGCCAGCGAGGATGTGACTTTCGATCCGGTAGCTGTGCCCGAACCTGAGACCGCGGGCGACCGGCGCGTTCTTTACTACCGAAATCCGATGGGACTGCCCGACACCTCGCCGGTGCCGAAGCAGGATTCGATGGGGATGGACTACATCCCGGTTTACGACGGCGAGAGCAGTGACGACGGGTCGGTCACGGTCTCTCCCGGCAAGTTGCAGCGCACGGGAGTGCGGACCACGGAGGCCGTTCTGGCACCACTGGTCGCCATATTGCGTGCGCCCGGGATCGTGACGCTAGACGAGCGACGAGTCAGTGTCATTTCGTTGCG
>JANOQT010000044.1:0-155692 GCA_031415015.1 Paracoccaceae bacterium
TGCCGCTGTTGGCATGGCTTGGAACTCGGGGCATGATCGCAAGATGACCGACCATCCCCGCATCCCGCTCGCCGGTGTCATTGGCCACCCCATCGCCCACAGCCGCAGCCCCGCGCTGCACGGCTACTGGCTGCGCCGCTACGGCCTGAAGGGCCACTATATCCCGATCGACATCGCGCCAGTCGACCTCGGCGATCTCGTCCGCACCCTGCCGCGCCTCGGCTTTGTCGGCCTCAACGTGACGATCCCGCACAAAGAGGCAATCCTGCACGTCGCCGACATCATTACCGACCGCGCCGCATTGATCGGGGCGGCGAATACCCTGATCTTCCGCAAGGACGGCAAAATCCACGCCGACAACACCGACGGCTCCGGCTTCATCGCCAACCTGCGCCAGAATGCCCCGCACTGGGTGCCTGCGTCCGGCCCGGCCGTCGTGCTGGGGGCAGGCGGGGCCGCCCGCGCCGTCATCGCCGCGCTGATCGAGGTGGGCGTGCCCGAAATTCGCCTCGCCAACCGCACCCGGCCCCGCGCCGAGGCCCTGCGCTCGGACTTTGGCGCCAAGGTTGTGGTTTACGAATGGGTGCAGGCCGGCAACATCCTCGAAGGCGCCGCAACCGTGGTCAACACCACCTCTCTGGGGATGACCGGCAAGCCCGATTTCCGCGTCCCTCTCGATGCCTTGTCGGCGCGCGCGCTGGTGACCGATCTGGTCTATACCCCATTGAAAACGCAGCTTCTGATCGAAGCCGAGGCGATGGGTTGCACGGCTGTCGACGGTCTGGGCATGCTCTTGCATCAGGCCGCCCCCGGATTTGAACGCTGGTTCGGTCATCGCCCCGAAGTGGATGACGCGACCCGCAAGGCCGTGCTTCAGGCATGACGTTCCGGCTTGGCCTCACCGGCTCCATCGGCATGGGCAAAAGCACCACTGCCGCTTTGTTCGCCGCCGAAGGCATCCCCGTCTGGGATGCTGACGTCGCCGTCCACCGGCTTTATGCACCCGGCGGTGGCGCAACTGCCCCGCTGGGCGCGCTGTATCCCGCCGCACTGGTCAATCACAGCATCGACCGCATCGCCCTGAAATCCTGGATCGCTGCCGATCCCGCCGCACTGGCGCAGATCGAAGCCGTGGTTCACCCGCTTGTTGCCGCCGACCGCGACGCCTTTCTGATCAATGCCACCGCCGATATCGTCGTCCTCGACATCCCGCTGCTGTTCGAAAAGGGCACCGAAGCCGCGCTTGACGCCACCCTTCTGGTTACCGCCCCTGCTCCGCTGCAACGCCAGCGCGTCCTTGCCCGCCCCGGCATGACCGAAGCGCAGTTCCAGCTGATCCTTGCACGCCAGATGCCCGACGCCGAAAAGCGCGCCCGCGCTACCCACATCCTTGAAACCCTCAGCGAAGACAGCGCCCGCGCCTATGTCCGTGCGCTCCTCTCCTACATCCGGTCCCCTCATGCGTGAAATCGTCCTTGACACCGAAACCACCGGGTTTGAACCGACCGAAGGCCACCGCATCGTCGAGATCGGTGCGGTTGAATTGTTCAACCACCTTCCCACCGGCCGAACGTATCACCAGTACATCAACCCCGAACGGATGATGCCGAAAGAGGCGTTCGAGGTGCACGGCCTTGGTGATGACTTCCTGCGCGACAAGCCGCTGTTCGCCTCCATCGGCCAGGCCTTCCTTGACTTCATCGCAGACGCCCAGCTGGTGATTCACAACGCCGCCTTCGACATGAAATTCCTCAACCACGAACTGGACCGCGCCGGTCTGCCCACGATCCCCTTCGCCCGCGCGACCGATACCCTGCTGATTGCCCGGCAGAAATTTCCCGGCTCCCCGGCATCGCTGGATGCGCTGTGCCGACGTTTCGGCGTGAACAATTCGATGCGCGAAAAGCACGGCGCGTTGCTGGACAGCGAAATTCTTGCCGAGGTCTATCTGGAGCTGGTCGGCGGCCGACAGCCCGATTTCGCCCTGAACACCGCCGCACAGGCGCAATCGCGCGATGATGCGGCCAACGGCACCGGCTGGCGGCCAAAGCCGCGCCCCACCCCGCTGCCCCCCCGGATCACCGCCGAAGAATCCGCAGCGCACGCCACTTTCATAGCCAAACTCGGCGCTGCCGCCATCTGGACCAAACGCTGAGTAGGATGGGCAATCTGCCCATCGTCCCTACAAAAACAAAAGCCGGCCCCGAAGGACCGGCTTTCATCCGTTAAAGCCCTCAGTTCGGCTGCGTTACCGGCGCTGCGGCCTGCGCTTGCGCCCGTCGCGCCAGTTCCTGCCGGTACAGCGCCATGAAATCCACCGTGTCCACGTTCAACGATGGGAACCCGCCGTCGCGCGTCACGTCCGAAATGATCCGGCGCACGAACGGGAACAACATCCGCGGGCATTCGATAAGCAGGAACGGGTGAATCTGGTCATCCGCTACACCTTCGATGTGGAACGTCCCACCATACTCCAGCTCCAGCAGGAACAGGGTCTCGCCGTTGACCTTGTTTTTCGAGGTCACTTTGAACTTGGTGATCACCTCGTACTGGTTCGCCACCGTCCGCTTGCGCGCATCAAGGCTGACCGCCACCTGAATGTCCGGCTGCACTTCCGCGCCGCTCAGGCCCTTTTGCACCACCACATTCTCGAACGACAGGTCGCGGATATACTGCGCCAGCACCTGCATCTTGATCTGTGGCGGGGCTGCCGCCGTGGCCGCTGCCCCGTTGCCCACCATGGTTTCCTCGGCCATCTCGCACTCTCCTCACGAATTTGCGGCGTTCCTAGCAGGTCACGGCATCGCCCTCAATGCCGTGTCCAGCCTGACCCCTGATCACGACGCGGCGGCAAGCCGTCATTCTTCACCTCGCTCCAGTCGCCCTCGATCACATCGACGCTGGTAGGTGTGGCACCGGTCGCCACCTTGATCCGCCGCGAGATCAGCGCGATGACGCCCAATCGCACCGGCTTCAGCAACAGCAACAACCCCAAAGCATCGGTAAAGAATCCCGGCAGCAGCAGCAGCCCCGCCGCCATCACCAGCATCACCCGATGCGCCAGAGGCGACAACGGGTCGCGCATCTCGTGCATGTCACGGCTCAGCGACACGGCGCCCGACAGCGCCACCCGCTTCAGGATAAATAACCCCAGCGCCGCCGAAATCAGCACCCACGCCAGGGTCGGCCACAGCCCGATCGCCCCCCCCAGCGTCACAAACAGCCCGATTTCGACCAGCGGCACCGCCAGGATCAGCATAAAAATCCACATCGTTCGCCTCCATAACCTTTCGTGTGCCCCCCGTCGGTAGACTTCGCCCGAGGCCCGCCCTACATAAGGGGCAATGGCGTGTCCGCCAACCCATGCAATAACCCCCCAGAGGTTCCCGATGAACTCGTCCCTGATCCAACTCCTTGTGCTGGCCGGGATCGCCATTTTCCTGATCCTGAAACTGCGCTCGGTGCTGGGCACCCGCGACGGCTTTGAAAAGCCGCCGGTCCCGCTGGAAGACGTCCGCCCGCAGGTCAAGCGCAACTTCGACGTCATCGAAGGCGGCCCCGACCGCGACATCACTGACCACGTCGCCGACGGCACCCCCGTGGCCAAAGCCCTGTCCGCGATGAAGCAGGCCGAGCCGGGTTTTGCCGTCACGCCTTTCCTTGAAGGTGCGCGCGGCGCGTACGAGATGATCCTGATGGCCTTCGAGAAGGGCGAACTGGACCGCATCCGCCCCTTCCTGTCCGACGACGTCGAGGCAACCTTCGCCGAAGCCATTGACGTGCGCGAAAAGTCCGGCTTGACGGTCGAGGCGAATTTCGTGGGCATGAAGGAACTTGCCCTGCAGGACGCCACTTTCAACCGTGACAGCGGGATGGCTGAAATCTCGGTCCGCTTCGTCGGCGAACAGACCTATGTCGTTCGCAACAAAGCCGGCGAGATCGTCGAAGGCAGCACGAAAGAGATCAAACGCCAGCGCGACATCTGGACCTTCGCCCGCCACATGGGTGAGGGTGATCCGAACTGGCAACTTGTGGCCACCGGCGACTGACCCGTTGGGATGCGCGCCTCCTTCCGCATCCTCGGCCTGCTGGCGGCGCTGATGGCCGCCCCTCTGGCTGCGCAGGTGCTGGATTTCGAACAGCTGGACGGCTGGCACGATGACCGCCACGCTGAAGCGCTGATAGCCTTCCTGCGCACCTGCGATCTGATCGACGCCCCCGACTGGCGCCCGATTTGCGCACTTGCCGCCGACACGCCGCAAGACGATACCTCCGCCCGCAGCTTTTTCGAGCTTTTCTTTAAGCCTGTCATCATCGGCACCCCGCCCGCCCTGTTCACCGGTTACTTCGAACCCGAGCTTGACGGCTCTCCCACCCGTGGCGGGCCCTTTCAGTATCCGATCTATCGCCGCCCCCCCGAACTGGCCGAAGGCACCCAATACCATAGCCGTGCCGCCATCGACGGCAGTGGCGTTCTGGCAGGGCGCAGACTGGAACTGGCCTGGCTCGATGATCCGATCGACGTGTATTTCCTGCAAGTGCAAGGCTCTGGCCGCATCCGGATGACCGACGGAACTGTGGTCCGTGTCGGCTACGCCGGGGCCAACGGCCAGCCCTACCGCTCCATCGGTCAGGAAATGGTGCGCCGCGGCTCGCATACGATGGATCAGGTCTCCGCCCAGGAAATCCGCGCTTGGGTTCGTAACAACCCCGCCGCCGGGCGCGACCTGATGAACACCAACCCCTCCTATGTTTTCTTCCGCAAGATTGCCACGCTCAAGGCCGATGATGGCCCGATTGGCGCCATGGGCCGGTCGATCACCACACTCCGCTCTGTGGCGGTTGACCCGAAGTTCACCACGCTTGGCGCGCCGATCTGGATCGAAAAGGACGGCAACCGCCCGATCCGCCGCCTGATGGTGGCGCAGGATACCGGCGGGGCGATCAAGGGCCTCCAGCGCGCTGACATCTTCTACGGCACCGGCGATGGCGCGGGCGACGCCGCCGGAACGGTCAAGGACGGCGGCCGGATGATCCTGCTTCTTCCCATCGACCGCGCCTATGCCATGCTGTCCGAAGACTGATCCGAATGGCTCGTCGCCGCACCCTTCGCCCCGAGGAGGAAGAGCTTTGGCGCACCGTCGCCCGAACCGCCCGCCCGCTGCACGACCACCCGATCTTCCACAAACCGGTGGACCCCGCGCCCCCCGCTGCGCCGCCGCTGACCCACGCAAAGCCGCGCCTGTCGCCTTTCATCCTTGGCGAAAAGACACGAAGGCCTGAACGCCACGATCTAGCCCCCTCGCTCCCACAGATGCTGACCGCCGCGCCCCTGCAGATGGATGCCAAAATCCACGGCAAGATGACCCGCGGCAAACTTGCCCCAGAAGCCCGTATCGACCTGCACGGCATGACCCTGGCCGAAGCGCACCCCGAACTGATCCGCTTCATCCTGAACGCCCAAAGCGCCGGGCTCCGGCTGGTTCTGGTTATTACCGGCAAAGGCAAACGCGGCGCGGACACTGGCCCAATCCCGCAGCGCACGGGCGCCCTTCGCCATCAGGTGCCAAGCTGGCTGCGGCTTTCACCGCTCGCCCCCGCCGTCCTGCAAGTCACCGAAGCCCACCTGAAACACGGCGGATCGGGGGCGTATTACGTCTACCTCAGGCGGCGCTGAACCTCTGGAATGTGCTTTGCTCCTTTCGAAATTTCCCTCGGGTGGACCGGAGGGTGTGAAACCCTCCGGGGCCGATGCAGCAAACCGGAGCGGACCGCTACTTCCCCCGCCGCTCGCCGATTGCGCCCACCGGGGCCAGCACGATCTCCGTCGCGTTGCGCACCGTCAGCACCAGTCCATGAAACAACCCGACCCGCGACCGCGCGTCCGACCGGAACGCCGCGTCAATGCCAAGGATTCCGCTGAACAGACTCAACACCGCCGGCGAGGTTCCCGCATTGAAATGCCCCGCCCCAACATCAAAGGCCGCTGTGTCGTAGTAGGTCACCTTCAGATCGGCAATCTTTGATAGGTCGTCCAGATTGCCCAACCGCTCCTCTGAGCCCGAAATCGTTGCCGACAGGCTCAACACCCGATCCTTGCTGCTGCCGAAGATCACGAACGGCTGCGGCAAGACACCAATATCCAACGCCAGCGACCGGAATACGTCCACATCCAGATCGGGAGAGATCAGCACCACCCCCTTGATCCGCGACATCACCTTCGAGTTTCCCCGCAGCGCCATTTGCCGCAGACCCTCCATCGTCAGCGACGCCCCCATCGAATGCGCCACGATCACGATGTCTCCTGCGCCCGAACTGGCCACCTGATTCAGCAGGTTCTCGAATCCAGTCCGGCCGAACATCGCCGAATCCCGGTCATAGACATAGCCAAGTGCCGATCCGCGCGACGCCCAGGCATAGTGGATCGCCACCCCGGGCACCTTCAGATCATGATGCATCTGCGCCACCCGGTAGACGCCTTCGGCCATCGTATTATTGAACCCGTGCACATAGACCACGGCATCGGTCTGGCCGCGCAGGTCCATCGCCTTGCGCAGCGCCCCCCGAAACGCCTCCGGCGCGTCAAAACGGGTTTCCGACAGGGTCAGGAAGTCTTTGTTGGGGTCTGGCTTGCGGGTGCGTGGCGGCCAGTTGACCTCGCCCGGTTCCCGTTCGGCCGGGATCGAGATGTCATAGCGCACGAAACTGGCGACATCGGCCCGGTCGCGCGTAAAGCCGCCCTCGCCCGCCTGCCGCGAGGTGCCGACAAAGATCGCCTCGGGCACGGACGTGCCCAGGTCCGTCGGGGCAGCGGTGAACTCCCCGCGCGGCGCGCAGGACATCAGCAGGATCAGTCCGACCAAAGCCACTTTGTGCGCCACACCCATCCCCCTGCTTGCGGCGCAACCCTCGTCCCCGGCGTGCGCAGGGTCAAGACACGATGGCGTAGCGCGGCTTCATTCCATAACGCCGCAACGGCGCAAATGATCCCTCATCCTTACCGTTTCTGTCAGAACGTCATCAAAAAGCGTATTCATGTAGCTTTGGTGCACATATTCCACCGCCAGATAGCCCTCATATCCCGCCTTTCGCAGCACCCCGACTATCGCTGTGAAATCCAGCACCCCTTCGCCCCATTTCGCCTGCAACGCGCCCGGCCGCGCCTGCCGCATGTGAACATGTCCGGCGTAAGGGGCCAGCGGATCAATCTCATCCTGCCGGAATCCCATACAGATGAAATGCGCGTAATCCAGCGCCAGCTTCAGCCCCGGCACCGCCGCCAGCATCCGCAGCGTCTCGGCGGGCGACGCAAGCACCCCACCGACATGCGGCTCGGTGGTCAACATCACCCCGTGCGCCGCTGCCACCGCCACCAATCCCCGGAATCCTGCCGCCGCCGCCTCAAACGCCCCCGGTCCCGTGACCCCCGGCAGCACGAAAATCGTCGGGCACCCCGCCGCCCGCGCAAACCGGCAGACCTGCACAAATTCGGCCTCGTTGCGCACCTTTGCCGCCGGATCGCTGACCGCGTTCTCCACGATATCCGCCCCGAACAGCCAGTACAGGTTCGAGACGGCAATCCCGCCCAGATCGCCCGCCGCACCCTCCGGATCCACAATGATTCGCTCCCGGTCCAGCGCCGCGCCGTGCAAAAGCCCCAGATCCATCGCCCCAAAGCCCAGCGCCCGCGCGATCCCCCAGGCCTCGGACAGCGTGCACGCCGGGAAAGACCAGGATGTCACCGAAAGCTTCATGTCGCAGATTCCTTCCCTTAAGTGGCCTTACCAATTCAGGAAGTCTGTTCGCGCCATGCCCACAAAGCAAGCATAATCACCGATTTCTGCCCCCGCAATGCCGCAGCGCGGCGGAAAATCCCGGAAAAAACCGTTGCAAATCGAAAAGTGGTCAGGCCAATATCCGCGCAATCGGAGCCGAGGAGCCTGTCCGGTTCTCATAAACAAACCAAGGGAGGACGACTTTCCATGAAGCATCTGACAGTTTCCACCATTGCCCTCTGCGCTGCCCTCTTCGGCGCTCAGGCCAGCGCACAGGCGGTCACCGCCGAAAAGGGCGGCGCGGCGAATATGGTTCTCCTGCCCAAGTTCCTTGGCATCCTGCCCTTCGATCAGGCCAACCGTGGCGCCGAAGAGGCGCATGCCGAACTTGGCAACACCGGCACCCTGCTGTACACCGGTCCGACACCTGAAAACTCCGTCGCGGGCCAGATCGAGATCGTGACAACCGCCGGGTCGCAGGGTCAGGCCGTCGTCATGCTGTCCAACAACGCCGGTGACCAGATCGCCCCGGCGGCCGAGGCGGCACAGGCCGCTGGCACCAAGATCGTCACCTGGGACAGCCCGATCCCGTCGGGCAAGGGCGAAACGGTCTTCGTGGCACAGGTCGATTTCGGCTCCATCGGCGTCGTGATGGCCGACATGGCCCTGTCGATCATGGGTGGCGAAGGCGAATTTGCCGTTCTGTCCGCCACGCCCGACGCAGCAAACCAGAACGCCTGGATCGCGGCGATGGAAGAGGCGCTGAAGGATCCGAAATACGCGGGGATCAAGCTGGTCGATACCGTCTACGGCGATGACCAGTCCGAAGTCAGCTCCAAGCGGGCGCTGGCGCTGGTCGTGAGCCACCCGAACCTGAAGCTGATCATGTCGCCCACCACCGTTGGCATTCAGGCATCGGCCAAGGCGATGCAAGACGAAGGGCTGTGCGACAAGGTCAAGGTGTCCGGCCTTGGTCTTCCAGCCGAAATGGTCAGCTACACGATGAACGGTTGCGCGCCCGAATTCGCGCTGTGGTCCTTCGTCGATCTGGGCTACCTGACGTACTACACCTCTTACATGCTGGCGACCGGCAAGATCACGGGCGCTGTTGGTGAGGCTTTCACCGCTGGTCGCATGGGTGACTTCACCATCGAGGAAGATCCGGGCCGCGCCGGTTCCAAGCGCATCCTGATGGGGCCGTTCACCGTCTACAACAAAGACAACGTCGAAGCCGCCGCGAACTGATCTTCGCCGCGACCTGATGGCCAGCTCTCCCGCTCCCGGGGGCTGGCCTCCCTTACCCTGAAGGTTCCCGCAATGCCCCCCGTCCTTGAAATGCGCAACATCTCCAAAAGCTTTGGTGGCACGGCAGCGCTGTCCGGCTTTTCGCTGACGCTCAAGCCGGGCAGCATTCACGCGCTTGTCGGTGAAAATGGGGCCGGGAAATCGACACTGATCAAGACGATGACCGGGATTCATCAACCTGACACCGGCGAGATTCTGGTGGATGGCCAGCCTGTCACCTTTCGCGGCACCGCTGACGCCCAGCGCGCAGGCATTGCCGCGATCTATCAGGAACCGATGGTGTTCCCCGATCTTTCCGTGGCCGAGAACATCTTCATCAGCCACCAGAACCGCCCGACCCTGATCAACTGGACCACCCTGAATGCCGAGGCCGCCACGATGATCGCCCGGCTTGGTGTGACGCTCGACCCCCGCCGCGCCGCCGCCGAACTGACCCTCGCCGAACAGCAGACGGTGGAAATTGCGCGCGCAATCTCGCTGAATGTCCGCGTGTTGATCATGGACGAACCCTCCGCCTCGCTGTCGGACCATGAGGTCAAACGCTTGTTCGGCATCGCCCGTTCCTTGCGGGATCAGGGTGTGGCCGTCCTTTATATTTCGCACCGGCTGGAGGAAATTTTCGCCCTTGCCGATACGGTCACCGTCATGCGCGACGGCAAGCACATCTCTACCCGGCCGGTCAGTGAGGTGACCCAAGCCTCGATGATCGCGGAAATGGTCGGGCGTGACATGGCAGGACGCTTTGCCCGCGAGCCGTCCAAAGATACAGGTGAGACGCTTCTATCAGTCTCTAACCTTGCCAAAACCGGCGCTTTCTGCGACGTGTCCTTCACCGTCAACCGGGGCGAAATCCTCTGCTTCTCCGGTCTCGTCGGCGCACGGCGCACCGATGTGGGTCTCGCCCTGTTCGGCGTGGCCCCCGCCGATGCGGGCACCGTGGAAATCGCCGGACAGCCCGTTACCATCACCAACCCCAATCAGGCCCAATCGCTGGGCATCGCCTATGTCTCCGAAGATCGCCGCAAGCTGGGTCTTGCGCTGACCGAAGGCATCACCGCCAACATCACCCTGCCGATGCTCTCCAAATACACCGGCGCGTTCGGCTGGCTGAACCGGATGCGAGAGCTGACGGATGCGCAGGCCTTCCGCAAACAGTTGAACATCAAGGCTGCCAATCTGACCGTGCCCGTTGGCACCCTGTCCGGCGGCAACCAGCAAAAGGTCATGCTGGCGAAATGGCTGAACACCAGACCGCGCCTGCTGATCGTCGATGAACCCACCCGCGGCATCGACGTGGGGGCCAAGGCCGAGGTGCACCAGATCCTGCGCAGCCTCGCCGCCGAGGGTGTCGCGATCATCATCATCTCTTCCGACCTGCCCGAAGTCCTGTCCCTCGCCGACCGCATCCTGGTCATGCGCGAAGGCCGGATCGTCGGGGAATTCACCGGTGACGCCGCAACCGACGAATCGGTCATGCGCCTCGCCGTTGCCGCAGAGGTCGCCTGATGCGCATTCCCCTTGGCACCCTTCGCATCCTCGTCCTGCTTGCGGTCTTCGCCGCGACCGTCCTGTTCTTCGCCTCCCAGATCGACGGCTACCTGAATGCCCGCCTGTTCAACCGCATCTCCGGCTCAGTCGCCGTCATCGCGCTGATCGCCGTCGGTCAGGCCTTCGTGGTCCTGACCCGCAACATCGACCTTTCCATCGGATCGGTCGTCGGCTGCAGCGCGTATTTCACTGGCGGCATCCTGATCGCCTACCCCGACCTGCCCCCCCTCCTCGTTCCCCTGCTCGCCATGGCCATCGGCGCGCTGTTCGGTGCCTTGAACGGTTTCCTCGTCGCCCGATTCCACCTGCCGTCGATCATCGTGACACTGGCTACCCTCGCCCTGTTCCGTTCGATCCTCGTGCAATCCTCGGACGGCTCCTCGATCACCACCGACCGCCTGCCAACCTGGCTGACCGAGTTCGCCACGCAGAACGCCTTCACCCTCGGCGAGTTACAGATCCGCTGGATTGTCGTCATCTCCATCCTCGTCGTCCTGGCCGCCCATATCTTCCTGACCCGCTTCCGCGCCGGGCGGACGTTCTTCGCCATCGGCTCCAACCCCGACGCCGCCGCCTTCGCGGGCATCAACGCCGGGCGCACGATCTTCCTCGCCTTCGTCCTGTCCGGCGCGCTCGCGGGCCTTGCGGGCTTCATGTTCCTGTCCCGCTTCGGCAACATTACCGTGGTGGCGGGGCTGGGGCTTGAGCTGAAATCCGTCGGCGCGGTCGTCGTCGGCGGGGTCAACATCTTCGGCGGTTCCGGCAATTTGTTGGGCGTGCTGATCGGCGCGGCGCTGATCGACGTGATCGACACCTCCCTCGTCCGCTGGGAACTGGTCTCCGAATTCTGGCGCGAGGCGGTCCTTGGCCTGCTGATCCTCCTCGCCGTCGCCGCTGACACATTGCTGATGCGACGCCTGCTTCACCGGAAAGGAGGCTCCGCATGACCGCCCTTCGCAGTTGGGAAGGCCTTCTCTTCGCTGTCTTGGTCCTGATCTACGCTGTCAACGCTCTGAATTCGCCGGTGTTCCTGACGCCGGGCAACCAGATCAACATGTTCCAGCTGTCGGTCGAAAAGATCATCGTCGCCCTCGTGATGACCTTCATCATCATCAACGGCGAGATTGACCTGTCCGTCGCATCCGTCATGGGCCTTGCTGCCTGCGCCTTTGGCTGGCTGGTGCAGGCGGGCGTCCCTGCCGGGGGCGCTGTCGCCATCGCACTCGCCATCGGCGCGCTTTGCGGCGCGTTCAATGCGCTGTTCATCGTCGGTTTCGGCATCCCGTCGCTGGTCGTCACTCTTGCCACAATGATCGCCTTCCGGGGTTTCGCCCGTGTGCTGGTCGAAGACCGCGGTATCGGCGATTTTCCCGCATGGTTCGACACGCTGGGCCAACAAGGGCTGATCGGGCCGATCACCCTCGCGATCATCCTGTTTGCCGTCTTCGCGGCGCTCGCCTTCCTGATCCTGCAACGCACCGCCTTTGGCCGAAAGGTGTATTTCATCGGTGCAAACCGTGCCGTGGCGGAGTATTCCGGCCTAGACGTCCGCGCCGTAAAGGCGAAGATCTTCATCGCCTCCGGGCTGATCGCCGCCCTCGCAGGCCTGCTCTACGCCGCCCGCGTCGGCGCGGTACGCGGCGACATCGCCAACGGATTTGAGTTGGACATCATCACCATGGTGCTTCTGGGCGGGGTCAGCATCTTTGGCGGCGCGGGCACCATGTCGGGCACCATCCTTGCCATCCTGATCGTGCTGGCCCTGCGCAACGGCATGGCGCTGGAAAACATCACCGGGCATATCCAGACCGGCGTGCTTGGGCTGTTGCTGATCCTGTCGGTGATGGTGCCGATCATCCGCGAAACCGGCGGCCGCCTGATTGGAAAGATGCGATGAAACCACCCATGCTCCAGTTGGTGAAAACCCTCTCCGACCCCATTGGCAAGAAATCCGTGTCGGAAATGGTGGTCCAGCGCATCCTTGATCTGGTCAAGGCCGGCCACCTTGCCGCCGGTGACAAGCTGCCCTCCGAACGCGATCTGGCCGACCAACTGGATGTCAGCCGCCCCACGGTGCGTGAGGCGCTGCGGGCCCTTTCCATCCTTGGCGTGCTGGAAATCCGTCATGGCGGCGGGGTCTACGTGACGGCACTCAATGCCGAAGAACTCCTCTCGCCCTTGGATTTCTTCGTCTCACTGAACGCGCAGAACATGGCCGAACTGTTCGACGCCCGCATTCATTTCGAGCCGATGCTGGCAGGCCTCGCTGCCGAACGCTTGACCGATACTGCCCTTGCCCGCCTGGCCACCCTTGTCGCGGCCCAGGTTGCCGACGCCGAGGATCTGGAACTGTTCCACGACACTGACGTCGAGTTTCACAAGATCATCCTGGAGGCGTCGGGCAACGACTTCCTCTCCCGCTTCGGCAAACTGCTGCAAGTCTTGGGCGACCAGGGTCGTCAGGCGTTTCAAAAGCGCAAGTCGATCCGCCACCAGTCCATCGAAGATCACCAGATCATCCTGGCCGCCCTGCAAGCGCGCGACGCCAGCGCCGCCCAGCGCGCCATGCGCCAGCACATGATCAACGTACGCAATGCTTTGCGGGAGGTGACAGGTGCGTAAAGCCCGTATCGCCGTTCTTGGTGCCGGATGGTGGGGCGCGCAGGTCTACATCCCCTCGCTGCTGGCCGACCCGACGGTGGATCTTGTCGCGGTGAACCGCCGCGATCCGATGGCGCTAAAGGACATCACCGACAAATTCGGCATCGCTAAGGGATACTCCGACTACCGAGAGCTGCTGGCGGTGGAGAAGCCTGACGGCGTCGTCATCGTCTCGCCCCATACCGTCCACCACGAACAGGCCATGGCTGCGCTGAACTCCGGC
Source organism: Paracoccaceae bacterium (assembly GCA_031415015.1). Taxonomy (GTDB): domain Bacteria; phylum Pseudomonadota; class Alphaproteobacteria; order Rhodobacterales; family Rhodobacteraceae; genus JAUYQR01. The sequence goes on from JANOQT010000044.1 coordinate 13,513, forward strand.
GCACATGTGCTGATCGACAAACCGATGGCGACGAGCGCGGTTCAAGCCCGTGAAATCCTCTCTAACGCGGCAGAAAAGGGCCTCCAGATCATCGTGCCCTACGGCTGGAACTTCAAGGATTTCACCCGCACCGCTGCTGACCTGATGCGCGCCGGGGAAATTGGCACCGTCCGCCATGTCGTCTGCCAGATGGCCAGCCCGACCGAAGACCTGTTCGGCGGGCAGGGTCTGGTCGAGACGAAAGACCACATGTTCCAACCCAACCGCGGCACTTGGGCCGACCCCGCAAATGCCGGCGGCTACGGCTGGGGCCAACTGTCCCACGCGCTGGGCCTGATGTATGCGCTGGTCGATGACGCCCCCGCCGAGGTCTACGCCATCGCCGGAAAATCCCCCGCCGGGGTGGATTGGTACGACGCCGCCACCCTACGCTTTGCCAGCAACGCAACGGCGGTGCTGTCGGGTTCTTCTACCGTCCCAAAACACTGCGGCTATCAGGTCGATATCCGCATCTTTGGCAGTGAAGGCATGCTCCTGATCGACGTGGAGCGTGAGCGCATGGAACTGCGCCGCAAAGACGGGCGCGATACCGTTCTCGATATCCCGAAAGGGCAGGGCGCTTACGACTGCGTTGAGCCGACCCAGCGCCTTGCGCAAATCTGCCTTGGCACGGCCACCTGCAACGAAGCCCCCGGCCTGATTGGCCAACGTGCCGTTGAAACGCTGGACGCGATGTACCGCTCCATCGCCTCCGGCAAACCGGAGTCCGTCTGATGAAATGGCCCACCACCCGCGCGGATATCGTCAAACCGGGCTTTTCCACCCCGCTTGATGCGCCGATGGTGCCGCCCTTCCCCTTCACCTTCCGCAACGCCGAGATTCTGACCCTCACCTACCGCACAGACCCCGCCGCGATCCGCGCGCTGCTGCCCGAACCGCTGGTCTCAACCGGCGATACGGTGATGATCCACGTCTACAAGATGACCGACACCGACTGGCTTGGCCCCTATCACGAGGTCAACGTGATGGTCGGCGCCGACCTTCCGGGCAAGGCCACCGGGGCCTACTCGCCCTACCTGTTCCTGAGTTCTGACATCGGCGTCGCCCATGGCCGGGAAACCCACGGCCAGCCGAAGAAGCTCGGAAACCCGAAACTGGAATTCCGCTCTGATCTGATCGTCGGCAGCCTTGAACGCAACGGCATCGACGTGCTGACCGGCACCATGCCCTACAAACAGACCCCGGCGCAGATCACTGACCTGTCCGCCATCTTCCCCTTCGCCACCAACCTGAACCTCAAGGCCATCGACCACATCGACGGCACCCCCGCGATCCGCCAGCTTACCTCGCGCCAACTGGCCGACGTCCAGGTGACCGAATGCTGGCGCGGCCCCTGCACCGTGGAACTGCGCCCCAACGCGCAGGCCCCGCTGCACCGCCTGCCGGTTCTGGGAATGCTGGACGGTTTCTATTGGAAAGCCACATTCACCCTCGTGCCGGGCGTGATCCTGCACGACTACCTGACGGAGGCATAGATGCCATCCTACGCATGGGTTCTGGGCGTCCGCCCCGGCTGCGAAGAGGAATACAAGCAACGCCACGATGACCTCTGGCCCGAAATGGACGCGACGCTGCGCGCCTCCGGCATCCGCAACTACCACATCTTCCGCCACGGCCTGACGCTGTTCGGTTACTTCGAGACGGACGATCTACAAGCCACCATCGCTTATCTGAAAACCGATCCCATCAACGCCAAATGGTCCGAATCCATGGCCCCGATCATGCAGATCGACATCGACAGCCGCACCGGATTCCCATTCCTGCTGCCCAAGCAATGGAGCCTCAATTGACCCTCACAGGCAAAAACGCCCTCGTCACCGGCGGCAATCGCGGCATCGGGCTGGAAGTCGTTCGCGCGCTGGCCAATGCAGGCGCGACCGTGCATTTCACCGCCCGCACCGCCGCCAACATCGCCGCCGCTCAGCGTGATCTGGGCGAGGTCAAAGCCACCGGCCACCACGCCAACATGACCGACCGTGTCGCGATGACCACGGTGCTGGACCACGGCTTCGACATCCTGATCAACAACGCCGGGGTGATCGGCCCCATTGGCCGCATCCTCGACATCTCGCCCGAAGACTGGGGCGCGAATATCGAAACCAACCTGACCGCCGCCTTCCACGCCACACAAACCGCGATGCGCCACATGGTCGCCAACAGCGGCGGCACCATCGTCAACCTGTCTTCCGGCGCCGCCCACCGCCCGATGGAAGGCTGGAGCGCGTATTGCTGTGGCAAGGCCGGTCTGGCGATGTTGACGCGCGCCGTTCACGAAGAATACGCCCCGCAAGGCATCCGCGTCTTCGGCTTTGCCCCCGGCGTGGTGGACACCGACATGCAAGGCTCCATCCGCGCGTCCGGCATCAACCCGGTGTCGAAAATCCCGCGCGAAAACCTTGCGCCCGCCGATGAGCCCGCTAAGGCCATCGCATGGCTTTGCACCCCCGAAGCCGATGCGCTGGCCGGGCAGGAAATCGACGTCCGAAACCCGGATTTGCGCAAATCCGTCGGCTTGAGGGCGCTGGAATGAAGCGGGTCGTCATCACCGACGCCACCTTCCCCGAGGTGGCCAAAGAGGAAGCCGCCGCCAAAGCCGCAGGCGCAACCTTCGAACGCCACATCTGCAAGACCGCCGAAGATGTCGCCGCTGCGGTAAAAGGTGCCGACGTCGCCGTCGTCCAGTTCGCCCCCCTGACCCGTGCAGCCATCGCAGGCATGGCACCCGGTGCCACCGCCATCCGCTACGGTGTCGGCTACAACAACTTCGACGTCCCCGCCCTGAACGATCACGCCGTCAAGGCCGCCTACGTTCCCGACTACTGCACCGCCGAGGTCGCCGATCACACCGCCGCCTCCATTCTCGCGCTCCTGCGCAAACTCCCCGGCCTTGATGCGTCCGTCCGCAAAGGCGACTGGGCCGCCGTTGGCATTGCCAAGCCGCTGAAAAGCTTCGCCGACACCACCATCGGCTTCCTCGGTTTCGGCCGCATAGCGCAAGAGGTGGCCGCCCGCCTTGCCCCCTTCGGCTTTCACTTTCTGGCCCATGACCCCTACTTCACCGGCCAGTTCCCCCGCCTGACACTGACCGATCTGCCCGGCCTTCTGGCGGCATCGGACGCCCTGACCCTCCACGCTCCCGCGACGCCGGAAACCACCGGCATCATCAACACCGCCAATCTTGCGCAGATGAAACCCACCGCCGTGCTGGTCAACACTGCCCGCGGCGACCTGATCGACGAGGCCGCGCTGGCAAATGCCCTGACCCAAGGCACCATCGCCGGGGCCGCGCTGGATGTGTTCCTGACCGAGCCCCTCCCAGCCGACAACCCTCTGCGCTCCGCCCCGAACCTCCTCCTCGGCCCGCATGCCGCTTGGTATTCCGATGTCGCGGTGGAACGGCTACAAAGCCTTGTCGCCGACGAAATCACCCGTGCCTTGACGGGGCAGGGCGTGCGCAAACCCATCCCCGGCTCGACCGCCTGACAGAAGGACCAACAGATGAAACTCCTCCGCTACGGCCCGCGCGGCCAGGAAAAACCCGGCCTTCTGGATGCCGACGGCAATATCCGCGACCTTTCGGGCGTGGTCGGTGATCTTGCGGGCGAGGTGCTGACCAACCTTGACCGCCTCAAATCCATCGACCCGGCAACGCTGCCCTTGGTCCCCGGCACCCCCCGCTTTGGCGCTTGCGTCGCGGGCACCGGAAAGTTCATCTGCATCGGTCTGAACTACGCCGACCATGCCGCCGAATCCGGCATGGCGGTGCCACCAGAGCCGGTGATCTTCATGAAGGCCACCGCCGCGATCTGTGGGCCGACGGACCCGATCCTGATCCCGCGCACGTCCCAGAAAACCGACTGGGAGGTCGAACTCGGCGTCGTGATCGGCAAAGCCGCGAAATACGTGACCGAAGCCGACGCCCTGAACCACGTCGCGGGCTATTGCGTGATCAACGATGTCTCCGAACGTGCCTTCCAGATGGAACGCGCGGGCCAGTGGACTAAGGGTAAATCCTGCGACAACTTCGGCCAGACCGGCCCGTGGCTGGTGACACCTGACGAAGTGCCGGAACCGCAGAACCTTGGCATGTGGCTGACGGTGAATGGCGACAAGGCGCAGAACGGCTCCACCAAGACGATGGTCTACGGCGTGGCGCACCTTGTCAGCTACCTGTCGCAGTTCATGACCCTGCACCCCGGCGACATCATCTCCACTGGTACGCCCCCCGGCGTCGGCCATGGCATGAAACCGCCGCGCTACCTCAAGGTTGGCGACGTGGTGGAACTGGGCATCGAAGGCCTCGGCCAGCAGAAACAAACCTGCGAGCAGGGCTAAGATGACCGTCCGCAGCATCGAAGCCATTCCGGTTGCCTACCCCGAACCGAATGACCATTCGCGGCTGCGCTCGGTCTGCCTGGTGAAAATCACCACTGAAGACGGCGCGGTTGGCTGGGGCGAATGCTGCACCTACTTCCCCGAGGCCTCCCGCGCCGCCAAGGCCTTGGTGGACGGGATGGCCGAACTGGTGATCGGCAAGGACGAACTCCACACCCACGCCATCTGGATGGCGCTCAAGGACCACAGCTGGTGGTACGGCAACGGCGCGGGCATCGCGTCCATTGCCATCTCCGGCATCGACATCGCGCTGTGGGACCTGAAGGGCAAGGTCCTGAACCGCCCGCTGCTCGACCTCCTCGGCGGCCCCGCCAATGAGAAGATGCCCGCCATAGCCTCGATCCACGGCACCAAAGCCTCGATCCCCGCCATGGCCGAAGACATCCAGGGCTACCTTGCGGGCGGCATGCAAGGCGTCAAGATCGGCTTCGGCAAACGCGGCGACGCGCATCTGGGGTTTGACCACACCCGCGACGTCACCTTCGTGAAAACCGTTCGCGAAGCCATCGGCGACAAGCGTCTGATGATCGACCTTGGCATCAAGAACTTCTGGGACGTCCCCACCGCCATTCAGCGCGCCCGCGCCTTTGAACCCTACCAGGTCCACTGGCTCGAAGAACCCCTCGGCGACCACGACCCCGAAGGCTACAAAGCCCTGCGCGCTGCCACCTCGCTGAAAATCGGCTACGGCGAGAAAGAGTGGAACCACAAGGGCGTCGAACGCATCGTCACCACCGGAACCGTCGACGTGATCGGCCTTGACCCCGGTCGTATCGAAGGCATCACCGGCTTTCTGAAGGCGGCAGAAATCTGCCATGCCCATCGCCGGCAGGCCAACGCCCACAACTTCTCCACCGCCATCGTCTCCGCCGCGTCGCAAGCCCTGTCCTTCGCCTGCCCCGCCTGCAAGGAACTGGAGCTGCAACCCGTCTACGGCCCCGCCCAATCCGATCTCGTCGACAAACCAGTCTGGCACACCGACGGCTGGATCAACCTGCCCGAAGGCCCCGGCCTCGGCATCCAGATCAACGAAGACCTGGTCCAATCCGCAAGGCTGGACACATGACCCACCTCGACTGGGGCCTCACCGGCAAAACCGTCATCGTCACCGGCGCAACGGGTGCCATCGGCCGCGCCATAGCCGAAGGCTTCGCCGAGGCGGGCGCGAAGGTTGCAATCCTCGACCTCGACCAATCCGCCTGCGATGCCACCGCCCGCAGCATCGGGCCCCGGCACAAAGGCTACGGCGCCGACCTGCGCCAGATCGCCCAACTTCCCGCCCTGATCGGGGCAATTGAACAAGACCTCGGCCTCGCGACCACCCTCGTCAACGTCGCAGGCATCATCCTGCGCACCCCCGACCTGTTCACCGTCACTGAGAAAGCCTGGGACGCCCAGCACGACATCAACCTCAAGGCGCTGTTCTTCCTGACCCAGGCCTTCGCCAGACGCCTCGCCGATACCGGGACCCCCGGCTCAGTGGTCAACTATTCGTCGCAAGGCGCCATGTCCGGCGGTTTTGGCGGATCCGTCGTCTACAACGCCACCAAAGGTGCCATCACCACGATGACCCGCGGCATGGCTCGCTCCTGGGCCCCGCTCAACATCCGCGTCAACTCCGTCGCGCCGGGTCTTGTCGATACGCCAATGCTGCAAACACCCGGCCAGACCGAATCCGACCGCGACGCCATGATCCAGTCCATCCCGATGAAGCGCCTAGGCCTGCCAGAAGATCACGTCGGCGCGACAGTCTTCCTCGCCTCCGACATGGCGCGCTACATGACCGGGGCGATGATCAACGTCTCCGGGGGCTTCCTGATGTACTGAACGCCCCCCATTCATCTGTCCCCAAAATATCCCACGGGGGTGCGGGGGTGTGAAACCCCCGCTCGCCGCCAGCTTAGTGCGAAAATGCCTGACCGCCCCAGACCGCTTTCACCCGTGCATCCCGCCCGCAGGCCTCGCGATAGAACTTGTAGGCGTTGGATTGCTTCTTCGGTCCTGCGCGCGTCAGCACGATCCCGGTGCCCTTGTAGTAATCCTGATGGTAGTCTTCAGCCACCCAGAAGGTCTTCGCAGCCTTCACCGGCGTTGCGATGATCGTCCCCAGCACCGCCTCTGCATCCGCCACAGCCGCCAGCGCAGCCGCCTTTTGTGCGTCGTTCGCCACGAAGATCGCCGTCCGGTACGCATTCCCCCGGTCGCAGAACTGCCCACCCGCGTCCAGCACATCGACCGACCGCAGGAATTTGGCCATCAAGTCGCCGTAGGAAATCACCGCGTTATCAAAGGTGATCTCCACCGCCTCGTAATGCCCCTCGTGGTTATCATAAGTCGGGTTTTGCGACGCGCCGCCGGTATAGCCCGACACCACGTTCTTCACCCCCGGCACGGCCTCGAAATCCGATTCCACGCACCAGAAACAGCCTCCCGCCACGATGGCCTTTTCCGTCTTCGCCGCCGCCGCACCCGTCAGGCCCAGCAGCACCGCCATCGCCAGTTTCCACATGTTCCGCTCCTCATTCCATCGCCCAGAACCCTGAGGCCGCAGCCCCCTGCGGTCCACTCACTGGCGCGTGAGGTCACCAAACGGTGATCCGCCCCCTTCACCTTGCAACATTACCGGCCTAGCTTGGCCAAAACGGGGGTGCCGATGACCGACAATGTTTCAACCCATCAGGCCGAAGAAGATGCGCGCAACGAGGCGATCCTGATCTGGGTCAACGGAAAAGTCGTGCCCAAGGCTCAGGCACTGGTCTCGGTCTATGATTCCGGCTTCATGCTGGGCGATGGGGTCTGGGAAGGTATCCGCCTTTACAACAACCGCTGGACCTTTCTTGACGAACATATCGACCGGCTGTTCGAGGCGGCCAAGGCCATCGACCTCGACATCGCCCGCACCCGCGATGAGGTCATCGCCGCCGTCTATGAGACCCAGCACGCCAACGGCATGACCACCGACGCCCACGCCCGCCTGATGGTGACGCGCGGCGTCAAGACCCGGCCCTTTCAGCACCCCAAACTCAGCCAGCAAGGCCCGACCATGGTGATCATCATGGAACACTCGCGCCAGAAACTGCCCCGCCCGATCCGCCTCGCCACCGTACCGCACATGCGCGGGTTGCCGATGACGCAGGACCCCAAGCTGAACTCACACTCCAAGCTGAACTGCATTCTCGCCTGCATTGCCGCTGAAAAGGCCGGCGCGGACGAGGCGCTGATGCTGGACGTGCATGGCTTCGTGAACACCACCAACGCCTGCAATTTCTTCATCGTCCGCAAGGGCGCGGTCTGGACCAGCACCGGCGACTACTGCATGAACGGCATCACCCGCCAGAAGGTCATCGACCTGTGTCGCGCCAACGGCATCCCGGTCCATGAACGCAACTTCAGCCTCGTCGACACCTATTCCGCAGATGAGGCGTTTCTGACCGGCACTTTCGGCGCACAGACGCCGGTGGGCATGATTGACGGCCGCACCATCGGCAGTGGCCAGATCGGCCCGATGACCGAACGGCTGCGCGGTCTTTACAAGGCGCTGGTGGGCGGTTGAAGGTGTACCGGTCAATTCAGGAGGCACCAGATGCAAGTGATGGATCGTTCAATGTCGCTCTTGAACGGCGTGTATTTGCAGGCCGATGACTGTGACGTCGGTGACTTTGCCGACCTGTGCGCGCAAGAGACCAGTCTTGCCGACTACCCACTGGCAGCCGAGGTCAGCAAAGGTGTCCTGATCTACGATTGCGCCGCCCTTGCGCCGCAGGTCACCGATCCCGAAAACGCCCGGATGCTTCGTGCCGAATGGGCCGAGGCGCTTGCAAACGGACCGGGCGTCGTCGTCCTGAAAGCGGCAGAGCCCGACCATGCGGTGATCGACCGCGCCTCTGATATCTTCCGCGACCTGATTGCCGAACAGAATCGCAGCGGCTCTGGCGGTGGCGACCATTTCGCCAAGCCGGGCGCCAATGACCGGATCTGGAACAGCCTTGAAAAGCACTGCCTTGCCGATCCGGCAAACTTCGCGCGCTACTACGCCAACCCGTTTCTGGCGCTGATCAGCGAAGCCTGGCTTGGGCCGTTCTACCAGATGACCGCGCAACTGAACGTGGTGAACCCCGGCGGCACCGCGCAATCCCCGCACCGCGATTACCACCTGGGCTTTCAGTCTGCTGCCGACGTTCAGCGGTATCCCCGCCATGTGCAACTGATGTCGCCGATGCTGACCCTGCAGGGTGCCATCGCCCATGTCGACGCGCCGATCGAGGCCGGGCCCACGCTGCTCCTGCCCTACAGTCAACTGTATCCGGCGGGGTATCTGGCCACCGCGCGGCCTGACTTCCGCGCCTATTTCGACACCCACGCCGTGCAACTGCCGCTAGCCAAAGGTGACATGCTATTCTTCTCGCCCGCGCTGTTTCACGCCGCAGGGACCAACCATTCCGCCCACATCAAACGGATGGTCAACCTCTTTCAGGTTTCCTCCGCCTACGGTCGCGCAATGGAATCCATTGATCGCACTGGCATGGCCAAGGCGCTCTATCCGGCCCTTCTCGCGGCACAGTCGGACGGCACCCTGACCCCCGGCCAGATCGCCTGCGCGGTTGCCGCCAGCGCCGAGGGCTATGCCTTTCCGACCAACCTCGACCGCGATCCCCCCATCGGCGGCCTCGCCCCCAAATCACAGGCCGCCCTTCTGCACGCCGCCCTTGCCGAGCGCTGGCTACCGGACCGCCTCAACACCGCGCTGGATGCGCAGGCCGCCAAGCGACTGCCATGAAAATCGCCATGTGGTCCGGCCCCCGGAACCTGTCCACCGCCATGATGTATGCCTTCGCCGCCCGCGGCGATTGCGCTGTCACCGACGAGCCGTTCTACGCGGCCTACCTTGCCGCCACCGGCCTTGATCACCCGATGCGCGAGGCCGTCATCGCGTCGCAAAGCACCGATCCGGCGGCGGTCGCGGCGGCCTGCACCGGCCCAAACCCCGATGGCAAGGCGCACTGGTACCAAAAGCACATGACGATGCACATGATCCCCGCCTTTGACCGTGCTTTCCTTGCCGACCTCACCAACGTCTTCCTGATCCGCCACCCCGCCCGCGTCATCGCCAGCTACGCCCGCAAACGCGAATCCCCCACCCTTCCCGACATCGGCTTTCTACAGCAGGCCGCGCTTTTCGATCAGGTTGCCGACCGTCTGGGCCACGCTCCCCTCGTCATTTCTGCCGAAGATATCCGTGTCAATCCCCGGGCGTCGCTGACCACCTTGTGCACCGCGCTTGGCATCCCGTTTACCGACCGCATGCTCCACTGGACCAAGGGTCCCAAACCCTATGACGGCGTCTGGGCGCCGCACTGGTACAACGCCGTCCACCAGTCGACCGGCTTTGAAGACCCCGAAGGCCCGCTTCCCGACCTGCCACCAGCCTACCTTGAACTGGCGGAACTGGCGCTGCCCGCCTATCATCGCCTCGCCACTCACAAGCTCTGACCTTTCAGGAGGCACCATGCGCCACGCCCTTCTCTGCGCCGCAGCGCTTGCGCTGACCGCCCCTGCCGCCAGGGCCGACCTTGCCGACGCCCTGCAAACCCTTGGCGCAAAACCCTGCGAAACCGGGGACTTCGCCTGCATCACCCTGACCGTGCCGCGCGACCACCGCGCCAACGACCCGACCGTCACAATGGACATCACTTTCGCCGTCAGTCTGGCCACCGAAGACAGCAAGGGCATCCTGTTCTACTTCGTCGGCGGTCCGGGCGGCAGTGGCCTAGCCTCGGCGGACAGCTATCTGTCGTCGTTCGACGAAAGCCTCGCGCAGAACATGGACATCGTCTTTGTCGATCAGCGCGGCACCGGCCCGGTGCATGGCCTGTCCTGCCCCAAGGCACAGGCCATTTTCGACATGTCTGACGCCAGCCCGGACAAACCCGAGGCCGCGATTAGCGCCGCAAAGACCTATGTCGCCGACTGCACCGCTGAACTGGATGCGGGCGATCTCCTCGGCCTTGTGAACACCGATCAGGCGATCCGCGACAGCGAACTGTTCCGTCAGGCGATCGGCGCGCCGAAGGTCTGGCTTTACGGCGAAAGCTACGGCACCCAGTTTGTGCAGGACTATGCCACGAAATTCCCGGATTCGGTGCGCGGTGTCATCGTCGATGGCGTGGTTGACCTGAACCTCAGCGCCGAGGGCTTTTACAGGGCCTATACGCTGGCCGCCGAAAGCCTGCTGAACCGCACGCTTGCCAGTTGCGCGACCCTGCCCGGCTGCGCCAAAGACATGCAGCGGGATGCCGCAGTGGTCTTTGATGATCTGACGGCACGGGTGAACACCGGTCCGATAGAGGTTGATCTGGTGCTGGCCGATGGCACCATGGCGAAACGCCCGTTGACCATGGGTCTGCTGGAAGCGAACGCCTTTTACGCACTGTACAGCCCCGAAGGTCGGGCCGAATTTCTGCGCGTCCTCGCGGCGGCTGAACGGGGCAATCTGGTGCCGATGCTGCAGCTTGGCTATTCCAACATGTATATCGACCCGCAGACGCAAGTGGGCGTCGAGGATCCCGGCTGGTTCGGTGCCGCCTATTACGCCATCACCTGCACCGACTACGACAGCGGCACCGGCGCGCCCGAAGACCGCGCCGCCCGGATCATCGACGAAGCCCGCACGCTTGCCCCGAACGCCCCGCGATTGCTGCGATCCTACTATCTCGAACGTCTGGCCTGCGCCTTCTGGCCCTATCAGGGCGCGCCGGAACGGCCAGACCCCTTCGCCGGGGGCGATTATCCGACACTGGTGCTGAACGGCGACGGCGATCCGATCACCCCGATTTCCATGGCCTATTCGGTGCTGGACAACGCGCGAAACAGCTACGGCGTCTTCATGAAGGGCGGTCCGCACGTGATCTGGGGCCGTGGTCTTGCCTGCCCCGACGGCATCGTCGCGGACCTGCTTTACGACGGCAAGCTGCCCATCGCACGCGAACAGCAGTGCGAGCAGGATTTTGTCGGTGACTACACGCCGCTGACCTTGACCGATCCGGCGCAGATGGCCGATCCACTGGCCGTCGCGCAGGCCGTGGACACCGAACTTCTGACCATGATCGAGCTGGCCAACTGGGACGGCGAAAACCCGGTCACCGTCGGCTGCGACCGGGGCGGAACCGTCATGGCAAGCGCCTCTGACCGGGGCACCGACTATGTGCTGAAGGATTGCAGCTTCTGGCCCGGCCTGGCAGTCACCGGCACCGGCACCGAAATCGTGATGGACGAGGCCGATGACGGCGTCACCTTTGCCCTGACCATTTCCGGCAGCCATCAGGGCGAGGTGACCTACAGCTACCGCACCCGGGACGAAGCGTGGAGCATGACCGGAACCTATGACGGCAAAGCTGCCGGGGTGACCCGGACATATCCGTAACCTATCTGCTTTCTGACACGGGCGATTATATCTCGCCGCCTTCAGCCTTGGCCCGGAATCAAGGGCGAAGCCCGCCGGGCCGCGCCCTCCCTCCCCCTTGGGAGGGCGCAATGCAACGTCGCAACCCGAACTGCTGTGGGATGGGTGGAACCATAAAGCGCCTATATCCAGCGTTGTAGCGCCCACCCGAGGGAGGGCGCGACCCTGTGGTGCGGAAGTGTTTTGGAAGGGCCGGACCGAGTTCAGACCCTAAGAAATTTGCCAAACCCTTCCGATGTTTCCGTCCCCACTACATGTATCCATTGACCCCAAATAGTGTGTATACCAACGGTTCAAGCAAAAAATGCTGTGCCAAGTTGTAAGAAACGACTCGACTCACATTTTGTTCTATGGATTCATGACAGCGCCCACGAGCTGTAACTCGTGGGCGCCTAGAACCGTCGCGTAGGACGGAGTGCTTTTCAACACAACCCATGATTCACATGGGCCTTGCGCTTCCGTCAAGAGAAAACGCCGCGGACGTTCGAACCGTTCAGCCCATTCGGCTGAACTAACGTCAGAAGCGCAAATCAAAGGAGCGCATAATGTTTTATTATCTCTACAAGGACACTGCTGGCTACTGGCGATGGACCCTCTACGCCGCAAACAATCGGAAGATTGCGAATGCGGGCGAAGGGTACAACAACCGGACTGACGCTATCGCCGCGATCAATCTGGTAAAGTCGACCAAGGACACTCCCATGCGGGAGGCCGCCGCCGCCTGAGACAGTCAAAAGTCGTTGAGGAAGTCGGAACTTTGGCTTCCTCAATTGCTCTTCAAGTACTTCCACAGAACAAAGCACCAGGTCTCACCGAAATGCAGACCAGCAACCCAGTTGATGGAGGCCGAAAGGAAAGTCGGCGAGAGTGTTAAGAAAGGGTAAATCCGGCCCGGAAAACCCTTTCTTTTCAACGTATGGAATTTTGTCCACGCGTGGACATCACCCTTTGGCGACCCGCGCATTCCGGGTCGCGATCAGTTTCAGCCGCAGCGCGTTCAGCTTGATGAACCCCGCCGCGTCCTTCTGATCATAGGCCCCGGCATCTTCCTCGAAGGTGACGTGCTTTTCCGAATACAGCGAATGATCCGACCACCGCGCCACCGTCCGCGCCGACCCCTTGTACAGCTTGATCCGCACCGTCCCGGTCACATGCTCCTGCGACTTGTCGATCAGTGCCTGCAGCATCTCCCGCTCCGGGCTGAACCAGAAGCCGTTGTAGATCAGCTCGGCATAGCGCGGCATGATGCTGTCCTTCAGATGCCCCGCCCCCGCATCCAGCGTGATCTGCTCGATCCCGCGATGCGCTTCCAGCAGGATCGTCCCGCCCGGCGTCTCGTAAGCTCCGCGCGACTTCATGCCGACGAACCGGTTCTCCACCAGATCCAGCCGCCCGACGCCATGCTTGCCGCCCAACTCGTTCAGCCGGGTCAGGATCGTCGCCGGGCTCATCGCCTCGCCGTTGATCGACACGGCATCGCCGCGATCGAACCCGATCTCCACCATCTCAGGCGCATCCGGGGCTGCCTCAGGGTCCACCGTCCGCTGCCAGACATAGGGCGGCGGCTCCACGCCCGGGTCTTCCAGCACCTTCCCCTCGGATGAGGTGTGCAACAGGTTCGCATCGACCGAGAACGGCGCCTCGCCCCGCTTGTCTTTCGCAATCGGGATCTGGTTCGCCTCGGCAAATTCCAGCAGTTTCGTCCGGCTGGTCAGGTCCCATTCTCGCCAAGGTGCGATCACCCGGATGGCCGGGTTCAGCGCATAGGCAGACAGCTCGAACCGCACCTGATCGTTGCCCTTGCCGGTTGCCCCGTGCGCCACCGCATCGGCCCCGGTTTCGGCAGCAATCCGCACCAGATGCTGTGAAATCAGCGGCCGCGCGATCGAGGTGCCCAGCAGATACAGCCCCTCATACAGCGCGTTTGCGCGGAACATCGGGAACACGAAGTCGCGCACGAATTCCTCGCGAACGTCGACGATGTGGATGTTTTCCGGCTTGATCCCCATCAGGATCGCCTTCTGCCGCGCCGGTTCCAGCTCTTCGCCCTGACCGAGGTCGGCGGTGAATGTAACCACCTCGCAGCCATATTCCGTCTGCAACCACTTCAGGATGATCGAGGTATCAAGACCCCCAGAATAAGCGAGGACGACTTTCTTCGGTGCGGACATCAAGGGCCTCTTGCTGCTAGGATTTCCGCCGCGTGTATTGGGTTTTTCCCAACGCAGCAAGGGCCACGGGCGGCCTGCAAGGAAGAGGTCGCAAACCACTTCGTTACGCGTGGCGCAGGTCTATTCGAGGGCGGCTTCCTCCCCGCTGAGTGTCGGCTTTTCGCGCGGTGCGGCAAGAAGCGCTGAGGGAACTGCGCCCTTGATCCAGGCATCAAGGATTGCACCTCCGGCACTGGTCACCAACGCCTCTGCTGCCAGAATGGCGGTCACAGGTTTCAGGTGCATTGGGGATTCTCCTCGGATAATGCTGGCGATACCGTAAGACGCCGACTGCAGTCCCCGATCATGGCTGAAATGTAGCGGCGCCCATAAACCCAAGGTACAAGCGCGTCATGTCAGGTTTCAATCTAGCGGCGAAGGCGACGACCCAAGCCCTGCGCGCGCTGTTTCCTGAAACTCCGCTGCAGCGAAACGACCACCTTTCCCAGCGCTACAACGCTGATATCTGGCTGAAACGCGAAGATCTGACGCCGGTGCGCAGTTACAAGCTGCGGGGCGCGTTCAATGCAATGCGCAAGGTGCGCGCCGCCAATCCGGGCCAGCGTGATTTCGTCTGCGCCAGCGCCGGAAACCATGCGCAGGGGGTTGCCTTTGCCTGCCGGCATTTCGGGGTGCGCGGGACGATTTTCATGCCCGTGACGACGCCGCAGCAAAAGATTGACAAGACCCGCACCTTCGGTGGCGAGCATGTTCAGATTGAACTGACGGGCGACTATTTCGATCAGACACTTGCGGCAGCGCAGGCCCGCTGCGCCGAAACGGGCGCGCATTTCCTGTCGCCGTTCGATGATCCCGATGTGATCGAAGGTCAGGCCAGTGTCGGGGTAGAGATCCTTGATCAGCTTGGCCGCGCCCCCGATCTGGTTGTGCTGCCGGTTGGCGGCGGCGGGCTTGCTTCGGGGGTCACGGGCTATCTGCGCGACGTGGCTCCGTCGGTCCAGTTCCGGTTTGTCGAGCCGTTGGGCGGCGCAAGCCTGATGGCGGCGCTGCGTGAGGGTGGCCCGGTAAAGCTGCCGCGGGTGAACAGCTTTGTCGACGGTGCCGCCGTCGCGCGTCTGGGTGACACCACCTACAGCAGACTGAGCTGGGTCGAACAGGAGCACGTCCTGCTTGCACCGGAAGACCGCATTTGCGTGACGATGCTGGAAATGCTGAACATCGAAGGCATCGTTCTGGAGCCCGCCGGCGCGCTGTCGGTCGATGTCCTGCCAGAGTTGGCAGATCAGATCCGTGGCAAGACGGTGGTTTGCGTGACATCCGGCGGCAATTTCGATTTCGAACGGTTGCCAGAGGTGAAGGAGCGCGCGCAGCGCTATTCCGGCTTGAAGAAGTATTTCATCCTGCGCATGCCGCAGCGCCCGGGCGCCCTGCGAGAGTTTCTGATGATGCTTGGCCCCGAAGACGATATCGCGCGGTTTGAATACCTGAAGAAATCGGCGCGCAACTTCGGTTCGGTCCTGATCGGGATCGAGACGCGGCACGCCGAGAACTTTCGTCATTTTACCGACCGCATGGATGCCGCCGACCTGGCCTATCGCGACATCACGTCGGATGACGCGCTTGCCGAGTTCCTGATCTAGGCGGCGCTGTCTCTGGCAAGCCCGTTCATCAGTGCGGCGCGCGAAGCGTGATAGATTGCCGCAATCTGCGAAAGGTTCACTTGCGCACCTTCACCGGCGGCGGCGCGTCGTTCCCCGTCCTGGCAGACGGCCGCAAGATCAGACAGGCCAAGGTTCAACGCGCTGCCCTTCAGGAAATGCAGCTGATCGCCCACCTCGTCGGCGGCCAGTCCATGGCCCATCGCACCGATTGTTTGATCTGCCTCTTCAAGGAACATCCCTGCGACCTCGGCAAAGTCTTCTTCGCCGATTTCTTCCCGCAGTTCTTCGACCCGCTTCCAGTCAATCATCGCACCCTCCGCCCCATTGGTCCCCAAATCCCATGGCTCCGGCAGAGTGGCTCAGCCCTACTTAACAAATCGTAGCGACGACCCTGCCAAGCCTCGCCAATTTTAGGTTTCACCAAGCCTTAAGATTTGCTGAGCAGGGTTGGGGACGACCAAAGGAAAGGCAGATCGTTGTACGCCCACAAGAGCATAGCCCCGATCAAAGTGCTGCTGCCGAAGGCTTCGGCCCGCGTTCTGGTCGTTGATGACAGCAAGGCGCAGCGGCATATTCTTTCCATGCAGCTGCGCCGCTGGGGCTACGTCGTGACAGAATCACCGACCGCAGACGCTGCGATGGTCCTGTGTGCCAACGAAAACTTTGATATCGTGATCAGCGACTGGATGATGCCGGGGCTGTCGGGGCTGGACTTTTGCCGGGCGTTTCGCGGACTTTCGCGCGAAAACTACGGCTACTTCATTCTTTTGACGTCGAAATCCGAAAAGACCGAAATTGCTGATGGCCTTGAGGCCGGCGCGGACGAATTTCTGACCAAACCCGTCAGCAGCGGTGAATTTCGTGCCCGGCTGCGGGCCGGAGAGCGGATGCTGGCGATGCAGGCAGAGGTTCTGGCCAAAAACCGGGTGATCAGCAGCACACTGACGGAACTTCAGGCGCTGTATGATTCGCTGGACCGCGATCTGATCGAGGCGCGCAAGTTGCAGCAAACCCTGATCCGCGACAGGTTCCGGGACTACGGCGCCGCAAAAGCCTCGCTGATGTTGCGAAATTCAGGGCGCGTTGGTGGCGATCTGGTCGGAAGCTTTCGGATTGATGCTGACCGGATCGCAATCTACTCGATTGATGTTTCGGGTCACGGTGTAGCTTCGGCGATGATGACCGCGCGGCTGGCCGGTTTCCTGACCGGATCGTCGCCGGAACAGAACCTGGCATTCCACAAAGGACCAGACGGTGCGCAGGATGCGCTGCCGCCGGATCAGGTTGCCGAACGATTCAACCGGCTGATGTTGGAGGAAATTCAGGCTGAGCAATACTTTACCCTGGCCTATGCCGAAGTGAATTTGTCGCTCGGCCGGGTCCGTCTGGTTCAGGCGGGTCACCCGCATCCGATGCTGATCCGCCAGACCGGCGAGGTTGTCGCGATCGGCGGCGGGGGGTTGCCGATCGGCCTGATTCCCGAAGCGACCTATGATTGCGTGACTTTCGATCTGCGGCCGGGTGACCGGCTGTTGCTGATGTCGGATGGGATCACCGAATGCCCGGTTCCTTCAGGGCAGGATTTTGGCGAGGATGGATTGATCCGCAGCCTTCAGCGCTCTGCGGGGATGGAGGGTCCGGCCCTGCTGGAGGCCATCATCTGGGATCTTGCCGATCAGGCGGGCACTGATTCGTTTCCCGACGACGTCTCGGGCATTCTTCTCGACTATCTACGCGAAGAGTGAGGCCAACATGGCCCGGTCTCCCGGATTTCCGAGGCGGTGCAGTGCTTGCACTACCGGCAGCCAGATTGCGGTATGGCCCGGCTCGCCGGGCGGGCCCAGCCGCCGCACTGGTCGGGCAAGAAAGACGGCGCAGACCTTTTCGGCCCAAAGGTCGTATTCCGGCATGTAGGTAAAGCGCCGGAAGGTTCCGATGTGGCGGGTGACGGCGATTTTCCAGCCCGTTTCCTCAAACACTTCGCGGTGCAGGGCGGCAATCGCATGCTCGCCCCGGTCAATGCCGCCGCCGGGCAACTGGAACTCTGGCACCGGAGCGGACTGATGGGTTGCCAGGATGCTGTCGCCTTGCAAAAGCACCGCATAGACCCCCGGTCTGCGGGTGTATCGCTGCCCGGTTCGCACCGGCTCGCCGTAACGTCTGATCATCGCGCCCCCTTGGACCCGTGGTTGCCCTGCCTATATAGCCGCGATATGCCAAGACTGGCAGCCTTAGGAAACCCCATGACTCTCGGAACCAAACTCGCCTGGGACGATACCGTCCTGCCCTTTCAGCTTGACCTGTCCGGCATCCGTGGCCGGGTGGCGCGCCTTGACGGCGTGCTGGATCAGGTGCTGCGACAGCATGCCTATCCTCCGGCGATTGAGGCGCTGGTTGCCGAAGCCGCATTGCTGACCGCACTGATCGGGCAGTCGGTCAAGCTGCGCTGGAAGCTGTCGCTCCAAATCAGGGGCAATGGCCCAGCGCGGCTGATTGCGACGGATTACTATGGCCCAACGGCGGAGGGCGAGCCCGCGCGCATCCGCGCCTACGCCAGCTATGACCCTGATCGCCTTGATCCTGACGCGGTCCCGTTCACCCAGATCGGCAAGGGGTATTTCGCGGTGATGCTGGATCAGGGCGAAGGCATGGTTCCCTATCAGGGTTTCACCCCCATTGCCGGAGAGTCGCTTTCCGCCTGCGCAGAGACGTATTTTGCCCAGTCAGAACAGCTGCCCACCCGCTTTGCCGTGACCTTTGGCCGGTCGCAGGAACCGGGAATTGATTCGCGCTGGCGGGCGGGGGGCGTCATGCTGCAGCACATGCCGCAAGCGGGTGGCACCGTTGCTGCCGAGGCCGGCTCTGGCGAAGGCGGGCTGTTGTCGCATGTCGACATCTTGGCCGGTGAAGAAAGCGAAAACTGGACGCGGGCGAACCTGCTGCTCGACACGGTCGAAGAGATGGAACTGATCGGGCCGCAGCTTGCGCCGACCGACCTTCTGGTGCGCCTTTTCCATGAAGAGGGCCCGCGCGCGTTTGACGTTCAGCCAGTTCGGTTCGGGTGTTCCTGTTCCCCTGACAAGGTGCGTCAAACCATGTCAATCTATTCGCAGAAAGACATCGCCCGGATGACCACGGCAGAAGGCACGGTCACTGCCGACTGCCAGTTCTGCAGTGCGCATTACGAGTTCGACCCAAAAACGCTCGGCTTCGACGGAACCGGCGCGGCATGACCGATCCGGCGGTGGCACGACTGACCCTTGCCCTGTCGCGCCCCGCCGGCCCGTCTTCGGATTTCGACCTGAACCCTGCAATCAGCCTGCCACCGGGCCGCGTCTTGCGCCCCGCCGCAGTGCTGGTCGCGGTCTGGCTACGCCCCGAAGGCCCCGGCCTGATCCTGACCAAGCGCGCCTCGCATCTGCAGCACCATCCGGGCCAGATCGCCTTTCCGGGCGGCAAGGTGGATGCCACCGACCCAACCCCCGAAGCCGCCGCCCTGCGCGAGGCAAAAGAGGAAATAGGTCTGCCTGCCGATCAGGTCGAGATTCTGGGACGGCTGCCGGCGCATGAGACAGTGACCGGTTTTGCGGTCACCCCGGTGCTTGCGCTGGTTCGCGGGTCGTTCCGGCTTGTGCCAGAGGCGGGAGAGGTGGACGAGGTTTTCACCGTGCCGCTGGATCATCTCCTTACCCCGCCGAATTATGCCATCGAACGGCGGCGTTGGATGGGGGAGTGGCGGCGCTATTATGCCGCGCCTTACGGTCCTTACTACATCTGGGGGGCCACAGCGCGCATTCTGCGCGGTCTGGCTGACAGGGCAGGCGCATGAGGATCGGAGGAGACTGGCTGGCGCACGCAGGGACCCAATCTCTTTGCGCGGCGCTGGAAGATGCGGGTCATCGCGCGCTGCTGGTGGGTGGCTGCGTGCGCAACGCACTGCTGGGCGTTCCGGTCAGTGACATCGATATCGCCAGCGATGCCTTGCCCGAGCGCGTGACAGCTGTCGCCGAGGCTGCGGGACTTCGGGTCATTGCCACCGGGATCGAGCATGGCACAGTCACAGTGGTGGCTGGGGGCAGGCCGCATGAGGTTACCACGTTTCGCCGTGACATACAGACAGACGGACGACACGCCGTTGTCAGCTTTACCACGGATCTTGCACAGGACGCCGGGCGCCGGGATTTCACCATGAACGCGCTTTATGCCGACCGCCGGGGCCAGGTTATCGACCCGCTGGACGGTCTTTCCGACCTTTTGGCGCACCGGGTGCGGTTTGTCGGCGACCCCGAACAGCGCATCCGCGAGGACTATCTGCGTATCTTGCGTTTTTTCCGGTTTCACGCGCAGTACGGTGACGCGGACGAAGGGCTGGATGCCGAAGGTCTGGCGGCCTGTGCAGCACTAGCCGAAGGCGTCGAGGGCTTGTCACGGGAACGGATTGGCGCGGAAATGCGCAAGCTCTTGTCCTCCGCAGATCCCGCGCCGTCCGTTGCAGCCATGGCGCAGGCCGGAGTTCTTGCCCGCATCCTGCCCGGCGCTGATCCGATGGCGCTGGCCCCGCTGGTGCATCTGGAGGCAGGCCGCGACCCGCGCTGGCAAAGGCGCCTTGTGGTTCTTGGCGGTGAGGCTGTCGATCAGGCCCTGCGTCTGTCCCGGTCCGAAGCGCGCGAGATTTCGGCGCTGGCCGAAGCCGTGCGGGGCGTCGATATCCCTGCCGCGCTGGGTTGGAAACTGGGCGCCGCTGTGGGAGCGGACGCCGTGCTGGCGCGCGCTGCAATGCAGGGCGCCGCCCCGATGGATGGTTGGGTGGACGAGGTTGCGCGGGGCGCGGCTACGGTCTTTCCAGTCACTGCCGCCGACCTGATGCCCGCCCTTTCCGGCGCGCCCTTGGGTGCACGGCTAAGGCAGCTTGAGGCGCAGTGGCTGGCAAGCGGCTTGTGCGCCACGCGGGGCGAGCTTTTGAATAAGTGATGTCCGGGGGTGACAATCCGTCTGTTTTGGGTTAAAGAATCCGCCTGACCAAAATGGAGACCAGCATGGACATCGGGATTACGCCTCGCCTCACCTGAGCCGACCGGTCCCGTCGTGGCGGTCGCTTCAGGCGCCGTTTCACCCCCTTGCTGAACTCTTTTTTGGACACTCCCCCATGTTTCGTTTCTTTGAGAATCTTGTCGATCCGTATGGACCGTATGAGCAGACTGACACACCGCCCCGGCGGCTTTGGCCGTTCCTTGCGCAATTCATCCGTCCCTTCCGGGGGGTGTTTGCGGTCACCGCTGCCCTGTCGGTTGTGGCCGCGTTTTCGGATGTGGCACTGATCTGGTATGTCGGGCGGCTGGTCGACCTTCTGTCCACCTCCGGCCCTGCGGAAGCCTGGGCCAGCCATGGGTCCGAGATGATCATGGTGGCCTTGGCGGTGCTGATCTTGCGGCCCCTGCTGCTGGTCGGCAATGTGGCGCTGCTGCACAACACCATCCTGCCGAACTTCGGCACCATGATCCGCTGGCGCTCGCACGCGCACGTAATCCGTCAGCCGGTCGGCTGGTTTGAAAGCGATTTCGCCGGGCGTATCGCCAACCGGATCATGCAGACGCCCCCCGCCGCAGCGGATGCCGTGTTCCAGACCTTTGACGCCATGGCCTTTGCCAGCGTCACAGTCGTGGGTGCCGCAATCTTGCTGGCTGAGGCGGACCCCCGGCTGGTGCTGCCGCTGTTCGTCTGGTTCGTGCTGTATGCTTGGCTTGTGCAATGGACAGTCAAGCGCGCCGGTCCCGCCTCCAAAGCCTCCAGCGACGCGCGGTCTGCGGTGACGGGCCGGGTGGTCGATGCCTATACCAACATCCATTCGGTCAAGCTGTTTGCGCATCACGACAAGGAACTGGCCTACGCCAAGGAATCCATCGAACACGCCCGCACGACCTTTCAGACCGAAATGCGGATCGTTACCAAGATGGATCTGGCGCTGACCGCGCTGAACGGGTTTCTGATCGTGTCGGTCACCGGCTGGGCGATTCTGTTGTGGTATCAAGGGGCTGCCACCGTTGGAACCGTGGCTGCGGCGACGGCGTTGGTGTTGCGGCTGAACAACATGACCTACTGGATCATGTGGGCCTTTACCGCGCTGGTGCAGGCGCTGGGCGTGGTGCAGGAAGGCATGGAGACGATCACTCATCCGATTGGCCTTGTGGACGGACCGGGCGCGCCCGCGCTGCAACTGACGAAGGGGCTGATCGAGATCGACAACATCTCGCATCATTACGGCCGGGGGTCGGGCGGGTTGCAAAGCCTGTCGCTGACCATCAAGCCGGGCGAAAAGGTGGGCGTGGTGGGCCGGTCTGGCGCAGGCAAATCCACGCTGGTCAAGCTGATGCTGAGGTTTTACGACACGGAATCCGGTCGCATTGTCATTGACGGTCAGGATATTGCCACCGTCACGCAGGAATCACTGCGCCGCCAGATCGGCATGGTCCAGCAAGACAGCAGCCTGCTGCACCGGTCGGTGCGCGACAACATCCTTTATGGCTTTCCCGATGCCACGGACGATCAGATGATCGCGGCAGCCAGACAGGCCGAAGCGCATGATTTCATCCTGACGCTGGAAGACCCGCAGGGTCGCAGGGGCTATGACGCCCATGTCGGCGAACGGGGGGTCAAACTGTCGGGCGGCCAGCGGCAGAGAGTGGCGTTGGCGCGGGTGATCCTGAAGAACGCGCCGATTCTGATCCTCGACGAGGCGACTTCGGCGCTTGATAGCGAAGCGGAGGCGGCGATTCAGGACGCGCTCTACGGCGTGATGAAGGGCAAGACGGTGATTGCCATCGCACATCGGCTGTCCACCATCGCTGCGATGGACCGGATTGTCGTGCTGGAAGGCGGGCATATCGCCGAAGAGGGCACCCATGCTGCGCTTTTGCGCCGCAACGGGCTATATGCACGGTTCTGGGCACGCCAATCCGGCGGGTTCATCGGGCTGGAAGAGGTCGCCGAATGACGCTGTTTGCGCGGATGGGCAACTGGATCGACGCGTTTCGCCCCGCCGAAGGCCCGCCACCGCAAGCGCTGGGCGCGTTCTTCCGCTGGTGCCTGACCGGGTCGTGGCCGATGCTGTGGCTGGCGGCCCTGCTGTCTGCACTGGCCGGGGTGACCGAAGTTGTCTCGGCCACCATCATGGGCTGGGTGATCGACGCGGCGGTTGAAAGCGGCCCGGCGCTGTTCTTCAGTACGCACTTTTGGGTGCTTGTCGGAGTGCTCGGATTCTACCTGATCCTGCGCCCGCTTGCCTTTGGCGTCTCGTCCGCGTCCAACAGCGTCGTGATCGGGCCGAACGTCCTGCCCCTCGTCCTCAGCCGCCTGCACCGCTGGACACTGGGGCAGGCGGTCACCTTTTTTGACAACGATTTCGCCGGGCGCATCGCGCAAAAGCAGATGCAGGCCGCCCGCGCCGTCACCGATGTGGTGACTGAAACCATCAACACCGGCGCCTTCGCGCTGGCCTCGGTCGTAGGCTCGGTGATCTACCTTCTGACGGTGGACTGGCGGATCGCTGCGGCGCTGGCGGTCTGGCTGATCGCCTACATCCTGATGATCCGGTATTTTCTGCCGAAGGTTAAGGAAAACTCTGCCGCCCGCGCCGCCGCCCGCGCCATGGTTACCGGGCAGGTCGTGGACACGATCACCAACATCAAGACCGTCAAGTTGTTCGCCCATGCCGATTTCGAGGATCGTGTCGCCCTGAAATCCATGGACGTCTTCCGCGAACGCAGTCTGGAGTTTGGCGTCATATCCACCTGGTTCCGATTGGCCTTGATGACGCTTGCGGGCGTCCTGCCTGTAATGCTGATCGGCGGGACATTGCTGCTGTGGCAGCAGGGCACCGCGACAGAGGGCGCTATCGCCGCCGCCGGGGCCATCGCCATGCGGATCGCCCAGATGTCCGGCTGGGTCAGCTTTACTCTGATGTCGATCTACACCTCGATCGGTGAGGTCGAGGATGGCATGCGTACGCTCGCCGTGCCGCACACCCTCGCCGATGCCACCGATGCGAAGGACCTGCCCCGTGTGACGGGCGAGATCTGCTTTGACGCGGTGACCTTCGGCTACGGCCATGGCCGTGCGGGTGTCAACAACCTGCAACTGACCATCCGCGCCGGCGAAAAGCTGGGCATCGTCGGGGCCTCGGGTGCGGGGAAATCCACGCTCGTGTCGTTGCTTTTGCGCCTTTATGATCCCGAAAAGGGCACCGTACGCATCGACGGCCACGATCTGCGCGATATCACGCAGGAATCCTTGCGCCGCCAGATCGGCATGGTCACGCAGGAAACCGCGATGTTCAACCGGTCGGCCCGCGACAATATCCTGTACGGGCGCCCGGATGCGTCCGAGGCGGATGTCACCGCCGCCGCTCAGTCAGCGGAAGCCACCGAGTTCATTGACAAAATGCAGGATCACAAGGGCCGCCAAGGCTATGACGCCTTCCTTGGCGAGCGTGGGGTGAAACTCTCGGGCGGTCAGCGCCAGCGCATCGCTTTGGCTCGCGCCTTCCTGAAAGACGCGCCGATCTTGGTGCTGGACGAGGCCACCTCGGCATTGGACTCAGAGGTTGAGGCCAGCATTCAGGATGCCCTGACCCGCGTGATGCAGGGCAAAACCGTGCTGGCCATCGCGCACCGGCTGTCCACCATCGCGGCGATGGACCGGATTATCGTGATGGATGAGGGGCGCATCGTCGAACAGGGCAACCATGCCGAATTGCTGGCGAAGAGCGGCCTTTACGCCCGCTATTGGAACCGCCAGTCCGGCGGATTCCTTGGCACGGATCACGACAGGGAAGCAGCTGAGTGATCGTCACCGTCTCCCGTCTGGGCCATCTGGGCGATGGCGTCGCCATGACCGACGCGGGCCAGATCTTCATCCCTGCGACCCTTCCCGGTGAAGTCGTCGACGGCACGCTGCTGGCCGACCGGCTGACCGATATCCGCATCGTCACACCCTCGACTGACCGCGTCCGCCCGCCCTGCGTCCACGCCCGCAGCTGTGGGGGCTGCCAGATGCAGCACGCGTCCGACAGCTTCGTTGCTGATTGGAAAGTCCAGGTCGTGCAATCCGCGCTGGACGGGCAGGGCCTGACCGCCGCCTTTCGCCCCATCGTCACCTCACCCCCGTCCACCCGCCGCCGGGCCACGTTGTCGGCCCGTCGCACCAAATCCGGCGCTTTGACCGGGTTTCACGCCCGCGCCTCCGACACATTGATCCCGGTGCCGCAGTGCAAGCTGCTGCACCCCGATCTGATCGCCGCCTTCCCGGGCCTTGAGGCCATCGTCAAGATCGGCGGCTCCCGCTCTGCCGAAATTGGCCTCACGTTGACGCAGTCGAAAGCGGGCGTGGATGTCCTCGTCTCGGGCGGCAAACCGCTGGACAGCGCGCTGCGTCTCGATCTGGCCCGCATCGTCGAGGCGCATCGGTTTTCCCGCCTGACCTGGGGGGATGAGACGGTCGCCCTGCGCGATCAGCCGGTGCAGCGCTTCGGGACAGCCACTGTCGTGCCGCCACCGGGCGCATTCCTGCAAGCAACGGTTGAGGGTGAGCTGGCGATTCTGTCTGCCGTGCGCGCGGCCCTCGGGCCGCAGAAGCGGGTGGTCGATCTTTTCGCGGGCCTTGGCACCTTTGCCCTACCCATCGCACAGAACACCGAGGTTTATGCGGTTGAAGGTGATGCGGCGATGACCGCCGCCTTGGACAAAGCCATTCGCCAGACCGAAAATCTGCGCCGCGTCACGGTCGAGACGCGCGATCTGTTCCGCCGCCCACTGGAGCCTGACGAATTCAAAGGCGTCACCGGCGTCATCATCGACCCGCCGCGCGCGGGGGCCGAGGCACAGACGGAACGGCTTGCACGCTCGGGCGTGCCGGTCATCGCCTTTGTTTCTTGCAACCCGATCACCTTTGCCCGCGATGCCAGGTTTCTGGTGCAAGCGGGCTACAGAATCGACTGGGTGCAAGTCGTCGACCAGTTTCGCTGGTCAACGCATGTGGAACTGGTCGCCTGTTTTCGCTTGGCTTCATGACAATTCCGTGAAGTTGCATCTGCATGCACCCGCTAGGCAGAGCGCCTGGATTTCTGTATTCCATCGGAAAAAGAACACAGGCGGACAGTGCAATGCGGCTTTTCAGACTGGTGGTCATCCTTGTGATGGCGTTTGGGCTTGCGGCCTGCAGTTCGAAATTCCGCACCTATAACGGCCCCAAGGTCACGTCGGTTCAGGTCCACAAGGCTGACCGCAAGATGTACCTTCTGCACAACGAACGGGTGCTGAAAAGCTACGACCTCGCACTGGGTTTCGCGCCGGTCGGGCACAAGCAGTTCGAGGGTGACGGAAAGACGCCAGAGGGTGCCTACTTCATTACCCACAGAAACCCGAAGTCTGACTTTCACCTGTCGTTGGGCATTTCCTACCCCAATGAGGCTGACCTTGCTTTTGCCGAAGCTTCCGAAAAGCCGCCGGGTGGCGATATTTTCATCCACGGCGCCCCGAAGGGACCGATAAGGCAGCGCGACTGGACGGCTGGATGCATCGCTGTGACGGACAAGCAGATGGAGGTCATTTACTCGATGATCGACCCGGGAACGCCGATCTTCCTGTTGCCCTGAGCCGTCTCACGCTGCTGACCTAACCGGATCAGGCCCCGGTGACGAGTGTCCACCAGATCTTGCCGCCCGGTTCCTGGAACCAGGCAAAGCCGATTGACCGCGCCGTCGGGTCCATGATGACAGCGCGCGTGTCTGGTTGCGCCATCCAGGCAGACAGGGTTTCCAGTTCGGTTTCATAGGTCTCCGAGATCAGTTCGCCCACCAGACGGCCCGTATAACCCGACCGTTGCACGCGGACCAATGGTGACGATCCGTCTGACCCGAAATGCCACGGCCGGTTTTGCACCGACATGTCGCGCGCATGCGTGGCAGCGGCGGCATTGAGTTGTGCGCTGAACGCAAGGGCCTGAAGGCTTTTCGCCGCACGCAGCGTGTTGACGGCATCCAGAAGACGGAACGAGATCACCTGTTCGTCGCCGGGGTTGATCCGGTACACCCGTGGAAGTGGCCGCCCGTCCGCCCCGACCGTCGGTTCGGACGATGTGGTAGAACAGCCAGCCAGCACGAGTGCGGAGCCAAGCAGGAAAAAGGCGCGTCTGTTCATCAGGATCACCGGACCACTGTCGCCAACTTGCGACCATCCGCTCCTCCTTAACGAAAGCTTCTCCCGGGTTCAAACCGTTGTCTGCGCATCGGCGGAAGGTGACGGGTCTTTGATTTGCGGCTTTCAGCCAAAACCGCTAAGGACGGATGAAATCGAGTTGAAGGCAGGAGAGTCTGGAATGGCAAATGGTACGTTGAATCGCCGCGCACTGCTGAGTGGCGCCGTCGGTGCCGCCGGGCTGGCCGCACTTCCCGCACTTGCGCAAGACGGGTCAACCGAGTTTATCGCCCCGGCGTCCGGGTCGGTGCGCAACAACGTGTCCAGCTTCCGGATGCTGGAGTGGCAGAATTACTTCGACAATACTCGTGGCGGTGCCGTCCTTGTGGATATCACGTCGCGCGCGCTGCATTACTGGTCTGAAGATCAGTCAATTTACCGTTTGTACCCGACCTCGGTTCCCCTGTCTGAAGACCTGACACGCCGTGGCAAGACCGAAGTCGTGCAGAAAGTGGTCAACCCAAGCTGGCGGCCAACCCCTGCGATGCTTGAGCGGAACCCGGAATGGCCCGCCGTTGTCGAAGGTGGGGCGTCTGACAATCCGTTGGGCACGCGCGCGCTGTATCTGTCATGGACCTACTACCGAATTCACGGCACCCATGACACCCGCAAGATCGGCCGCAGATCGTCGAATGGATGTATCGGCCTGTACAACGAACACATCGAAGAACTGTTCGAAATGGCGCAGGTGGGGACTCAGGTGTTGCTAATTTGACAGCGCTTCCCGCGACGCGATGAAAAAGCCACAGGCCCGATTGCTTTCCTCGTCGCGCCCTGTTTTAGAGGGGTTTATGAGGACGATTTTGGGTGCGTGCCGTCGCCTCTGCAAGTTTGTCGGCTCGCTTGAACTGAAGGATGAACTACCATGAAAAAATTCGCGCTCGCTGCCGCGCTGACCGTTGTTGCCACTGCTTCGTTCGCTGGTGGTATGGCTGAGCCTGTGATGGAACCGGAAGTTGTCGAAGCTGCGACCTCGTCGTCGGCTGGTGGCATCATTGTTCCGCTGCTGCTCCTGCTTGTGATCGCTGCAGCTGCTTCGAACTGATCTAACGATCCTTTCAGGAAAAGACGGCAGGTTTCTGCCGTCTTTTTCTTTTGCGCATTCGTCAGCGCAGCCAGCCGGCCAGATTATCCTCGATGATTGCCACCAAAGCCGCCACATGCGCCGGGCTGTCGTTCAGACAGGGAATATAGGTGAATGATTCGCCGCCCGCATGCTCGAACGCCTCGCGTATTTCGCCGTTGATCTCTTCCAGTGTTTCGATGCAGTCGGCTGAAAACGCAGGCGCCATCACCGCAATGCGCTTCTTTCCCTGTTTCGCAAGCTCGGCCACATGTTCCACGGTGTAGGGCTGCAACCATTCCTCCGGCCCGAAGACTGACTGGAACGTCGTGTCGATCGCGCCCTTTTCCCATCCCAGCTGCTCTCGCAACAGGCGCGAGGTCTTGGCGCATTGGCAATGGTAGGGATCACCCTGCATCAGATAGCGTTTTGGCA
The DNA here is from genome assembly GCA_031415015.1 of Paracoccaceae bacterium. Taxonomy (GTDB): domain Bacteria; phylum Pseudomonadota; class Alphaproteobacteria; order Rhodobacterales; family Rhodobacteraceae; genus JAUYQR01. Next base: position 42,006 of record JANOQT010000044.1, read on the forward strand.
TCCCGTGATAGCTGGCCACCAGCACATCCGGCACATGGTCCAGCTTGTCATACGCTTCGGTGACCGAGCGGGCGAGCGCGTCGATGTAGAGCGGATGGTCAAAATACTCCGGCACTGTGCGGACGGCGGGCTGACGCTGTTCCTTCATCAGCGCGCGGAAGAACTGGTCGTTCGCGGTGGCTGAGGTGGCGCCGGCGTAATGTGGATACAGCGGGAAGAACAAGATCTTCTCGCATCCCGCCGCGACCATCGCCCGGACCTTGGATTCAGTCGAAGGATTGCCATAGCGCATGCAGAAATCGACAATCACCTCGCTGCCGTGCTGATCGGCAATGGCCGTGGCTATGGCGGCGGTCTGCGCTTTGGTGATGGTCAGCAGAGGGCTTTCGTTCTGTTCGTGGTTCCAGATCAGTTTGTAGTTCGCGCCCGATGAAAACGGGCGCTTGGTCAGGATGATCAACTGAAGCAGCGGTTGCCATTTCCAGCTGGCGTAGTCGACGACCCGCTTGTCGGACAGGAATTCGTTCAGATACCGGCGCATTGACCAGTAGTCATAACCGTCCGGTGTGCCCAGATTGGCCAGCAGGACACCGATCTTCGCGCGCCGGACCAGCGGATGATCGGCAGGCGCATGGGCAAGACGTTCTTGCCCGGGGGACACCATGTTGGCATCGGCCACGTTCTCTTTGGCGGGCGTTGGATTGCGCCCTGGCTTGGCATCAAGCATCACGTCGGTTCCCGGAATTCCTATGCATCGGGACATATAGGCTTATCGGGCGGGGTCAACAGCCGTCGGGCAACGGTTGTTCGGGCACCCGCAACGCATCGGCCAGCCGCTGCCGCGCTGATCCGGGCCGCAACGGCACTTGCTGGCTGTCATGCGGTGCCCAGCCGGTCAGGCAGATCATCTCGAAAGTCGCAGGAATGCGTCCGTCCGGTCCGCCATAGCTGGCACCGTAGATTTCAGCCGCCCGCAAGAAGACCTCTCCAGCGGTGAATCTTTTGATGCGTCCTGCAAGGGCATTGCTCTCTCCCATCGCGCGCAGGTCGGCCATCAGCGCAGGCAGTGCCGGATAGGTCACCGTCTGGGTAAAGCCGTCCGCGACGGGCAGCGCGAAACCAGCGCGCTGCAGCAATGCCCCGAGGTCACGGATTTCGGCCATCGGCAAGACCCGTGGCGACAGCCCGCCGCTGACACGTGATTCGGCTTCGGCAAGACTGGCGCGCAGTTCCTGCAGACTGCGCCCACCGGGAAGAATCCCCAGAAACAGCCCATCTGGCCGAAGCGCGCGGCGGCACTGCACCAGTTGCCCAAGCGGGTCATTCGCCCAATGCAGACCCATGGCGTGGATCACCAGATCATGCGCGCCCTGCTGAAGATCCAGCGTCTCGCGGTCGTCGGCCAAAATTGCATCCGGGATTACCTCTCGCCAGATTTCCGGAAATCCGGTGACAATCGCCGGCTGCGTAAACGTTCTGTTAACCTCGGTCAGTCTCTCCTGAAGGTCAGACAGCGCCAGCCGGTGCAGGAACATCGCATCGGCATGATCTACGTGAAGACGGGCGCGGGCACGGTGCCGCGCCAAAGCCTTGGTGTCTGTCAGGATCGGAGGCTGGCTCATGGCCGGGCACATTAGGAGGACGGGGTGGGAATGCAAGCCGCGATACAGGTGCTTTACCCGCCGCAATGCATCAGTTGTGCCGCTCCGGTTACCTCGGACTTCGGGCTCTGTGATGACTGCTGGCGCGACACGCCCTTTGTCGCGGGTCTGGTCTGCGACCTGTGTGGCGTACCGCTTCCGGGGGATGACCCCGGCCATCGGGTGCTGTGCGACGACTGCATGACCATCGCTCGACCGTGGGGTCAGGGTCGCGCCGCGCTGATCTACAAGGACAACGCCCGCAAGATGGTGCTGGCGCTGAAACACGGCGACCGGATGGATCTGGCGCGTCCGGCGGCGAAATGGATGCTGCGGGTGGCGCAACCGATCCTGCAACCCGGTATGCTGGTGGTGCCAGTGCCCCTGCACTGGTTCCGGCTGATCCGGCGGCAGTATAATCAGGCCGCGTTGCTGTCGGGGGCATTGGCAAAGCTTTCTGGCCTGCCACATTGCCCGGACGCGCTGACCCGACACCGTTTTACCGGCAGTCAGGATGGTCGCACCCGCGACGGGCGCTTTGCCAACCTGGTCAGCGCGTTCTCCGTCCCCAGGCGTCACCAAAAGCTGGTTGCCCAGCGTGATGTTCTTCTTGTCGATGATGTCATGACCTCCGGCGCCACTTTTGCCGCCGCGACCGAGGCACTTTTTGTGGCAGGTGCAAGATCTGTCGCGGTTCTAAGCTTTGCGCGCGTTGCGAAAGACGCCTGACGCCCTATAGTCGTGGTGAACTTTGGACGTGACCCATGCAAGCCGTTGAAATCTACACCACACCGTTCTGTCCCTATTGCCACGCCGCAAAGCGCCTTTTGGACAAGAAAGGCGTGCAATACCGGGAAATCGACGTCAGCCGCGACCCGTCGCTGCGCCAGACCATGACCAGCCGCGCGGGCGGTCAGCGCACCGTGCCGCAGATTTTTGTCGGGGCAACCCATGTCGGCGGTTCAGACGATCTGCATGCGCTGGACCATGCCGGCAGGCTAGACCCGCTTTTGGCCGGATGATGCGGGCCGCGCTGGTTCAATTGACGGTCACCGATGATCCGGCTGCGAACCTGCCGATTACCGTTGGATATATCCGGCAGGCCGCAGCGGCAGGGGCGGGATTTGTGCTGACGCCGGAACTGACCAACGGCCTGTCCTCCAGCCGCAGCCACCAGCGCGCGGTGTTCCGTTCGGAAGATCAAGACGAGACGCTTGCAGCGCTGTGCCAAGAGGCAGAAGCGCTGGGCGTCTGGCTGCTGGTCGGATCGCTTGGCCTGGTGACGCTTGACGCAGACGGGCGCTTTGCCAACCGGTCGTTTCTGACTGCGCCGGACGGGACCGTGGTGGCGCGCTACGACAAAATCCACATGTTTGACGTCAACGTCTCGGAAACCGAGGTTTACCGTGAAAGCGAAGGTTACCGGCCGGGCAGTCGCGCCGTGGTGCAGGACACTCCCTTTGGCCGCATCGGCATGACGGTCTGCTATGATCTGCGGTTTCCCGCGCTGTATCGCCGTCTGGCACAGGCCGGCGCGGAAATTCTGACCGTTCCGGCGGCGTTCAACCACATCACGGGGGCCGCGCATTGGGAAACCCTGTTGCGCGCCCGCGCGATCGAGACGGGCTGTTTCGTCCTTGCCCCCGCGCAAACCGGCTTCCACGCCGAATCCCACAGCAAAGGTCGCCGCACCCATGGCCATTCGCTGGCTGTCGCTCCGTGGGGCGAGGTGTTGGCCGACGCGGGGACTGAACCCGGCGTGACCCTGGTAGACATCGACCGGGACCGGGTCCGCCAAGCGCGCCACCGCATCCCGTCGCTGTCGCATGACCGGGAGTTTTCTGGCCCATGACCGCCGAAAAATCCGACGAAATCGCTGTCGCGTTGTTTGGAGAGTTGTTCATGGCTGGCCAACTGGCCCGCAACCGCGTGTCGAAGGCGCTGCCAAGGGGGATGGAGCTGTCGCATTTTTCGGTGCTGAACCATCTGGCGCGCATCAATGACGAACGCACGCCAGCGCAACTGGCCCGGTCGTTCCACGTGACCCGGGGCGCGATGACCAACACTTTGTCCAAGCTGGAATGGGCCGGCCACGTCCACATCCGCCCTGATTGGGAAGACGCCCGGCAAAAGTTCGTGGCGATCAGCCCCTCTGGCCGCGCGGCGCGTGATTCTGCAGTGGCCGCCGTGGTGCCGCTGATCGGCGACGTGGTGCAGGGGTTGGGCGCGGAACGGGTCCGCGCCTTGCTTTCTGTTCTGCGAGAGATGCGCGTCAAGCTGGAGGACGAGCCGACATAGCGCGATGATGTGACCCGAAATGGCGCGAGTGGCTGGGGCCCGAATGCCATAGATGTTGCGCTTTGCCGGGGAAAACATTCGATAGGTCTTGCTCAACGCCCATTCTCTCCGCATAGACTAAGGGGAACATTCTGGCCCCGGACATCATGCAGACTTTGACCCGTCGCCTCTTTGCCCCGCTTGTTTTCGCGCTGTCGTTGACAGGGGCCCCCGCCCTTGCCGAGATGACGAAATCTCTGAACATCAACGGTGCGACCGGCCTGATTGACATGCCATCAGGCGATGCACAGGACGACGCGACGTTCTCGTTCAGCACATCGGTCGTCGGTCCGATCACGCGGGCCACGATCAGCTTTCAGATCACGCCGCGCCTGTCAGGGTCTTTCCGGTTCCAGACCTGGCGGGACTGGAACACGCTGTTTCCGGCGGATTCGTCGAAATTCGACGACCGCAGTTTCGATCTGCGCTATCAGGTCCTGACCGAAAGTCGCTATGTCCCGGCGCTGACCATCGGGCTGCAGGATTTTACCGGTCAGGGCTATTTCTCCTCTGAATACGTTGCCGCAACCAAGACCTTCGGTGACCGTGTCAAGGTGACTGCGGGCCTTGGATGGGGCCGCCTTGGCAGCCATGGCAGCATCGGCCAGCTTTTTGGCGACCGTCCGCCGGTTGCGACCGAAGACCGTGGCAAGCCCAATGTCGATCAATGGTTCCGGGGCGAGGCCGCGCCGTTCGCGGGCATAGAATACAAGGTCAATGATCGCTGGACCTTCAAGGGCGAATATTCGTCGGACGCATACCTTCTTGAAGATGACGAACGTGGCATCATCGATCGCGACAGCCCGTTCAATTTTGGCTTTGAGTATCAGAAGGGTCCGAACGTCCGTTATGGCCTCTATTCGTTGCACGGGACCGAGGTCGGGCTGGTGTTCCACCTGATCCTCGATCCAAAGAACCGTGCGACGGGTGGTGTGATGGGCGCGGCTCCGGTTTCGGTGAAGGTTCGGCCATCGCGCAGCGCCGATCCCGATGCGTATGACGGCGGCTGGGTCACCCAACCGGACGCAGGCCCGCTGCTGCGCGCCAATCTGGCCAAGCGGCTGGCGGTTGACGGGATCATCATCGAAAACCTGGCTTACAAGGCGGGCACAGTCCAGATCCGCATCCGCAACAACCGTGTCGACGCGGGTTCGCAAGCCATCGGCCGTACCGCACGGGCGCTTAGCCATGTGATGCCAGCGTCGGTCGAGGTGTTCGAGATTGTTCCGGTGGTGAACGGCATCGGCGCGTCCAAGGTCACGATCCGGCGCAGCGATCTGGAAGACCTGGAATATGCGGCCGACAATGCCACGCTTCTGCGTGACCGTGTCACCATCACTGATGCCGGGCCGGTACCGTCTTACGCTGTAGGCGACGAAGACCTGTACCCGAAGTTCCGCTGGAGCCTGAAGCCCGCCTTCCGGATCAGCGAGCCTTTGAAGGGCGATGTCGGCCTGCGGCTTTCGGCTGCGTACGATATTCGTCCGGGACTGGTTCTGTCCGGGTCGATCTACAAGCGGCTTTTCGGCAACGTGGACCGGACGGGTGCGCCGTCCACCTCGGTGCTGCAACCGGTCCGCTCCGACAGTTCGCGTTACAGCAAGTTCGGCGATCCGGCGTTGGAAACGCTGACCCTTGCCTGGTATGCGCGCCCCGCCGAGAATGTCTATTCCCGCGTGACTCTGGGGTATCTGGAACGGATGCATGCCGGAGTGTCCGGGGAGGTGCTCTGGAAGCCCGTGGACAGCCGCCTCGCACTCGGGGTTGAACTCAACTATTCCAAACAGCGCGACAGTGACGGTGGCCTTGGCTTTGGCGAGTACGACTATGATGTCGTGACCGGCCATGTGTCAGCCTACTACGAATTCGGCAACGGCTTCGTCGGCGAACTGGATGTCGGAAAATACCTTGCCGGGGATGTGGGCGCTACGGTGTCGCTTGACCGCGTGTTTGTAAACGGCTGGCGCGTCGGTGCCTTTGCCACTGTGACGGACGTCACCTCGACCGAATTTGGCAGGGGGGGCTTCGACAAGGGTGTCCGGTTTTCGATCCCGATGAACTGGGCACTTGGTCAGCAAAGCAAAAGTGCCTTTGGCACAACCCTGCGCCCGGCGACCGGTGACGGTGGTGCCAGGCTTGAGGTGGACGGGCGGCTTTACGACTCGATCCGCGAGTACCACACGGATGCGCTTGATCCCGAGTGGGGAAGGGTCTGGCGGTGAGTGTTCCGGTCAAGCTGGCGTCATGCCTGATCGCTCTGGCGGTTCTGGTGGCTTGCGGCAACGACAAGGGCGAACCGTCGCCGATGGGCACTATCGTCGGCGGTGCCGCGAAGGCAACGCTTGCCAAGGTCAGGGGCAAGCGTGGTCCCGCGGCCGTCGCCGCCGCGCCCACCACCCGTGCCGATCTTGAAAAGTTCGGCATCCCGATCCTGCGTGCGGTGATCAAGTCGCGGGGCGCAGATGCGCTGGTGACAATCAGCGACAGCAAGGGCGACTTCGTCACCTGGGCGACCACGGATGGCACGACCTTCACCCTTCGAAATGGCGTGATGTCACAGACCCGCGGACTTGGACCGGATTTGATGTCCGCCGCCGTGCCTTCGGTTGCCGATCTGTCCCGTGTCGGCGGCACGCACCGTCGATCCTATTTCTTTCTGGCCGAGGATGATCGCAGCGTGCGCCGGGATTACGATTGCACCGTCGCGGTGGTCGGTCGCGAGACGATCGAGATTTTCGCGCGCAGTCATTCGGCCCTGCACGTCAAGGAAGAGTGCACCCGCCCGGAAGGCAAGATTACCAACGATTTCTGGCTGGAAGGCGCGACCGTCCGCAAGTCACGGCAGTGGACCAGCCCCGGGACCGGCTATATCGAGTTCGAAAAAGTCATCGACTGAACCTTCCGTTCGGACATGAGGTCTGTAGCGGCGTAGCCACACTGTGCTGCAATTGGCGCAGGTTGGTCGAAAATCAGATGCATGAATATAACTGGATCGGCCCGCAGCTTTGCGAACGCAGGCGATGATGTTAACCTTTTGTTAACGAATTTGCAGCGAAGGCACCTGAATGCCCAAGTATCTTGCACCTGTTCTTGCTTTTGCGATGACTGCGACCACAGCCTTAGCCGGCGGCCCGGTCGTTATCGTCGATGCGCCCGATCCGGTCGTGGAAGAGAAACCTGCGTCCAGCGGTGCCCTGCTGCCGCTCCTGCTGATCCCGATCATCCTTTGTGTTGCTCTGTGCGGCGGTGACGACGAACCGCCGCCAGATAGATGACCGACTCTGGGATCAGATGCGCGCTACGCCGTCCTGCGAAAGCGGCGTGTTGAAAGAACCCTGCTTTTCGCATGCTGAACTTCGGCTCTGAACCCTGAAAAACCAAACGGAATCAAAAAAATGAAAATGCTTCTCGCGCCCACCCTCGCCTTCGCCGTGACCACCTCAATGGCCTTCGCAGGAGGCCCGGTTATCATCGCCGAAGAAGGCCAGCCCGAAGTCATTGCCGAAAAGCCAGCATCCAGTGTCGGCATCCTGCCGCTTTTGCTGATCCCGGTCATCCTGTGCGTGGTACTTTGTGGCGGCGATGATGAAGAAGAACCAACAGAAATCATCATCACTCAACCGGGCACTTAAGTCCGGACGGCGCCTCAGATTATTCAAGTAAACTCTGTCTCAGCCCGCCCCAGGCGGGCTGAAGTTTTCAATAATCCCGCTCCAGAAAGAGGCCTATACCGGTCTCACCGTCAGCACCGACCCGCCCCTTGAGGGTCACGCCCGGCCGCAGGTCCAGGTTCAGGTTGATCCGGCTTTTGCCCTCCTGACCGACCTCCAGTTCCGTGTAGACGTTCTCAGAGATGTACTTGCCGGCTTTCAGTGCGGCACTGCCATCCTCGGCAGTCGTCACATCAAGATCGTCCAAGCCAAAGCTTTTACGCAGCCGCCCGATCAGCCCCTCACCGTCGCGGCCTGCCAGAACCGCGACGGCATTTGCCAGTTGCGCTGCCTGCAGTGCCGAAATGGTATCCAGCCCACGCCCGAACAAAAGCCGCGACAGCACCTCTTCCTGTGGCAAGTCCGGAACCGAGGTAAAGGTCACGTCCGGCGCATTTGCCGGGCCTTCGATGGTGACGAAACTGGTGATCCCGTCGCTTTCCGTGCTGGCCGCAATCAGAATCTGCGGAACGAAATTGCCCTCCATCTGCAAATCCGCATCAGACAGCACCAGCCGCTTGCCCAGAATATCCAGACGCCCGCGGATCAGCGAGAACCCGCCGGACGGCACGATGGCCGCCGTCGTTCCGGTCAGGCGCAGCGAACCGCCAAGCTCTGCGTCGATCCCCCGGCCCCGTACGAAAACGCGGTTCGGGGCCAGAATCTCCAGATCAAGCCGGAAGGCACCAGCCCCCCCCGGCCCACCGGCGCCCCCGGCATCCCCCAGAAGCCCGGCCTTGGCGCGGGTCTCGCGGACATCCCGAGGCTCATTGATGTGCGACAGGTCCGGCAACCCGCCTGCGCCGCCAAATCCAGACGATGGTACCCGGATTTCGGTATCATCAAGGGTGATCCGACCCGCGATCAGGGCCCCGTTGCCCAACGGACCGGTCACTGTGATCTCGCCGCTGGCGGTGGTCTGGTACAACTCTGGATCGACCAGCCGAAGCCGATCGAGGCTTATCGAAAGGTCAGCCTGATTGGGTGACGCCAGCCCCACCGGCCCGTCAATCCGCAGCCTGCCGCCACTCGACAGCTGCGTTGTGGCCGAAACCTGTGCCAGACCGCCTGACAGGTCGGCCACCGCCTCGACCCTCTCGAATGCAAAACCCAAGCCAGGATCTGTCATCCGCCCACCTGCCAATGACAGACGACCGGACAGCGACCTTGCGGCAAGTGGGCCGTCCAGCCGCAGATCGAACCGGACGGGGCCGCTGACTGATCGTGGCTCCACAAACGCATTCGCCAACCCGGCCTGCCCGGTTCCGGACACCGACAGGTCAGCAGTTGCAAGATCAGCCGCAACCCGGCCTGCGATCTTGGCATCCACCTGCCCCGGCCCGCGTCCGGTCAGGTCGATCAGATATCCCGCCGCGTCCTGCAATGCCGTGCCCGACACGGTCAATGGCCCCGGAAACTCCGGCAACAAAAGCGCGAGGTTGGCCAGCCGCGCATCCAGAGCAATCTCCCGATCAGTGCCGGTCACATTGCCTTGCGCTGTCAGGGACAGTTGTGGACTGGCAAGTTTGCCTTCCTCAATCCGGATCACGCCATCCACCACTGCAACCCGCAGGTCCAGTCTGCTGTCCCCGGCAAGCAGCCGATCAGCCTCGGTTTGGCCGATGGCCAGCCCGCTGCCTGTTCCACTGGCCGTGATCTGACCCGCAGTTGGCGTGCCAGTAAACGCGGCGGTCAACGCCAGCTTGCCGCGATATCCCGGGCCAAGCGCACCAAGGTCTGTCAGGTCAAGAGTGCCCTCAAGGTCGGACCCGTTCACCGACAGCCTGCCACCGGCAGTGACCGAAAGCGAACTGGCCTTCAGGTCAAAAGACCGAAGGACCGTGCCTGTCTGGTCCCTGATGACAGACGCCTCAGCCGTGCTGCTACCCGCAAGAAGCCGGTCGATTTCAGGAACGCCAACGCGCAGGCCCTGCCCGTCAAAACGACCTATAAGGTCAAAGAACCCTGACAACCGGCTTGCCGATCCTTCGAACACCACCTTGCCTGATCCCGAAACAGACCTGCCCGCCAGGCCGGAGAAGCGGGCGAAATCGTCCGCCGACACCTCAACCCGCCCAGAGGTCAGCAAGGCCTCGTCCAGCCCCTCGATCTCCAGCACGGCGCTGGACTGATAGCCCTCGCCAGTGACGCGCAGATCGGACAGCGTCAGCGCCCCGCTGCCCTCAAGCCAATTCGCGGTCAGCGATCCGCTGATCGTCGACCCCAAAGCCGTGGCAATTCCCGGATCAGTCGGCAGCAATCCCGAAGCCGCCAGCTTGACCGTTGCGTCCAGGCTGTTGCCCGCCGCCGTGCGACCAATCCGCCCGGACCCCGAAAGACGCACCTCTTCGGCCTTGAAATCCGGCCGGTCCAGTCCGCTCAGCACAAAGCTTCCGTCCCAGCCGCCTTCAGCCACATCGGCGATCTTCAGATCGAAATCCACGTTAGCCACGCGTGTCGGCACCTCGCCAAACGGCAGCAGCACCGGCGTGCCGTCCGGTGATGCAAGCCGCCCCGCCAGCGACAGCGCCTCGGGCAGACCATCCGGGGCTATCGTGGCAGAGCCGGAAAACGCCAGCGAACGGGCCTTCACCGCCAGCGCTTCCAGGGTCAGCCGCCCAAGGGCCGACCGCGTTCCCTCGGCCAGAAAGCTGACATCATTTCCGAAGAACTCGGCATAGGCGGGCAGGAACAGTGGCGCCAGATCCCCCGCCAGATCAGCCTTGAACCGGGATGCACCTTCCTCATCGGCCATCAGCGTCACCTTGCCGCCCAGCCGCTCGACCCCGTCAGTGGCTAGCAGAATATCAGCGGCGAAATCCTCGAATGTGCCGTTGCCCAACACCGTAAGGTCTGCTGACGGCGCACCCGGCAAACGCAGAAGGGTGACAGCAAGCCCACCTTCACCTTCGCGGGCCTGCAACGACAGATCAAGATTGCGGGACAGATTGGAATAGGCGGCCTCAAGCCTGATCTCTCCTTCAGGCCCGGAATCGCTGCGCAGCAGGGTGAACGAGGCCTTTCCCTCGCCGTCGATCAACGACAACGCTGATTCAAGGCTTCCCTCAACCGCCTGCCCGAAGGCCGCCTTGTCAATCACGATCCGCTCCGCCGCTACGCGACCAATCTCGACCGAAACCGGCAACTCCGGCAGACTGAACCCCCGCGCTTCAGTTGCTGGCATATCGCCATCCCCGGTGTCGGGCAGGCGGGTGAGGATGATCTCCTGCGCCGACAACTCGTTGACGACCACCTGCCCCGACAAAAGCGAACTGCGGCTCCAGTCCAGCACCACGCCGTTCAGGGTGATCCAGATACCTTGATCATCTGCAATCGTCAGGCTGTCCAGCGCTGCCTGTGACGACAATGCCCCGGTAAAGCCGGTGATCACCACCTGCCGTCCGGCATCTGACAGATTGTCCTCCAGAAAGGCGGTCAGATAGTCACGGTCAGACTGCTGCGCTGCGACCGGCAAGGCGAACACCATCAGGGCAAGGGCGAGGCTGCGGCGCATCAGAACGACTGCCCCAGACCGATGTAGACCTGCACCCCTTCGCCGGTTTCACCGCCGACCGGGGCCGCCACGTCCAACCGGATCGGTCCCAGACCGGTATCATAGCGCACGCCAAGCCCCGCCCCGGCATGCCAGCTGCCGAAATCATCAAAGAAGCCGTCCAGCCCGACCCGCCCCGCATCGACAAAGCCGACAATGCCGATCCGGTCGGTTACCTTGGCGCGAACCTCGGCGGAACCGGCAAGGAAATAGGCTCCCCCAATCAGGAACTGCGGTCCGAGCCCTTTGGTGATCGGGATCCCCAGCGACCGGTAAGGCTGCCCGCGGACCGTGCCGCCGCCGCCGGAAAAGAACAGGTCATCCCGTGGGGTGTCCAGCAGGTCTGCGCCAAAAACCGCCCCGCCCTGTGCGCGCACGGCAACGACAAACCGCCCCGGCGCGCCAAGGCTGCGATAGGCCCGGCCGTCGAAGGTGACACGTGCACCGGAATCGGTGGTACCAAAGCCAAGAAACGGCTTCACCTCGGCGTCAATGTAGAACCCTCGCGTTGCATTCGTCGGCACATCGCGACGGTCCCAGGTCAGGCCGACGGGAAGCGACAGGTTCCGATAGTTGAAGTCTCCGCCGGGATCGCGGCCTTCCTGATAGGCATAAAGCAGCCCGGCGCGACCGGTCAGCTTTTCCGAAAAGATATGCGAAAAGGCGACACCGAATTCCAGGGTGTCGGCATAGTAATCAACTTCGTCGAGGTGACCGATGCTGAAGGTCAGACCTGCCGTCGTGTCCGGGGTCAGCGTGGCCGGGCGGTCCAGTGTGACGCCAAAGGAATAGTCGACACCGCTTGACCCTGCGCCGATATTGGTGATCGCGGCCTCCAGCTTCAGCCGTTCACCGCCGCCCAGCAGGTTGCGGTGCAGCCACGACCCGGTCAGCGCCAACCCGTCAAGGCTGGCAATCTCGGCCCCCACCGAATAGCGGCGCGGTTTCTGTTCCACGACAGTGGCGCTGATGCCCAGCAGGTCCGGCGCGGTGATCTGCTCATCTTCGGTCAGTGTGACGGACGAAAAGATGCCCGTCCGCTTCAACCGGGTGGCCGCAAGGGTCAACTCGCGGTCGCTGAACACCTCGCCTTCCGGCAGACCGGCGATCTTGCGAATGCGGCGTTCCCGCATCCGCTGTTCGCCTTCGATCACCAACGGGCCAAACCGCAGTTTCGGACCGGGATTTAGCCGCAGGTTGGCGGCGAGCGTGGCGTTGGCGTGGTCAGCCACAATGTCTTCGGCGTCAAGCGCGGCCTTCGCATGACCCGCATCGCGCCAGGCACGGATCGAGGCGTCAAGCGCGTCAGCGACCAACCCGCTTTCGGCGGGCTGACCGGCACGGAACCCGGGCGGAAGGTCGGTCTTGCGCGCAAGCGGCGCAATCGTGGCGGCGGAAAACCGGAACAAGGGGCCGGGTTCGACCCTGACGTCGATCTGGCTGATCGATGACGGCGCGTCCAGCGCGGCGATGCCAGCCGCCTCGCGCCCGTCGAGCGTGATATTGATCACGGCCGAATAGTGACCGCGACCGTAAAGCGCATTCAGGATGCGGCCATAATCCGCACGGGCCGCGGCGAAAAGATCCTGCGGATCAGTCTGGCCCTGCGCCTTCTGCGACAGCAAGAGCGATGCGCCCCGGACCAGATCGGTGAGTTCCTCATCCCCACCTGCGACCGAAATGTTCAGTCGGTCAAGCGTAGCCGCGGGCATGGCAAAAAGCGCCGCTGCCAGTGTCAGGGCGACAATCCGGGACCCGCGTCCTCCTAGCCCCCTCAACGCCATAGCGGCTCCTCTGACCTGACGGTCGGACTATCGCAGCTTGGGGTTTCCGGGGCAATCTGGGGAAACCCGAATAGGCGAAAAAGATGCAGAGAGCGGGGTCGGTTTATCGAAGCGCGCTCGCGTAAGCTATTGAAAAAAGACTGCAAAGCTGGCTTCCATTCCGATAGATTCTTCGGTCGCTCGTCAGCTTCACGCCCTGTCGGTGATTGGGACGCGTAAAGCGGATTTCTGAAAACGATGAACGTCCGGCCAGCCCGTTAAGTTCCCGCCCTCCCGTCACAAAGCTGTCACCGCTTTCAGGCGACATCGAGGGAAAAGCCCCGATGGAGTGAAAGTTATGGCCGACGATGGATATGACCTGGACGAAGCCTACCAGATCAATGGTCCGGCAGACGCGCGCCGGATGTACGGCGATTGGGCGGAAAGCTATGATGACAGCTTTGGTGCCGCCTGGGGCTACATCGCCCCGCGTGAGATTGCCGCGATCCTGCGGCGCGAGATGGATCCTGCGGGTGTTGCGCTGGACATCGGCGCCGGGACCGGGCTTGTCGCGGAACACCTGCGTGGCCTGACGGTGGACGCACTGGACATCACTCCGGAAATGCTGGCCGTCGCGCGCGGCAAAGGGCTGTACCGTGATCTGATCGAAGCAGACCTGACCCAGCCGCTGACCCTCCCGGATGCCCGGTATGATGCGGTGGTGTCCTGCGGCACCTTCACCCATGGCCATGTTGGTCCGCAGTGCTTGACCGAGCTTTTGCGGATCACGAAGTCGGGCGCGATCTTTGTCTGCGGAACAATAGCTGCGGTTCTTGATGGCGAAGGATTTGGTTCCGCACTGGCACGGCTGGTTGCCGCTGGCAGGATCGAACCTGTGCGCTTCGTCGATATTCCGATTTATGAGGGCGCTGCACATGCCCACAAGGATGACCGGGGCTTGGTGATGGTGTTCCGCAAGGTCTGATCCCCGCAATCGACAGGAAATTCTTCTTTGACAACTGAACTTCTTGGTTTCGTTCCCGCAGGCCCGCGGGCAGGATGCGCGTGGCACATGATGAGGGCTTTCCATGATCAACGGTGGTCAACTGCTGGTTCAGTCGCTCGTGGCGCTGGGCGCGCGCAAAGGGTTCGGCGTCCCGGGGGAAAGCTATCTGGCGGTGCTGGACGCCCTGCATGATACGCAGGGCCAGCTTGATTTCGTGCTGTGCCGGAATGAAGGCGGTGCTGCCTTCATGGCGGCAGCCTGGGGCAAGCTGACCGGTGCGCCCGGATTGTGTTTCGTCACGCGCGGCCCCGGGGTCACCAATGCCTCCATCGGCATCCACACCGCGATGCAGGATTCTGCCCCGATGATCGTCTTTGTCGGTCAGGTCGGCACCGACCTGCGCGGCCGCGAGGCGTTTCAGGAAATCGACTACCGCGCCGTCTTTGGCACCATGGCGAAATGGGCGGTCGAGATTGACGATGTCGCCCGCATCCCTGAAATCCTCGGCCGCGCCTGGGTGACGGCCACCACGGGCCGCCCCGGCCCTGTGGTGATTGCCCTGCCCGAAGACATGCTGACCAGCCTCACCGCCGTGCCCCCTCTGACCGGCCCGGCGCGGATCGCAGAACCGTCCCCGCTGCCCGAAGCTATGGCCGAGGCGCTGGCGCTGCTGACCGCCGCCGAACGCCCGCTTATCCTGATCGGCGGCTGCAACTGGACCGATGCCGGGAAGCAGGCGCTGCAAACCTTTGCCGAGGCGTCGGATATCCCCGTCGTCTGCGCCTTTCGCTATCAGGATCAGTTCGACAACTTCTCGCCCGTTTATGTGGGCGAAGCCGGGGTCGGCATGCCCGCCCATGTCAAGCGCGTGATCCGCGAGGCGGATGTGATCCTGGCCATCAACGTCCGGTTCGGAGAGATGACCACCGATGCCTACACCCTTCTGGACGTGCCGGTACCAAAGCAGCAGTTGATCCATGTGCATGCGTCCGACCGCGAGATTGGCAAGATTTACCAGCCCACCTTGGGCATTCAGGCCGGGCCAAACGCCTTTGCCGCAGCCTTGGTGTCAATAACCGGAGGCTGGTCCGAATGGCGGGCCCGCGCGCGCGCCGAGTGGGAGGCGGGATTTGACTTGCCCCCGCAGCCCTCGCCGGTGGACATGGCTGTCGTCACCGCGCATCTGCGCGACGTGCTGCCGGACGACGTGATCCTGACCAATGGTGCAGGGAATTTCACCGTCTGGCCGAACAAGTTCTACAAGTTCGGCCCCAAGGCGCGGCTTCTGGCACCTCAGTCGGGTGCGATGGGTTATGGCTTGCCCGCCGCCATTGCGGCCAAGGTCGCATACCCTGACCGGATGGTGGTGTGCTTTGCCGGGGACGGTGACTTCCAGATGACCTGCCAGGAACTGGGCACTGCCATGCAAGCCGGCGCGCAGCCGATCGTGCTGATCCTGAACAACGGCACTTACGGCACGATCCGCGCGCATCAGGAACGCACCTATCCCGCACGCGTGTCGGGGACTGATCTTGCGAACCCGGATTTCGTCATGCTGGCCCGCGCCTACGGCTACCACGCCGAACGGGTGGCGCGGACCGAAGATTTCCCCGCCGCCTTCGCCCGCGCCCGCGCGTCTCGGATGGGCGCCGTCCTCGACCTGTCGATCTCGGCCGAAGCGCTGACGCCGCGCCAGACCCTCAGCCAGATGCGCGACGCCGCTTTGAAGGCCAAAACATGAGCATCCGCCTTGGCGCCGATATCGGCGGCACCTTCACCGACATTGCGCTGGATGTGGAAGGGCACCTCTACTCCACCAAGGTGCTGACGGATCATGCCACACCGGAACAGGCAATTCTCGACGGAATAGAGACTGTTCTTGCCGAAGCTGGGCTGACTTATGCCGATCTGGAGATCGTCATCCACGGCACCACCCTGGCCACCAACGCGCTGATCGAACGGCGCGGCGCGCGCACGGCGTTCGTCACCACCGAAGGCTTCCGCGATGTGATTGAAATGCGGACCGAAAGCCGGTTTGCCCAGTATGATCTGAACCTGAAACTGCCCCCGCCGCTTATCCCGCGCGAAGACCGGTTCACCGTTGCAGGCCGGATCGGCGCGCAGGGGCAAGAGTTGGTGCCGCTGGACGAGGCGGCGTTGCAGGCCCTTGCCGACCGGATTGCCGCAGGCGGATATGAGGCCGTCGCCATCGGTTTCATCCATTCCTACGTGAACCCGGCGCATGAACACCGCGCGCGCCAGATCATCGCGGAACGGGTCAGTGTGCCAATCTCCATCTCCGCCGAAGTCAGTCCGCAAATGCGCGAGTTTGAACGGTTCAACACCGTTTGCGCCAATGCCTATGTCCGCCCGCGGATGGCGGACTACCTGCTGCGGCTGCAATCGCGGCTGACCCTCGCCGGCGCGGGCTGCCCGGTCTTCATGATCCACTCCGGCGGCGGACTGATCTCGGTCGAGACGGCAGCGGAATTTCCGGTCCGCTTGATCGAATCGGGGCCTGCGGGTGGCGCGATCTTTGCCGCCGATGTGGCGCGGCGGTTTGGGCTGCACAAAGTGGTCAGCTATGACATGGGCGGGACCACGGCCAAGATCTGTCTGATCGAGGATTTTCAGCCCAAGACCGCACGGACCTTCGAGGTGGCGCGCAGCACCCGCTTTGCCAAAGGTTCCGGCATGCCGATCTCTATCCCGGTGATCGAGATGATCGAGATTGGTGCAGGTGGCGGCTCTATCGCGTCGGTCGATGCGATGGGGCGCATCCAGACTGGCCCAGAGTCTGCCGGGTCTGAACCGGGATCCGCCTGCTATCAGTGTGGCGGCCTGCGGCCTGCGATCACAGATGCTGATCTGGTGCTGGGCAAGATCGACCCTGACAATTTCGCGGGGGGTGCGATCCGGCTGTCGGTGACCTTGGCTGAGACCGCGATTGCCAATGAGGTCGCCGCGCCTCTGGGCTTGCCGGTAGAGGCGGCGGCGTTCGGGATCTGCGAAGTGGTGGACGAAAATATGGCCAATGCCGCCCGTGTTCATGCGGTGGAAAACGGCAAGGATATCGCCGACAATGTCATGGTGGCCTTTGGCGGTGCTGCCCCCCTGCATGCTGCACGGCTGTGCGAAAAGCTTGGCATCGCAGAGTGTTTGATCCCGGTGGGCGCAGGCGTGGGGTCCGCAATCGGGTTCCTGAAAGCGCCCTTTGCGTATGAGGCGCTGGCGTCGAAACTGGTGCCGCTGTCGGCCTTTGATGTGGAGGCGGTGAACGCGCTGCTGGACGGGCTGAAATCCACCGCCGAAAGCTTCGTACGCACGGGCACCAGCGGCATGATCCTGCGCGAGGTCACCGCCTTCATGCGCTATCGCGGGCAGGGCTGGGAAATTCCGGTACCCCTGCCCGACCGCCGGTTCACCGCCGACGATGTGGCCACCCTGCGCGACAGTTTCCAAACCAACTATGCGCAGTTTTTCGGGCGCGCTATTGACGGGCTGGACGGGCTGGCGATCGAGATTGTGACCTTTTCAGTCAAGGCGCAGGACAAGACGCCGGAACCGCAACGCATCAAGCTGACGCGCGGGACCGATCCTGCCGACGCCCCCGATCAGCGCCCGGTGTTTGACCCCACCCTCGGCAAACCCCTGCCAACCGCGATCATCGACCGCGCTGCGATTTGCCCCGGTCAACGCGTTACCGGCCCCGCCGTCATCGTCGAACGCGAAACCGCGACCGTCGTCACCTCGCCCTTCGACGCGGTGATGCAGGTGGACGGCAGCCTGCTTCTGATCCGCAAGGAGACACGGCCATGACCGACGCCACCTTCGATATCCGCATGCAGGTGATGTGGAACCGGCTGATTTCGGTGGTCGAGGAACAGGCACTGACCCTGTTGCGCACTGCGTTTTCGACCTCAGTGCGCGAGGCGGGCGACCTTTCCGCAGGCGTGTTCGACCCGCAAGGCCGGATGCTGGCCCAAGCCGTCACCGGCACGCCGGGGCACGTAAACACCATGGCCGAGGCGGTGGGCCAGTTCATCACCGAGATCGGCCGCGACGATATGTTCCCCGGCGACACTTATGTGACCAATGACCCGTGGAAGGGCACCGGGCACCTGCACGACATCACCATGGTCTCGCCCTCGTTCCTTGGGGACCAGCTTGTCGGGTTCTTTGCCTGCACCGCGCATGTGGTGGATGTGGGCGGGCGGGGGTTTGGGGCGGATGCGAAGTCGGTCTACGAAGAAGGCATCCAGATCCCGATCATGAAGTTCGCCGAACGGGGTGTGGTGAACCGCGACCTGATCCGAATCCTTCGGGCCAATGTGCGGGAACCCAATCAGGTGGTGGGCGATTTCTATTCGCTGGCTGCCTGCAATGACGTGGGCCATCGGCGGCTGATCCAGATGATGCAGGAAATCGGGCTGACCTCGCTGGATGCCTTGGGCAATTTCATCTTTTCCCGGACCCGCAGCGCGACCCTGGACCGGATTGCAGCACTGCCGAACGGTCGCTGGGACAATACGCTTCTGACGGACGGCTACGATGTTCCCGTCAAGCTGGCCTGCGCGGTCGAGATCGGCCGGGAAACGGTCAACGTCGATTTCACCGGAACCGACGGCATCAGCCGCTGGGGCATCAACGTGCCGATCATCTACACCAAGGCCTACGCCTCTTATGCGCTGAAATGCGTGGTGGCCCCGGACATTCCGAACAACTGGGCCTCACTGGCGGCGTTCACGATATCCTCGCCAGAAAACATTCTGAACGCCCCGCGTCCCGCGCCCGTGGCCGTCCGGCACGTGATCGGCCACATGGTGCCGGACCTTGTGCTGGGCGCCTTGGCCAAGGCCATGCCGGGGCAGGTGCTGGCCGAAGGGGCAGCGGCCCTGTGGAACATCCACATATCGGTGCGGCCCGTGGCCGGGCAGGCCGGGCGGCGGGCGGAAATTCTGATGTTCAACTCGGGCGGGATGGGCGCGCGGCCCGAACTGGACGGGCTGTCGGCCACGGCCTTCCCGTCGGGCGTGATGACGATGCCGATCGAGGCGACCGAACAGACCGGCCCGATCGTGGTCTGGCGCAAGGAACTGCGCCCCGATTCCGGCGGTGACGGCCAGTATCGCGGCGGCCTCGGCCAAGTGATCGAGATCGAGGCGCTGCCCGGCCACGAGTTTGACTTCTCCGCCATGTTCGACAGGGTGAACCATCCTGCCAAGGGGCGGGATGGCGGCGGCGCGGGGGCGGCGGGCATGGTTGCGCTGGACGATGGCACCCGGCTGCAGCCGAAGGGCTGGCAGCATGTGCCTCAGGGTCGGCGGCTGTTGCTGCACTTGCCCGGTGGCGGCGGGTTTGGCGATCCGGGCTTGCGGTCGGCTGCGGCGCGCGCCGATGATCTGACCAAGGGATATGTCAGCGGAGGCTCGAATGACCCCACCGTTTGACACGATCCTGATCACCGGAGCGGCTGGTCGTCTTGGCACTGTGCTGCGTCATGGACTTGCGCCGCTGGCCCGGCATTTGCGGCTTTCCGATGTGTCCGAAATCAAGAATCTGCAGCCGAACGAGTCCGCAGTGATCTGCGATCTGGCGGATGAGGCGGCGGTTCTGGCCGTGGTCGACGGCGCGGATGTCATCGTCCATTTCGGTGGTGCGCCGATGGAACGGCCTTGGGATGTCGTGCTGAACAGCACCATCCGGGGCAGCTATCACATCTACGAGGCGGCGCGGAAACACGGGGTGCGCCGCGTCGTTTATGCCTCGTCCGTACATGCCATCGGCTACCATCAGCTTGCCGATCAGATCGACGCGAATGCTCCCCACCGCCCGGACAGCTTGTACGGTCTGTCGAAGTGCTTTGTCGAAGACCTTGGGCGGCTGTATTGGGACAAGTTCGGGATCGAAACGGTGGCGCTGCGGATCTTTTCGTCGTTCCCGGAACCGGTGGACCGGCGGATGCTGTGGTCCTGGCTGGCGTTCGACGATTGCGTGCGGCTGGTGACGGCGGCGCTGACTGCGCCAGAAGTGGGGTTCACCGTGTCTTTCGGCATGTCGGACAATGCCGTAAAGCCTGTCGACAACCATTTGGCCGATCACCTTGGCTTCCACCCGCAGGACAACACCGAACGGTTTCGCGCAAGCATAGAGTCTATCACCCCCGCGCCCGATCCGAACGCCGCCGCCGTGCAGTGCCTTGGTGGCTGGTTCGTCGATCTGGGCCATCCCGATGACGAGGCGAAGGCATGAAAGACAACTATGACGTGGTGATCGTGGGCGGCGCGGTTATCGGCTCATCGGTCGCTTACTTCCTGACGGCGAACCCGGATTTCAACGGCTCGGTGCTGGTTGTCGAACGCGATCCGTCCTATTCCAAGGCGTCAACGTCGTTGTCGGCGGCGTCGATCCGGACGCAATTCTCTAACCCGATCAACGTCCGGATCAGCCAGTTCGGCAGCGCTTTCATCCGCGATTTCGCGACAACGATGCAGGTGCCGGGTGAACCTGCGCCCGACCTCAACTTCCATCCCGGAGGCTATCTTTTCCTCGCCAATACAGCCCAACAGGAACAGGTCCTGCGCGAGAATCACGCGGTCCAGCGCGCGTGCGGGGCCGATGTGGTTCTGTGGGACCAAGATGCACTTTCGAACGCGTTTCCGCATCTGGTGGCAGACGATATCCGCCTCGCCTCCTACGGCCAGTCGGGTGAGGGCTGGTTTTCCAACACCGGTCTGATGAACGGCTTTCGCGCCAAGGCGCGGGCGCAAGGGGCGGAGTATGTGACGGACGAAGTGGTCGCCATCGGGCGCGCGGGCGCGGCTGTCACTTCGGTCACGCTCAGATCGGGCGTGCAAGTGCGGGCCGGGACGGTGGTCAACGCCTCTGGTCCCCGTGCGGCATTGACGGCGCGGATGGCCGGGCTGGATGTGCCGGTGGAACCGCGAAAACGCACGGTTTTCGTCATCGACTGCGCGAAGACGCCGGAAGGGTCGGCGACGGTGAACAAGGGCAGGTTGCCGTTGATGATCGACCCCAGCGGCGTCTGGTGTCGCCCGGAAGGGCGCTATTTCCTGACGGGCGCGGCCCCGGTAGAGGACCCCTGCGTCGACTGGGACGACTTCGAGCCGCGTTATGACGAGTTCGAGGAGATTGTCTGGCCGGCCCTCGCCGCCCGGTCCCCCGGGTTCGAGGCGATAAAGGTGGTGAACCAATGGGCCGGGCACTACGATTTCAACACGCTGGACCACAACCTGATCGTCGGCCGCCACCCGAACGTGCGGAATTTCATTTACGCCAACGGCTTTTCCGGCCACGGCTTGCAGCAAGGCCCTGCTGCCGGGCGCGGCGTGTCCGAGATAATCGTGTACGATGGTTTCCGGACGCTGGACCTGAGCGAGGTCGGTTATGAGCGTATTATCGCGAACCGGCCCTTTCTGGAAAAGGCAGTGATCTGACTGGCTGGCAGAGCTGTCGTGCCCCCTTGCAGACTCGGGGGCTTCTGCGTATATCGATTGCAACAGCGGTTTCGGGGTCCACACCCGAAGCTACCGAACGATGCAGCGGGCCGCTTGGTCCGCTTTTTGTTTTTTGGAATCCCGATGTCCGATCTGATCGCCAAAACCGCCATTGACCGCCGCCTTGCGGACATCATCACCCCCGTGATCGAGGGGCTGGGGTTTGAACTGGTGCGCGTGCGTCTGATGGGCGGCAAGATCCGTATCCTACAGATCATGGCCGACCGGCCGGACGGCGGGATCGGTGTCGATGAATGTGGCGATATCTCTACCGCCGTGTCCGCCGTGCTGGACGTGGAAGACCCGGTTGAAGACAACTATGTTCTGGAGGTCTCAAGCCCCGGGATCGACCGGCCGCTGACCCGGCTCAAGGATTTCGAGATGTGGAAGGGCTGGGAAGCCCGGATCGAAACGACGGAACTGATCGACGGACGTCGCCGGTTCAAGGGCACGCTGGCCGGGGCCGAGGGTGAAGAAGTGCTGATCACGCTGGAAGAAGGCACCGAAGAGGTGACCATCGGCCTGCAGTTCGACTGGCTGTCCGATGCCAAGCTGATCCTGACCGAAGAGCTGATCGCCGAAATGCTGCGCCAGAAAAAGGTGCAGGAACCGGGCGAAGGCGAGTTTGACGAAATTGTCGATGATATCGAGGGGGACGACGACGTTCCCCCGACAAAACACTGACCGGGAGAGAGAGCCATGGCGATTACATCGGCCAACCAGCTGGAACTTTTGCAGACCGCCGAAGCGGTGGCGCGCGAAAAGATGATCGAACCGGAACTGGTGATCCAGGCGATGGAAGACAGCCTCGCCCGCGCCGCCAAGTCGCGCTACGGCGCGGAAATGGACATCCGCGTCAAGATCGACCGCAAGACCGGGCGGGCGTCTTTCACCCGCGTTCGCACCGTGGTCGAGGATGACGCGGTCGAGAATCACCATGCGCAGGTGACGGCCAAGCAGGCGAAAACCTGGCTGGCCGATCCGCAACTGGGCGACGAGATCATTGACGAGGTTCCCCCGGTCGATCTGGGCCGGATCGCGGCGCAATCGGCCAAACAGGTGATCCTGCAAAAGGTCCGCGAAGCCGAGCGGGATCGTCAGTACGAAGAATTCAAGGACCGCAAGGGCACCATCATCAACGGTGCCGTCAAGCGCGAGGAATACGGCAACGTCATCGTCGATATCGGACGTGGCGAAGGCATCCTGCGCCGCAATGAAAAGATCGGCCGCGAAAGCTACCGGATCGGCGACCGCGTGCGCTGCTTCATCAAGGACGTGCGCCGCGAAGCGCGCGGCCCGCAGGTCTTCCTGTCGCGGACCGACCCGCAGTTCATGGCGGAACTGTTCAAGATGGAAGTGCCGGAGATCTATGACGGCATCATCGAGATCAAGGCCGTCGCCCGGGATCCGGGCAGCCGCGCCAAGATCGCCGTCATCAGCTATGACAACTCGATTGACCCCGTCGGCGCTTGCGTCGGTATGCGCGGCAGCCGTGTGCAAGCGGTGGTGAACGAGTTGCAGGGCGAAAAGATCGACATCATTCCTTGGAATCAGGATCAGGCGACGTTCCTGGTGAACGCGCTGCAGCCTGCAGAAGTGTCGAAAGTGGTGATCGACGAAGAGGCCGGCAAGATCGAAGTTGTGGTGCCCGATGAGCAGCTGTCGCTGGCCATTGGCCGTCGCGGTCAGAACGTGCGGCTGGCGTCGCAGCTGACCGGCCTCGACATCGACATCATGACCGAAAGCGAAGAATCGACCCGCCGTCAGGCCGAATTTGCCGAGCGTACCAAGCTGTTCATGGACACGCTGGATGTGGACGAGATGATGGCGCAACTGCTTGTTTCCGAAGGGTTTACCAACCTCGAAGAAGTGGCTTACGTCGATCTTGACGAACTGCTGTCGATCGACGGCTTCGACGAAGGCACCGCAGGCGAATTGCAGGCCCGTGCCCGCGATTACCTTGAGGCGGCCAACACCAAGGCGATGGAAAATGCCCGCGCGATGGGTGTCGAGGACAGTCTGGTGGAATTCGAAGGCCTGACGCCGCAGATGCTGGAAGCGCTGGGTCAGGATGGGATCAAGACGCTGGAAGACTTTGCCACCTGCGCCGACTGGGAACTGGCGGGAGGCTGGACTACCGAAGGTGGCGTGCGCAAGAAAGATGAAGGCGTGCTGGAGAAGTTCGACATGAGTCTGGAAGAAGCGCAGCATCTGGTGATGACCGCGCGGGTGATGCTGGGCTGGGTGGATCCGGCCGAGCTTGAAAAGCCCGTCGCCGAAGACGCGGAGGCCGAGGTCTGATTTCAGACCTCGGAAACCCAGCGCATGACGCGCGGCGGCCGGGAAAAAGATCAGGACGAACCGGAACGCAAGTGCATTGCGACCGGGGAAAGCCAGCCGAAAGCGGGTCTGATCCGCTTTTGCCTGGACCCCGAAGGCGTGGTGACACCCGATATTCTGGGTAAGCTGCCCGGACGCGGCTTTTATGTCTGCGCCGACCGGGCCGCGATTGAAAAGGCGGCGAAGAAGGGTCTGTTCAGCCGCGCCGCCCGCCAGCCGGTCAAAGTGCCGGACGGGCTCGCCGATCTGGTCGAGGATCTGTTGACCCGGCGGGTGATTGATCTGGTCAGCATGGCGCGCAAGGCAAGTGGCGCTGTGATGGGTTATGAAAAGGTCAAGGACTGGCTGGTCAAGGGCAAGGCGGTCACGCTGATGCAGGCCAGCGACGGGTCGGAACGCGGCAAGACCAAGCTGCATCCGCCCGAACGTGACGGCGGTTTCATTGGTGTTTTGACCGCCGGGGAATTGGGTTTGGCATTCGGCCGCGAACGTGCGATACACGCCGCGCTTGCCGCTGGTGGACTCAGAACCCGTGTTGTAGAGGAAGCGGCAAGGCTGGCCGGTATGCGAGGGCATTCCGGTAAGCAGGACGGCGGCGAGACCGCCATGAAGGATACGTAGGACGCATGAGCGATACAGACGGCAAGAAGCCTCTTGGCCTTGGTGGTGGTGCCCCCCGTTCCGGACAGGTGAAGCAAAGCTTCAGCCATGGCCGGACGAAGAGTGTTGTGGTTGAGACGAAGCGCAAACGCGTGGTTGTGCCGGCGGCCAAGCCGGGAACCCCAACTGTCAATGCCACTGGTGCATCCACAACCTATGGTGACCCGTCAAAGCGGCCAGCCGGCATCTCTGATGCCGAAATGGAACGCCGCATGACAGCTCTGCGCGCCGCCAAGGCGCGCGAAGCCGAAGATGCTGTCCGTCGCGCCGAAGAAGACAAGGTGCGCGAAGAAGACCGGGCCCGCCGCCGCGAAGAGATTGAAACCAAAGACCGTGAAGACCGCGCCCGCGAAGAAGCGCGGCGTCTGAAGGTCGAAGAAGACGCCCGCGTTGCACGCGAAGAGGCGGCCGCCAAGATTGCTGCCGCCGACGCCCGCAAGGCCGATGTGCTGGGCACCCGGTCGCGGTCCACAACGCCGCCGCCAGCAACGACCGCAAAGGCGGGCGAAGCGACAAAAGCCGCCGCAGCACCTGCGTCAGCAGATGAACCTCGTGGCCCGCCGTCGTCCAAGCCCGGCCTTGCCCCGCGCAAGACCGAACGCGAACGGGATGCGGAACGCGACCGGGGTGCCAAGCGCACCACGGCTGATGACGCGCGCCGCACCGGCAAACTGACGCTGAACGATGCGCTGGCGGGCGAAGGCGGGCGGACCCGCAGCCTTGCCGCGATGAAGCGCAAGCAGGAAAAGGCGCGTGCCAAGGCGCTGGGTCTGGGCCAGAAGGCTGAAAAGCAGGTGCGCGACGTGCAGCTGCCGGAAACCATCGTGGTCAGCGAACTGGCGAACCGGATGGCCGAACGCGCCGCCGACGTTGTCAAATCGCTGATGAAGATGGGCCTGATGGTCACGATGAACCAGGCCATCGACGCCGACACAGCCGAACTGGTGATCGAAGAGTTTGGCCACAAAGCGGTCCGCGTGTCGGATGCCGATGTGGAACAAGTCATCGACACTGTCCGCGACAGCGACGAAAACCTGATTCCGCGCCCACCGATCGTTACGATCATGGGCCACGTCGACCACGGCAAGACCAGCCTGCTGGACGCGATCCGTCATGCCAACGTGGTTTCCGGCGAAGCGGGCGGGATCACGCAGCACATCGGTGCCTATCAGGTGACGACCGACACCGGGGCTGTGATCAGCTTCCTCGACACGCCCGGCCACGCGGCCTTTACCTCGATGCGCTCTCGTGGCGCGCAGGTCACTGATATCGTGGTGCTGGTGGTTGCCGCTGACGACGCGGTGATGCCGCAGACGATTGAAGCGATTGCCCACGCGAAAGCGGCTAAAGTGCCGATGATCGTGGCGATCAACAAGGTCGACAAGCACGGTGCCGATCCGCAAAAGGTGCGGACGGACCTGTTGCAGCACGAAGTGGTTGTCGAAGCCATGTCGGGCGACGTGCAGGACGTGGAGGTTTCGGCCAAGACCGGCAAAGGCATCGACCAGCTTCTGGAAGCGATTGCCCTGCAGGCCGAGATTCTGGAACTCCGCGCCAACCCGAACCGGGCGGCCTCCGGTGCGGTGATCGAAGCCAAGCTGGACGTGGGCCGTGGCCCTGTGGCGACGGTTCTGGTGCAGAACGGTACGCTGCGCAAAGGCGACATCTTTGTCGTGGGCGAACAGTGGGGCAAGGTCCGCGCGCTGATCAACGATCAGGGTGTCACGATCACCGAAGCCGGGCCGTCGGTTCCGGTCGAAGTGCTGGGTCTGTCTGGCACTCCGTCGGCAGGTGACACGCTTAACGTGGTGGAAACCGAAGCGCAGGCGCGCGAGATCGCGACCTACCGCGAAAAGGCCGCCAAGGACAAACGCGCCGCAGCCGGGGCCGCGACCACGCTGGAACAGCTGATGGCCAAGGCAAAGGCCGACCAGTCGGTGTCGGAACTGCCGATTCTGGTCAAGGCCGATGTGCAGGGCTCTGCCGAAGCCATTGTTCAGGCGATGGCAAAGATCGGCAACGAAGAGGTACGCGTCCGCGTGCTGCATTCCGGCGTCGGGGCGATCACCGACACGGATGTGGGTCTGGCCGAAGCCAGCGGCGCGCCGATCATCGGCTTCAACGTGCGGGCCAATGCGTCGGCCCGTCAGTCGGCCAACCAGAAGGGGGTCGAGATTCGCTATTACTCGATCATCTATGATCTGGTCGATGACATCAAAGCCGCTGCCTCGGGCCTGCTGAAAGCCGAAGTGCGCGAGACGTTTATCGGCTACGCGACGATCAAGGAAGTGTTCAAGGTTACGGGCATCGGTCAGGTTGCCGGCTGTCTGGTGACCGAAGGTGTCGCGCGCCGGTCGGCGGGCGTGCGTTTGCTGCGCGATTCGGTGGTGATCCACGAGGGCACTCTGAAGACGCTGAAACGCTTCAAGGACGAAGTGAAGGAAGTGCAGTCGGGTCAGGAATGCGGCATGGCGTTCGAGCGTTACGAAGACATCCGCGAAGGCGATGTCATCGAGATTTTCGAGCGCGAAGAAGTGCAGCGCACGCTGGCCTGATAAAGGCGCAAGATTGCAAAAGGCCGGGGCATCGTCCCGGCCTTTGTCGTTCGGTCAGGCTGCGCGCAATGAGGGAACCGGCGTCCCGGCGTAGGTCTTGTCATCGACGCGGACGATCATCCGACCGTCCGGAGTTTTGCCGACGACAAGTCCCTGAATGGAAACACAGCTTCCCACAGTGATGGTGCGCAACATTCTGTCTGCCCCGAATAAAACCACACAAGGATTGGTTGCAAGTCAGACAACAGCAAAGGCAAGTGCAAGTCTAGTCATCATTCCGACATATTTCTGAAATGCGCGGATCAAAGCCAGTCGCGCAGGATCGGGATCAGGGGCAGATCGGCTGGGGGCATCGGGTACTCCCGCAGGGCTGTGGGCTTGACCCAGGCCAGCCGCTGACCCTCGCGTCCCTGCGCGATTCCATGCCACCGACGACAGGCGAACAGCGGCATCAAAAGGTGAAAATCCGGGTAGCTATGGCTGGCAAAGGTCAGGGGCGCCAGGCAACTGGACCAGGTGTCGATGCCAAGCTCTTCCTTCAACTCGCGGATCAGCGCGACCTCGGGCGTCTCGCCCGCCTCCACTTTGCCACCGGGAAATTCCCACAATCCCGCCAACGACTTGCCCTCTGGCCGCTGTGCCAGCAAAACGCGGCCGTCCGCGTCGATCAGCGCCACGGCAGAAACAAGCAGCGTCTTCACGACCGGTAGTCGGCATTGATCTCGATGTACCGGGCGGTCAGATCGCAGGTCCAGACCGACCGCTTGCCACGCCCCAGCCCAAGGTCCACGTGAATGAGCAGTTCCGGTTGCAGCATGTAGGCCGCCCCGTCCTCTTCCCTGTAATCCGGGTTGCGCCAGCCGTTCGACGCCACAAGGATGTCACCGAACCGGATGGACAACCTGTCCCGGTCCGCCTCGGCCCCGGATTTTCCGATGGCGGCGACGATTCGGCCCCAGTTCGGATCCTGTCCCGCGATGGCAGTTTTCACCAAGGGCGAGTTGGCGATGGCGAAGGCCGCCTTGGCCGCATCCGCATCGTTGGTGGCCCCGGTCACGCGCACTTCGACCAGCTTCGTCGCCCCCTCGCCGTCGCGCACCACCTGCAACGCCAGATCGTGCATCACGTCGTGCAGTGCCGCCTCGAACGCCTTGGCGACAGGGCCTTTCACTTCGGCAGCAGCGGATTGCCCGGTCGCGGCCAACAAAAGCGTGTCCGAGGTGGAGGTGTCGCTGTCGACGGTGATCGAGTTGAAGGTCGCATCCACATGCCGCGACAGCATCTTTTGCAATGCCGCCGCCGGAATCCTCGCATCGGTGAAGAGATAAACCAGCATCGTCGCCATATCCGGCGCGATCATGCCGGATCCCTTGGCGATCCCGGCAATGTGGATCACCCCGCCCTCGCCCTGAACCGTCGCAGCGGCCCCTTTCGGGAACGTGTCCGTCGTCATCATCGCATGCGCGGCCATCTCGATGGCATCTTCGCGTAGCGCACCGGCAAGATCGGCCACCTTCGCCGTGATCCGATCATGCGGCAACGGCTCGCCGATCACACCGGTCGACGATGAAAACACCCGCGAGCCGGGTATCCCCAGCGCCGCCGCCACGGCATCTGTGACAGCGGCCACCGACGTCTCGCCCGCCTTGCCCGTAAAGGCGTTGGAGTTGCCGGAGTTCACGATGATGGCCGCCCCCAGACCGGCAGGCACTTTCATCGCCAGTTTCGCCTGACAGTCGCGCACGCAGGCTGACCGGGTGGTAGACCGGGTGAAAACCCCGGCCATCGCCGTACCGGGGGCTAGCCGGACCAGCATCACATCCTTGCGGTTCTTGTACCGCACGCCGGCCTCAACGGCCGCGAATTCGACACCTGCAATGGCTGGAAGCTTCGGAAACGACGTCGGCGCAAGCGGCGAAACCGGCTTCGCCTTCTTGACAACTGCCGGTCCAGCCGCTTGCCGCAGTTTGCGGACCTGCTTCATCAACACCTTGGCTTCGGCTTTCCAGTCGGTCTTGGCCATTTCCGTAACTCCCCCGCCAAATGCTCAGTCGATCAGCGCCGTGTTCTTCAGGATCGCAGGATCAATCGCCTCGCCCGGACGGGTCACCTTGGCGGCTGCGGTCAACTCGGCCACCTTGGCCTCGATGACGCTATTCTCCAGCTCGGCTGCCAGTTCGTCGCGCATCTCGTCCAGCGTCGGTTGTGCTGCAACCCGGGTTTCCTTGACCAGAATCAGGTGAAAGCCGAACTCCGACTGGACCGGACCTGCAACATCGCCAACCTTGGCGGTGATCACGGCGTCTTCGAACGGCTTGACCATCATCCCCAACCCGAACCAGCCCAGATCGCCGCCATTGGCACCCGATCCGGTATCGGTGGAATTGGCCTTGGCCAGCTCGGCAAAGTCAGCGCCGCCCGCAAGATCGGCTTTCAGCTTCTCCGCCGTCTCGACCGTGTCCACCAGGATATGCGACGCGTTGTATTCGGTTTGCGGCTTGGTCGCCTTGAACCGTTCGTCATAGGCGACCTGCAAGGCTTCATCGGTCACTGCGGATTCGACAAGCGTCTGGATTGCCACGCCCGACACATAGCCGCGCCGGTCGTTCTCCAGATTGGCAGCGTGGCGGGTCGACAGAGCGGCCACCGATTGCGCCAGCGCCTCCTGCTGGACCAGCTGATCAAGGATGCCCTTGAACAACACGTCATCCGGCAGCGATTGGTACTGTTCCGGCAGCGTTTCCTTCAACGCAATCATGTGACCCAGCGTGATATCCACGCCGTTCACGTTGGCCACGACGGTGGCGGCGGTTTCGCCTTCGGCCCAAACAGGGGCAGCAAGCGCTGCGACCAAGGCAATTCCTGACCAGAAGCCTGTATGTTTCGTCATTTCACCATCTCCTGATCGGGCCTTTGGGCCGCGCGACGTTGACTATACCCGGCCTACCCCTTACATCTCGACAGTCGCGTAAGGCGGGGCCGACCGGCGTTCTTCTTGGCTCTTCTATGGAAGGCGGTGAGGGCGGGCAAGTCCAAGCGCCACACGATGATGTCAGGAATGTCCCACGGAGATAGCATGCTGGGTCTAGGTACACTCGCGCGGAAGGTTTTCGGTACGCCGAACGACCGCAAGGTGAAATCAGTCCGCCCGTTGATCGCGCAGATCAACGCTCTGGAGCCGGAGTTCATGGCGCTAAGCGATGAGGGTATCATCGCCAAGACCCGCGAACTGCAAAAGCGCGTGCAAGACGGCGGCGAAAGCCTTGACGCCGTTTTGCCCGAAGCCTTTGCCAATTGCCGCGAAGCCGCGCGCCGGGCCTTGGGCCTGCGGGCCTTTGACGTGCAGCTGAAAGGCGGGATCTTCCTGCATCAGGGCAATATCTCTGAGATGAAGACGGGTGAGGGCAAGACACTGGTTGCGACCTTCCCGGCCTATCTGAACGCGCTGGCGGGCAAGGGCGTGCATGTCGTCACCGTCAACGACTATCTGGTCCGCCGCGATGCTGCCTGGATGGGCAAAATCTACTCCGCGCTTGGGATGACCACCGGCGTTGTCGTGCCGCATCAGGAAGACGCCGAAAAACGCGAGGCGTACCGCGCTGACATCACCTACGCCACCAACAACGAGCTTGGCTTCGATTACCTGCGCGACAACATGAAATCCTCGCTGGAGTCTATGGCGCAGCGGGGGCATTTCTTTGCCATCGTCGATGAGGTGGATTCTATCCTCGTGGACGAAGCCCGCACGCCGCTGATCATTTCCGGCCCCAGCGAAGACCGCAGCGACCTTTATCAAAAAGTCGACGCGGTGATCCCGCATCTGACCGAAGATACCTACAAGATGGACGAAAAGGCCCGCAACGTCACCCTGACCGAAGAAGGTCACGACGCCATCGAGCCGCTGCTGCTTCAGGCGGGCATCCTGCCAGAGGGGCAGAACCTTTATGACCCGGAAAGCACCACCATCGTTCATCACGTGAACCAGGCGCTTCGGGCTCACAAGTTGTTCCACAAAGACCAGCAATACATCGTCCGCGACGACGAGGTGATGCTGATCGACGAATTCACCGGTCGCATGATGCGCGGCCGCCGCCTGTCGGACGGGCTGCATCAGGCCATCGAGGCCAAGGAACATGTCCAGATCAAACCGGAAAACGTGACGCTGGCGTCGGTGACGTTCCAAAACTACTTCCGGCTTTATGACAAGCTTGGCGGCATGACCGGCACTGCCTCTACCGAAGCCGAGGAATTCCGCGAGATTTATGGTCTGGGCGTCGTCGAAGTGCCGACCAACCGTCCAGTGCAGCGGATTGACGAACACGATCAGGTCTACCGCACCGCGCGCGAGAAATTCGAAGGCGTCGTCAAGTCGATCAAAGAGGCAAACGCCAAAGGCCAGCCGATTCTCGTCGGCACCACGTCCATCGAGAAATCTGAACAGTTGTCCGAACTGCTGAAGTCGGAAGGCATCCCGCACAATGTGCTGAATGCCCGCCAGCACGAGCTGGAAGCCAAGATCGTGGCCGATGCAGGCAAGCTGGGCGCTGTCACCATCGCCACGAACATGGCTGGTCGCGGTACTGACATCCAGCTGGGTGGCAACGTCGAAATGAAGGTGCTGGAGGCGATTGCCGCCGATCCCGCGCTGCACCCCGACGAGGTCCGCGCCAAAATCGAAGCGGAACATGCCGACGAAAAGGCTGCCGTTCTGGCTGCAGGTGGCCTGTTCGTGCTGGCGACCGAACGCCACGAATCCCGCCGCATCGACAACCAGCTGCGCGGTCGTTCGGGGCGTCAGGGCGACCCGGGGCGCTCGGCCTTCTTCCTCAGCCTTGAAGACGATCTGATGCGTATCTTCGGGTCGGAACGGCTGGACAAGATCCTGTCCACGCTGGGCATGCAGGAAGGCGAGGCAATCGTTCACCCCTGGGTCAACAAATCGTTGGAAAAAGCGCAAGCCAAGGTCGAAGGCCGCAACTTCGACATCCGCAAGCAACTGCTGAAATTCGACGATGTGATGAACGACCAGCGTAAGGCGATCTTCAGCCAGCGGCTGGAAATCATGCAGGCCGAGGATGTGTCCGAGATCGCGATGGACATGCGCCATCAGGTGATCGAAGATCTGGTTGACGTGCATATGCCGCCGAAAGCCTATCCTGATCAATGGGATACATCCGGCCTGCGGACCGCGGCCCGCGAAGCGCTGACGCTTGATTTGCCGATATCCGACTGGGCTGCCGAGGAGGGTGTTGATCAGACCGTGATCCGTGACCGCCTCATCGAGGCAACTGATAAGTTGATGGCCGAAAAGACCGAGGCCTTTGGTCAGGCCACGATGGAAAACATCGAAAAACAGATGCTGCTACAGGCCATCGACGGAAAATGGCGTGAACATCTTCTGCGGCTGGAACATTTGCGGTCGGTTGTGGGCTTCCGCGGCTATGCTCAGCGCGACCCCTTGAACGAGTACAAGACCGAAGCCTTCCAGCTGTTCGAGACGATGCTGAACTCGCTCCGGATGCAGGTGACGGAACAGTTGTCGCGCATCCGCCCGCTGACCAAGGACGAGCAGGAGCAGATGATGCGGCAGATGCTGGCCGCCCAGCAGCCCGTACCGCAAGCCACGGTCATGGCCGCGATGCCGGTAGACGTGGCCCCGGAAGGTGCCGGGGCGCTGGCCGTGGCGGAGCGCGCCCCGCAAGTTGCAGGCTTTGATGAGGCTGATCCGTCCACCTGGGGCAATCCCGGTCGCAATGACCTGTGCCCTTGCGGCTCTGGCGAAAAGTTCAAGCACTGCCACGGCCGCATCGTCTGACACGCCCGCCCGGTTTCGGGCGGGATGGACAAATGCGGCTTAATTGTGGCTGACCTTTGCACCTTTTGGCGCAGTTCGGCCCATCGGCGGTTCTTTGCTGGAAACATTCCCCGGAAAGGACACGGGATCGCCCCCATTCGTCATTATTGACGAAGGGCACGATTCTGCCTGGGGTGTTGGGGATGGACAAAAAGCGCAGAGTTCTGCGGATTGCAGGCGTGCTGGCAGTTGCCTTTGCCGCCGGCCATCTGGTCGAAACGATGAAAAAGCCCGTCCCCGCTGGAGCGTGGGTCAGCGCTCAGTCGAATTCTGCCGACACTGCGACCCCGGAAGCCGTCCTTGCCGCCTCCGGCCTGCCGCTTTCTGCGTCTCTCGCCGCGGACTTGCGGGTATCCCAAGTGACCGGCATCACGTCCGTGGCGGCCACCACACCAGACAGCACCGTTACGCAGTGCACCCCGACCCTTGGTCTGGTCGCGCTGCCGGGCGCGATGCTTGACCTCAGCATTACCGCCCCTTGCCACCGCGGCGAAAGGATCGTGATCCGTCACGCTGGCCTGAACTTTACCGCGCGCGTGTCGCCGGAGGGCAAGGTTTCCCTTGAGCTTCCCGCCCTGGAATCCGAGGCACTCGTCACCGCCTTTTTACGCGATTCCGAAGTCATCCTCGCCTCTGTCAGCGTGCCCGACGTGGCCGAGGTGCAAAGGTTCGTCGTGCAATGGTCGACGGCGGATGTTTTTGACCTGAGGATCAGCGAAGGCGACCGGATCTACATCGGGACACGCGAATCGCGAAACCGGTCCGGTACTCAGAAGATTCGCACCTTTGGCGATCTGCTGGCCGATCAACCCCTGTTCGCCGAGGTTTACACCTATCCCGCAGACCCGGATATCCCGGTCGAGATCGTGGTTGAAGTGACCGTTACCCCGCAGGTGTGCGGGCGCAGCATCACTGCCGAAACCATCCTCTCGTCTTCCGGCCTTGTCGAGGTCACCGCAATTCCTGTCACGATCCCGGCCTGCGATGCCGCCGGTGACATTCTGCTGTTGAAGAATCTTGCGCCTGCCGTGAAGATCGCCGCCGCGAACTGAGGGTCAGGCAGGCGACAGATGGGCGTTAAGTCAGGATGCGCGGCGGCTATCGCCGCGTTTTTCGTTACAAATGCGGCCCTGGCGCAGGACATCACTCTGGTGGCGCGTGAGGGTGACATCGTGCTGACCGGCACGTTGCTGGGCTATGACGGTGAATTCTACCGGATCGACACGACCTATGGAACGCTGACGGTCGATGGCCAGGGCGTCATCTGCGACGGACCTGCCTGCCCTGATCTGACGGCTCCGAAGGCAGTGATCCGCATCGTCGGCGCGCCGGATGCCGGGCTTGCTTTGTTGCCGCCATTGCTCGAAAGCTTTGCCGCTGGCCGTGGACTGATTTTTGAACCCGTCTTGGGCGAAGGGTTTTCTGCCGTCATCCTTGACCCCGAAACCCGCAAGGAACTGGCCGAAATCAGCTTTCAGCCGATGTCACCGGAGGCCGCAACCAAAGCACTTGCCGACGGCATGGCTGACCTCACGGTCTCGTCGCGCGCTGAACAGCCCTTTGGCGCGCGGGCCGTGGCACTGGATGCACTGGTGCCGATCATGGCCCCCGACAATCCGACGCCCGAGGTTTCGACCATCGGCCTCGCCTCGGTTCTGGCCGGCGAGGCGAAGAACTGGGCGCAGATCGGAGGGCCGGATATGCCCATCGTGCTGCACGCGCTGCGTCCGGAAACCGATTTGCAGCGGTCTTTGGCGGAACGGTTGGGGGCGCCGGTGGCTGCCGATCTGCTGCATCCCGATCTTGCCAGTCTGGCTGCGGCTGTGGCCAAGGACCCGTGGGCCATTGCCGTCACCGGGCGGGCAGAGGTCGGGGCAGCCAAGGTGTTGCCGCTGACCGACAGCTGCGGATTCCCCTTGCTTCCCACCCCCTTGGCCGTCAAGGCCGAGGATTATCCCCTTGCTCTGCCGGTCTTCCTTCTGACCCCGCAACGCCGCCTGCCCCTCATGGCGCGCGAGTTTCTGGAGTTTCTTGCGACACCAGACGCGCAAACCGTGGTCGCGGCGGCGGGATATGTCGACCGCTCGCCTTCGCGCCAGCCGATGACCGCGGATGGCCTGCGGCTGATCAACGCCATTCAGGGCGCGGGCGAGGATATCACACTGGCCGACCTCAAACGTCTGGTGAACCTGATGGACGGGGCCGACCGGCTATCGCTGACCTTTCGGTTCGAAGACGGCTCCTCGACGCTGGATGCCCAGTCGCAAGATAACCTCGCCGATCTGGCGCGGCTGATTGCGGCCGGGCAGTTCCGGACCGATAGCATGGTGCTTGCCGGGTTTTCCGACGGGTCCGGCGCGGCACCCGCCAATCTGGCGCTGTCGGTGGAACGCGCCACACAAGTGGCACAGGAACTTGCCGCCATTGCCCCCGATCTGGCCCCGGAGGCGCTGCCGCGCGTGGAAGGATTTGGCGAGGCGTTGCCAATGGCCTGTGACGAGACCCCCGCAGGGCGGCACCTGAACCGGCGCGTGGAACTGTGGCTGTTGCCCCGCTTTACAGATACCCCGCCGCCCGAAAACTGAGCTCTCGTGATTTGCCGATGATCAGATGGTCGTGCAGCGTCAGCCCAAGCGCACCGCACGCCTCGCCGACCTGATGCGTCATCGACAGGTCGGCGTCAGACGGGGTCGGGTCGCCGGACGGATGGTTGTGGACCAGGATAAGCGCCGAGGCGTTCAGTTCCAGCGCCCGCTTCACCACCTCACGCGGATAGACGGGGACATGATCCACCGTTCCCTTTGCCTGCTCCTCATCTGCGATCAGCACGTTCTTGCGGTCAAGGAACAGGATGCGAAACTGCTCCGTCTCGCGGTGGGCCATCGCGGTATGGCAATAGTCCAGCAGCGCATCCCAGGATGACAGCACCGGTCGGTGCATGACCCGCGCGCGCATCATCCGTTGCGCCGCCGCTTCGACCACTTTCAACTCCAGCACAACGGCCTCGCCCGCACCTTTGACCATTGCCAGCCGGGCAGGTGCCGCGCTGACGACCCGGTTGAAATCGCCGAATGTGTCCAACAGCAGCCGGGCCAGCGGTTTCACATCCTGCCGGGGAATGGCGCGGAACAGAACCAGTTCCAGCAGTTCGTAATCCGGCATCGCCTGCGCGCCGCCTTCGGTGAAACGGGCGCGTAGCCGCTTGCGATGATCCGCGATGTAGGAGGGCAGGCGGCCGGGAACCGCCACGCCGGACGCTTCATCTTCATCCCCGGCGGGGGTGAACAACGGCAGACAAGACTCGCGGAACGACTGGCTCATGCCGCCACAGTGCCGGGCGATGGTGAAGGAAGGGTTAATCGGCGAGTAGGATGGGCAATCTGCCCATCCCGCGGCTTAACCCTTCATCCCGTCCCAGAATCCCTTGACCTTCGAAAAGAACGACGACCCTTCGGGGTTGTTTTCTTCTGACAGCTTTTCGAACTCGCGCAGCAACTCGCGCTGGCGGGTGGTCAGGTTCACCGGGGTTTCCACGGCCAGTTCGATCACCATGTCGCCGACCGCAGCCCCCCGCAGCGCGGGCATACCCTTGGCGCGAAGCCGCATCTGCTTGCCGGTCTGGGCGCCTGCGGGAACCTTTACCCGGGCCTTGCCGCCGTCGATGGTGGGCACTTCAACCTCGCCACCCAAAGCGGCAGAGGGCATCGAGACCGGAACCCGGCAGAACAGATGCACCCCGTCGCGCTGGAAGAGAGCGTGATCCTTCACCTCGATGAAGATATACAGATCGCCGTTCGGCCCGCCGCGCAGACCCGCCTCGCCTTCACCCGCCAGCCGGATACGGGTACCGGTTTCCACCCCTTGCGGGATGTTGACCGACAGCGAGCGTTCCTTTTCAACCCGACCCTGACCGCTGCAGGCCCGGCAGGGGTTCTTGATGATCTGACCCATACCGTTGCAAGTGGGACAGGTACGCTCCACCGTGAAAAAGCCTTGCTGCGCCCGGACCTTGCCCATGCCGCTGCAGGTCGGGCAGGTGACAGGTTCCGCCCCGCCCTCGGCGCCCGACCCATGGCACACGTCGCATTGCACCGAGGTTGGCACCGCGATGGCCTTTTGCACGCCGGCAAAGGCCTCTTCCAGACTGACCCGCAGGTTGTACCGCAGGTCCGACCCGCGCTGTGCGCGCGATCGAGCCCCGCCACCGCCGGCACCGCCGCGGCCCCCCATGAAATCACCGAACAGATCCTCGAACACATCCGAGAAAGCAGAAGCAAAGTCGCCCTGACCATAGTTGCCGCCCGGACGCGGGCCGCCAGCCATGCCACCCTCAAACGCCGCATGACCGTAGCGGTCATAGGCCGCCTTGCGGTCGGGGTCCTTCAGAATATCGTAAGCTTCGTTGATCTCTTTGAACTGGGCTTCAGCATTGGGATTGTCAGAGTTGCGGTCGGGGTGCAGCTCTTTCGCCTTCTTGCGATAGGCCTTCTTCAGATCATCAGCCGAGGCCCCCTTGGTGGCACCGAGCACGTCGTAGAAATCGCGTTTTGCCACAGCAAAATCCCCTGCTCAGAACCGGCAGAGGGCGGCCTGTCACCAGACCGCCCTCCGTTTCGGTTCATGCGGCGTCACTTCCGCTTGTTGTTGCCCAGATCCTCGAAGTCCGCGTCGACGATGTCGTCGTCGTCCACCGGGCGCGGCTCGTCCTCGCCGCTGCCACCTTCGGACTGGCTGGACTTGTAGATCGCTTCGCCCAACTTCATCGCGGCTTCGGTCAGGTTCTGGATGGCCGAGCGGATCTTGCCGGTATCCTCGCCCTTCAGCGCGTCTTCCAGCGGAACCATGGCGAACTCGATGGCCTCGACGGTCGACGGGTCGACCTTTTCGCCATGATCGGCCAGCGATTTCTTGGTCGAATGCAGCAGCGATTCGCCCTGGTTGCGGGTTTCCACCAACTCGCGGCGTTCCTTGTCGGCCTCGGCATTCGCTTCGGCGTCCTTGACCATCTTGTCGATCTCGTCATCCGACAAGCCGCCGGAGGCCTGGATCGTGATCGCCTGCTCTTTGTTGGTGCCCTTGTCCTTGGCTTTCACCGACACGATGCCGTTGGCGTCGATGTCGAAGGTCACCTCGATCTGTGGCACGCCACGCGGTGCGGGCGGGATCTGTTCCAGGTTGAACTGGCCCAGCATCTTGTTGTCGGCGGCCATCTCCCGCTCGCCCTGGAAGCAGCGGATCGTCACGGCGTTCTGGTTGTCTTCGGCGGTGCTGAACACCTGCGACTTCTTCGTCGGGATGGTCGTGTTGCGGTCGATCAGACGGGTGAACACGCCACCCAGCGTTTCGATCCCCAACGACAGTGGCGTGACGTCCAGCAGCACAACGTCCTTGACGTCGCCCTGCAGCACGCCGGCCTGAATGGCCGCACCCAGCGCCACAACCTCATCCGGGTTCACGCCTTTGTGGGGCTCCTTGCCGAAATATTTGGTCACTTCCTCGATCACGCGCGGCATCCGGGTCATGCCGCCGACCAGCACCACTTCGTCGATGTCTTCTTTCGAGACGCCTGCATCCTTCAGCGCCGCCTGGCAGGGCTTGATCGACCGCTTGATCAGGTCGTCCACCAGATTTTCCAGCTTGGCGCGGGTCAGCTTCATCACCATGTGCAGCGGCTGACCGGTGTTGCGGTCCATGCTGATGAAGGGCTGGTTGATTTCGGTCTGGCTGGCTGATGAAAGCTCGATCTTGGCCTTTTCAGCCGCTTCCTTCAGGCGCTGCAACGCCATCTTGTCGTTGCTCAGATCGACGCCGTGTTCCTTTTTGAACTCGTCCGCCAGATAGTTGACGATCCGCATGTCGAAGTCTTCACCGCCAAGGAAGGTGTCGCCGTTGGTGGATTTCACTTCGAACAGGCCGTCGTCAATTTCCAGAATGGTGATGTCGAAGGTCCCGCCGCCGAGGTCATAAACCGCGATGGTGCGCGCCTCTTTCTTGTCCAAACCGTAGGCCAGCGCCGCCGCCGTCGGTTCGTTGATGATGCGCAGCACCTCCAACCCGGCGATCTTGCCCGCGTCCTTGGTCGCCTGACGCTGGGCGTCGTTGAAATAGGCAGGGACGGTGATCACGGCCTGGGTGACGGTTTCCCCCAGATAGGACTCGGCCGTTTCCTTCATCTTCTGCAGGATCACGGCAGAAACCTGACTGGGCGAATACTTTTCACCACGGGCTTCGACCCAGGCGTCGCCGTTGCCGCCGTTGACGATCTTGTAGGGCATGTTCTTCTGGTCTTTGAGGATCACCGGATCGTCATACCGGCGTCCGATCAGACGCTTCACCGCGAAAACGGTGTTGGTGGCGTTGGTGACGGCCTGCCGCTTGGCGGCCTGCCCGACCAGACGTTCCGTTTCTGTGAAACCGACGATGGAAGGCGTCGTGCGTGCGCCTTCCGAGTTTTCGATCACCCGGGGTTGCGAACCATCCATGATGGCAACGCAGGAGTTGGTGGTCCCGAGGTCAATACCGATGACTTTGGCCATATGCGTATCCCTTTTCTTCAGGCGATGATCGGGCAAGGACCCTTGGTCTTCGGCATCCTTGCCACGGGGTGTGAGCGACGGCTTGGTCGAACCGCCACGTTGCCCGGCGTATATAGGCAGGCAAGTTTGGGCCTGCAACGGTTACACGCCAGAGTCTGCGGCGAATTTTCGCGGCAGGCCGTGGAAAGCTGCGGAAATCTGGCCAAACGGGGCTAAGCGTGGCGGGAAAGTCCACTATCGCCGCTTTCCCCAGCTGGCCGACGCATGTTGGCGGGTGAAGAATTCCGCCATCAGCCCGATCATCATGCAGGTCAGCGCCACATAGATCGGATACTCGATCGAGGTGTACCGCGGCCCGTAGTTCAGGAAAATGAAACCGCGCCCCTGATCGATCGTATGGAACAGCGGGTTCCAGTCGAACATCGACCGGATGTTGGCCGGGGTTGCATTCGCCATCAGCATCTTGCCCGAAGCGATCATGTTGGCCCGCTGATACACCGTGGTCAGGATTCCCACAGACTCCGGTTGCCAGGGCCGTGCCGCCATGAAGATCATGCCGATGCCAACACCCGAAAACCACGACAGCAAGAACATCGACATCATCCCCACCGGGTCATCGATGGTGATCGGATTGAACAGCGTGTGATAAAACAAAAGGATAACCGACGCTGCCAGCACTTGCTGGTACAACGAGGCAATCGCTGCAGCGCTGATCGAAATGATCGTGTTCATCGGTGCATGCATCATCATCGCCGAGGTCGGGCCATCAGCATTCGACACCGCCCCAAGCGCTTTGACATGTGTCATAAACATGAAGACACCTGACATAACATACAGCAGGAAATCACCCCGGATGGCGTTCCTGCGCATCCCGAACAGGTTCATGATGAGCATCATGATCAGCACCATCAAAAGCGCCTGCACGATCGACATCAACAGACCCAACACTGCGTTGCCGTTCGACTTGCGCAGGTTTCGGATCGAGACGTGGAAGACCACCTCCAGCATCTCGAATCCGGTGCTCAGCTTGGTGGGTCGGCGCAACTGGGGCCGGAACATCTGACATCCTTTGTCTGGCGCGGCCATTTACACCGGGAAATCTTGCCGTTCCGTTACTACCGAATGATAAGGGCAGGAATATGGATGATCAATCGCCGCCGATGCGGCGTCAGGAGATGGGATGGACTACGACCGCCTTGTTGCGCTTATGCGGCAACTTGCCCTCGATGCCGGCGAGCGGATCATGCAGGTCTACAACGGCCCGGATTTCGAAGTGCGCGCCAAAGGTGACGCCAGCCCGGTGACCGAAGCCGACGAGGCGGCGGATGCCCTGATCTCGGCCGGCCTGCGCGCGGCCTTTCCCGACGTGGTCCTGATTACCGAAGAACAGGCGGCCAGCCACGCGCTGACCGCCAGCACCTTCCTGATCGTCGACCCGCTGGACGGCACCAAGGAATTTGTGCAGCGGCGCGGCGATTTCACCGTGAACATCGCTTACGTGGTGGACGGCGTCCCGCAACGCGGTGTTGTCTATGCCCCGGCACAGGGGCGGCTGTTCTACACCCGCGCCGATGGCGTGTCGGTCGAAGAGCTGGCCGATGGCACCCTGCAGCCGATCCGCGTCAGCCGCCCGGACAATGGTGCCCTGATGGTGGTCGCCTCGAAATCGCACCGCGATCAGGCGACGGATGACTACATCGCCAAATACGCAGTGAAGGATATGAAAAGCGCTGGCAGCAGTCTGAAGTTCTGCCTGATTGCCACCGGCGAGGCTGACCTTTACCCCCGCCTTGGCCGCACCATGGAATGGGATACCGCCGCCGGGGATGCCGTCCTGCGTGGCGCGGGCGGGCAGGTGGTGCGCTTTGATGACCACACACCGCTTGGCTATGGCAAGCCGGGCTGGGGCAATCCGTTCTTCATCGCCCATGCCCCCGGTGTGAGGCTGGAAAAGTGAGCGTCCTGATCGTCATCCCCGCCCGCTACGCCAGTACCCGCTATCCGGGCAAGCCTTTGGTATCCCTGAAAGGCCCGGATGGCGAAAAGACCCTGATCCGCCGCAGCTGGGACGCGGCCATCGCAGTCTCCGGCGTTGACCGCGTTGTTGTCGCCACCGACGACGACCGCATCGCCACCCATGCCACGGAGTTTGGCGCCGAGGTGGTGATGACCTCCTCCACCTGCCGCAACGGCACCGAGCGCTGTGCCGAAGTGGCGCGCAAATTGCCGGGCTATCAGATCGTGGTGAACCTGCAAGGTGACGCCCCGCTGACCCCTGCCTGGTTCGTCGAAGACCTGATCCACGGCCTTCGCGCCGCCCCCGATGCCGATATCGCCACCCCGGTCCTGCGCTGCGACGGTCGCGCGCTGAACGGCCTGCTGACCGACAGGCGGGCAGGCCGTGTCGGCGGCACAACCGCGGTTTTCGGTCCCACCAAGCGGGCGCTCTATTTTTCCAAAGAGGTCATTCCCTTTACCTCTGCCACCTACCCTGACGACGCCCCGACCCCGGTGTTTCACCATGTCGGCGTCTATGCCTACCGCCCCGCCGCCCTGCGTGCCTATCCCACCTGGCAGCCCGGTCCGCTGGAAGAGCTGGAGGGGCTGGAACAGCTGCGGTTTCTGGAACAAGGGCGGCAGGTGCTGTGTGTCGAGGTCGCCGCGCGGGGACGACAGTTCTGGGAACTGAACAACCCGTCCGACGTTTCTGTCATCGAGGCGATGCTCGCCACGGTGGGCAGCCCACTGGATCAAGGGCATCGGGATGACAATTGTTGACAACTGCGGGTCTTTGCCGGTGAATACTGACATAGATCGGCGCTATTCACCAAGACTGCCGCGCGTTTGCCCGGAAGCGGTCAAAATTGTTTGTTATTTGCGCCTCCGCACGTCCGGTGGCCGGTCCGTCCAGAAGAATCGAGTGATGTCATGAAAGCGAAAAAGATCACGAAAGCCGTGTTTCCCGTGGCTGGCCTTGGCACACGGTTCCTGCCGGCAACCAAGTCGATCCCGAAAGAGATCATGACGC
Organism: Paracoccaceae bacterium; assembly: GCA_031415015.1. Classification (GTDB taxonomy): domain Bacteria; phylum Pseudomonadota; class Alphaproteobacteria; order Rhodobacterales; family Rhodobacteraceae; genus JAUYQR01. The sequence continues at coordinate 84,505 of JANOQT010000044.1, forward strand.
TGGTTGACCGCCCGCTGATCCAATACGCCATCGACGAAGCGCGCGCGGCGGGGATCAAGGAGTTCATCTTCGTCACCTCGCGCGGGAAATCCGCGCTGGAGGACTATTTCGACCACGCGCCCGAACTGGAAAGCGAACTGCGCAAGAAGGGCAAGACCGATCTGTTGGAGATTCTGAAGGACACCAACATGGACTCAGGTGCCATCGCCTATGTCCGCCAGACCCGCCCGCTGGGTCTTGGCCACGCGGTCTGGTGCGCGCGCCGCCTGATCGGGAACGAACCCTTTGCAGTTCTGCTGCCCGATGACGTGATCGCCGCCGAAAAGCCCTGCCTCGCGCAGATGGTCGAAGCTTACGAGCAGACCGGCGGCTGTATGGTTGCCGCCATGGAAGTGGCCCCCGAAAAGACCTCCAGTTACGGTGTTCTGGATGTGGCCGAGGACATGGGCTCCATTGTCCGGGTCAAGGGCATGGTCGAAAAGCCGAAAGCGTCCGAGGCGCCGTCGAACCTTGCCGTGATCGGTCGGTACATCCTGACGCCAAAGGTGCTGACCAACCTTAACCGGATGAAACAAGGCGCGGGCGGCGAGATTCAGCTGACCGACGCCATCGCCGAAGAGGTGGATAGCAAAGCGGGCGTTTATGGCATGCGTTTTCGCGGACAGCGCTACGACTGCGGCTCGAAGATCGGCTTTTTGCAGGCAACCGTTGCCTTCGGACTTGCCCGCGAGGATCTGAGCGGCGAATTCAGCGCCTATCTGCACGAACTGATGGCGATGCAGAAGGCGGCGCAGTAGGCGGTGGGTGCCCTCGCCAAGGGGAAGGGCCTGCTTGCGCATGCCTGCCCGATCGGAGAATTGCCTGACCCCTCACTCAGCCTGTCTTCCCTGTGGCTGGCCTACCGCCTGCGGCAGCGGCGTCGGATGCTGCTGCTCCGCGCCCTGCGCCGACGGCGTCAACTGACCCCGGTCGCTGACCGCACTGGCAGAATCGCGCCACAGGACATCCTGTGCTTCATGACCGTGCGGAACGAGGCCGCGCGCCTGCCCTATTTTCTGGCCCACCACCGGCGTCTTGGCGTGGGTCACTTCCTGATCGTCGACAATGCCAGCGATGACGGCACCGCGGGACTGCTGGCTGATCAGCCCGACATCTCGGTCTGGCGCACGGCGGCAAGTTACAAGGCGTCGCGCTTTGGTGTGGATTGGCTGACCGGGTTGCAGATACGACACGGGCATGACCACTGGTGCCTGACATTGGACGCCGACGAGATCCTGATCTACCCGAATTGGGAAACCCGCTCGTTGCCTGCCCTGACCGGCTGGCTGGACCGGCAAGGAACGCCCTCTTTCGGTGCGCTGACCGTGGACATGTATCCCGAAGGTGCCGTTGCTGCGACATCGCATCACCCGGGGCAGAACCCGTTCGACAGCCTGTGCTGGTTCGATGCCGGCAATTACTCGGTTCAGGTACAGCCGCGCCTGCGCAACCTGTGGATTCAGGGTGGCGCCCGGGCCCGCGCCTTCTTTGCCGACACGCCGCGCCGCGCGCCCACGTTGAACAAGACGCCGCTGGTGCGCTGGAACAGGCGCTATGCCTATGTGAATTCCACCCACGCGATCCTGCCGCCCCACCTTAACGAGGTTTATGACACGACTGGGGGCGAAAAAACCTCCGGCGTGCTGCTGCATACCAAGTTCCTGCCCTCGATCATCGACCGCTCCCGCGAGGAAAAGACAAGGGGAGAACATTTCGCCGATGGCGCGCAGTATCAGGCCTATTACGACAGCCTCACCCGCAATCCGGTGCTGCATTGTGCCACCTCCAGCCGCTTTACCGGCTGGCGGCAGATGGAGGCGCTGGGCCTGATGTCGCGCGGCGGCTGGATTTAACGGCACGCCGGGCACAGCGTGACGGAAATCCTTCAGCGGCTTATAGAAATTGTGGCATTTGTTTACAAAATGCGCGCACGCTCATAGGTGTCGCAAGACATCGCTTCCCGGCGGATCGGGGGCGGATTCAACTTCGCGGAACGTGCCGGATGACCCTTCCCTCACATCGGTTCGGCCCATGGGCCTGATGTCCATCTATCGGCTGCGGTGGCAGCGCAAGCGGCTGCTGGCGCGGGCCTTTGTCAGGCGGCGGCAGCTGATCTCGATTGCGAACCGGATGGACCGGCTGCGCGCAAAGCCGATCCTGCTATTCTCGACGATGCGCAACGAACGGGTTCGTCTGCCTTATTTCCTGCAATACTACCGTGACCTCGGGGTCGATCACTTCGTCATCGTCGACAACGGGTCAGACGATGGCACGCGCGAGTATCTGGCGGCTCAGCCGGATGTCTCGGTCTGGCTGTCGCAGTCCGGCTACAAGCAATCCCGCTTTGGCATGGACTGGATGATGCACCTTCTGCGCCGCTATGGCAGCGGCAACTGGTGCCTGACGGTCGATGTCGATGAATTCCTGATCTATCCGTTCTGCGAAACCCGGCCACTGCGCGCGCTGACCGATTGGCTGGACTCAGCGGGAACGCGGACGTTTTCCTCAATGCTGGTGGATATGTATCCCAAAGGCTCGATGCACGAACATCCCTACCGCGAAGGCCAGAACCCGTTCGAGATCGCGCAATTTTTCGACAACGGCAATTACACGATCAACCGCAACTGGCCCTACAACAACCTGTGGATCCAAGGCGGCCCGCGCGCCCGGATGTTCTTTGCCGATCAGCCGAAACAGGCCCCGGCGATGAACAAGATCCCGCTGGTCAAATGGCACCCCTCTTACGCTTATGTCAGTTCCACCCACATGATGCTGCCGCGTGGCCTCAACCTCGTTTACGACGAGGCCGGGGGCGAAAAGCCCTCTGGCTGCCTGTTGCACGCAAAGTTCCTCGACACCTTCGCCCTGAAAGCTGAGGAAGAGTTGCAGCGCGGTCAGCACTATGCCGAAAGCCACGAATATCGCGCCTATCGCGCCGATGTCGCAAAAGAGCGCGACCTGTGGTGCAAGTGGAGCGAGAAATACATAAACTGGCGACAGCTTGAAATTCTGGGCCTGATGTCAAAGGGGAACTGGGCGTGACCGTCGGGATCGTCATGTTGTGCCACACCGCAATGGACCGCGCGGCCCAGGTGGCCCGGCATTGGGCAACACATGGCTGTCCCGTCGTCATCCATATCGACCGCCGCATGCCCGATGCCGACGTGGCAGCCCTCAAATCCGCGCTTGTCGATCTTGCCTCGGTCCGCTTTTCTGCCCGCTTTGCCTGTGAATGGGGCACCTTCGGCATCGTTCGGGCCACCCAGACTGCCTCAGCCCAGATTCTGGCAGAATTTCCGCAGGTCCGGCATGTCTTCCTTGCCTCCGGTTCCTGCCTGCCGCTGCGCCCGGTCGAAGATCTGCGCGCCTATCTTGACGCGCGGCCACGCACTGACTTTATCGAAAGCGTCACCACCGCCGATGTCGGCTGGACAATCGGCGGGCTGGACAAGGAACGCTTCACCCTGCGGTTCCCCTTTTCCTGGCGCAAAAGACGGCGGCTGTTTGATGGCTATGTCCGCCTTCAGCGCCGGCTTGGGCTTCAGCGCCGCATCCCCGAAGGTATCGTGCCGCATCTGGGCAGCCAGTGGTGGTGCCTGACCCGGCAAACCCTGTCGGCCATTCTGGAAAGCCCCGACCGCGCCGCGCATGACCGCTATTTCCGCAAAGTCTGGATCCCCGACGAAAGCTATTTCCAGACGCTGGTCCGCCAGGTGTCCACCCAGGTCGAAAGCCGCTCTCTGACCCTGTCGAAGTTCGATTTTCAGGGCCGCCCGCATGTGTTCTACGACGATCACCTGCAGCTTCTGCGCCGGTCGGATGCCTTTGTCGCGCGCAAGATCTGGCCGCAGGCAGAGCGGCTTTACACCACATTCCTTGCCGCACCTGCCGCAGCGGACCACCGCCCCGATCCGAACCCCGGCAAGATTGACCGCCTGTTTGCCAAGGCCGTCGAACGGCGCACGCGGGGCCGTCCCGGCCTGTACATGCAAAGCCGCTTTCCCGGCAAACACCGCGGCGGCAACCGCACCGCCGCACCCTATTCGGTGATCGAAGGTTTCGCTGACCTGTTCGAGAATTTCGACGGCTGGCTTGCCAAGGTGTCCGACTGTCGCGTCCACGGCCATCTGTTCGCACCCGACCGTGCGCACTTTGCCGAAGGGGAGGCTGTCTTCAAGGGCGGTTTGTCCGACAGCGCAAGCCTGCGTGACTACAACCCCCGCAGCTTTCTGACCAACATGATCTGGAACACCCGTGGCGAACGCCAGTGTTTCCAGTTCGGCCCGCACGACGCGCAGGACATCGCCACCTTCCTTGCCACCGATCCGAATGCTCACGTCTCGATCATTACCGGTGCGTTTGCCGTGCCGCTGTTTCAGTCGAACCGGAACTTTGGCGATATCCGCACCGAAGCCGCGCGGCTGCAAAGGATCGAAGCTGCTTTTCTGGCCTCGCTGAATGCTCCCGAAGCCAAATCACGCCTGCGCGTCTGGACCTTGGCGGATTTCGTCGAAAACCCGATGGAGCCCCTGCAACAGCTGGTCGATGACCTGAACCCACGTGCCCCGCGTCGCCTGACCGAAGTGCCGCGCATGGTGGATCTGACCGGATTTGGCCAGTTCCTGCAAAACCTGCGCAACCAGGGAATGCAGCCCGTGCTGATGGGCGATTTCCCGGCCAGTCCCGAAGGGACCGGTTCCGATCTGACCAGCACTGATCTGACCAGCCGGGGGCCGCGCCGCACCAAACCCTACGTGGTCAAGTAACCCGCCGTGCCAGCTCTGTTCCACAGTTTTGTGCTTTTTGCCGAAATGCGCACCGGTTCCAATTTCCTTGAGGCGAACCTGAATGCCCTGTCCGGCGTGACCAGCTACGGCGAGGTTTTCAACCCGCATTTCATCGGCAAAAAGGACCAGACCGACCTTCTCGGCTTCACGATGGAGCAGCGGGAGGCGAACCCCAAAGGCCTGTTGCGACACTTGCGCGAGGTGACCGAGGGCCTGTCCGGCTTTCGCTATTTCCACGACCACGATCCGCGCGTGCTGGGCGATGTTCTGGCCGATCCCGCCTGCGCCAAGATCATCCTGACCCGCAATCCCGTCGACAGCTACGTCAGCTGGAAAATCGCCCGTGCCACCGGCCAGTGGAAACTGACCGACGCCAAGCGGCTGAAATCGGCCAAGATTACCTTCGACGGGGATGAATTCGCGGCGCATCTGGATGCGGTGCAGGCCTTTCAGCTCCGCCTGCTGCGCGGGTTGCAGACCACTGGCCAGACGGCCTTCTACATCGACTACGATGATCTGAACGCGCTCGCCGTGCTGAACGGGCTGGCGGCCTTTCTGGGGGTCGAAGCGCGGCTGAAAGCCCCCGACGACACGCTGAAAAAGCAGAACCCCGAAGACATCACCGCCAAGATCGACAACCCCGAAGACATGCGCAGCGCCCTTGCCCGGCTGGACCGCTTCAACCTGTCGCGCACCCCGAACTTTGAACCCCGTCGCGCGGCTGGTGTGCCCACAGCGGTGGCCGCCGCCGACGCGCCGTTGCTGTTCCTGCCAGTGCGTTCCGCCCCTGACGCGGGCATCCGGGACTGGTTGGGCGGTATCGGAAAAGGCGGGCTGCTTGACGGCTTTGAACAGAAAACCCTGCGCCAGTGGAAACGCGATCACCCCGGCCACCGCAGCTTTACCGTGCTGCGCCACCCCTTGCTGCGCGCCCATGTGGCCTTTCGTGAAAAGATCGTCTCGGGTCAGCTGGCCGAACAACGCCGACACCTGATCACCGCCTACAAGGCCGATCTGCCCAACCCCGGCGACCCCTTCCCCGACCCGGATGCGGAACGCGAGGCGTTCCTGATCTTTCTGCACTACGCGAAACTTAGCACTGCCGGACAAACCGGCCTGAAGGTTGATCCCAACTGGGCCAGCCAGACCGCTGTGGTGCAGGGCTTCGCCGGATTCCAGCCCGTTGATCTTGTCATCCGCGAAGATCGGCTGGACGAAGGTTTGGCCTTTCTTGCCCGTGAAATCGGCACCACTGCCCCACCGCTGCAACCGGATGCCTCCGCCGCTGCGGCACTGGCCGCAATCCACGTTGCAAGTCTGGAACAGGCAGCCGAGGCCGCCTATGCCCGCGATTACATGGGCTTCGGTTTTGGCAGGTGGCGGGCCTAAGCGGCTTGCGGCGCGCGGCTTTCCGTCAGGATGGCATGCAGCTTGCCCGCATCGGAATTGGCACGCAGCTTGGCCACCACGGCCGGGTCGCGCATCGTCCGCGACACCAGCGCCAGTGCCTTCAGATGGTCCACCCCGGAATCCTTCGGCGCGAACAGCCCGAACACCAGATCGACCGGCTGCCGGTCAACGCTGTCATAATCCAGCGGCTTTTCCAACCGGATGAACACACCGACGATCTTGGCCAGATCCTCCAGCCGGGCGTGCGGCAGGGCGATGCCATGGCCCACACCGGTGGGCCCCAGGCTCTCGCGTTCCTGCAACCCGTCGATGGCGACGGCGGCGCTAAGCCCGTAGGCCTGCGCCGCGATCTCTCCCAGTTCCTGGAACAGGCGCTTCTTGGACGTGAACTGCCCGACAATGCGCACTGCGCCTGGCATCAATAGCTTGGAAAGTTCCATGGGTGGGCGATGATCCTGCGCCGGAAAGAGGCGCCTGTTACTTGCTGTTGCGGGGGTCGATCCAGCCGATATTCCCGTCATCGCGACGGTATACGACATTCACGCCACCATGACCTTCATTCCGAAACACCAGCATGCGCTGCCCGGCCAGTTCCAGCTGCATCACGGCCTCGCCGACGGTGACCGAAGGAATCTTCGTCTCCATCTCGGCGATCACAATGGGCTGGAGCGTTTCGGGCTCCGCATCCTCCGCGTCTTCGGATCCGGCGAGGATATACGTGGCGCTTTCGCTGAATTCAACTGGCACTGTGCGGTGATTGTGGTGGTTGCGGATCCGCCGTTTGTAGCGGCGCAACTGCTTGTCCATCTTTTCGCGGCAGGATTCGAAGGCGGCATAGATCTCGGACGCGTGCCCCTTGGCTTGCGCGGTCAGCCCGGTGGACAGGTGGATCGTCGTCTCACAAACATGTTCATGCGCTACGCGGGAAAACACGACGACACATTCTGTTGGACGTTGGGCATATTTTTCAACCACTTCGCCCAGTTCGGCCTTTACATGGGTTTGAAGAGCCTCGCCGATGTCGATCTGTTTCCCACTGATCTGATAGCGCATGGTAACTCCTCTTCTCATGCAATCCGGCGGACATGCATCATGCAGGCCCGGCGAACAGTCTTCTTGGGTTGGTGAAAGAACGCTGCGTAACGTCGCACCGGCAGACCGATGGCGCTGCCGCACAGATAGTCCAGAACTGGTCGAGTGGCGCACGCATTGCGGGTATTTGGCGACAGGGTGGGGCCGCTTGTCAACCGAGTCGATTCCCCAAGGCCGTCAGATGATCCGGAAGTTCTCACCCAGATAGACGCGACGGACGGTCTCATCCCGCACCACCTCGTCCGTGGTGCCGGACATCAGCACCTTGCCGTCGTGCAGGATATAGGCCCGATCGACGATTTCCAGCGTTTCGCGCACGTTGTGATCGGTGATCAGCACCCCGATGCCGCGCGATTTCAGATCATGCACAAGGTGGCGGATTTCCCCCACTGCAATCGGGTCCACCCCCGCAAAGGGTTCGTCCAGCAGCAGATATTTCGGGTCGGCGGCCAGACAGCGGGCAATCTCCACCCGCCGCCGCTCGCCGCCAGACAGCGCCAGCGCCGGGGTGCGCCGCAGATGGGTGATGGAAAACTCGCTCAGCAGTTCCTCCAGCCGCTCGCGCCGTTTGTGCCGGTCCTCAACCGCGATCTCCAGCACCGCAAGGATATTGTCCTCGACGCTCAAGCCCCGAAAGATCGACACTTCCTGCGGCAAATAACCGATCCCCAGCCGTGCGCGGCGGTACATCGGCAGGGCCGTCACGTCCTTGCCGTCGATCAGCACCTGCCCGCCTTCCGGCGTCACCAGCCCGGCGATAGAATAGAAGCACGTCGTCTTGCCCGATCCGTTCGGCCCCAGCAGCGCCACCACTTCGCCGCGCCGCAGGTCCATCGACACATCCCGGATCACCGGCCGCTTCTTGTAGCTTTTGCGCAACGACCGCACCTGCAGCCCGGCAGACCCTTCCGTCAGCGTCAGCTCTGGGCGCGCAGCCGCCATCAGTTGCCGCCCGGCACAAACGTCGTCGACACCCGGCCTTCCATCACGCCGGTGCCGGACTTCAGGTCAATCGTCAGTTTTTGCCCGGCAATCGCCGAAGCCCCCTGTGTCAGCAGCACATCGCCGGTCATCACCACGATGCCGCTGTCGATGGTATACAGCGCCTCACGCGCCTCGGCCGCATCCGCCAGATTGCTGATCGTCACGCCACCACTGGCAAGCAACGTGTCGATGGTCTTGCCATCGGCCCCGTATTTCACCTTCACCGCTGCCGCCGCCAGCCGCATCTCGCCTTGCCCCACCAGCACATTGCCGGTGAACACCGCTGACCCGTCGGCATTGTTGACCGCCAGCTGATCTGCCTGCACTTCGACCGGAAGGGTGGTATCCTGCTTCAGCCCGCCAAAGGCGATTTTCGCCTCTTGCGCAAAGGCAGCGCCCGCCAAACCGGCGGACAAGATCAATGCGCGAAGGACAAATGCCATGTGTCGAACCTTCAAGGGGCGGGGACGCCGCCGGGTTGATATACCAGTTTTACCGCGCCCTTGAAAACCAGAAGATAAGCTCCGGGGGTCTGGTTATCCTGCCGCAGGGTCACGTTGTCGGCAACGATCTCGCCCGCAGGGCCCACAGCCTTGACCTTTGCCGTGCTTTCCAGCCCCGACCGGTCCAGGTTGGCCCGCATCCCGTCCGTCGTCAGCAGATACCCGGTCGAGGTTGAAACCTCTACGCCGCCCGAAAGCACGATCTGCCGCGCTTCATTGTCGATCACCGCCGTCACCGCACGCAGATCGGTGTGGCCGCCGTCCGGGGTGTCCAGCGTCATCAGCAGGTCCTGCGCCACCGCCTGCGCTGCTTCGGATGCTGGGCGCGCCTCGGCAGCGGTCAGCGTCAGCGCCGCCCCGTCCGACGTGGTGCCCGCATAGGTCGGCGCGGTCATCCGGGGTTCGCGCGCACGCTCCTGCACGTCCACTTCGGCATAGGGCAGGGCTGCGTCCGGGTCGATCCGGTCGGCCAACAGGAACAGCGTCGCCAGGATCGCCAGTGCCGCCAGCGGCAGGGTCACCTTCAGCCAGGCCACCACGCGGGAATGCGCGTCAGCCCGCGCCATCACGCCACGCCCGCCCGCAGGCAATCGTGGATATGCACAATCCCCGTCGCATGCGCGCCATCCGTGGTGACCAGCAGGCAGGTGATCTTGCGGTCGTTCATCAGCGCCAGCGCCTCGCCCGCCAGCGCCTCGGGGCCAATGGTGCGCGGGGCCGCCGTCATCACTTCGCCTGCCGTCAGGGCCAACAGCCCGTCCATATGTCGCCTCAAGTCGCCATCGGTGACGATCCCGATCAGGGCGCCCGTCGCATTCGTCACCCCAACCACCCCAAATCCGCGCTGGGTGATGGTCAGCAACGTCTCGCTCATCGGGGTATCCGCCGCCACCAAAGGCGGGTCGTCATGCATCAGGTCGCGCACCCGCAAAAGACGCGCCCCCAGCTTGCCGCCGGGGTGGAACATGCGGAAATGCTCCGGCGTGAACGCCCGATGCTCCATCAGCGCAATCGCCAGCGCATCACCAAGCGCCAGCGTCATCGTCGTCGATGTGGTCGGCACGATCCCCGTCTCGCAGGCCTCCGGGACAGCCGGCAAAAGGATCGCCACATCCGACTGGCGCAGCAGCGTCGATCCCTCGCGCCCCGCCACCCCGATCAACGGGATGCCGAACCGCTTGGAATGCGCCAGAATATCCGCCAGTTCCGGCGTCTCACCGGAGTTCGATAATACGATCAGCACATCGCCCTTGGCCACCATCCCCAGATCACCATGGCTCGCCTCCGCCGGATGCACGAAATGCGCCGGCGTGCCCGTGCTGGCAAAGGTCGCCGCGATCTTGCGCGCGATATGCCCGGATTTCCCCATCCCCGACACGATCACCCGGCCCGTCCCCGCCATCAGCAGTTCCACCGCCTGCCCAAAGCTCTCGCCCAGCTCGTCCGCCAGAATGTCCAGCGCATCCGCCTCGCGCCTAATGACGCGCCGCCCGGTGGCCAGAAGGTCAGTGGCTGTAGATGTCATTCAGGTCCCCCCAGCCCAGCAGATCCAGTTCCGCCCGCGTCGGCAGGAAATCGAAACAGCGCTGCGCCAGTTCCAGCCGGTTTTCACGGATCAACCGTGCCTCCAACTCCTGCTTCAGCGCGTGCAGGTACAAAACATCCGACGCCGCATATTCCTTTTGCGCCTCGGTCAGCACCTCGGCCCCCCAGTCGCTGGTCTGCTGCTGCTTGGACACATCCACCCCCACCAGATCGGCGAGCAGGTATTTCAACCCGTGCCGGTCGGTAAACGTCCGCACCAGTTTCGAGGCGATCTTGGTGCACCACACTGGCTGAGTCGTGACCCCGAACGCCTTCTTCAGCGCCGCAATATCGAACCGGCCAAAGTGGAACAGCTTCAGCGTGGCAGGGTCGGTCATCAGCCGCTCAAGGTTCGGCGCAGCAGTCTGCCCCATCCCGATCTGCACCAGATGCGCATCGCCTGTCCCATCCGACAACTGCACCACGCACAGCCGGTCGCGGCGCGGATCAAGCCCCATGGTTTCAGTATCAATCGCCACCACGGGGCCAAGCGTCAGACCATCGGGAAGATCGGATTTGTGCAGATGAAGGGCCACGGGGCTGCTTTCTGAAGGGGATATGCAGCCGGATTACCGGCCCCACCCCTGCGGGTCAACCACAGGCGCGCGGATTGCCGCTAACGGCTTGATTGGCGGATCAGCAATTCCGGCACAATCTCGATCCGCGCCGGGCCTATCTGCGCCCCATCCCGCACCGCCAGTATAAGCGCCGCCGCCCGCGCCCCGATCTCGCGCGGGAAGGGGTTGATGGTCGACAAGGCGGGCACGCAGACCGCCCCGATCTCGTAATCGCCAAAGCCCGCCACGGAAATCTGCGAAGGCACTGCCACGCCCCGCCGCTGACATTCCGTCAGCGCGCCGAACGCCGACAGGTCCGACACGCAGATCACCGCCTCGGTATCCGGCAGCGCCTGCAACAGCCGCGCCATCGCCTCGGCCCCTTCGCGCATGGAAATCGGCGGCACCCCCGCATCAATCAGCCGCGTCGCGTCCAGCCCTTGCGCCTGCATCGCCGCGATGAACCCCGCGCGCCGGTCGGTGCCCCGCGTATCCCGGTCCGCATCGCCGCCGATGAACGCAATCCGCGTCAGCCCCCGCGCCACGAAATGATCCACCATCCCCCGCACCGCCGCCGCGTTGGAAAACCCCACCACATGCCCGACCGGCGCCTCCGGCAAATCCCACGTCTCCACCACCGGAATGCCCGCATTGGCCAGCAACCGCCGCCCGCGTTCGGTATGCTTGCCCCCGGTCACCACAATCGCCTCGGGCCGCCGTCGCAACAGCTGTTCGATCAGCTCCTCCTCCTTGGCCATGTCGTAATCGGTATAGCCCAGCAGGATCTGCAACCCTCGCCCCGCCAACCCGTCCGACAACCCGCGCAAGGTTTCCGCGAAATTGGCGTTGTTGATCGACGGGATCGTCACCGCCACGAAATCCGTCCGCTGCGACCGCAGGTTCGCCGCGGTGCTGTCGAAGACATAGCCCACCTCCTCCGCCACCTTGCGGATCGCTGCCCGCGTGACCCCCGATACCGAACTATCGCTCTTGAACGCGCGGCTGACCGTCATCACCGACACCCCGGCAATCCGGGCGACGTCAGACATGGTCGGTGGCTTGCGCGGGGTCATGACAGCCGCGCCAAAATCGTCTCTACAATGGCTGAAACCGGCGGTCCGATATCCACCGTGACCCCCTCATCCGCCCCCGGAGCTTCCAGCGCCGCAAACTGGCTGTCCAGCAGCGACAACGGCATGTAATGCCCCGTCCGCTCCGCCATCCGCGCGGCGATCAACTCGCGGCTGCCCGCCAGATGCACGAAGGTCACCGGTCCCCCGGCACCGGCGCTTATCCGGTCGCGGTAAGCGCGTTTCAGCGCCGAACACCCCACGATGATCGGTGCCTTGTCCCGCAAGGTCACCGCCACCGTATCCAGCCACGGCCAGCGATCCGCATCCGTCAACGGCACCCCCGCCCGCATCTTCTCCACATTCACAGCCGAGTGCAGATCATCCCCGTCGCGGTACGGCACCCCCAGCCGCGCCGCCAAACCCTCGCCAACCGAAGACTTGCCGCACCCCGCCACCCCCATGATCACAACCCGCAAACTCATAGCGACGCCGTGATCCCGCCATCGACATACAGGATATGCCCGTTGACGAAACTCGACGCCTCCGACGCCAGAAAGATGCAGGCCCCCACCAACTCCTCGACATTCCCCCATCGCCCCGCAGGCGTGCGCTTTTCCAGCCAAGCCGAGAATTCTGGATCGGCCACCAAAGCCGCATTCAGCGGCGTATCAAAATACCCTGGCGCAATCGCGTTGCAGTTCAGCCCGTACTTGGCCCAGTCCGTCGCCATCCCCTTGGTCAGGTTGCCCACAGCCCCCTTTGTCGCCGTGTAGGGTGCGATGCCGGGGCGGGCCAAGGCAGTCTGCACCGACGCAATGTTGATGATCTTGCCGCGCCGCCGCGCGATCATGTGCCGCGCAACCGCCTGACCCACGTGGAAAACCGTGGCGATGTTGGTCTGCAACAACCGCTCGAACGCCTCGGCCGGAAAATCCTCCAGCGGTGTGCGGTGCTGCATCCCGGCGTTGTTCACCAGAATGTCGATGGGCCCCACCGTGGCCTCGAACTGATCCACCGCCGCCCGCACGCCCTCATGATCCGTCGCATCAAACGCCAGCACCCGCGCGCCCGGCAGCCCCTCAGCCGCCGCCGCCAACTTGCCCGCATCCCGCCCGTTCAGCACCACCTCGGACCCCGCCGCGACCAGCCCCCGCGCCAGCGCCAGCCCAATGCCCTGTGACGATCCTGTAATCAGCGCCCGCCGCCCGGTCAGATCAAAAAGCTGCAATCCCATGCCCATTTCCCCTCGACAGATCGTCCCTCACCCGTTTATGTTATCGTTAACACACCCTGTCAAGAGAACCGCATGTCAAAGCCCCACATCCTGCAGGTCGGATCGTACCCCGAGTGGGACCAGACCCCGCTCGACGCCCAATTCACCACGCACCGCTACTTTGACGCCGCCGACAAGCCCGCCTTCCTTGCCCAACACAGCCCCACAATTCGCGCCATCGCCACGCGCGGCGACCTTGGGGCCAGCGCCGAAGTCATCGCCGCCTGCCCAAACCTCGAACTGATCGCCGTCTACGGCGTCGGCTACGACGCGGTCCACATGCCCTCCGCCCGTGCGCGCGGCATCAAGGTCACCAACACCCCAGACGTCCTCACCGATGACGTCGCCGACCTCGCCGTCGGCATGATTCTCGCCCTCTCGCGCGGCATCCACCTTGCCGAGGCGCACGTCCGCAACGGCTCCTGGGCCAAGGGATCATTCCCGCTGCAACGAAAGGTCAGCGGCAAACGCGCCGGCATCCTCGGTCTCGGTCGCATCGGCCACCAGATCGCCCACCGGCTGGAAGCGTTCGGGATGACCATCGCCTACAGCAGCCGCACCCCGAAACCCGGCGCGGAACGCTGGACTTACATCGCCGATCCGGTCGCCTTGGCCAAGCAGTCCGACATCTACGTCATAGCACTCGCCGCCATCCCGGAGACCCGCCACATCGTCGGGCCTGACGTGATCGCGGCGCTGGGCCCAAAAGGCATGATCGTCAACATCAGCCGCGCCGCCAACATCGACGAATCCGCCCTCCTCGACGCTCTCGAATCCGGTGCGCTGGGCGGGGCTGCGCTGGACGTGTTCGATGGCGAACCGGCGCTGAACCCCCGCTTCCTGACCGCCCCCAACACCCTGCTGCAACCCCACCACGGCTCCGGCACCTATGAGACGCGGCAGGCCATGGGCCAGTTGATGCGCGACAACCTGACCGCCCATTTCGCCGGTCAACCGCTGCTCACCCCAGTGCCGCTGTGAAAGCCATCGTCATCCACGCCGCCCGCGACCTGCGGATCGAAGATCAGCCCGAGGAAACCCCCGGCCCCGGCCAGCTCCGCCTTCGCCTCGCGACAGGCGGCGTCTGCGGATCGGACCTGCACTACTACAACCATGGCGGTTTCGGCGCGATCCGCCTGCGCGAACCGATGATCCTCGGGCATGAGGTGTCGGCTTATGTCGAAGACCCCGGCACCTCCGCCTTCACCACAGGCCAACTCGTCGCCGTCTCCCCCAGCCGGGCTTGCGGAACCTGCAAGTTCTGCCTCGAAGGCCTGCCAAATCAGTGTCTGCACATGCGGTTTTACGGCTCCGCCATGCCGTTCCCGCACATCCAAGGTGCGTTCCGCGAAATCCTTGTCGCCGATGCCAGCCAGTGCGTCGATGCGACTGGCCTGACCCCGGGCGAGGCTGCAATGGCCGAACCCCTCGCCGTCACCTTGCACGCCACCGCCCGTGCCGGGCAGATGCTGGGCAAGCGTGTCCTCGTCACCGGTTGCGGCCCGATCGGCACCCTGTCGATCCTCGCCGCCCGCCGTGCCGGTGCCGCCGAAATCGTGGCAACCGACCTTTCGGACTTCACCCTTTCATTGGCAAAACAGGTCGGGGCCGACCGCACCCTCAACCTTGCCACCGCCCCCGACGCCCTCGCCGCCTACGCCAGCGACAAAGGCCACTTCGACATCCTCTATGAATGTTCCGGTGCGGCCCCCGCCCTCGCCGCCGGAATAGCCGCCCTGCGCCCGCGCGGAGTGATCCTGCAACTGGGTCTCGGCGGCGACATGACCCTGCCGATGATGGCGATCACCGCCAAGGAACTGGACCTGCGCGGCTCGTTCCGCTTTCACGACGAATTCGCAACCGGCGTCGCCCTCATGCAGAAACGCCTGATCGACGTGAGCCCCCTGATCACCCACACCATCCCGCTTGCCCGCGCGGTTGAGGCGTTTCAGCTTGCCTCTGACCGCTCACGTGCGATGAAGGCACAGATCACCTTCGCCTGAGGAACTGCCATGTTCTTTGTGTCCCACGATCTCCGTTTTTCCCGCTTTGTCCTGTTCAACGCCCCGGTCAAGACGCTGGCCACCGGCTTTGACTGGGCCGAAGGGCCGGTCTGGTTCGGCGATGCGGGGTGCCTGCTGTTCTCCGACATCCCGAATAACCGGATCATGCGCTGGTCGCCGGAAGGCCTGACGATCTACCGCCAGCCCGCGAACTACACCAATGGCCACACGCGCGACCTGCAGGGGCGGCTGATCTCGTGCCAGCACGGCACCCGCTCGGTCACCCGCACGGAACATGACGGCACCATCACCACGATTGCCGAAAGCTATCTGGGCAAGCGCTTGAATTCGCCCAATGACGTGGTAGTGAAATCCGATGGCTCGATCTGGTTCACCGATCCGCACTACGGCATCATGACCGACTACGAAGGCTTCCGGGCGCAGGAAGAACTCCCCCGCAACGTCTACCGGATCGACCCCGATGGCAGCATAGAAGCGGTGATCACCGACATGAATTGCCCCAACGGCCTGGCCTTTTCGCCTGACGAAAGCCTGCTCTACGTCGCCGATACCGGGCGGATGCACACCGATGACCCCCAGCATATCCGCGTCTTCGACATGGCATCCGGTCGCCCCAAGAGCAGCCGCATCTTCCACACCATCAGCCCCGGCTGCGCTGACGGCATCCGCTGCGATACCGATGGCAACCTTTGGTCCTCGGCTGGCGACGGGGTGCATTGCATCGCCCCGGATGGCACGTTGCTCGGCAAAATCCTGATCCCGGAAATCGTCTCGAACATCTGCTTTGGCGGTCGCGCCAAGCACCAGTTGTTCATCACCGCCACTACCTCGCTCTACTCCGTCATCCTGAACCGCAAGGGCGCACAATGGCCGTGACTGCAGACATCGGCCTGATCGGCCTTGGCACCATGGGCTCGGCCCTCGCGCTCAACATCGCCGAAAACGCCGCCCCGATTGCCGTCTGGAACCGCACCACCGCCAGAACCCGCGCCTTTCAGACCGAGGCCGCAGACCTCGCCCCCCGCATCACCCCCTGCGACACGCTTCAGGCGTTGGTGGCCAGCATCCGCCCACCCCGCGCCATCATCCTGATGGTTCCGGCAGGGCAGGCGGTCGATGACCAGTTGGCCGCCCTGACCCCCTACCTGTCGCCGGACGATCTGGTGATCGACGCCGGCAACGCCAATTTCCACGACACCAATCGCCGCGCCAAGGCCGGCCTGCCGTTCCACTTCCTCGGCATGGGCGTGTCGGGCGGCGAAGAGGGCGCGCGCCACGGCCCAGCCATCATGGGCGGCGGCGACAAGGCCGACTGGGACCGCGTCGCCCCGATCCTGACCGCCATCGCCGCCAAATATGAAGGCACCCCCTGCGCCGACTGGATGGGCCCCGAAGGCGCGGGGCACTTCGTCAAGGCCGTCCACAACGGCATCGAATACGCCGATATGCAAATGATCGCCGAGGTTTACGGCATCATGCGTGACGGCTTCGGCATGCCCGCCATCGCCATCGCGGACACGTTTCGTGATTGGAACAAGGGCGTCCTGCAAAGCTACCTGATCGAAATCTCCGCCGAAGTTGCCGCCGCGACCGATCCGCTCACCAGGGCCGCCATGCTGGACGTGATCCTCGACAAAGCCGGGCAAAAGGGTACGGGCCGCTGGACCGCCATCGAAGCCCAACACCTCGCCGCGCCGATTCCGGTGATCGAGGCTGCCGTTGCCGCCCGCAACGTCTCCGCCCGCCTCGACGAACGCAAGGCGGGTGAGGCGATATATGGCCCCGCGCCCGAACGGCTGCCGCCCACTTTGATTGCAGGCACAATTGATCTGCAGGATGCCCTGACCGCAGGCAAGATCCTTTGCTACGCCCAAGGCTTCACCATGACCGCCGCCGCTGGCCCCGCCTTTGGCTGGGACCTGCAACTGCCCGCCATCGCCCGCGTCTGGCGCGCAGGCTGCATCATCCGCTCCGCCATGCTTGACGACATGGCCCAAGCCCTGACTGAAGACCCCGCCCGCAACCTGATCCTCGCGCCGAACTTCGCCACACAGCTGAAACGCACGCTCCCCGGCCTTCGCCGCGTCGTCTCCGCCGCCGCCCTGCACGGCCACGCCATGCCCGCTCTTTCCGCCGGTCTGGCATGGTTCGACGCGATGCGCACTGCGCGCGGTACCGCGAACATGATCCAGGCCCAGCGCGATTTCTTCGGCGCGCATGGTTTCGACCGGCTGGACGGCGCAGACAGCCACCACGGCCCCTGGGGCGCGCACGCCTGAACCCCCTCACGGGGCGAGCGTGAAGGGCCGCATTCCTCTTCCGGGATATTGTGCAAAAAGCCGGGCAATTTTGACAATAACGCCCGGCGGGTCTCTGCGACGACTGTGCGAGCTAAACAGCGGATGTGACCCAGACGGCTCAGTTGCCTTGTGCGATAGCTTAGCGTCCCACCTAGGTGGATTGGCAGAAAGTTCGCGCCCTTGGCGCTTGAGTGTAGGGCCTGTCTGTTGTAAAAGCCTAACTGCCTACTTCGTAACCCAAGAAAGGACTTCCTATGCGTTCGACGATCCTGGCGGCAATCCTGGCACTTTCGGCAACGATGGCCTCCGCCCAAGACACTATGATGGAAGACATGGCAGCCGGCCTCACCATGGTCGAGACTTCGGCCGCGCTGGTGCTCAAGCAGTACGGCATTGAGGCCGACGTGATGACGCTGTCGCTGAGCCAGATCGCAGAGATCAACGGCGTTCTGACCGGCTCGAACAACGATGCAGACAAGAAAGCCGGGATCGAAGCAGCTCTGCGCAAGTGAGTCGTTTCTGAAGGCTTTGCGTGATGCAAGGCCTTGGCGGACCCCAACCCGTCACTGGGTTGGGGTCACTCTTGGCAGAGGCGCTGGCATCCACGCGTTACTGTAACATTTTTTGAAACAAATCAGGTCAAGTTAGTCTGCTTTTTGAGGCGAGCTTGAAACATTTCAGCGAGTCACATTCTCGTTTCAGTCCGTAGACTGTTTCACTAACCTTACAATCAATCCCATGAACGGCCCGGAACTGGGAAAACCTGGGTCTGCAGATCGGTTTCCCTAACATCTCCGTGATGAATGTTTCATGGAAAGGTAACGCGACCGTTTTCGGGCAAAAGCATTGGCATCACTTCGTTGTAGGTGAAATTGAGATTCTTCATTGAATTCAATATCTCTGATCCAAGGCGATCAGGGAAGATACATGCAAAAGAAGTATAGAACCCTTCAAGAATATCACGATACGGATCAAGGCGTTAAATTCCGACAGCACGACGGTGATTACTTTCGTGTGGGGATTTTGTCAGAGGTATCGAGTGATGTTACCTTTACATCAACGAACCGGAACGGGCTGGTTGTCGATCTTTCCGGTACGGTAAAACACCTCACGCAGATGGACGGAAGACTGGACGAAACACCAACCCGGCGCGGTGATGTCTGCCTGATCCCACCGGGCATGGAAGTACGCTTCGCCTGGCAGATAAAAGGCGAACGGCAAACCAGCATTACCCTTGAGTTTGATTCCGGGGCGCTTGCTGTCTTCCTGCCGGACTTCGAAAAGGACAAGTTCGCGTCCGGCCACCTTTTGCCCGCAAACTACGCGGAACGCCCGATCCTTGCCAGCCTTGCCCGGCTGCTCCGCCAAGAGATTGATCCTGACCTCAGGCGCGGGCGGCTGTTTGCCGATTCTGTCATGCGTCTGATAACGCTTGAAATTGCGGTTTCGCATTGGTCGACCCCGACGTGTCTGCCAGAAGTCGGCAGCGGTTCGGACGCCCGGGTAAAGCGGGCGATAGAGTACATCGAAACCAACTTTTCCGACGATATCTCGCTGACGGAAATCGGGCAGGCGTCGGGCCTCAGCCTGACACAGCTGACCGCCCTGTTTCAGCGCCATACCGGGTCGACGCCGTATTCTTACGTCATTGACCGGCGTCTGCGGCGGGCCGAGCAGCTTTTGTCGACGACAGAGATGCCGATTGCACAGGTGGCCGTTGAAACCGGGTTCTCGGATCAACAGCACCTGACGCGGACGTTTCGCGCGCGGTTGCAGCGGACGCCACGGCAGGTGCGCAAGCGGTAAGCTGTAAAGAACGCGGTCCGTGCCAGCATGCCCGTCTCGCCGACGCATGCCACCCCCAGATACCTGAGCGAACTGCGGTCATCGGCACCCGGACCTACGCCGTCTCTCCCGGCACCAGCCGTGTTGGCACCACCGTCACGTCCTGCCCCGCTTCACCCTTCAACCGGGCCACCAGTGCCTCTGCCGCCGCCTTGCCGATGGCCGTCGTCGGCACCACCGTCGTCGTCAGCCGCATCGGCAGCACCGACGCCGCCTCCATCCCGCCCCAGCCGACAACCGCCAGATCTTCCGGCACCTTGATGCCGCGCGACTGGCAATAGGCCAGCCCGCCAATCGCCATCTCGTCATTGTGGAAATACACCGCATCCAGCCGCGACCGCGCCAGCAGCGTCTCCAGCCCG
The DNA here is from genome assembly GCA_031415015.1 of Paracoccaceae bacterium. Classification (GTDB taxonomy): domain Bacteria; phylum Pseudomonadota; class Alphaproteobacteria; order Rhodobacterales; family Rhodobacteraceae; genus JAUYQR01. The sequence continues at coordinate 104,338 of JANOQT010000044.1, forward strand.
TAATAGCCCGGATAAAACCCCGGACTGTCCAGCAAAATCTCCTTGTCCACCAACGGGTTCCCCGCCTGCGCCAGTGCTGCCTCAAACCCCGCCAGCCGCGCCTGTCCCATCACGTCGGACCGCGCCAGCGCCCCCACAAACCCCACCCGCCGCCGCCCCCGCCGTGCCAGAAACTGCCCGATCTCCACTCCGCAATCATGGTGCGAAAACCCCACCGACATATCAATCGGGCTGGTCGTCAGATCCCAGATCTCCACCACTGGCATCCCTGCGTTGCGCAGCAACTCCACCGTGCCCGGCGTATGCACCCGCCCCGACAGGATCACCCCCGCCGGTCGCCAACTGACCACCTGCCGCACCCAGGCCTCCTCCTCCAGCGCCGAATGGTTGTTCGACCCGATCATCACCTGATAGCCCAGCCGCGACAGCGCCCGGTCCACCCCGTCCAGCACATGCCCGAACAGCCCCGAGGTCAGCCGCGGCACGCACATCCCCACAAGGGTCGACGCCTGCACCGACCCGAACGCCGCCGCCAGCCGGTTCGGCACATACCCCAACCGCACCGCCGCCGCCGCCACACGGTCACGCGTATCGTCCGAAAACCCGGTGCCACCGCGCAACACCCGGCTGACGGTCATCTTCGACACCCCGGTTTCCCGGGCAATATCCTCCAGATTGGCCTTGCCCTTCCGGCTCATCCCGCCACCGTTCCTTCCGATGTTATCGTTAACTTTCCGCTTGACACGACTCGCGTCCGAGGGCCAACCTCTGTACGTTACCGGTAAACTTGCCAGTCGAGCAATCCGGTCCCCCGGGTCTTTGGGAGGAGCCCCCGTGTCCACCGTCAGCGACGGCCTGTTCTTCGACCGCGTCGCCAAATCCTTTGGCGGGACGCAGGCGTTGAAAGGCGTGTCGCTCAAGGTCGCCCGGGGCGAGATCGTGGCGCTGCTGGGCGAAAACGGCGCCGGCAAATCCACCCTTATCAAGGTCTTGGGCGGCATTCACCGCCCCGACGATGGCGGCGTTTTCATCGACGGCACCCCTTACGCGCATGAGGCGGGCCGCCCCGGGGGACAGAAGGTCGCCTTCATCCACCAAGACCTCGGCCTCATCGAATGGATGAGTGTCGCTGAAAACATCGCCCTCGCGCTCGGTTACGCCCGCAAAGGCCGCCGTATCGACTGGACCGCGACCGAAGCCATGGCCGACCGCGCCCTGAAACTGGTGGAGGCGGAGTTTCCCTCCACCATCCGCGTCGCCTCGCTGACCCGCACGCAGAAATCCCTCGTGGCCATCGCCCGTGCACTGGCCGCCGACTGCGGTTTCCTCGTCCTTGATGAACCCACCGCCAGCCTGCCAGCCGACGAAGTTGAACGCCTGTTTTCGGCCTTGCGACCGCTGAAATCCAAGGGTGTCGGCATGATCTATGTCAGTCACCGCCTTGATGAAATCTTCCAGATCGCCGACCGCGTCGCCGTCCTGCGCGATGGCCAGATGGTCGGGATGCGCCCGATTGACCACACCACGCCCGAGGAACTCGTCTCCCTCATCGTCGGCCGCAAAGCGCGCGAGATCAATCGCCCGCCGGTGCAGGACGGCCCGGCAATTCTCAAGGTCCAGAACCTCGCCACCCCGCAAGTCGGCCCCGTCAGCTTTCAGATCAGACGCGGCGAACTCCTTGGCCTCGCCGGTCTGCGCGGGGCAGGGCACGAAGACATCGGGCGGGCCCTGTTCGGCACCATCCCCCACGCCGGAACCGTCACGCTGGACGGCGCGCAGCCCAACCTCGCCACCGCACAAACCGCCATGGCCTCGGGCATTGGCCTCGTCGCCCGTGACAGGGTGGCAGAAAGCGTCGCCCCCGGCCTGACGATCCGCGAAAATGCCTTCCTCAACCCCGCCGCCACCGGACGCGGCCTCCTCTCCTTCCTCGCCCCCAGACGCGAGGAAGCCATGGCCCACGCCATAGGCAAACGCGTCGGCCTGTCGCCCAACGACCCGACACTGGCTATCGAGGCGCTGTCTGGCGGCAACCAGCAAAAGGTCGTCGTCGGGCGCTGGCTGGATAGTGGCCGCCGCCTGATGATCACCGAAGACCCGACCGCAGGGGTCGATGTCGGGGCCAAGGCGGAAATCTATCACCTGCTTTACCAAGCCCTCGCCTCCGGCATGGGCGTCCTCGTCGTCTCCACCGATTTCGAGGAAATTGCCAACATCTGCCACCGCGCCATCGTGTTCAGCCGGGGCCTACCCGTCGCCGAACTGACCGGCGTGGAGCTTTCAACCGAATCCCTAATCCAGGCCGCTTCCGCCTGCGACGCAGCCTGAGGGTGCCATGCCGGGAATAGACTCAAACGCCGTAGAGCCGACCAAGGACGAACTCCGCGGCCTGACCTTGGTGCAAAAGGCCATCCGCCTTGCCCCGACCTACGGCCTTGTCATCCTGATGTTCGGCCTCCTGCTCACCTTCTCCCTCCTCCTGCCCAACACCTTCCCGACCATGCTGAACCTCCGCGCAATCCTCAGCGACAAGGCGATCATCGCCCTCTTGTCGCTGGCTGCGATGATCCCGATGGTGGCGGGCCGCATCGACCTGACCGTCGGCTACGGCATCGTGCTGTGGCACATCCTCGCGATCAGCCTGCAAACCATGTACGGCTTTCCCTGGCCCGTCGCGGTTTGTGTCGTCCTGATCCTCGGCATTGCCACCGGCTTTCTGAACGGCCTGCTGGTCGAGGTTGCCCGCATCGACAGCTTCATCGCCACCCTCGGCACCGGCACGATCCTTTATGCCATCGCCCTGTGGCACACCGGCGGCAAGCAGATGGTGGGTGAGCTGCCCACCGCGTTCTACGGCCTCTCCACCACCTTCGTCTTCGGCCTGCCGATCACCGCCTATTATGTCGTCGTCATCACCTTCGCGCTGTGGATCATCCTCGAATACACCCCCATCGGGCGCTACCTTTACGCCATCGGAGCCAACCAGCGCGCCGCCGAACTGAACGGCATCCCCACCCGCAAATTCGTCATCGGCGCTTTCGTCACCTCTGGCCTGATGACCGCGCTGGCAGGCGTGCTTCTGGCCGCGAAATTGCGGATCGGGCAGGCCTCGGTCGGCCTCGAATTCCTGCTGCCCGCCCTTGTCGGGGCCTTCCTCGGCTCCACCACCATCAAACCGGGCCGCGTCAACGTCTGGGGTACCATCGTCGGCGTGATGATCCTCGCCATCGGCATCTCCGGCATCCAGCAACTCGGCGGTTCGTTCTGGGTAGAGCCTTTGTTCAACGGCACCACCCTGCTCATCGCCATCGGAATCGCGGGCTACGCGCAACGCAAGAAGGGCGCGAAGTCCAGGTAAATCAGCACCAACGGGAGGAACCACCATGCTGAGAAGAACCTTCACCATATCCCTACTGGCCCTCGCGGCGGCCATGCCAGCTTTCGGCGACGCCATCTCCGACGCCATGGCCGAAGTCGATAAATACGCGGGCCAGAAAACCGTCTGGGACGGCCCGACCACCGGCCCCGTCGCGGCGGAAGGCAAAAAGATCGTCGTCCTCGCCGGTGACATGAAGAACGGCGGCATCCTCGGCGTTACCAACGGCGTCACCGAAGCAGCCGCCAAGATCGGCTGGGAAGTGACCGTTCTGGATGGCGCCGGTTCCGTTCAGGCCCGGGCAGGGGCCTTTGGTCAGGCGCTGGCGCTGAACCCCGACGGCATCGTGATCAACGGCTTTGACGCGGTCGAACAGCAAGCCGCCCTTGATCAGGCCAAGGCTGCGGGAATCCCGCTGGTCAGCTGGCACGCCGGCCCCGTCATCGGCCCTGACGAAGCAAACGGCATCTTCGCCAACGTCTCCACCGACGCGATGGAGGTGTCCGCCGCCGCCGCCAAATGGGCCTTCGCCGATGCGGGCGGCAAACCCGGCGTGGTGATCTTTACCGACAGCACCTACGCCATCGCCATCGCCAAGGCCGACAAGATCAAGGAAACCATCGAGGCGCTGGGCGGCACCGTCCTTGAATACGTCGATACCCCCATCGCTGAAACCTCGCAGCGCATGCCCACCCTGACCACCGCACTGTTGCAGAAATACGGTGCCAGCTGGACCCACGCCCTCGCGATCAACGACATCTACTTCGACTTCATGGGCCCGGCCCTCGCCGCCGCAGGCGTCCCCGGTGACGGCGCACCCAAGGCCGTCGCTGCCGGTGACGGGTCCGAAGGCGCATACCAGCGAATCCGTTCGGGTCAGTACCAGGCGGTCACGGTGGCCGAACCGCTGAACCTGCAAGGCTGGCAGATCGTGGACGAGCTGAACCGCGCCATAAGCGGCACCGAATGGTCCGGCTACACCTCGCCGCTGCATGTCGTCACCGCCGCAAACATCTCGTTCGACGGCGGCGACGGCAACATCTTCGATCCGGGCAACGGCTACCGCGAGGCCTATGCCAAGATCTGGGGAAAATGAGCCAATCACCCGAAAGATTTGACCGGTGGCAGCGAAATCTGCCATCGGTGTTTTCTTGAAGCTGCATTCAATCATCTGCACCTGAAGCCGAATCCTGCAACGGGCAACGCACGAAGGCCGCGTACAAGGCACTTCGAACCCATGTACGCCCAACCATAGGTTTCCCGCCCCGCCCAGACCCAGCGCCTGATCAATATCTACGGCGGTGGCGATGTGGTTGACGAACGTACCATCATCGAAGGGATGACCAAGGACGGCTTTCTGCTGCCCGCCGTCGGCAAAGGAGGCGTCATCAATTGGTCCTTCCAGTGGGATTGCATCGACGGTGGCCTGATCGCAGATGCGCTGTGTCGCGCCATTGGGCTGGAACCCGGCACCCCGCTGACCGCGCGGCAATTCGACGAGGCGTCCTGGAATCTTTTTGGCGATCCGAATGGCATCGGCCCTGAAAACGCCGATTTCCTGGCCCGCACCTTTGGTACCGCCGGAACACTGAACCACGACCAGATTGCCGGGATATTCGACCGCGCCGACATCCGGACCGATGGGCCGATCACCGAGGGTCACATTGATCTGACGGTCATCGCAGATACGAATACCAAGGGGTTTACCGACGATGCCCAGGCCGCGAACTACATCATGGGGTTCGACGGCAACGGCGATGGTCTGATCAATCAGGATGAATTCACCGCCGCGATGGAATCGCGCCTGGCTGATGGAATCTCGATCAACGGCGATCTGGCCGCGATGTACATGGACTTTTACGGCTTCAACGACGGCGGCGGCCAGCGCGTGCTGGATATCAACGGCGTCAACGCGATGCTCGCCGACACTTCGCTTTACGTCGCCCCGCGCGGACCGGACGGCGCAGAGGGCTTTGGCAACAACCTGAACATCACCCCAATTGAAAGGGTGGCCCGTGGCGCGTCGCTGGATGACGATCTGCTGAATCACAATGAACTTGCTGACCTGTTCCGGACACTGGGTTTAGGCGACCGCAACCCTTCGCAGATGGACTTTCTGATCAAGGTCTACGGCGGCAACGGCGTTGTCAGCGTCGACACCGTTATGGGCCAGATGCAGACCGACGGATTCCTGACCCTCAACCCCAATCTGGCGGCCCCCTCGGCACTGAACTGGGACAACATCGACGGCGTGCTGCTGGCCCGCGCGGTGTTCTGGGAAGTCGGAGTGGATCCAAACGTCGACGGTGCAACCCTGACGCCTGAAGAGTTCGACCTCGGCGTCGACCGGCTGTTCGGCGAAACCGACGGGCAGAACCCCGCAGATGCCAGGAATCAAGTCGAAGTGTTCGGCACCGACGGCAGGCTGACCGTGGCGGAGATGGGCACGGTCTTTGATGCCAGCGCCATCCACATCGACGGTGTCGCAGGTGAAAACTACGTCCGCATAGCGGCCCACACCGCAGAGATACCGGCGCATCACCATGCAAGCTGGAGGGAAAGCACACTCAAGTTCTTCGGCGACGAAGCGAAAGACGTGGTCGCCACCATCACTGAAATCACCGGCATCGCCGAAGAGACGGTCGCGAACATCTTCAACGGCAAGCTGTTGGTCGAAGAGGCGTTGGCCCAGGGCGGCGGCGAGATCGTCACCGCCATAGCCGGAGCCGTGGAGCGCGGCGATGAACGCGCCATGGCGCTGATCGACAAGCTGGGCGAAGCGATCATCTCGGGGATCGAGAGGCTGAGCGAAGAAGCCAAGGCCGTGGTCATGCAGATGGTCGAAAGTGCCAAGACCGACGCCGGAGAAGTGGCGATCCGCGCCTTGTCCGCGATGACCGGGATGCCCGCCGACGTGGCGCTGGAAGTCATCGAGTCCATCGCGCAAAAAGGCTCGATTGTCGATTTCGCTAAGAACATGACCTACGAAGACATGACGGCGATGATCCCCGACTACGAAGCCACGCTGGCAGAGCTGGAAGCACAAGCCGACGCCTTTATGGGCACTGTCGGAAACGATCCCACAGCCCGCAGAACGTTGGAGGACAATGGCTACACCTTCGATAAAAGCAACAATCTGATGAGGTCGGGGCGAGTGCTCAACGAGGCCGACCAGCGTGACGTGTTCGCCAAGTATTTCCGGGCGGATGCCGGGGTCGAGCTCAATATGGGATCGACAGGGCAAAAACAGACGTTCAACGGCTTGCAGGTGCGTTTCTTCGTCGACTATGCGGGCACGGACGCAAACGGCAACAAGACGATCCAGTTTCGGATCCGCGTCCTTGACGAAGCTGGTTTCGCGGTCGGCACCAAGAGTGCCGGGGCAGATGGCGGCCTGTTCTCCGCGCATGATCTTATCATGCAATGGAAAGTCCCGCCTGAAGGCCCGCCAGTCAAGGGCGACGTCCTGTACAACTCGACACTTGGCGTGATCGGTGAGGTGAATGGCGGCGCGGGTGGACTGGCAAATTTCCTGGGGACGGCCGTACAAGGTTCTCCGGTCCAGTTGCCCGCTGCGTGGAACGAGGCCGACATTGCTGCGGGGAACCAGGCCGACACTGAGGTTGGGATCGGATGGGGCATGACGGCCTCCTACAATCTGTCTGAAATGGGTGGTGACTGGTATCAACCATTCCTCTCTGAAATCGCGGGCGCTGCCGTCGGTGCAGGTGGCACCATTGCTCTGTTGCTGGGGGCCGAGGTCATCGCGCCAGAAGTGATGACTGAATTCAACGCGATCTATGGGCCCACAGTTGTTAACGCAGGGGCTATGTTTGGTAGCTTTGCCGCTGACCTGATTTTGGCCGGTGCAAACCACCGCGAAGACGAGGTTTCCGTATCCAACGGATTCTTTGCCTGGGTTGCCGTGCCACGTCTGGGCGGCCCAACCAGCAGCTATGCAAACGCAGCCGGTGGCACCAACACCGTCCAAGTCCGCGGCCGCCTCCAGATCAACGTCGGCAATGATGCATGGACGATGTTCTAGGCCCCTACGCCCTCAGTCATCGCGACTCAAACCGCCCGGCCGCAAGGTCGGTCGGTTTGTCTTTTCCCGCCTACGTAGTGATTTTGCGTAGGCTGCGCGAGGGCGGGCGCTGGCGCAGGCGGTATCCTGAGATCTGACGCTGCGACTGCCAGCAACGGGGCACCCACATGACACGCACCACATCTGCCACCCGCCGCCTGATCGGCCCGGTTCTTCTTTCTGCCGCTCTGCTGCTCGCGGGCTGCAAGGAAGTGCTCTATTCCGCGCTGACCGAAAACGAGGCGAACGAGATGGTCGCCGTGCTGGATGCAAGCGGCATCAGTGCAAAGCGCGAACGCGACAAAGAGGGCAACTACACCCTCAAGGTCGAGGGTGAACTGGTCGCCGATTCGGTCACCGTGCTTCGCAACGCGGGCTACCCCAAGCAGCGCTTCAAATCGCTTGGCGACATCTTTGCGAACGAGGGCCTTGTCGGCACCCCGTTCGAAGAGCGCGCCCGCTTCATGTTCGCGCTGAACGAAGAACTCTCCCGCACCATTTCGGAGATTGACGGCATCCGGTCGGCGCGGGTTCAGGTGATGATCCCCGCCCCCGACAAATATGCCAAGGTCGCCCTCCCGGCGACGGCCTCGGTCGCGATCCTGTTCGAGGCCGGCTATGACCTTGCACCGCTGGTCCCGAACATCAAGACCCTGGTGTCGCATGCGGTGCCGGATCTGGATTACGATGACGTCTCGGTGGCGATGTTCCCGGTCAATGCCCCGATCGTGGCCGCCCTTCCGGTCGGTGACGCGGCTGCCCCGAAGCTGACCGCAATGGGCGTGCTGCCCGCCGCCTTGTCGGGGCCCCTGTCGCTGATCGTTGCCGGGCTCGTCCTGGTGTCGGCGATCTGCGCATTGCTGGCCCTGCGCGCCCGGACCGGTCGCTCGTCATGAGCCGGATGGATGACCTGAAAACCCCCGGAACGCCCGGCGCGGTCGCAAGCCTGCTGGAATCCCTGCGCGCCGGTCTTGCCAACGGACGACCCGAACTGCGCGCAACTGCACTGCGCCCGTTGCAGGGACAGGGGCTGCGGGCGGCGATGCTGCTGAACCCGCGGCTGACCGACCGCATCAACCAGCGTCTCGCCAGCCAGAAGGGTTGGAACCTGCCGGACGAGATCGTACATTTCGCCGAAGCCGAGAATGTCATCCACCTGCTGACCCTCGGCGCGGAGAACTGCTGCTCAGACGTCGGGCTTGCCTGGCACGGCAACACCCTGTCGCGGATCGTGATGCGTGGCGGTGCGGCGCTTTTGTCAGAGACCGACCCGCAGCGCATCCGCCGCGCCCTGTCGCTGCGCCACCCCGATGCGCCCGTTGCGGCCGAACTGCCCCCGGCTGAGGTGCTGCGCCGGGACGGCGCGCTTTGCCTGATGGCCTGGGCCGAAAGCCTGCCCGCCACCATTGCGCCGACGGTCTTTGCCGTCCTGATCACCGATCACGCGGTGTTTGACCTGCATCCGATGGGTCCGGGCAACGGTCAGCTGGCCGCCGGCATTGCCAGCGCCTGGCTAAGTGCCGACCGGGGCGTCGCGCCATGATCGCTTACGGCTACATTGCGACCCGCGTGCCCGCCGCCGCTGTAGCCGAGCGGCTGGAAAACAGCCGCGCCGCGACCGAAGCCGCTGCGATCCTTGCCGCCGCCCGTACCGAGGCCGACAGCATCCGTGCCGCCGCCCGGACCGAGGCAGAAGAGGAACGCGCCAGTGCCCGGAAAGAGGCCGAAGCGGCCCGCGCCGCGCTGCGTGAACAGGCCGACGCTGACAGCCGCGCTACTGCGGTCCGGGATGTGATGGCGATGGCGTCTCAACTGGAGGCGCGTTTCGATGCGCTGTCGCCCTGGCTGGAAAAGCTGATCGAAAGCTCTGTCACCCGCATCATCGGGACCCTGCCCCAGGACGACGTCAACCAGCGTCTTGTCACCGAGGCGTTGCGCGACGCGCGTCCCGTCGGCGCCCTGCGCTTGCGCGTTCACCCCGATGATGCACGGGCGACCGCGGCGCGTCTCAAGGCCGACGGTGCCATTACCGACGTGACCGGAGATCCTTCTCTTGCCCCCGGGGCCTGCGTGCTCGATTGCGAAGGCGGCCTGTTTGACCTGTCGGTCGGGGCGCAGCTTGATGCTGTTATGCGCGATGTGTCCGCCGCCATCTCCGGGGCGGCGCCGTGACCCGCCAGCCCGATCCGGATGATTTCACCAAGCGCCTTGCAAGCGCCGAGGCGGCAGTTTCGGGTGCCAATCTGCGCCCCATGATGGGCCGCGTCCAAAGCATCAGTGGCGCGATCCTTCAGGCTACCCTTGGGACGGCTCCGATCGGTGCCATCTGCCAGATCGGCGCAAACGCCACCGGAACCATGGCCGAAGTGATTGGTCTGCGCCAGGGCATCGCCCTGCTTAGCCCCTTTGGCCCGACGCAGGGCCTTGTCGGCGGTGCTCCCGTCCGGGTGATCGCACCGGCGCTGACGCTGCCGGTCGGTGCAAGCTTGCTTGGCCGCGTGGTCAGCGGCCTTGGTCATCCGATCGACGGACTTGGTCCGCTTACCCGCACAACCCTTCGTCCGGCCCGCGCGGCAGCGCCTGATCCGGTCAGCCGCCCCTTGATAGACACCCGTCTTTCCACCGGCCTGCGCGCGCTTGATGCCTTTTGCACCTTCGGGCGCGGCCAGCGCCTTGGCATCTTCGGCGCACCCGGTGCCGGAAAATCCGTGCTGCTTGCGGCGCTGGCCCGCAACTGCGCCGCAGATGTGATCGTGATCGGCCTGATTGGCGAACGTGGTCGCGAAGTGCGTGAATTCGTCGAGCTTCGTTTGCCGCAAGGCCACAGGGCGCGGACCGTGGTCGTTGCCTCCACGTCCGACCGCCCGCCGCTGGAGCGGATCTATGCCGCCCACTACGCCACCGCTATCGCGGAACAGCTGCGCGATGAGGGCAAATCGGTCCTCCTGCTGATCGACAGCCTCACCCGGGTTGCCCGCGCCTTGCGCGAAGTTGGTCTTTCTGCCGGGGAACCACCCACCCGGCGCGGGTATCCCGCTTCGGTCTACGCGGCCCTTCCCGAATTCATCGAACGGTCCGGCCGCACGGCCAAAGGCGACATAACCGCCGTCTACACCGTGCTGATGGAAGGCGACGGTGAGGGCGATCCCATCGCCGAAGAAGTGCGCAGCCTGACCGATGGTCACATCATGCTCAGCCCCGCCATTGCCGCGCGTGGCCGCTATCCGGCCATCGATGTGATGATCAGCCTCAGCCGTCTGATGCCCGACGTTGCCAGCAAAGAAGAGTTGCGCATCGCCGCCCGCGCCCGCGCGCTGCTGGCCAAATTCGCCGAGATAGAGCTTCTGGTGCAGGTCGGCGAATACCGGTCCGGCAGCGATCCCGAAGCCGACCGTGCCATTGCCGCCAACGCTGCCATCGAGGCCTTCCTCAAGCAGGGGATCGACGAGGCCAGCGGCTCCAACGCCGAACTCTGGGCGACGCTGGCCCGGATTGTAGGCGAAACTGCTCCCCGTCCGGTGGTCCGTCCGGTGCGCCGATGAGCCGCGCCGCACTGATCCGCAAACTTGCCGGCATCCGCCAGTTGAAACTGGACCGTGCCGCCATTGCGCTGGCACGTGGCAATGCCAGGAAAGCCGAAACCGAAGCCGTCGCCGCTGCTGCAAACTCCATCTTCGACCAGATGAAGGCAGACCTGCACCCTCGCCTGACCGAACACCTGCGCGCGGCGTCGGTGATGAATGGTGCCACCAGCCGCTACACAGCCTATGTGATGGCCGCGAATGCTGACCGCAAGGCGCTTGCCATTCAGCGCGACATCACCGTCACGGCGCAGCGTCAGGCCGACATGGCTTTTCGCGCAGCCGAAGCATTTCGCAATCTGCACGCCATGGCCCTGCGGCGCCGCGAAGCCCTGGACGAGGTGGCAAAGACGCTGACGACAGCCGAGAAGACCCTCGCCTTTCTGCGCGAAGAGGACCGCCAGTCTGATCAGCGCTCCGTTCCCTCCGGCGAAGGAAGCCCGCTATGACGCTTGAGACCGGCCCCCTGCGCGCCGAAACCTGGAAGGTGCCGGTCATGCTGCTGTCGGCGGCAAGTCTGCACGCACCGCCGCTGCCCGACAATCTGGTCCTGTCGCATCTGACGTTTGGCGCAGTGACCCTTCTGCCCGATGATGGCATGCAACCGCCGCCCATGGCCGAAGAGCTGATTTTCACCCTTGGCACAGAGCGCATCACATTGCGCTGCCATCGGTCAATTCTGGCACCGATGCTGCGCCGGTCCGGCCATGCCGTCGACCGTCCCGCCCTTCAGGCCGACGGGCCGCTTGCAGCCCTTGTCCTTGAGCACCTCCTCAGCCCGGTGATTGAAGGTTTGGAGGCATCGGAAAGCCTGCCGATCCAGTTCCTGACCATCCGCCGGGCCGAACCCGATGCCGAGGCGCAGGGTCACATTACCCGGCTGCGGCTTGCTTCCAACCTCTGGCCCTCGGCGGTCAATGTCGAACTGCAGGCCCGTACGTCGGCCGGCGAGGCACTGGTGGACCGGATCTTCGGCCGACTCTGCGGCCCGACCGCCGAACCGCCGCTGCACCTGCCCGCCCCGATCACGCTCCTGAGCCCCGATTTTCGGATGCGCCTGGCCGATCTGCAGGCTCTTGCGCCCGGTGACGCCCTTCTTCTAGATAGCCGCTGGGTGCCTGAGGTTGAAGCACGCATCGGCATTCTGGGCCGATTTACCGCTCCGGCCGCCTGGAGGGGCAGCAGACTGCAACTGACCGGCGCCCCCCGACGCCCCCAAGCAAAGGACAACCAGCCGATGACCCTTCCCGACACGGAAGCTGACTTCAGCGTTGATGAACTTCCCGTCACGCTGACGCTCGAACTTGACCGGATCGAGCTGCCGTTCTCGACCATCTCGGGGCTCAAGCCGGGAAGCGTCCTGCCCTTCGGCACGCCAATGCCCGAAACGGTCCGCGTTCTGGTCAACGGCCGCCCTTTCGCCACCGCAGGCCTGGTCCAGATCGACGGCCAGCTTGGCATCCGTATCACCGCGCTGACCGGAAAGCCGGTCTAGGCAATGGAAGCGTCGACGCCTCTGATTATCGGACTTGTCGGCGGCTTCTTCATGCTGGCGGTGATTACGATGACTGCCTTCGTCAAGCTTTCGGTTGTGTTCATGATAGTGCGCAACGCGATCGGGCTACAGCAGACTCCGTCGAACATGATCGTGATGACGCTTTCGTTGATCCTGGCGGCCTTCATTGCCATGCCAGTGCTGAGTGAAAGCTTTTCGGCAATTGCTTCGGGAAATATCGAGTTAGGTTCGCTCCAGCAGCTGATTGAGGTCGGCCGTCGAGGCATCGCCCCCTTTCAGGACTTCATGACCCGCAACACCGATCCAGTGCAGCTTGAATTCTTCGTGGGTGTGACGAACGAGGTCTGGCGGGGGTCTGGTTTGATCGGTACCGCAGACATGTTCATTGTTCAGGTCCCCGCGTTCATGCTCAGCGAACTGACCCGCGCGTTTGAGCTGGGCTTTCTGCTGTACCTGCCATTCGTCGCCGTCGATCTCGCCGTGACCGGCATCCTGATGGCACTCGGCATGCAGCAAGTGCAGCCCTCGATTCTGGCGGTGCCCTTCAAACTTCTGCTTTTCGTCTTCCTCAACGGCTGGCTGAAGCTGGTCGAAGGGCTTGTCACCAGTTACGCGGCATAAGCGAAAAAAAGGGGGGGGGGATGGACCAGTCAGCCTACGTCGGACAACTCTTCGCTTTCATGCTGGACGCCTCGCTGTTGGCTGGTGTGCCGCTGGCCGCCGCCACTGCGATCGGGTTGGTAATCTCGATCGTTCAGGCAGTGACGCAAATCCAGGACCAAAGTTTGGCGCAGACGGCCAAGATCGCCTCCATCGGTTTTGTGCTTTTGGTTTTCGGCGGCTGGCTGGTTACTCCGCTGGTGAACAGCTCGGTGACGCTATTTGACACCTTCGGCAGCATCGGACAGTAATCGGTGCCCGAAGAATTTCTCTTACGGCTTTTCGGTGAACCCCTGGGTTCTATGAGCTTGTTTGCTTTCATCGCCACTCTGCGGCCTTTGGGACTGCTCTTTGGCTTTGTCGCTTTCGACTGGGGGGTCGGGCGAGGCCTGCTAATTCGCGGCGCGGTTGGTTTAGCTCTCGGTTTGCCGATGGCGGTTGCCGGAGCCGATCAGATTTTCAGCTTGGTCGAGCGGAGTTCGCCGGTCGAGATGGCGCTTGTCCTGCCTAAAGAGTTCGTCATCGGCTTTGCGCTCGGTTTTCTTGCGTCCCTACCGTTTTTCGCCCTGAAAGCGGCGGGGGCGATTACAGACGCCTTTCGCGGTGAGAGCGACTCCGGCCACACTGATCCAAACGGCGGTACTATTCCGACGTGGGGCTTGGTCTTTCTGGTTCTGGGATTTCTTGCTTTCTTCGGGTCCGGCGGGCTTTGGCAACTCATCGCGATGCTTTACCAAAGCTATGAAGTTTGGCCCATGACCGCGATGTTGCCCGCACTGACCGGCGCCAGTGCGTCACTGATCGCTGATCTTGTTACAGCGGTCCTCACTCAGGCCGTTCTGATCGCGGCCCCCCTTATGATCCTGTTGATCTCGGTTGATTTCATCCTGATCATGGCCGCCCGCGTCGCGCAGCGTTTTCAGCTATATGGCAACGAATTCGTGGTGAAGAACCTCGCCGCCGTTATTGCCTTGCCGCTGATGGTTATGTACGTCGCGCGCGTCGTTGACGACCACCTCCTTGACAGCCTGGCCGCGCTTCCCATTTTGGGCCGGTTGCTGCCATGAGCGGTGACAGCACCGAAGCGAAGACGAAACCTGCCTCGCAACAAAAGCTGCGCAAGCAGCGCGAGCAAGGACAGGTACCACAGACCAGGAAGATGGTCAGCCTTGCCACCACCGCCGTGGGATTGGGTGCGACCTTGGCACTTTTGCCCGGCATAGTTGCCAGCTTGTCTGGGTTTTTCGACAGCGCTTTCCGGCAGATGGCAACCCCGCTGTCGCAAGCCCGCGCGCCGATTTTGAACGACCTTGCCGGAACTCTGTTTTTTGCGGTTGCACCCGTCATTGTTGCAGTGACCGCGACGGCTATCGCGCTGACGGTCCTTTTCCATAAAGGCATCCCCTTTTCCGTGAAGCCGCTGACGCCAGACTTCGGCAGGCTCAACCCGGCAAAAGGCTTGACGCAGATGTTTGGCAAACGCACTTGGATCGAGACCGGCATCGGTCTGGTACAGATCATACTCTGGGCCAGCATGGGTGGGTTCATTGTCTGGGGGATGCTCCAGCCGATGTTGGGGTTCCACGCATGTGGCTTGCCCTGCGCCGCAGCGGTCGTTGAAACCCTTGGTCGCCGTCTTACATTCGCTGCCATCGGCTTTTGTGCCGTGATGATCGGGCTCGACATACTGGTCCAGCGCCACCTGTATTCTCAGGAGCAGCGCATGACCAAGACGGAGGTAAAGCGCGAAAATAAAGACAATTACGGTTCTCAAGCGGTGCGCTCTGCGCGCAACCGAGTGCAACGGGAAACATTGGCGGCGGCCGGTTCGCAGAAATTTGCTGGGGCTGAAATGGCAAATATGTGCTTCTTTACCGACGACAATGCGGTAGCGATCCGCTTCCATCCAGTTGATGCTCCGTTGCCCCGCGCGACCTTTGTAGCCCGGGGGCGCGAAGCCGCCCTAGCGCTCCGAAAGGAACTAAAGGACGCCGGGCGCAGAGAGCTGGAGGATGCGAGAATCACAAATGGGTGCCTGCGGCTTCGCGACGGCGTACCTGTCCCTCAAGAGTGTTATGACGCCCTCTCGGACGGGATGGAGCGGCTTTTCAGCTGATCCACCTCATACCGACTGGATCAGTCGCGACAAATCCTCGATGCTCCGGCAATCGGTCTTGCGATAGATGCTGTGGCGATGCGTTTCCACCGTCCGCACCGAGATGTTCAGGTTTGTAGCCACTTGCTTTGTCGAAAGCCCGGTAACGCTGGCCTCCAGAATTTCGATCTCGCGAGAGGACAGGCCGAAAAGGTTGCCACTGCGGGTCAGGTTCCGGCGGGACTTTACGAATTTCTCCAGGACATCTACCGGCACATACGTATAGCCACTTATGGCCGCATTCACCGCGTTCACGTAGTCTGAACCCTTGGCAGCCTTAGACATAAAGGCTACAGCTCCACGCGACAGGGCAAGAAACGCATTGGAAACAGACAGATCACTCGAAACCACAATCAACTTCAGATCAGGAAAGCCTTCCCGCAGGCGCGTCAGCGTGTCCATGCCGTTGGGCTGGCCGATCGCAAGATCCATCAGAAGAATGTCGGGCTTCAGTTGCCGGCAAGCACGGATGGCACCATAGCCATCGGAGACTTGGGCAACAATTTCCACGGAGCACGATTCCGAAATGCGCTGGCTGACGGCTTCGCGCACGATCTCGTGGCTGTCTGCGACCACTACTTTGTAGACTTTGGTTTCCATTGAAGTGCTCTCGTCCTGATTTGCTGTTTCATGATTGCGCCTGGGCCGCGTCATCCCCATCCGGCCCCTTGGCGTTGGTGTTTACCCTACTTCCCCCCCTTCTCGGCTGATTCGAAAGTGTCTGACTGTGGCTAAACCATGTCATAAGTGGTACCACTCTGCCTTGATCTCACGAAGATAAATGTAAAACACGCCCGCGATGCGGGCGTGAGTATGCATTGTTAAGCTTTTCTTAAGGAAGTTTTAGGCAGCCCGTGAAAGGCGGGGCGTGGTGGACGGAAGGGGCATCCGCAGAACCTCTACGGGGAAGGTCCGCACTTCAGACGGTATCTCGTGCGGCGCGAACACCGGCAGCTGAATGTTGTTCGCGGCCAGAAAGTTCCTCAGTCTCCGCCGCAGGTCCGCACCGATGACGACGACCACATGGTGGCCGGGTTCGCGCTTTGCATAGGCGATGCGGCGGAACTCGGACAGGGCGGGCTCGATCATCTCGGTCGGCATCGGCAGGCCTTCGAACCCTGCGGTCGCCGGTGATTTGCGGGCCTCTCCGGCAAGCTTGCGCAGCGTCGTCTCAAACTCCGGATCCATCAGCACCACACCCAGCATTCCTTCCGGCCCGATCAGCGAATGGGCCATCTGCCGCTTCAAAGACCCGCGCAGGCAATCGGATAAGATCGGCGCTGCGCTGATCTCGGGCATCTGAGTCCAGTATTGTAGCGCCTCGATCACCAGCCGCGCCGGGCGCAGCGGCACCCCGTCTTCGATCAGGGTCTGGAACACCTGAAACAGAACCGGCCGCTTTGACATCTGATCCACCTGGGCCATGCCGGCTTCGTCTTCTGCCACGAAATCCGCCATCAGCAGGTCAAACTCCCGCCGCGAAAACAGCGTGCCGATGTTGCGCTCGAACAGACGGAAGACCTGTTCCAGCAACACGTCCTGTAACTCAAGCGGCTGATGCCCGGCGGCCTCCAGCAGCATCGCCCCGATGTCCGTTACCGCAACGCCCTCGACGGTAGGCCAGTGCAGAACCTGCGGCGCCGCCACGCCCGCTGCCATCGCGGCGTCGGCACTCACGCCAAACAATACCCCGTCTGGCGGCAGAGTGTCAGCGAACAGGGGCACCTCGTCCAGTTCGACCGACACCGTCCGTGCGGCGAGTCGCGGCTGAACCAGAACCTCAGGCGTTGCAAACTGCACCCCGGTGCGGTGGCACAGGTGTGCAAACTGACCCTCCAGCTTGTGCTGCATCTCCGCCAGGTCAAGACGGCCGGCAAGCTCCTCTCCAAGGCAGATACGGAACCGTATGTTTTTCGGAGTGACGGACGCAGCGACGGCAGTGGCAGATTCCTGCGTCGTGACCTCTTGCGCTGCAAGCTCAAGCCGGTCCTTTTCCTCTTGCGCCATCGCCCGCTTGCGCCGCGTCAAAACAAGAGCGAGCGTTGCCAGCGCTGCCCCGCCGATGCTGAAGATCACGATCGGAAAGCCGGGAATGAACCCCAGCCCGAACACCAGCACAGACGCCACCGCCGGCACCCGCGGATCTGCCATCAGCTCGCGTCCGATGTCAGATCCAAGGTCCAGGTTGTCCGGGCCGGTGGCCCGGGTGACAATCACGCCCGCGCACAGCGCCATCAACAGCGCCGGGATCTGTGCAACCAGACCGTCGCCCACCGTCAAAAGTGAAAACAGCGCCGCTGATTCGGCAAAAGTCATGCCATGGATGGCGACGCCCACCACCATGCCGCCGATAAGGTTGATCGCCACAATGATCAGACCTGCAATCGCATCGCCCTTGATGAATTTCATCGCGCCGTCCATCGACCCGAAGAACTGGCTTTCCTTGTTCAGCAACTGGCGCATCTTTTCGCCCGTCGCCGCATCAAGCGTGCCAGCGCGGATATCGGCATCAATGCTCATCTGCTTGCCCGGCATCGCGTCCAGTGCAAAGCGCGCCGCAACCTCGGCCACCCGCTCCGCGCCCTTGGTCACGACCAGGAACTGCACCACGGTGATGACCAGAAAGATAACCAAACCAACCGCAACGTACCCGCCGACCACGAACTCGCCGAACGTCTCAATGATTTCGCCGCCTTCAGCCTCGGTCAGAATCAACCGCGTCGTGCCGATGGACAGGGCCAGCCGGAACGCCGTTCCGATAAGGATGACGGAGGGAAAGGTTGAAAAATCAGAAGGGTTCTTCAGATAGATGCCGACCAGCAGCAGCATGATGGACAAGGACATGTTCACCGCCAGCAGCACGTCGATCAGCGCCGGACTGAGGGGCAGCACCATCAAGGCCAGGATACAGACAAGCAAGCCGATCAGGACCAGGTCTTTTCGAAGCATGGCGAGAACTCCCTTTGGGAAACATCAGGTCAGAAAAAAAGGGGCGGCACAACGGCCGCCCCTCCGCACACAACTTGACCTAACAGTACAGATTACATGTTTTTACCGGTCGAAAGTGCGATTTGATTCAGGTTGATTGCTTTTTTGAAGGCGAAGGCCTCCTTGCGCATAGCGTCGATATCTTTCTGGACATCAGTAGTCGTCGTTGAAGGTGTAGACATTTTTGCACTCCCACATTTACGATTTTATCCTTACGCCACCGCGACGCAAGGCCAGCCGACTCAAAAACTCACACGAGCGAGGATCTCGTTTGTAGTACGCTCCTGAGTAACTTGGAATATTGACGCCAAACAAGCCAACCGCAGATCATCCATCTAGCAGCTAATCTTCAGTAACTTGGTTTGACTTTCCTCATTCCGTATTCAAACCTTGCCTTGATTATCCTGCCGAGTATCTAAGGTAATCTACTTGGTTTGCTACGTAGCCCTCGAAAAGTTCGACAAGACATTCGTCGATAGCTTCAATTGGCCGGCTCATCTCCGGCGAATCTGAAGCTATCTTGATGCTTTTCAAGCATTTTCTCCAGCGTGGCGACCAACTTAAACTCAAGGATGGCATTAGGGTTATCTTCCGATTGGCGGCCTTGGACTGTATCCGCACCGCTTGACTTAATAAGCATTCTGTCTTTTCCTCCTGAAAACTAACGAGTTTCCTTAAGCGCTGTCTAGCGCTGATTCAACAAAGTGATGTCCGGATCCGGCATAGTGGTTGGAGCGGCCAGGATTACCGTCCTGCATTGCCAGAACATGATCGGCAACTTTTAGACACTCCGGCAAACCTCAGCCACGAAACCGATTATATCACAGTTTAAACGCACTGGCCTGGCTACTCCCATCGGGACGCCACACTGGAGACCTTGTGCAACTGTAAAGATCTGATGCCCGCTCCGCATTTGTCAGTAACTCTTCTAAGGCAAGTATATTTTTTCTGCATCGTTGCCGCGACGTATTGTAACGACCCGAGTTGCGGGCTTCTCAGTAGCCTGAGTAGGCTCTGGCGGGATTCCTTCAATCATCACCTCAGCCAACGCAAGAAGTTTGGGCGGACCCGAGAGGGAAAGTGCCATGTTGGCGGAGGCCGGAGTTATTTTAAGCTTTCCAAGGGGCAGGCCGCTTTCAAGCAGAACCGTCATGACCTTCTCAACCTTTGGACCTTCCAACCGCACGATCCGTGTCAGCGCTTCAGACCGATTCGATATGTAAAGCACTTCGTTGTATGCAAACCAGTCCAGTCCCAACTTTGCAGCGACTGCATCAAGTACTTCGTCCCTGTTTCCACTTAGCCGCATCCCAGTGATTGAACCGAAAACTTTGTCTGACACGACAGATCGCATCCCAAGATCGCGCGCTATCACCTCGAACAGCGCTCCAGACTCTTGATCTACCACCCGGTAATCGAATATTTCCTGTGGCGGCGCCAGGGTTTCCGCGCTGAGCAGCAGTGGCTCTGATATGGATCGCCCGCCTGGGTCCTCGTCGGCAACTGCCAAGGAAGCGAGCGACACGCCAACGCAAGCTGTGACGATTCTACCGTAGGCTCGGGCTCCATACATAGTCTTCTCCAGAGTTGCTGCAATCACGTTTAGCGCTTTAGTGTCCGCAACGGCGAGTCCGGCACCTACTGAGTTTACTAGGTAGATACGCAAGACTTTGAGTGGTCAAACTGCATTGCAACGAACGACTGGTAAATGGATCAAATGAACAACACAATCAAAAGAAAGGACGTAGTTGTCATGGCCATAGACGCAGTAAAGTCCGCAGGTATTGAAGGCGTCACTCCGCCTCTCACGCCTCAGCAAAAAGAGGACTATTTAAAAAACTACGCGATGCAAAGCATGATGTTCCAAGAATCGCTTGAATTGTCAGACGACGAAGAGGACGAGGAATGAGCATATGCAGTTCTGTAGCAAGCATTGGATGCGATGTTGAAAAGGTCTCGCTGTCGGATGTGACAGCGACAGCGGGAATGGCAAATCCGCGTCTAGGCGGTATCATGCAGGCAACGCTGGAAGGGCTGATTTTGCCGACCGGATTTCAAGGAAAGATTGCGTCGGCCAACGGTCCGTCAGGTGGGGTCTCATCAAACGAAGTGAAAAAAGAGAAAGAGGCATTCACCTCTGGTGGGTCCGATCCATCAGAGGTGAACGAAGGCGAGATCAGTGAGCAGACGAGAAGGCTTGCTGCAGAATTCAATACTTTCTATGCGGAATCGACTGCTTACACCATCGCCTGGAGGATGGCGCAGCGCGTTCAGCAAGACATCTCGCACATCATCAAAGGGTAAGTTCCGATGCTGGCCGATGCCTCCACACATCTCGACTGGCTGAAAGGCGTATTCCGCCGCAAGGCAGCGATTCTCACCGAGGCGGGCGGCCGCGTAGCGACGACGGTCAGCGTCGAGGCCGGCCTGATGAAGGGTGTCTGCGAGTCGTATTCCACCGACAAGCTTTCTATTGGGTCGGCCATCGGGTGCGATATCGTCTTGATGGATGACGGCGTGTTGCCGCACCACCTTACCCTGCATCTGCGCCGCTCTGCCTTTGGCGTCTTGGTCGATGCCAGCGCCGAGGGTGCGGTAAAAATTGGCGCGCTGTCTCTCGAAGCTGGGAAATCGTCCGGTGTTCAGCGCTTGCCGCAGGTGATCACGGTTGGTGATGCCCGGCTCACGTTGGCCCATCCGGTGGAAGCCGCGCCGCGCCACACCAGGCTGCAGGGCACAATCGGTATTCTCGGCATCGTCAGCTTTGTTCTTGCTCTTGCTCTTGCTGCTCCGCTGGTTCAGATGCTGACCACTCCCGAACGTTTGCCGATCCAAATGGTGCAGAAAACCGAGGCACCAGAGGTTCAGCTGGCCGCCAACCTAAGCTTTCGCAGTGCCGTAGAAGCCGAGCTAGCCCGGCTTGAGTTGCAAGACAGCGTGATTGTCGCCGCTTCAGGGGCCAATCTGATCTCGATCTCAGGTCAGGTTCCGGCGTCAAAATGGCAGTCATGGCGCAGTTTTACGCAATGGTATGATCAACAAGCGGGCGCTCCCGTCCTGAAGCAGGACGTTGCCCGTGCGACCGATGCCGTGAGGCTGAAGCCCGTGGCCATGATCCGTCTTTCTGAGCCGGCGGAGATTATCTTTGTCGATGGCGAAACCCGTAAGGTCGGGGAATCCGTCGATGACAACTGGGTGATCACTTCGATCACGTCTGATGGCTTGATCCTCACCCGGGGTGAAGATACGACCGAAATCACGTTCTGAACGGGGCTGCGCAATGGAAAAGACTGAACCCAGGGATATTGCGAATTGGCCGCGCAGCGGCGTCGGAGCGTTTTCTGAGGAAGAATTTGCTGCTCTGACCGATATAGAGCCACTTCCTGATGTGGCGGTTGTGGCTCCGCGCAGCCTTGTTGCGCCCCGCGTGACCTTCTCCCGCCGACCGCCAGAAATGGCACTTACCTGGGACGCGCCCTCACAACCTGTCGGTTCGATGTCCAATCCTGATGTTGCGCTGGTCAGTAGCCTGCCGACGCCGCAACTGGCATTTCGTCTTGCCTTTCTGGCTGCAAGGATTGAAACGCAAGTCGAGTATAGCGCAACACCAGAGGCACTTATGGGCTTGGGTGTGTTGTCACGTCAGGCAAGGATGTACGAACATCTGCACATCCTGCAAAGCACCTCTGGTGACGTGGGATGAAGCCTGAAGCCTTGCTATGGGAAGGCACCCCTTCAGGCATTCTTGCCGAGGATGCCTCCCTGCTGCGCGGGATGGCCGGGCTGCACTTCTCTTACGGGTCCTATTCTTCGGCTGAAAGCCTACTTCACCTCTTGCTCTGGTTTGATCCAGCCGACAATGCCGCACATGTCATGATGGCCCGCATTCTGGCGCGACAGGGCCGCGGGCCCGAGGCAAAGGAACATATGGGCAAGGCGCGGCGCAGCGGCGGCCGAGCCAACTTTTAAGGCAGCACCGGCTCAGGGAGTGGCGGGCTCGCCAAGTTGCAATCCGATGGCATAGGTCGGAACGCTTCTCAGCCGCACCTGCACGAACGCCCAGGTGGCCCTGATCGGTCGCGCTCCTGCAGCCTTTGCAAGCTTTTCACCAACTGCGCTCGGGTCAAGCGCTAGCCCCATATAAGCTGCATGGTGCGCGATGGACGCCGCGTGCATGTGCGCGGCAAGGTTGATCACTTCGCTGAAGCCCAGCGTGGCCGAAAGCAAGATCAGCGACGGTGCCCGCCGCACTGCCAGCAGTGCCGCAACGCATCCCGGCGGCAGTTCGGTCATCGCGGCAGGATCGCCCCCCGGCTCCCCCGCCGTCAGGAAATTCGGTGCAGCAAACCCGTCCGGATCTTTCACGTTTCCGTGTCCGGCGGCCTCGTCAGCAAGCAGCGCCAGCCGCCGCGCCCGCTCTTCCGCCGGCAGGCTCGACCTCTGCCCTTCAAACGCAGCATAGAATTGATCCCGCCGCGTCGGATCGGACAGCCAGCGTACAAAGCTTTGCCCGGCCAGACGCGCCGCATCTGTCGCGTCCCGCGCCGCTTCCGTCATCCGCATTGCTGGGGTGATGGAGTTAAGCCGCGTTGACGGAAACGCAGCGGAATCAAACGCATGTGACACCAGCGCCGTATAGGAAACCGCCGACCGCCTCAGGTCCTGAAGGATGGCATCAGCGTTTGAACCTGCCCCGCCTCTGGTCTGTTTCGCCATGTTCATCTTTCTTCCACCCGAAATGCCGGTTTCCAAAATCGGGACGACACCCCGCTCAACGATTCCATTCTGTATTATATTCATAACAATGTCACGAGACTTAACCGTACGGTCAGGTTGCTGACAAAGGCGCCTATCCTACCCCCGGGCAAGTCCCCGAACCTTACCGAAAATCTCGCATTTTCCTGTCCGCCGCAATTCAACTTCCGTCAGGTTTGGGCGGATTCCGACGTTTTCGTCATTCATATCGCGCTTTTTGCATAATCCTTGGCGCCCGCCCCATCCCCGCCACCGCAACACCCCCCGCGCCCATGCCATGCTCCCCGCGAAGGAGCCCGCCATGATCCACCTCCCCCTCGCAGCCATCGACCCCGAAGCCCTCCCCCGCGACCGCTCCACCCTCGACCCCGAGCCGCTGGCCGAGCTTGCCCACTCCATCGCCACCACCGGCCTGCGCATGCCGGTCGAGGTCTGGCGCCTCACCACCCCCCGCCCCCCGCACCTCTACGGCCTCATCTCCGGCTACCGCCGCCTCCACGCCTGCGCGCAAGCAGGCCACACCGACATCCCCGCCTTCCTCCGCACCCCCGCCAGCCTCCCCGACGCAATGGCCGCCATGGTCGCCGAAAACGAGGTCCGCGCCGACACCCCGCCCTGGGACAAAGGCCTCACCCTCCTGCGCGCCGTGGACGAGGGCCTGTTCGACACCCTCGACGCCGCCGCAAAGGCGCTCCACCCCTCCGCCAGCCGCCAGAAACAGCACCGCTACCGCAGTTACGCGTCCGTGGTCGAGGCCCTCTCCCCCCACCTCACCACCCCCGCCCTGCTGACCACCCCCCAACGCCTCACCGCCCGCCAGATGGACCGTCTCGCATCCGCCCTCAGGGGCGGCTTCACCCCCCTCATCCAGCAAACCCTGTCCGAGCATCGCCACACCACCCTCCGCACCCAATGGGACGCCATCCTCCCCCTGATCATCGAAAGCGGTCGCGGCGAGGAAGACGAGCCCGAAACCCCCACTCACCCCGGCCGGCCCCGCAGGATGCTGCAGTTGAAGCAGGGCCTGACGATCCGGAGGGAGATGACGCGGAGCGGCTGGATTTTGCGGTTCTCCGGGCCGGAGGCGAAGAGCGGCGGGCTGATCGACGATGTGCTGGATGAGGTAGAGAGGATGTTTCAGAGGGAGTGAGTTGCCCTTTTGTTCAGAACATCGTTCAGACAAGAACCGACTGATCCTGTTGGAAGCTGCAAACCAGAGCGCAACATTATTTGTGTCATGCACTTGTGCAACTTCTGTTATTGCACTACTAAGGTCTTACTCGCGCATCCGCGGGTGCTCGCCGGTGTCCTATGTATCGGACATCATAACATAAACCCTTCACATTAGGATCAAGTGGATGACGAATCGTAGACGTACCGAAGTCCGTGTCGGTCTCTCGTGGCGCAAAGGCCTTCAGGCCGAAGTCGTCCACGAAACCGAACTTGAGACTGGGTGTGCCACAGATGGTGTGGTTATCGAGGGAGAGGTAACCAGCAATGTGCCGCGAGCAATCGAAGCGCAGCAGCCGGCCAACTCAATACCGGTAACTACAAGGTCAGTTAAGCATAAACAGTAAGCAAAACCCAGCAATGATAACAGAAGTGGCACTAGAGGTTATAGATATCCGCAAAGTCCATTCATTCCCCGCAACAGGGGTTAAGGACGCGGTAGTGCATCGGAGTCGATGCGAAAAATCCTCAGATTGCCATGACTAAAGTTGTTGCTGGGGTAGTGCTTTCCAATGTGATGAACTCATCTACTCTGGAGAGATATGAGGAACAAGAAATGACGAAGCGTACCAACGGCGGCAAGTCGCTGCCCCTTCTCATCGTTGAGAGGTCAATCAATGTGGTGGATTTGCGCGATGCGATCTCAAAGCGAAAACTCGTAAACGACGGGTCTGCTTTTCATGAAGCCCGTGAAATAGTTGAGTCAGACAAATATCAGTTGCAACTGCGCTTGTCGGACGAACTCTATGCGAAGATTGAGCACCTTACTAGGCGTTCTGGTGCAGAGACTGTTAGCGAGACTGTTAGGTGGGCGATTCGTGAGTTTCACAGCACCATCCTGCGTCATGTTACTATTGTTCTGCCAGATGGCCGAGCGATTAATCAAAACGGGTTGGCGGCAAAGGAAGAACTGATCGATACACATGTGGCTCGAGAAAAAACAGCCAAACGAGTAAACGTAGTACTTAGAGGGGCTTCCTATGAGCGTTTGAAAAGAATTTCTGCGCTTGTACCAGAGTTGTCTTACGGCGAGGTAATTGAGATAGCTTTCGGTATCCTTGAATCCGTGATGGAGGAAGAGGAGTCGCTAGTTGCTCAATATGAGAGTCATCCAAACGGAGGCACCTCTGGTGGTCAAAAAATTTACAAGATAAAAGGCCGTCGTTAGAAAACTCAATTTCTGTATTTTTTGTATACAATAGAATGGCCCAACGCACGCAGGTTGGGCCATTTTTTTAGCGAGCTTGTTGTGGTTCACCCCGACCCTTTCCTCATCACCCCACCTGTCCACTCCCGTCGGGCCACCGCCAACTCCCAACCCTTCTGCAGGTTCATCCAGAATTACGCCGTCGTTCCGAAGGGCGCGGCCAGCGATGTAGGGTGCGCATTCATTGCGGACCATCCCCCCTCACACCCCTCGCGGCCTCTGCCGCACATGCGCCACCGTGATCACCTCGATCCGGCCCGCCGCCTCATCAATCCGGTAATGCACCCGGAACGGCAGGCCTGACACGGCAATCGCCCGCGAAGGCCCGCGCCGCCAAACCGGCCCCAGTTCCGGATGGTCGGCCAGAATTTCGGTTGTCTGCCTGATCCGTTGGATCACCTGTGCCGCAGCCGTCAGGTTGTCATAAGCGATCCAGGCCTGAATTTCCCGCAACCGCTCCACCGCGCGCGGCGAAAGGACAACGATCATTCGATGCCGAGGTCCTTCCAGACCTGCGCGGCCGGAATGCCCAGCCCCGCATCCAGTTCCGCCGTCCCCGCTGCGATCTCTTCGGCAAGCCAGGCGTCATAGCCAGCCTCCGGCACGGCTTTGCCCGGTTGCTGCAGGTGCCAGTCGGTGCGGTCAGTTTTGGTTAAAGGTGCAGACATGGTCATAAGGTAACACTCCACAAGGTGCAAATCCAGTAGGGTGCGCATTCATGGCGCACCACCGTCATACCCCCCAATCCCTAACAAATCCTTAAACCCGTCCCCTAACCCCTTGATTTCCCTACCCCCACCTCTTTGTCCACGCGTGGACAAAGCGGAAGCCTTTGCGGCCCCCCGTGCCTCCCCTATACTCCCCCCATGCCCAGCCTCTGCCGCGACTGCCTCACCCTGTTCGATGCCGGAACCAGGTGCCCCGCCTGCCGCTCCCCCCGCCTGATCGCCCACCCCGAACTGACCTCCCTCACCATCGCCCACATGGACTGCGACGCCTTCTAAGCCAGCGTCGAAAAACGCGACAACCCGAGCTTACGCGACCACCCCCTCATCGTCGGCGGCGGCACCCGCGGCGTCGTCTCCACCTGCTGCTACCTCGCCCGGATCAAAGGCGTCCGCTCCGCCATGCCGATGTTTCAGGCCCTCAAGCTTTGCCCCGAAGCTATCGTGGTGAAACCCCGCTTCCCCGCCTACGTCGAGGCCAGCCGCGCGATCCGGGCCATGATGGAACGCCTCACCCCCGCCATC
The DNA here is from genome assembly GCA_031415015.1 of Paracoccaceae bacterium. Classification (GTDB taxonomy): domain Bacteria; phylum Pseudomonadota; class Alphaproteobacteria; order Rhodobacterales; family Rhodobacteraceae; genus JAUYQR01. The sequence continues at coordinate 131,140 of JANOQT010000044.1, forward strand.
GAGCCGCTCTCCCTCGACGAAGCCTTCCTCGACCTGACCGGCACCCAGCGCCTGCACGGCGCACCCCCCGCCGTCCTCCTCGCCCGCCTGACCCGCGAGATGGAAACCGAGCTTGGCCTCACCGGCTCCGTCGGCCTCAGCCACAACAAATACCTCGCCAAGATCGCCAGCGACCTCGACAAACCGCGTGGCTTCTCTATCATCGGCCGGGCCGAAACCGAGGCGTTCCTCAAACCCAAACCCGTCCGCATCATCTGGGGCGTTGGCCAGGCCACCCAAGCGGCGCTGGAGGCTGCGGGGATCAGGACCATCGCTGACCTGCTGCGCTGGGATCGTCCCGACCTGATCGCCCGGTTTGGCAGCATGGGCGACCGGCTTCACAGCCTTGCCCGGGGTCAGGACACCCGCCGGGTCAACCGGGACGAAAAGCTGAAGTCGATCTCGAAGGAGACAACCTTCAATGAGGACACTTCCGATCCCGATCTCCTTGACGGTCACATCTGGCGGCTTTCGGAACAGGTTGCCGACCGGGTCAAGGCCAAGGCGCTGTCAGGCCGCACCATCACGCTGAAACTGAAGAAGGGTGATTTCCAGCTGGTCACCCGTCGTCACAGCCTGTCCGACCCGACCCAACTGACCGACCGCATATACCGTGCAGCGCGCGACCTCTTTGATCACGTCGAATCGGATGGCCCATTCCGGTTGATCGGCGTGGGCATTTCTGAACTCGCTCCAGAAACGGAGGCAGACCTGAGTGGCGATCTGCTGGACCCCGATGCTGGCAAGCGGGCAGCGACCGAACGCGCAACGGATGCTATCCGTGCCCGGTTCGGAACGGAGGCGATCATCAAGGGCCGCGCCCTACGATGATCTACTCTGCCGCCAGCGGAAAGCTTTGCCGCCCTATCGACGCAAGGTCGCTTACTACGCCGGCCATGATCGTCCGGAAGCTGTCAAAGCCATCACTCGGAACGATCCGCGCCTCATCCATATAGAGCGCGCGGTCAATCTCCACCTGAACCACATGGCAGCCGCGTGACGGGCGTCCATACGCCTGCGCAATGTAGGCTCCGGCAAATGGTGCATTGCGGGCAACGCGAAAGCCTGCTCCGGCGAAGGCCGCCTCGACCTGTTCCATCACCTCGCGCCCCGCCGCCGCACCGAACCGGTCACCGAGCACCACTTCAGGCTTCGGCTGTCCGGGACGGGCATGGGCTTCGATCGCTTCATGCGGCATGGAGTGGCAATCGATCAGGATGGATTGCCCGAAACTGTCCAGCGTGGTGTCAATCAGCAGCTTCAGCGCGATATGATAGGGGTGCCAATACTGCTGGATCCTCGCCTCAGCCTCACTCAGTGAAAGCTTGCCGCGGTAGATCGCCCGCCCGCCGGCCACGACCCGGGGAATCACCCCAAGCCCGGATGAGACACGCGGATTGTGCGGTGCACGGGCGATTCCTTCGATCACTGCGGGATCTAGTTCGTCCGCGGCGCGGTTCAGATCAATGAACGCGCGCGGCACACGCGCGATCAAAAGCGGTGCCCCCATCGCGGGTGCCATGTCGAACAGCCGGTCAACAAATGCATCCTCGGACGAGCGGATCGCCTGCCGGTCAAGGACCGCCGCCCGCAGAAAATCAGTGGAATAGTGCCGCCCGGAATGGGGTGAGGAAAAGATCACGGGGGTGGTCTGGCGCAGCGGACGGCGCAGTTCATAGGCCTCGGGCAAGGCTGGTGGCAAGGTGTGACCTCCGGTTAAAGACAAAGGTATAGCGGCAAACGGGGAAAAGCCAAAACCTCTTGCGGCCCCGGACACGACTGAGTATAGACCCAGCCGAACGACGCGGTTCCGCCCGCGTCCTTTTTGTTTGGGCGGGGCAGCATCGGGCAGACGTGGGCGGTTAGCTCAGCGGTAGAGCACTACGTTGACATCGTAGTGGCCACTGGTTCGATCCCAGTACCGCCCACCATTCATCGCCTCGCAAGGGGCACGTTGTTTTCAATCGGCGCAGACGCGCCGCGATCAGGAGAAGCCTCATGAAGGTTGCCAACTCGCTCCGCTCGCTGAAGACGCGTCATCGCGATTGCCAGGTCGTGCGCCGCAAAGGCCGCGTCTACGTGATCAACAAGACGCAGAAGCGCTATAAGGCCCGCCAGGGCTGAGCCTTCGTCAGCGATCACAAAGGGCCGCCCAAGGGAAACCTCTGGGCGGCCTTTTGGTTTTCGGAGCCGCGCATGAACACCAATCCCGCCTTTCGCACCTCCACCCGTGATGAAAACCTTGCCTTCACCCGTCAGCGTGGATTTGGGATCCTGATGGTCAACGGCCCGGATGGCGCGATCGCCTCGCACATCCCTTTCCAGCTCGACGCTGACGGGCTGACGGCGGACCTGCATCTGACTCGCTCCAATCCCATCGCGCGACTGGGGCAGACCGTCCCGGCGCTGATCGCGGTTTCGGGGCCGGATGCCTATGTCTCGCCCGATTGGTACGGCAGCGAAGATCAGGTGCCCACCTGGAACTACGTCGCCGTGCACCTGCGCGGGGTGCTGGAACCGATGGATGCCGGCGACATGCGCGCCCACGTCGACGCCCTGTCCGCCGCCCACTAAGCCCGGCTCTTGCCAAAGACTCCGTGGAATTCCGAAAAGATGAGTGAGGGTGTGATACCCCGGATGATGCGGATGATCCTGCCATTCCGGCTGATCATCTCATCTGTCGAGGGAACGCGGAAGCTGAACCAGAACAAGACGGCGGATGTCAGAGCGCGGGCGGCAGAGGCGCCAGCCGGGCAAGCTGATCCGGGCGCGCAGGGGATTGCTGCGGTGATGCGGGCGCTTCCGCCAGACAGGAGTGAATAAATCCCGCCGCTGCCGCGTTGTCTTCCCGTCGCCTGCGCGGCGTCGTTTCAAGTGGAAGGTTTCGCTATGGACTTCGGACATTCTGTCCTGCCTTTTTGCGCTTTTGGTTCAGATATAAAATCTGGGCACGATCTGGTTTGTGCAGATCGTCGTGTATCCCCTGTTCGGCAAGGTCGGATCATCCGACGATATCGTCTACCACCTTTTCTATACGTCCCATATCATGCTGGTGGTGATCATCCCGGGCTTCTTGTCGTTCTTCCTGCCAATCGTGGTCTTTGCCTCACTTCCTGCGAGCGTCCCGGTCTGGATGGCGCTGACCAATGTCGTGATGGGGCTGATCGCGCTGGCCGTGACAGTCGGCCTTGAGATTCCGCGCCATAACCAGCTGGAACGCGGCGGCAAGAACGACAGGCTGATTGCCGAGCTGATCGCCTGTAACTGGCCACGTACCGCGTCGATCACGGTCTCGGCGGCGCTGACGGCAGCGATGGTGGTGTGGGCCTTCGTCGCGGTCTGAGCCGCATGGACAGGGGGCAGGCTAAATCCTATCCTGTGGTACGTCAGCCCGGAGGATTGGCCATGCCCTTGCCCCTTGCCCCGCTTCTGCCTCTTGCGATGCGCCTTGGCCTCGTGACCGCCGCTGGTTACGCCGTGAAACGCTACATCGCCGCGCGCAGTTTTCCCGGTCGCACCGACCAGCGTGTGGAAGATGCCTTCGATGAGGTTGGCGAGGGGCTGGCCGTGAACCGCCCCGCCGACCGCGCTGACAACGCGACGCGGCAGACCAACACCACGGCCCGCATCGTACGGGTGATCCGCCTCGGCGGTCGCCGGATCGAGATTGACGCGGCGGTGATGACCCGTTTCCGCATTCGCAAGGACTGATCATGCAGCTTTACCATGCTCCGGCCTCGCCCTTTGTCCGCAAGGTGATGATCCTTCTGCAAGAGGCCGGGGCCGCTGATCAGGTCGCCTTGGTGCCAGCAGCCGGAAACCCGCTGGACCCCGGCTCGATGCCTTTGGACCGCAACCCATTGGGCAAGATCCCGGCGCTGGAACGGGATGACGGTCCGACCCTTTATGACAGCCGGGTGATCTGCCGCTATCTGGATGACCGGTTGGGCTGCGGGTTTTATCCCGCCGCCCCCCGTCTGTGGGAGGTGCTGACGCTGGAGGCGACGGCGGACGGGATCGCCGATGCTGCCGTGCAGATGCGATACGAGGGGTTTGTCCGACCCGAACCCTTCCGGTCTTCCGAGTGGACCGAGGGGCAATGGGCCAAGATCGAGCGCGCGCTGACAGCGGTCGAGGAGCGTTGGATGAGCCATCTGTCCGGTCCTTTGCATATCGGGCAGATCGCCATGGGGGCGGCGCTGGGGTACCTGGATTTCCGTTTTGCCGACCGAAATTGGCGAGCGACGCACCCGGCCCTCACGGCATGGTGGGCAGAGTTTGGTGCCCGACCTTCGATGCTTTCGACAGGTGCCTAGGCGCATACCGGATCGCTACCTTCGGTCGCAGTTGCTTGATCTCGTACGTAGCTGCGGTACCTCACAGCCTGTTGGTCGCGTCTGATCCGCCACAATGCCGGTGTTCCGCCCGCAAATCGCGCATCTGCGCCCGTTTGTCCGCTGGACGATCCTGCAAGGCTTGGCTAAACACGCGCCGATCAGGACTTTGTTCACGCAAAGTCCGTAGAGGAATATGGGTCGCCCTGAAAAGCGGCCGACTTCAGGGAGAAGATCTCGTGTCCCACGCAGACGATCACGCAGGCACCGGCGAAGGCACTCGGCGGGATTTCCTGTATTACGCGACGGCGGGTGCCGGTGTTGTAGCTGCAGGCGGTGCGGTCTGGCCGCTGGTCAATCAGATGAACCCGTCGGCTGACGTGCAAGCGCTGGCGTCGATCTTTGTTGATGTTTCGGCCGTCGAGCCGGGCACACAACTTACGGTCAAGTGGCGGGGCAAACCAGTGTTTGTTCGTCACCGCACAGGTGAGGAAATCGCCAAGGCGCAAACGCAGGACGCCGAAGCACAGGGCAACCTGCCGGATCCGATGGCCCGCAACGCCAACCTGACGGACCCAACCGCCGCTGCGACCGATGGCAACCGCACGATCCCATCTCCGGAAGGCGAAGGGGCGGGGGCATGGGTCGTGCAAATGGGTGTGTGTACGCACCTCGGCTGCGTGCCGCTGGGCGATTCTGGTGACTTTGGCGGCTGGTTCTGCCCGTGTCACGGGTCGCACTACGATCTGGCTGGGCGTATCCGCAAAGGCCCCGCACCGCAGAACCTTCCGATCCCGCCCGTCGCTTGGGTGGACGGCACTACAATTCAGCTCGGGTAAGGAACAGCATCATGGCCGGAATTCCGCACGACCATTACGAGCCCACGACCGGTGGTGAGCGCTGGCTGCACAAGCGCCTGCCGATCCTTGGGCTTTTGTACGACACGATCATGATCCCGACACCCAAGAACCTGAACTGGATGTGGATCTGGGGCATCGTCCTGACGTTCTGCTTGGCCTTGCAGATCATCACCGGCATCGTGCTGGCGATGCACTACACGCCGCATGTCGATATGGCCTTCGCAAGCGTCGAACACATCACCCGCAACGTAAACGGTGGCTACATGCTGCGATATCTGCATGCCAACGGCGCGTCGCTGTTCTTCTTTGCCGTCTATCTGCACATCTTCCGCGGTCTCTATTACGGCAGCTACAAGGCTCCGCGCGAGATTACCTGGATCATCGGCATGCTGATCTATCTGGCGATGATGGCCACCGCGTTCATGGGGTATGTGCTGCCATGGGGTCAGATGTCGTTCTGGGGTGCCACGGTGATCACCGGCCTGTTTGGTGCTATTCCTGGCATCGGGCCATCTATCCAGGAATGGCTGCTTGGCGGGCCTGCCGTGGATAACGCGACGCTGAACCGCTTCTTCTCGCTGCACTACCTGCTTCCGTTCGTGATCGCAGCCCTTGTGGCCGTTCACATCTGGGCCTTCCACACCACCGGCAACAACAACCCCACCGGGGTCGAAGTGCGCCGCGGGTCCAAGGAAGAGGCCGAGCGTGACACCCTGCCGTTCTGGCCATACTTCGTGATCAAGGATCTGTTTGCTCTGGCCGTGATCCTTGCGATCTTCTTCGCCGTCGTCGGCTTCATGCCAAACTTCCTTGGCCACCCTGACAACTACATCGAGGCGAACCCGCTATCGACGCCTGTGCACATCGTGCCGGAATGGTACTTCCTGCCATTCTATGCGATCCTCCGCGCCTTCACAGCTGATGTTTGGGTGGTGATTGCGGCGGACTGGTTGTCGTTCGGGATCATCGACGCCAAGTTCTTTGGCGTCCTGGCGATGTTCGGCGCGATTGCGGTGATGGCGCTGGCCCCCTGGCTGGATACCTCCTCGATACGCTCGGGTCGCTATCGCCCGATGTTCAAATGGTGGTTTGCCCTTCTGTGCATCGACTTTGTCGTGCTGATGTGGTGCGGCGCGATGCCTGCCGCAGAACCCTATGCCACCATCTCGCTTATCGCTTCGGCCTATTGGTTCGCGTATTTCCTTGTCATCCTGCCGCTTCTGGGTGTGATCGAGAAACCGCGGCCGCAGCCTGCGACCATCGAAGATGATTTCAACGCCCACTACGGCTCCAAAGCCCACCCGGCTGAGTGAGAAAGGAACTGAGAATGTTCAGGAAAATCGCACTCGCGGCTGTCTCGGCGCTTGCCTTGACCGCAGGATCGGTCAACGCGGCCGGGCCGGAGATCCACATCGAGGACGTGGCCTTCGCGCATGAAGGGCCATTCGGAAAGTTCGACCAGATGCAGCTGCAGCGCGGGTTGCAGGTCTACACCGAGGTTTGTTCGGCCTGCCACGGCCTGCGCTATGTGCCGATCCGTACACTGTCTGACGAAGGCGGCCCTGCAATGCCGGAAGATCAGATCCGCGAATACGCCAAGCAGTGGACGATCACTGATAAGGAAACCGGCGAAGACCGAGAGGGGGCGCCGACCGATCACTTCCCGGTGTCCTCCCTGGGAAATGCGCCCGACCTCAGCCTGATGGCCAAGTCGCGCGCAGGGTTTCATGGCCCATATGGCACCGGTATCAACCAGATGTTCCGGGGCATGGGCGGACCAGAATACATCCACGCCATCCTGACAGGCTATGAAGAAGTCCCGGAATGTGCAGCGGATTTCGAATCCGATGGGTATTACAACAAAAACTTCGCCGTGGGTGCAGTGCCTGACAGCTGTAAAGACGAAGAAGGTCACTCGACCATCGTAGGCAGTTGGATTGCGATGCCACAGCCCCTGTCTGATGATCAGGTGACCTATGCCGACGGCACGCCTGCCACGATGGACCAGATGTCGATGGATGTCGCCGCGTTCCTGATGTGGTCGGCCGAACCGAAGATGATGGCGCGCAAAGAGGCTGGCTTTGTCAGCGTGACCTTCCTGATTCTGCTTTCCACCCTGCTGTTTCTGACCAACAAGCGTCTCTGGGCCGGGCTGAAGGGCAAGAAAACCGCCTGATCAGGACCGAAGTTCTGCGCCAAAACCCCCGCCCGCAGTGGCGGGGGTTTCTTTTTAGCGACCCAGATAGTCCCGAAGTGCATCTGGCGGGTTGGCAAAAAGCGTCGCCGTCGGCACGGGAGCGCGGGCAACGCCGTCCGCCACCAGCACAACATCCTCGGCAAAGGCCCGGGCGTCTTCGGGGTCGTGCGTGACCATCAGAACGGTGGCCCTGCTCTCTGCCGCCACATCGGCCACCAATGTCAGCATCTCTGCCTTCAATGCAGGGCCAAGCGCGGCGAAAGGCTCGTCCAGCAGCAACAATGGTCGCGCCCTCAGCAAGGCGCGCGCCAGTGCTGCCCGGCTGATCTGCCCGCCCGACAACTGTGCGGGTTTGCGGCTTCCCAGTCCTGACAGTCCTACCCTGTCCAGTGCAGCCTGAACCCGCGAGGCATCGTCACGGTTCAGACGCAGGTCCGACCGCACCCCAAGGCCAAGGTTCTGGGTTACCGTCAGATGCGGGAACAGGTTCTGGTCCTGAAACAGGATGCTCATCGGCCTGTCGCCTGGCCGGACCGCTACTAGATCGGCGCCATCCCAGCGCACAGCCCCTGACATAGGTGCAATGAACCCTGCAATTGCCGAGAGAAGTGTCGACTTGCCGGCCCCCGACGGACCGATCACAGCCACTTTGCGGCCCGGCTCGATCCGCCAATCGGCTGTAAGCCGAAAGCCGTCTTGTTCCACGACAACGCTATTCAGTTCCAGCACGCCGGCCTCCCCACTCGCAAAGCCAGAAAAGCCCAAAGCTTAGCGCAACCAGAACCAGTGCCGCTGCCGCTGCGGCCTCCATCCGGTAGGCTCCGGTCAGGTGCTGGACGACCAGTGGCAAGGTTGCGCGTCCTTCTCCGGCGAAAAGGGTGATGACGCCCAGATCCCCCATCGAAAGCGCCGCTGCGACGCCGGCGCCAAAGCCCAAGGGACGCGCCAGTCGTGGCAGGATCAGCCAGCGCCACATGGGACATCCCCGCATTCCAAGACTGTCCGCCAGCCGACCGTAGTCGGTGACCAGCGCCCGCGCTTCGGGCAGCAGCAGCCGGTAGACATAAGGCAAAGACAGTGCGGCGTTCACCAGAATTGTCACGGGCAGGGCGATGGTCGTGGGCGGAACGAAGGGCTGCACCATCAGAAATAAGCCAACCCCCAGCACAAGCCCGGATGTCGCCAGCGGCAACACCGCCGCCGCCTCGATCAACTGCCGTCCTGGCAGCTGCCGTGCTACAGCCATCACCAGGCTCAATGCCGAAAGTCCTGTGATCGTTGCGGACAGGATGGCCACTGCAACCGATCGACCTGCAGCCGCTGCAATCGAATCCGGCAGGTCCAGAAGCCCGGGAGCCCCGCGGACCACAACCGCGCCAAGGGGCACCAGCAAGAACGCCGCCGCGAGGACAAGCACTGCTGCATCAACACCCCTGCGCCAGCCATCAGGCGCTGCAAGCGGCGCCCGTCGGTCCAGCCCCGCGCCAAACCCCGTAGGCCGCACAAGTACCCAAGCGATCATAGCTGCTAAGGCGCACAGCCCGAACTGCGTCAAGGCCAGCAGTGCCGCCCGCCCGAGGTCAAAATCAAAGCGCACAGCCTGATAGATTGCCAACTCCACCGTCGTTGCCGCTGGCCCGCCGCCAAGCGTCAGCGCAACGGCAAAACTGGTCAGGCAGATCAGGAAAATCACCAGTGCCGCGCCCGGCAGCACCGCGCGCAGCATCGGACGTTCCAGATGGCGGGCCACCTCATCCGGGCCAAAACCCAGCGATTCCGCCAGGCGAAACCGCTCGGCCGGGATTGACTGCCAGCCGTGCAGGATCATGCGCACCGCAAGTGGCAGGTTCAGGAACACATGCGCCAACACCACCCCGTGCAGCCCGTAGATCGAAATTGTCGGCAACCCAAGCGCGGTCCCCAGATCATTCATCGCGCCCGACCGACCGAACACCGCCAGCAGCCCCAGAACGGCCACGACGGCGGGCAACAGGAACGGTGCGCCCATCAGGGTAATCAGTGCCTGCCGACCCGCAAACCGTCGCCGGGCCAGCGCGCGGGCCACGGGGATCGCCAAGGCAGCCGAGAAAGCCGCCGACAAAGCCGCCTGCGTCAGCGTGAACCGAACCGCCGCCCAGTCCGCTGGCGCCAGCGAAAATCCCGTGCCCCGGGCCGCGACAGCGACCAGCGTGGCTGTCACCAGCGCCAGCAGCAGGGCTGCCAGCGCCAGCGGCAACAGGGTTAGCGGGCGAGTGCTGTCTGCCATTCGGTCAGCGCTGCGTCCCGTGCCGCCTGCGCCTCCTCCGCCGTCATCAGCAACGTTTTTGTTGGCCGGAAGGTATCAAAGCCCTCAGGCAATCCAGTCGTTGGCAGCACTGCCGGATACATCCAGTTGGTCTGCGGGATCACCGACTGGAACCCATCCGACAGCATGAAGGCAAGGAACTGATCCGCCAGCGCACCCTGATCGGTCGCGGCAAGTTTACCGGCCACTTCCACCTGCAGGTAATGCCCCTCGTCGAACAAAGCCGCGCCCTTGCCCGCATCGCTTTCCGCAATCAGGTGATAGGCGGGCGATGTGGTGTAGCTGAGCACCATGTCCGCCTCCCCCTCAAGGAACAGACCATACGCCTCGGACCAGCCGGGGGTCACAGTGACGATGTTATCCGCCAGTCCGGCCCAGATCTCTGGGGCACGATCACCATAAGCGGCCTTGACCCAAAGCAACAGTCCAAGGCCGGGGGTCGAGGAGCGCGGGTCCTGGATGATGATCTTCAGGTCACTCGCCGCCAGTTCTTCGAACGATTTCGGTGGCGTGGGCAGCTTGGCCTTGTCGTGCACAAAGGCGAACCAGCCCCAGTCGAAGGGCAGAAACAGCGGATCATCGAACGCCACCGGCAGCGCGGTGGGTGCGGCCGCCCCATGCGGCGCGAACAGGCCGGTCGCGGCGGCAGCGGCGGTCAGGCTGGTGTCCAGCCCCAGCACAACATCCGCATCAGACGCAGCGCCTTCGAGCTGCACCCGCGCCAGCAAAGCCGCGCCATCACCGGCACCAATGAATTGCAAATCGCAGGCACAGACCGCCTCAAACGCCTTTTCCACCGCCGGGCCGGGGCCCCATTCCGAGGTGAAGCTGTCGTAGGTCAGTACGGTGAGAACAGGCACTTCGGCCATCGCAGGCAGCGCGATTGTCACAAGGCCCGCAGACAGGAGGGGGTATTTCATCAGGTTTCTCCAACTGCGACGGATTGGTCGGGGATGGAGTAACCCATGCACCTTCCCTCCGCCGGTATGATCCGGTTCAGGTTCGACGGGTTCACTTTCGCATCTCAGCCCTTTCGGGCACCCCGAGGTGTAGCGGAACATAGGCCATCGCCCGGCAGGTGCAAGTGGGCTATTCGCGGCGCAGATACAGCGAGCCGTTCGGCTCTCCGCTGCTGTCTTCGGCAAATCCGAGGGCTGCCAGCGCAGGCAAGACCTTGGCGCGCGCGCTGTCGATTTCTGATGGGTCTAGGAATGGGACGAGGATGCGCCGCACACCCGACAGGCGCGTCTCGGTCAGCGCTTCGGCTGGCAAAAGCGGGCCGGAAAAGCGCAGTACCTCAGGGCGCGATTGGATCATCAGGGCGGACAGGCCGGACCATTCGCCATCAGGGTTCAGGGTCACTGGCGAAAAGGCGATGCCCTGCGGATCCGGGAAATTGCGGGCCACCAGTCGCTTGGCAAAGGCCATCAGCACGGGGCGTTCCTCGTGCAGGGTCACTTCAATCTCGGGGTTGGCCGCCCGGGCGCGCAGGGCGACGAAACCGATGCCGCAATCCACGTCCAGAAGCCGGGTACAACCGTTCATGAAGCCCTGAATGTTGCGCGCGTGGCGGCGGTCGAACTTGCCCGCCTGAAGGACCTCCATCGTCGCGGCGGTAAACACGCGCGGGTCCAGCGGGATCATGAGAGTCTGATTTTCCACCTCTTCCACCGCGATCTCGGCGGAAATGTCGACCGGTCCGCTGACGTAAGGCGAGGCGAAGGGCGAGCCCCAGCCGGGCGGCGGCGGGGTACGGCGTTCGTCCTTCGGCTGTTCGTTTCGGCGCTGTTCGATCTTGGTCTGAACTGCCTTCACCGCCTCGGGATCGCGTGCCTTGGGGGGCTTGGCGACCACCTGACTGATCGGCACCCCGGACGCGGCCAGCAATCCCGCGACCAGCTCCTGATAGGCTTCGGAGGAGCGATACTCCGCCAGTCGCGCTTCGGCGCGGGAATGCGCCGCGTCGTGCAAGGCACGGACCTGATCGTCTTTCAAAAGCTCTGCCATGATTGCTGCCCGCCTGTCACGGTGGTGGGCAATTCGCAGGTCTTCGACTTCGTTGCGGTCCTGCAACGACCAGTAGTCGGAGTTGTACTTGTCCTTTTTCAGGTTCGCGTTGCCCCGGAACTTGCGCAGGCTGTAGGCGTCCATCGACTTGATGGCATAGTGGTTGATCTGCGCCCAGTCGTAGCCAACAGTGCGGCGGATCGACCGCCAGCCGCGAAACTTGAACCATTCCTCCAGGGGCCGACCGGAGCCGTTCACCCACAGCACCGATTCCGGGTATTCGGTATCCTTGTGCTGCGATTTGATGATCGGGCGGTGCATGCCCAGCCGCAGATACTTGGGATCGAACTTGAGCATTGTCTTGGTGCCCCAGCCCTTGTTCCAGTATTCGGGTGCGGCACGGGTGAACTGATCGGTGATCGGCTGCCTGCTCCAGTCCCGCACGCCGTTGGACCCGAAGATGCGCCACGTCATCACCATCGCCTGCGCGTTCATCGCCGCCAGATCGGCCACCATACCATCCAACGTGTGGGAGGGATGGTTGATGCACAGAAACTCATCCGCATCCAGCACCAGCAGCCAGTCAGAGGCGCAGACAATATCCTCATCCGCCGCCAGTTTGAGCATGGACGGGTGCGGCTTCATTCCTTCGGGGATCACGTTTTCCCGGTGATGCACGCCGATATCCAGCGCCTCCAGCCGTTTCAGCATGGCATCGGTGCCGTCGGAGCAATCATTGGTGTAGACCATAACATCGGTAAAACCGACGGCAAGGTGGTGCGCGACCCATTCCACCACCGTGGGGCCCTCGTCCTTCATGGTGGACAGCGCCAGCAATGCCCCGTGCGGGCTGGTCTGTTTTACGAAATCCATCGCGGCGGCAGTCACTCTTCCAGCGCGGCGGTGGGGTCGATCTCCAGATGTTCGCACATTCGGGCGATGTAGCTGCCCTTCAGCGGCGGATTCTTGCGCCACCACGGCCGGGCAGCGTTGGTGTAGATGTGGACCGACATGGTCTTGTCGGTGAAATGCCCCTCTACATTTGAATGGGGATCGTAGAACACATCATTCAGCTGGAAGGGCACCGGATACAGCGTATCCGCCGTCATCGCCTTGTCGATATCCCCGGTCTTCTGCGCGAAATGGGTAAAAGCCTGCGGGCCAAAGGCAGTGCGCTCTGCCTGATAGATCCGCACGGCTTTTGGCAGGGACGACGGCAACTTGTCCATCTTGCGCTTTTGCTTGTTGCCCCACCAGGCGGGATAGTCCGGCAGGTTGTCGTAATAATCGAGCAGGCTTTCGATCAGCCGACCGGTTTTGGGCATCGCCACGACACCGCAATTCAACGCCCCGCGCATCCCGTGGCCGGCGTAAATATGCTCCTGCTCCTCAGGGAAGGGCTTGTGGCAATAGGCATCACAATCGATCCAGATCGCACCCGTCGCCGCAATCATCTTGTAGCGGAACACGTTCGACAGGAAGGAGGCCGAGGTTTCTGCCACGATCGCCCGGTCGATCTGCATGATTTCGGACGCTGGGCGCACTTCAACACCCTTCGGGACGTTGCGGACCTGATCGGTGCAGTAAAGCGTCACCGGATGGCCCTGCAGCAGATGCGATTTGAGGCATAGCTGGTTCACGTAGTGCAGGGACTCGCCGATCCAGAGAGAGGCGACGGGGCGACGGTTGAGGGTCATGGCGCGTCCTGTGTCATTCGGTTTTTTCAAAAAACGGCGGCAAAGCGTTCGGGCAACCGGTACAGCTCTGTCGAGCGACCGCCACCGAAGAACGTGATCTTGCCATCATGCAGGTCTTTCTGACCTTCGATCATCTGTCGGCGGAACTCCGGCAGGTCTGCATCCTCGCGGACCGGCTTGCCAGAGGTCAGCTTCTGAAAGTTTTCCAGATCATTCGCCCAGGCTTTGCCAACATCCTTCAGGTCACGGTCCCCCGCCATGGTCTTGCGCATCTCTTTTCGCCCGGTCAAACGTTCAGTGACCGTCGCATGATCAAAGAAACGCAAGTGCAAAAGGTAAAGATGAGGGTCCAGAAACCTTGGTTGGTGCGAATTGGCGTGGCCGCCAACGGTAAAGCCAGCTTCCTTGCGCAGGATGCAGGGTTTGGCGTAATTCGCGTTCGCCCGGAACACGCGGCGGCGCGACAAGATCGTCGCATCGTCGGCCAAAGGCTCCGGCTCCACCTCCGGGTTATGGATCAGCTCGATGCCGAACGGGCAGATCGACTTTGGCGCGGTCTTCGAATTGGTGTAGCGGCTAAGATAGGTGACCAGATCTGGGGCCGCATCGGGATCGACGATCACCACCTCGTCGACGTCGCCGACAAAGAACCAGTTGTAGTAGCGCAACATTCCGGCAGAGAACTGCGAATTGATCGACCAGCGCCGCCGCTCCATCCGCCACATCGTCGGGTCGCGGGGTATGCGGATGAAGTTGGCACCTTCGGCAATCCGCTCATGTTCGGGGTCGCCGCCATGCGACAGGATGTACAGATGTTGGCGGCCGAACTGACGCCCGTAGTAATCCACCCAGCGCTGCAGAAAGAAATAATCCTTGTAGACCATTGTCATCGCGCCACAGGGCTTCTTCGTCGGGTCCAGCGTGGCGGGGGCGGTCATGAGGCGGCAATCCTTCGGGTATACCCGTGCAAAGGCTATCATGCGCCTTTGCGCCACTTCAAGCGCGGCTGGTGACCGGCGGCCCCGAAACCGGTTGACGCGAATGGACTCTGGCGTTCGTATCGGCGGGCGTGTCAGTGTTCTTCGACGTGCAAGGAAATCTCGGCAGACCATGGCGCATCCTTACGAAGATCTTCCCGCAGACCGGTTCTGGCGGACCGGTGTGTCCGATCTGGATGCGCTGGCAATAACAGGCCTGTGGCAGCCCAAGGTGCTGATCAAGCGGCGGACCCGAATTGCGACCGCAGGATCTTGCTTCGCGCAGCATTTTGCCAAAGCGCTGGTCGCACGCGGCTATCGCTGGGTGGATCACGAGCCGGGACCGCCGGGCCTGACTGCCGAGCAGAAGCGGGATTACCACTATGGCACGTTCAGTTTTCGCACCGGCAACATCTACACCCCAAGGATGCTGTGTCAGTGGCTGACCTGGGCGCTGACCGACACCGCCCCGCCAGAAGACGTTTGGGAAACCGACGGCCGGTTCTATGATCCGTTCCGCCCGGCGGTTGAACCCGGCGGCTTTCCGAGCATTGACGAACTGCGGGCCTCGCGCGCCGAAACACTTGTTGCGATCCGGCAGGCGATCACCACGTCACATGTGTTCGTCTTTACCATGGGTTTGACCGAAGCCTGGCAGAACGGTGACACCGGCACCGAATACGCCGTATGCCCCGGAACCGTCGCCGGAACGTTCAATCCGGAACGCCATATTTTTGTGAACCACCGGTTTGCCGGGCTGATGGCCGACATGACGGCAGTGCTGCGACTGATCTGGCGCGCCAATCGTGGACTGAATGTACTGTTGACCGTATCGCCCGTACCGCTGACCGCGACGGCGTCGGGCCAGCATGTGCTGAACGCCACCAGCCAGTCGAAATCGCTGCTGCGCACGGTTGCGGCGGAACTGGCGCAGCGGCAATCCCGCGTCGACTATTTTCCGTCTTACGAGATCATTACCCATCCCGCCTATCGCGGCCGCTTCTTCGCGCCCAATTTGCGGTCAGTCCTGCCCGAAGGTGTCGACCACGTGATGAACAGCTTTTTCCGCGATCAGACGGCGATGTTCGGGCCGGTGCCGGCAGATCAATTGCCCCCGGTTGCCGCGCCCGTGGCCAACCCGGAGCCGGCCGAACCCGAACTTTCCGAGGCGGAAGAATTGCGCTGCGAAGAAGAAATACTCGCGGCCTTTGCACCAAGGTAGGGCGCAGGATGATCTCGCCACCCCCCCTGCTTTCCCGCCTCGCGGTTTTTGGCGATAGCCACTACGCCTGCCTCAGACAGGCGCATGGTCTGGGTCTGGTCGATGTGTCGGGGGCCGACATCGAATACTGGGGGCATGTCGGTGGCCGCTTCAATTTCCTGACCCTGCGGGACGCAGAGATCGTGCCCACCGATGAATTTACCGCCCAACGCTTCGCCAGGTTCAACGCGAAAGGCCGCCGGTCCTTACCGGCTGCCAATTTTGACATGATCCTGTTTGCCGGAACCCGCACCTATATTGGCCCGGTGTTTCAACGTTTCCTGCAAGCCCGCTTCCATGGCCCGTTTCTGTCGTCTGGTCTGCGTCGTCGGGTGCTGTGTGACAGCCTGAACCAACAGTCCGGCTACCGGCTGGCCAGGGGCCTTGCGGCAACCGGCACGGCGCGGATCGTCCTGTCGCCCGTCGCTTTCCATACCGAGGGGCATCCCCGGTTGTCGGCGCAGTTGACCCCCGAGATCCGCGCGGCCAGCGGTGAAGATCGCGCCGAACTTTGGGACCTTGCGACCGAGATTGCCGCGGCTGACGGCATAACCCTGATCCCGCAGCCGGACGAGACGGTCGCCGACGGTGTCTTCACCAAAGCCGGATTTGCCGTTGCGGGCCACGCCGAGAAGAAGGATTACGAGCATCGCAATCCGGCTTACGGTGCGCTGATCTTAGCCCGGGCAATGGATGTTCTGCGTACCACGCCGCTGAGGGCCCGGTGATGCGGCGCACTTGCGGTCATACCGCTCGCTCTGCAAGATGCGGGATGATCTGCCCTGCGGAAGGACGATGATGCTGCACCTGTCCCAGACCCTGCCTGCCGGTGCGCTGATCGGTGGTGAAGATCGCGCGTTGACGAAGGCGCTGGCCGTCACCGGCGGCGCCCGCTTTACCGCGCGCCCAGCGGATGTGATTCGGTCGGGCGATAAGATCACCGGCTGGCGCGAAGCCACCGGCGCGGTCGAGGCCACGACCGCGACACCCAATACCGGCAACAGCCGGTTTGACGAAGTGTCGCCAGCCGCCTTCCGGTTTGACACGGGTGTGAACTGTGGTTTTTCCCTTGCCGAGTTCGCTCCGGAAGTGGAGCGTTTTACCGCCGCCGTCATCTACACATCTGGCGGAGAGGCGCGCACATTGTGCTCGGTGTCCACCGGTCAGGCGAACAATCTGATCTTCCTCAGCGAATCCGAGGGCCGTCTGGGCGCGAAGGATCGTCAGGGTGCGGTCGAAGTCGCGATGGACCTTACCCCGGGTCGCCGCAAAGCACGGCTGGTGATTTTGTGCTACACCGGTCGGGCGCTTGTTTTGAAATCAGGGGGCAACAGCGTTCAGGCTGAGGGTGCGGTGCCCGGTATGGCGCATCCCGGCGATTTCTTCATTGGCTGCCGGTCCAATCGACCGGGTCTGACCAAAACACTTGGGGCAATGCATCTGCATGACGTGGTTTTCTGGCCGGACCGCGCGCTCATAGGCTCGTCCGACCCGGACGACGTGGCCGCACTTGCCGCGCTGGATGCCTACCACCGCTGGACGTTCTGAGCCGTGTCCGACCTTGCCCGCCCGGTCGAAACGCTGTTGCTTCCCCCTGAAATGGGGGTTGACGAGGCTGCAACCGCCGACCGCTTTCTGATCATGGGCGACCACGCCAACCTGTGGTTCGAGGGGCGGTCCGATGTCTTGATCATCACGTTCGACAACCTTGCGACCATCGACGAAGGTTGGCCGCGCGGCCCCTGGCTGGCCCGAAGGCTGGAGCCACTGGGCCATTCCATCCTCGGTGTGCAAAGCCATGCCAAAGACTGGTTCCGGCAGCCCACTGCGCCACAGCTGCTTTCCATGCTGGAAGCGCGCGGCTTTTTCCGCCGTTTTCGCCGCATCATCATGACGGGGGCGTCGATGGGCGGGTTTGCGGCGTTGAATTTTGCGCCGCTGATCCCCGAGGCGCGGGTGCTTGCCTTCAGCGCGCAGTCCACGATGAACAAGGTCATCGCCCCGTTTGAAGCGCGCTTTCCCTTTGCCGTGCGCAAGTCCAACTGGGAGGGGATGCCGTTTCTCGATGCTGCTGCAGCCGTGCCGTATATCCGCAAGGTCGTGCTGGTCTACGACCCCTTTGTGCCCGAAGACCGCGCCCACGCCGCCCGCTTGGCTGGGCCGAACGTGCAGTTGCTTCGTGCGCCACACTGCACGCACGAAGCCATCCGTGTTGTCCTGAAGTCCGGCGCGCTTTCAGAGCTGATTGCCGATCTGGTGAACGGTGACCAGATCGGCCCCGGCTTCTGGGCCGCCTTCCGGAACCGCAAGACAGTGCCAAAATGGCAACGCGCCTTGCTTGCAACGGCGGCGGCGCGGGGCCGTCCGGGATTGGCGATCAAGGCTGCGAACGCCATTCTGCAGGCAGGCAAGAACTTGCCCGAAGATGACCTGGTCTTTGCGCGACGCGCGCGGCGTGCGGCGGTAAATCAATCGAAGGTGGGCTAGGACCTGCGGGCCGCGCCATGCTATGGCACAATGCAAGACGTGAGCTGCCCCAAAGACCGGAACGGCAAGGGAACGACAACGGATGGATCAGACGCGCGCGCCGATGATGGCGATGACCATGGTGGGGGGCGACCACTTCTTTCTGGAACGCTGGGTCGAATACTACGGTCGCCAGTTGGGCCGCGAGCATCTGTATGTCCTCAGCCATGGCGGCGACCCTGAACACAAACGCATCGCTGCGGGCTGCAACCTCATCTATCTGCCGTTCGACGAGACGCGGAATTGCTTCAACCAGCGCCGCTGGCAGATGCTGTCGCGGGTGACCAGCGGCTTCACCAATTTCTACAATTGGGTGCTGGTTGGCGATGTCGATGAGATTGTCGCCGTAGATCCTGATGTGTCGGACAATCTGGTCGAATACATCTCTCGGCTGCCTGAAAAGCGTGGACCCCAGGTCATTACCCCCTTTGCCATCGAAATGGTCCACAACCCGAAGCTGGAGCCCGATCCGATCACATCCGGTCGCAACATCCTTGATGTGCGGCGGATTTTCCGACTGAACGCCAACTACGCCAAGCCCTGCCTGACCGCGACCAAGCTCGATATCGTGCCCGGTGGTCATTTCGCCAGCCATCCGGACTTGTATCTGGACCCGCATCTCTACCTGTTCCATTTGCGCTTCATCGACCATGACATGACCGAAAAGCGTCTCGCCACCCGCCGCGCACAGCGTGAAATCCAAAGCGGTGCTTTGGAGGAAACCGAGAGGCAGAAGACCGGGTGGGATACCGCATGGGAAACCTATTCCGCCTTGTCGAAGGAAACGCCCCGGGCGGAGACCGTGGATTTCCCGGAATTCCGCAAGGAAATGGTGGATGGCTGGCGGCCCAAGAAAGAGGTTTACTGGGCCCCCGGCGGTGCGCGTCCCAAAGGCGTCTACCGGTTGCCCGAACGTTTCTCCCGCTTGTTCTGAAGGACATCGCATGCCTGATCCCACCATCCCGCAGACCGGCACCATCATCCGGGCCGAGAATGGCGATGTGATCGGCTTTGACGAGTCTGGCCTGATCTTGCGCCTGTCGGACAAGGTGATCGCCGACATTGCTGCGCGTTTGCAGCTTCCGGATGTCGCGTCCGCCCCTCAAGTGACCGCCGAATTGCCCGACCTTCCCGAGGAGCTCGACCTGTGGGCCGCAAGGCGCGACGGCGATTGGGTCTTGTTTCAGGCCAACCTTCCCGGCGCAGACGGGCCGCGCGGCTATCGCCGTCACATCGAAGGCGGCACCATTCTGGCCGAAGGCCGTGGCCCGCTGTTTGCGATCCTTGGCATCGGTGGTGCGCGCGCGGCGCTTGCTTCGCCCGGTTCGGGCCGGTTCCCCTATCATGTTTTCGCGCCCGCCGACGATATTGGCGCGGTCGGCATGGGGGGGGACGGCGAAGCTGTGGTGACAGCCCTTTTGCAACCGCTCACCGAAATGACCCATGAGGCTTTGCTGGCCGAAGCGCTTGTGTCCGTGCGCGCCAACGCGCGGATCTCGTTGCCACTGTTCTTCATCCGCGCCGAGACTGACAGCGCCGCCACGTCCGTCAGCCTTGGCACCGGCGCGGCCATCGCCAACTTTGACCGGGCGCTGGGCAATCTTGTCGCTGCAGCCAAACGGCTTGGCACCCGTGCGCAGGTCTTGGCTGTGACGCTGGACTATCTGCTGGAGGATATCTCCGGCGATCCCGCTGCCTACCGCGACGGCATCATCGCGTTGATGGAGCGGATTACCCGGGGCATGGCGAATCACGGTCTCGCCCGCCCGATATTTCTGTCCGCCTTTGATTGCGGCACGCAAACCATCACCAGCGGCCCGGCGCTGGATGGCCAGTGGGAATTGTCGTGGAACCACGCCGATCATCAACTGGTCTTTACCGGGCCCTCTTATGCCTTCGCCATCGACGATACCGGCCGCCTTACTGACGAGGGGCGTCGCGCCAAGGCCGCCCAGTCCGCCGCCGCCCTGCTGGCCGTGCAGGCAGGTCAGCGCTGGCAATGCCCGACAATCCAGCTTGCTGAACGCGACGGTAAAGACATTCGCCTGATCTGCGAGGCGATGGCCGCGCTGGAGGTTGACCCGGCCGATCCCTTCCGTGCGGGCCCTCATGCCGGGTTTCGGCTGGAAGGCGTAACAAACGGGGCTGCGATCAATTCTGTCAGCATCGATTCGAAGGACCGCAAGTCAGTAGTTCTTGCGTGCACCAAGCGGCCTGAAGGTGAAGACCTTTTTGTCACCTATGCCCATGGTGCCGACCCGGTCCCGGGCCCCTATCCTGCAAACCGGGGTTCCGTGCGGGATGCATCCGGAGCGGACGGCGTTCACCGCTGGGCATTGCCCGCGCGGCTTCGCGTTCGGGATGGCGCAATCTGATGCCCTTCACGTCCGATACAATCGCGCGCGATAATATCTGCGTTATCTGGGTCGATGACATGATCGACGTCTTTACCTGGCGCAACACCTTCGGGATCACGATCCAGACGCCGAACCTAGACCGGTTGCTGAACCGGGGCCTGCGCTTTTCCAATGCTTATGCCACCATCCCCCTGTGCGCCCCTTGCCGGGCCGAGCTTGCCACCGGCTTGTCGCCCTTCCGCACCGGGCTGGTCGATCTCAACCGCTTCTGGCGTCAGGTTCTGCCACCTGAAAAGGCTTGGGCCTATGACCTGCGCCGTGCCGGGTTCTACACCTTCACCACCGGCAAGGTGGACGCCACCTACCGGCCCATGCCCGAACGCTATCGGCGGGTGCTGTTCCACGAAGACGTGCCCGCCGCCGACAGTGGCAAACGCACAAAGATCAAGGAGTATCTCGACCGTGGCCCCGGCATCAAAGGCATCAACCACCCGGATGATGACGGAACGCAGGACGATACGTTCTACGATTACTCCGTCGCGCAGAACGCCATTGATTTCCTTGGTCGCGCTGACCCCGAACGCCGCCACCTGATCCAGCTTGGCTTCAAGCACCCGCACTACAACCTGGAATGCCCCGACCGGTTTTACGCGCAATATGACGCCGCTGCGATCCGCTGGCCCGACATTGCCCATGCCGACGATTACCACGGCCCCCAGCCCGGTTTTGCGGTCTATGAGGCCGCCTATATCGCCAATGGCAACTGGACGCCGGAGAAAGCGGGGGACGAAGGCTGGCGTCAGGTCGTGCGCGCCTATTTCGCCGCAATCAGTCACGTCGACCACGAAATCGGCCGTTTCCTGACGGCTCTGGAAGCCTCCCCGTTTGCAGATAATACCACCGTGGTCTTCTTGTCGGACAACGGCTTCAACCTCGGCAACCACGACAGCTTTCACAAGATGAGCCAGTGGGACAGTGCCGCCCACGTACCCTTCGGCATCTACAGCCCCCGGATGGAGGCGGGCCGCGTCGAAGACCTTCCCGTCAGCCTCCACAACTTCGCCAAGACCATCCTGCAACTTGCGGGCCTGCCGCCGCGCCCGGATTGGGTGTCGGGCCAAAGCCTTCTGCCGCTTGCAGACCCCAGCTTCGGCGCCTTCGATACCACGAAATCGCCGGTCACCTCGGTCTTCGGGACACTCTCCGTCCGCCCGTCGGTCGAAGGGTACCGGCAGTACCGTTATTTCCGCTATCCGAACGGCGAAGAGCATGTCTATGACGTGGTCGCCGATCCCGGCGAAACCGAAAACCTCGCCGCCACCGCGCCGATGGCTTTACTTCGCAGTGAACTGGTCAAGGGTGCCCTAGACCTCGGTCTGGATCTGCGCGGGTTTGAAAACCCGGCCGATGGGGTGAATGCGATGATGGCCGTCGACGGCTCTGTCGTCCTTGAAAGCCGCCGAGGCAACGACAACTACTGGGCCTATGGGGCCGAAGTTGAAAAGATCCGCGAAGGACGCGACGGCGGCACCGATACGCTGTGGTACATGGGCGGCCCTGACGATTATGTCATGCACTGCCCGATGAACGTCGAGCACATCCGCATCGCCACCGTCGTCGCCCGCAACGAAGACCCGAACGCCTCCAAGCCCGATAGCCGCACCCTGCGGATCGTTGCCCATCCCGACAGCCCGATCACCTTCGAGACCTCCGAGCGCGTTATGGTCGACGTCCGCGGCTCACGCGGGAACGACCTGATGATTGGCCCGAAGTACAGCGGGGCAACGTTCCACGGAGGAGAAGGCGACGACCGGCTGATCGCCATCTCGGTCATGGAAAGCTCGCGTCATCATTTCTTCGGGGGCGCCGGGAACGATTACCTTGTCGGCGGCGGCGGGCGTGACGTGCTGGACGGAGGCACCGGCGACGACACGATCATCGGCACCGCCGCACGCAACCTGATCTTCGCCGGGCATGGCAATGACGAGGTGGCGGATGGCGACGGATCCTCCCTGATCCATACCGGCCCCGGTCGGAACCGCATCAGCCTTGGCGGCGGCAATGACACTGTGCACGCGGGCACAGGCATCAACCACATCGACCCCGGCCCTGGTGCGGTGGTCTTCATCGTCGCCTATGGTGGCGTCACCCATGTCAGCCAGTGGAACGAGGCGCAGGTCTTTGACCTTTCCGGCTGGCCCAAACCACCGCAGATCACCCGCCGCGCTGATGGGTCGGTGGATGTGACGCTGGGCCTCTCCGTCCTCCGCATCTCCGGTGTTCCGCCGGACTACGACCTGACCCCGCAAATCCGCACCCGCGAGATTGTGGTTTAACGGCCCATCGCTTATGCCTCTGGCCAAGCCACGGAGCCTGTCATGAGCCTCAACACCTTTGGTCACCTCTTCCGCACGACCACCTGGGGCGAAAGCCACGGGCCTGCCATCGGTTGCACCGTGGACGGCTGCCCGCCGGGCGTGGCACTCACCGAAGCCGATATCCAACCCTGGCTGGACCGGCGCAAACCCGGCCAGAACAAATACACCACCCAGCGGCAAGAGGCGGACGAGGTCCGCATCCTGTCGGGCGTGTTTCAGGGGGTGACCACTGGCACCCCGATCCAGCTGATGATTGATAACACCGACCAGCGGTCCAAGGATTACGGCGACATCGTCCAAAGCTTTCGCCCCGGTCATGCGGATATCACCTACCACCAGAAATACGGAGTGCGGGACCATCGTGGCGGCGGGCGGTCTTCGGCCCGCGAAACCGCGTCCCGCGTTGCGGCGGGGGGCGTTGCCCGCAAGGTGCTGGCGGTGCTGGTCCCGGCGTTGAAGATCACCGGCTACATGGTCCAGATGGGCCCGCACCGGATCGACCGCAGCCGGTTCGATGTGGCCGAGATCGAGCGCAACCCGTTCTGGACGCCCGATCCGCAGGCCGCTGCGGATTGGGCCGTCTATCTTGACGACCTCAGGAAATCCCACAACTCGGTCGGGGCGGTGATCGAGGTTGTTGCCGAAGGTGTTCCCCCCGGTCTTGGCGCGCCGCTGTATGGGAAACTCGACAGTGACCTCGCCTCGGCGATGATGAGCATCAATGCGGTCAAGGGGGTGGAGATCGGCGAAGGGATGGGGGCGGCAAGCCTGACCGGGGTTGAGAATGCCGATGAAATCCGCATGGGGCCGGACGGGCCGGAGTATCTGACCAACCACGCCGGCGGTATCCTTGGCGGCATCTCGACCGGGCAGGCGGTGGTGTGCCGCTTTTCGGTCAAGCCGACCTCGTCGATCCTGACGCCGCGGCAGACCATCACCTCGGGCGGGCAGGACGTCGACCTCGTCACCAAGGGGCGGCACGATCCTTGTGTGGGGATCCGGGCGGTGCCGGTGGGAGAGGCGATGATGGCCTGCGTTTTGCTGGACCACCTGCTGCTGGATCGGGGACAGACCGGGGGTGTCCGGGGGCAGATCGGATGATGTCCACGCGTGGACAAAAAATCAGGTCAACAAAATCAACAGATTAGCTTTTCATTTTAAGACGCTGTTAACATCTGTCCGCGCCGCCGCACCACTTCCTGACGCAGGCCTTCTTCCCCCCGCGCCATCGCCCAGCGGTGATTCCACGCAAAGACGGGGGCCATGACCGGGGCCAGCAGCCGGAACAAGGGCCGGTCGGCCGACACCCGCCAGTCGTACATAGCTTCGGTCCACCCGTCGGTCTCGGTCAAGGTCCAGACGCCCAGACCGGTCAGATCGCCGGTGGCGCGGATCGACCAGCTGCGGGGCATATCCGCCGCTACCAGTTCCCCGGTCCAGCGGATGCGGTAGGGCAGCCAGCCTTTCGACAGCACTGTAACCGTCCGGTCTGACTGCCATTACCGCAGGTTCCATGGCAGCAGGTCATTGATCCGGTTGATCTTGTGGTCTGGAATGCGGGCGAGGGTGTCGACGAGCCAGGCTTGGGGATCGACGCCGTTGAGCTTGGCGGTCT